>CAVXVM010000016.1:0-65409 GCA_963765025.1 uncultured Acidobacteriaceae bacterium | reverse complement strand
TGTTCCTGACACCTTGGACAGAGTACGTATTGCTGCACCGCCAGACACAGGAACTGCAACCGCGGACTTGCCCTTCGCAAGGCAAGCATTAGCATTGGAAACAGGAAGTAGAATTGTTCCTCGACGCCCAATGACCAAGTCATGAGCAACGGATAGAGATCAGTGTTCGAGAAGAAATACCCGGAGGCTCTGCGCCAGAAATAAATATTTGAACTCGAAGTGATGGTCGCCAGCGCGCTCGCTCCAAGGTGCGCCGTGTCGGAGGGCGGCAGTAGTAAGAATGCTGAAACATAACAAAAGGCGAGCACCACAAACAGAGCAGGCAGAATGCGCCGTGCACGGCGCGCATAAAATTTGCTGACGCTGAAACTGCGACCTCGGATCTCCTTGTAGACGAGCGAACCAATCAGGTACCCCGAAATCACAAAGAAGACGTCGACCCCGACAAAACCACCTTTCAGCCACGGCAACCCACAGTGGTAGGCCACGACCAAAATAATAGCCACGGCTCGTAGCCCATCGATGTCAGGCCGGTACTTGATTGGCCTATGTTGGTCATCCGCTTCGGGTTGAAACGTCGCTTGCAAGTAATTCTCCCTGATTATCCAGCGTTAGCTTGAATTGTACTTTTTCCGAACGAACCACCCCTGCCCGATGGATCCTCCAGATTCGATACCGATCGCTTCCGCTGGACCAATCTCCTCAGAGCCGAGCTAGAATCTTGCTTGGACCCAATTGCATCGATTGACCTCTTGCGGCCGTATTCGCACAAGGCGCCAATCGAGCGAAACACCATGGAGGCAGGCAGTGGCGGGCAAACTGGAGATGATTGTCGGCCCCATGCGGAGCAACAAGACCGCCGAGTTGCTGCGCCGCATTGAAACCCGCCGCCACTACGCCAAACAGTACGTCCTGCTGTTGAAGCCGAGCGCGGATACCAAGGCAGCGGCCGGGGTGGTGGAGAGCCGCAACAGGAACGGCTGCGACAAGATGGAAGCTGTCGAGTTTCTGTCGTCGGATCCGTGGACGGTTCTGCCGATTCTGGCAGCAACGGAGAAACAGATTGGCAAGCGCGTGGAATGCCTTGCAATCGACGAGGGCCAGTTTGTACAGGATCTGTTTCCGTTTACCAAACGGCTGCTGGAGTCGGGATACGACGTCATGGTGTCGGGCTTGGAACTGGATTTCAGGGGAATGCCGTTCGGAGAGATGTTGGATCTTTCCTGGCTGGTGCGAACTTATTCAGGCAATATCACCGAACTTGTGGCTTATTGCAGTTGCGGCGCCAAGGCTCTGTATCCGCAGCGATTGATTGACGGAAAGCCGGCCGACTACGAAAGTCCAATCATCATGGCGGGGGACAACTACGAGCCGCGGTGTGCCGAACATTTTGTTTTACCGGGAAGGCCGCATTAACCTGCGGCGCTTCGTCCATTGATCAGCTGAGAATCATTTGATCCCGTATCCTCCACGAACATGCTCGCGATGGAATAGGAACCCTGACTATTTTTCTTTAGCCTCAATTGTCCCTTCGACGGAGTTCTCGAATTCGGTAGCCACCGGGACCTGTTGCTCGATGGTCTTGGATTCGTCTTCCTGCACTTGCTGTTCGGCTTCGTCTGCGACTGAAGGTGTGGCCGCACCCAACATTGCATCAATGCGGTAGCCAGCTTCTTCCGCGGTAGAGAGCGCCTCTTCGACGGTCTTGCTTAGTTCCTCAACCAAGGCGCGGCTAGGAGCCGGTTCGGCGGCGACTCGCAGAAGGGACGGCATGAGCAGCCACCAGAGCAGCTCTTCATATTGTTCACGGACAAGATAGGCGTGGCCTTCAGCTTCGTGGACGCCCGTCAGCCAGCGCACATCGGGATCGAGCCAGAGACCTGGCACGAGGGCGACCGTTTCGTCGATTGAAGTGGACGATTCGAAATCCTGGAATTCTGCGATCACGGGTTCGGCTGCCGGAGCCTTCACCTTGGGCGTCGCAGCTTGCGGCGCCGTTGTTACTGATGATTCCGCCTCGATTGGCGGCTCGGGTTCTTGCGGAGTGACTTCCGGCTTGCATGCGTCAGCGCCTGCGAGCAGCACGACCTTAATTCGGGCGGCAACACGCCAGCCCTCTTCGCCTTCAAATCCGAGAGCGTGAAACGCCTGGGCAAACGGTTCGCGGAGGCGCAAACGGTCAAATAGATCGAGGGCGACGCGCTCTGGGTTTTCAAGATCGATGGACTCCGCCAAGAGCTCAAGTGTGCACCAGGCGAGGATGGGTCCCCATATTGCAGTGGCTGTGAGCTGCGGACTGGGGCTGGGCAACATGCGGCGGGCTGCCGCAGTCCACGGTGCCGGGAAGAGCGCCTCAGTGGCGGGGATATGCATGGCCGCACGCAGGCGCTTGCGGAAAGCAGCAGCCAGAAGACCTGGGTCGGCAGGCATTGTGTCAATGGATGGGCGGTCTTGCTCCGGTAGACGCGCAATGTACGCTGCTTGTGCGGCACGCAGAAATGTTTCGCAATTCGTCCAAGCCTGGTCAAAGAACTCCGTCCGTTCCTTCTCAAGAGTCTTTGGCGTCTCGGGAGCGATGGGGCGCGGATGATCGGCGCGGTCGGCGAAGAGGCGGACGATGGCAGGATCGAGCTGCCGGCGGAGGGCGTCGTGAACGGGACGCAGCTCCATGTTGATCAGCGCATCTTCAAGGTTGGGTACACCGCGGCCGTTAAGAAAATCGGAGAGCCGGTCCCACGGGTACTGCCCGGTGGAGTGCATCGGACGCCAATCGAGAAAGACGTGGCACTGGTATGCGTGCAGATCCACGGTGAGACCCTGATCAAGCACATCGTTTGCGCGGCGAAGGTATTCAAGGCCGGTGAGCGAATCGCGAAACGTGAGGACGACGCCGGGACCGCCGCTCAGGCCGAGTCCATCGCGCAGTCGCTGCTGGCGGAGCTGGCCTGAGCCCTTGTCCGCGTAGGCCACAGAGTAATCGACCGTGCCGCGCGTGCTGCCGTAACGATTGTTGTAGACGACGAGAGCGCGCTCATCGCCGTTGCGGTTGGAGTAGGCAAACACATTTTCGTCAACCGAACCGCCGGCGTGAAAGAAGTCATAGAGCAGGAAATTGCTGCTTTCGGCAAAGAGCCAGCGGCGCTTGAGCAGGGGCGCGACCTCGCGCTGATGGCGATCGACCAGCCTCTGGTCCGGATTCTCTTCGTACCGCGGCCAGCGGTACTCCATGCCGTACTTCTCAGTGAATCCCTCAATCTGTCCGTGACCGAACATGGGCAACCCGGGCAGCGTGGACATCATGACAGCAACGCCGAAACACTTGTCCCCGGTGCCGAACTGGTCCACCGCGGTGCGCTCGTCGGGATTGCTCATGAAGTTGACGTAGCGCTTCATGATGTCGGGATCGAACTCAAGGGTGTTCTTAATGACCGAACGGTACTTGGCGTTCTCCTCGTCGCGCATCATGTTCATGAAGGCGCTGTTGTAGACGCGATGCATACCGAGGGTGCGAACGAAGTAGCCCTCCATGAGCCAGAAGGCTTCAGCAAGGAGCAGCGTGCCGGGGACCTCAGCGGCAACCCGATCGACAACCTCGCGCCAGAACTCGTGGGGCATGCAGCGGTCGAAGTCCGCCTGACTCATGCCATATTCGGCGCGGGAGGGAATGGCGCCGCTCGAGCCCGGGCCGGGAAACCAGAGGCGGTGGAAGTGGCGCTTGGCCAGCGTCATGGCGGCATCAAAACGAATGACGGGAAACAGGCGCGCCACATGGACGATGGTCTGAATGACCTGTTCGCGTACAGCGGGATTGAGGTAATCGAGCTGGGCGGTATCGTTCCATGGGAAGCTGGTGCCGTCGTTGCCATGGTAGATGTAGCGAGTTTCACCGGAGGCACGGTCTCGGCGTCGAAAGACGACCGCGGCGTCGGATTGCGAGAAGTAGTGGTCTTCAATTTTGATTTCGCAGCGGCCGTCATGCGAGAGGTCAGGGCCTTCAAAGCTGTAGGAGGGGTACGGCAGGTCTTGGCGCGAGATGAACCACTCCGGGTGCTCGATCACCCAGGGTGAATCGATGCCCATGTGGTTGGGCACCATGTCACTGGCGAGGCGGACGCCGTGGTGGTAGCAGCGATCGCGCAGAGTAATGTAGGCCGCTTCGCCGCCGAGGTCATCGGCGATGGTGTAGTCGAAGAGCGAATAGGCGGAAGCGACGGCGTCCTGGTTGCCGCAGAGCTGCTTGATGGTGCGAGAGGCGCGGCTGCGTTCCCAAACGCCAATCAGCCAGAGCGAATTGATGCCGCGATCGGCAAGTTCCTGCAGGTCCTCATCAGGAATTTCATCCAGGCGGCCAATGTGACGCCCATACTTTCGGCTGAGTTGCGCGAGCCACACGTAGGTGCTCTTGGCGATGAGCACGGTGTTCGGCATCCATGCCGTATCTGCCGAGAACTTCTCGTACTCGTTGGCCGGATCGCCAAAGGTTGGCACCTCGGAATGGCCGTCGGCAAAGGGGCTCTTGTGTCCGTGGCGCCGCGCCCCCTCGGCTGCGTGCGCATCTGGTGGATTGAACTGCGTCCAAATGGCGAGTTCTTCCTCACGGAGGATTGCGGCGGCCATCTCAAGCAGGCGCTCCAGGCTGTCGCCAATGAGCGGCTTCCAGAGCTTTTGTATCAGGGCAAGCTGATCGCTGAGGGAGTCTGGTGAACCTACGGCCGGGGCGCGCAGCAAGTCGAGCAGACTCATCGGCCTTGCGTCCGGGAGCGGGATGAGCGGCCGGGAAGCAAAATACTCCGGCATGCGCTGGGTTACCTGTCGATAGACGGTCTTTTCTGCCAGGGTACGGTCCTCGAACAGCTCCTCGAATGGCCGGAATGCCTGGTTGCGGTTGGCGGTCCAGAGCAGGAGCAGTTCTTCAAGAGCCGCCGCGCGGTGGGTCGTGCCCTCCGTTTGCCCGGCGAGCCACTGGCGGGGTGTTTCAAGGCCTCGGATCACGCTTGAACCCGGGAATTGCTCGACGAAGGCGAGCAGCATGGCGTCAAGCTTCTCAGCCCCAACTTGCGCGGCAAACCAGTCCAGAGCGGAAGTCATGACCTCCGGATCGAACTGCTGGCGGTAACTGGCAATGAGCACGTGGCTGGCCTCATCAATAAGGCCCATGGCGTAAAGCTGGCCCGCATGGACGACGCGGTCGGGATGATTTTCGACGTCGCGGACCTGGTTCATGCGGTACGCGAAGTCGCGGCACGCAGCCATATTGGCAAACACCACATTGCCCGTATAGGAGAAGAGAGACTCAGCGAACTGATAGCGCTGGCGCGCATTCCGCGAAATGTGGAATTCCATCATTGGAAAACTTGCTCCCTCTATTCTCCGCCCCGCCAAATGCCAAAACCTTGGCAAAAGCTAAAGGTACATCAACGGGGACAAAGACGCTGGAAACTGTGATTTTAAACTGCCGGGGAGGGTGTAGGAGATAGGGAGACCGAGGGATGAGATCTTCAACCCGGCAGCCTGGCGACCCACCCTGGCCAGGCAGGTAGAAAAGCCGCGAGAAGATCGAGTCCTGGTATCGCACGGCCACCGAAAAGCTGCCTAATCGAGCGCTTTATGAAAACGCAGAATCGCGAGGGTGAGCAAGCTGAAACCAAGGCCTGCCATGGCTGCCATTTGCGGCCACAGAATGTCCATCCCCACCCCTTTCAGGTACACGCCGCGCAACACAACCAGGAAATAGCGCAGCGGGCTAAGATAGGTGAAATATTGCAGCCATTGGGGCATGGTGGCGATGGGAAATCCGAATCCGGAAAACGTGATTGCCGGCATGATGAAGAAGAAGGCGGTGACCATGGCCTGCTGCTGCGTGGATGAGACCGTGGAAATAAGCAGGCCTACGCCCAACATGCAAAGGATAAAGAGGACAGCGCCTGTAAAAAGGACCGAGACGTGACCGCGGAATGGGACCTGGAACCAGAGCGTTCCTACGACGGCAATGAGCGATACATCGAACAGGCCGATGAGGAAGAACGGTAGTGTCTTGCCGAGGATGAACTCGACCGGTCGGATGGGTGTTACCATGATCTGCTCAAGTGTGCCGATTTCGCGCTCGCGCACCACGGCGAATGCTGTGAGCGTAATAACCAGGACCAGCGTAAGACTCCCGATGACTCCGGGAACGAAGAACCAGCGACTGCTCAGGCCGGGGTTGTACCATGGCCGTTGCTCAAGCTCGACAGACGGCATTCGCTCGACGAGTTGCGGTGCGATTCGGCCGATACGGTCCTTTTGATAGCTTTCGGCAAATCCGAGCGCGATCTGAGTGATGTAGCTGGATGCAATCAGGGCCGTGTTTGAATTGGTTGCATCCACGATCACCTGTATGGGCGCCGTCTCGCCCTTGAGGAGCTTTTGAGCGAAGCCCGCATCAATCTCGATGCCGACCGTTGCCTGCCCACTGTCAATGAGTTCGCGAATCTGGCTGGACCGAGTGAGTTGGCGCTGCACGTCGAAGTAAGGGCTTGAGGTAAATCGCGAAACGAGATCGCGGCTCTGCTGACTCTGGTCGAAATCGAGCACGACCGTCGGAACGTGATGAATGTCGAATGTGGCCGCATATCCGAAGACGAGCATTTGAATAATCGGCGGACCGATGAGAATGAAGCGCGTCCGCTTGTCGCGGAACACCTGGATGAACTCCTTGATCAGCATCTGCTTGAGGCGACCGAACATCATTGTTCTCCGTTACTCCAGCCGCTTGTGGAAGGAGCGGGTTGCGATCAGCGTCAGCAGGACAGCAAAGATGGCGAGCGGGATCAAATCCGCATAGAGCATCGACGTGGGCGTTCCTTTAAGAAAAATCTCTTTGAGCACCGAGACGTAGTAGCGAGCCGGAAGAATGCGCGTGATGTATTGGAGGACAACGGGCATCTGGTCAATGGAAAACAGGAAGCCTGACAACAGGAATGCGGGAAGAAACGTGATCAGGAGAGCAATCTGGCTGGCGGCAAACTGATTCTTTGCGAGGACCGAAATGAGGAAGCCGAGTGCAAGAACCACAACCATGAAGAGGGCTGAACTGATCGCCAGGGTGAGATAGGAGCCGCGAAATGGAACGTGGAACCAATAGATCGCAAGAAATGCGCACACTGCGACGTCGAACATGCCCAGGACGAAATAGGGCGCGAGCTTGCCGAGCATGATTTCCATTGCGGTGACGGGAGTGGAGATCAACTGCTCCATGGAACCGCGCTCCCACTCGCGGGCGATGGTCAGAGACGTGAGAAACGCGCCGATGACCGACATGACCAGAGCCAGCACACCAGGGATGATGAAGGCGCTGCTCTCAAGATCCTCGTTGAACCAGGTGCGCACATCCACGCTGACCGGCGCCGGCTGAACCGATTGTCCATGCGCCTGGAGCCAGTTGAGCTGAACACCCGAGGAGTAACCCTGAACCACGGCCTCGGCATAGCCGATGAGGACGTTGGCGGTGTTGTCATCGGTGCTGTCGACGAGCGCCTGCACTTCAACGGGACCGCCGCTCGAGAGGCGCTGAGAGAAATTCCAGGGAATCACAATACCCATCTTGGCGCTGCCGTCATCGAGTGCGCGCGTGACTTCCGCATAATTCGAAACCACGCGCTCGATATGAAAATATTCGTTTGATTGAAAGTGCTTGAGCAGATCCTGGCTCTGCTGGCTGCCGTCCTGATCGTAGACATAAACAGGCAGGCCCTTCAGGTCAAGATTGACGCCGTAACCAAAGAGAAGCATGAGCGTGACGGGCATGATGACGACGATGCCAAGGCTGCGCGAATCGCGCAGAATATGAATCACCTCTTTGCGAGCAACGGCCAGCAATCGCGTGAAACTCATGCCTTCACCTCCCGCACGCCTGCGCGCGTGGTGGTGAGTGAAACGAAGACGTCTTCAAGCGTAGGGCGGATCTTCTCCATGCGGCTCACCGTGACGCCGCGACCTTCAAGAAGTTTTTGAAGGCGCGGTTGAGCCGTAGCTGCATCCTCGACGACGATGTGGAGAGCATTGCCAAAGACAGCGGCGTCGATCACGCCGGGGCCATTTTGGAGCGCTTCAATTGCGGTGCCAAGCGGCGCACACTCCACCAGCAGGATTTCGCCTTTCATGGAGCCGCGCTTCAGCTCCGATGGAGTGCCGAGGGCGACCATCTTGCCGCGAAAAATAAGTGCGAGACGATTGCAGTATTCGGCTTCTTCCATATAGTGCGTCGTGACAAAAACAGTAACGCCATCTTCGGCCATCTGGTGAATGAGATCCCAGAACTGACGCCGCGAGATGGGATCGACGCCGGAGGTAGGCTCGTCAAGAAACAGAATGGGCGGCTGATGCAAAACCGCGCAACCGAGCGCGAGACGCTGCTTCCAACCGCCTGGGAGGGTTCCGGTGATGAGGTTTTCCTGGCCTTTGAGATCGGCCATTTTGAGAGCCCATTCGATGCGGTCTTTGAGCTTGGCTGAAGGCACGCTGTAGAGGCCGGCAAAAAGATGGAGATTTTCAAGAACAGTGAGATCGTTGTAGAGCGAGAACTTCTGCGACATGTAGCCGATGTGTTGACGCACTTCCTCGGGCTTGCGGCCGACATCGAATCCGGCAACCTGAGCACGGCCCGACGTGGGTTTCAGTAGTCCGCAGAGCATGCGAATGGTCGTGGACTTCCCTGCCCCGTTTGGACCAAGAAATCCGAAGACTTCACCCTTAGTGACCGTGAGGTTGAGATTGTCCACAGCAACGAAATCGCCAAAGCGTTTGACAAGATTCTCAACATCGACCGAGACGGCCCTCCCTGAGTTCGGTGAAGTTGAGGTAGTGAGCTCAGGCATGGTGCTCCGCTTCCCCCGCCACCGCATGCACAAACAGGTCTTCAATCGTCGGAGCCACCTCGAAAATCCCGTCGAAACTCACACCGGCGTTCTGGAGCAGCGCGTAGAACTCGGCGATGCGTCGGCCCGCATCGTCAACCACAACGTGCACACCGTCGCCGGTAAGAACCAGGCTTGATATACCGTCGGCATGCTCCAGTTCCGTTCGCAGGCGGCGCGGCTCAGAGGAAGTGACCGACAGAACGCCCTTGCCGAAGCTCGACTTGAGGTTGGCGGGCGTGTCACAGAACAGCAGCTTGCCCTGATGCATGAGCGCGACGCGGTGACAGCGCTCGGCCTCATCGAGATAAGCAGTCGACGTGAGGATTGTGACTCCCTCAGAGACGAGTTCATAAAGAATGCGCCAGAAGTCTCGGCGTGAAACCGGATCGACACCAGTTGTTGGCTCGTCGAGCAGGATGACCTTGGGGTGATGAATGAGAGCGCAGACAAGGCCAAGCTTCTGCTTCATGCCACCGGAAAGTTTGCCGGCCATGCGAGCCCTGAACTCGCTCATACCTGCAGCTTGAAGCAATTTTGCGGAACGCTGGTCCCGCTCAACCTTGCGAATGCCAAAGAGATCGGCGTAGAAGCGGATATTTTCTTCGACGGTGAGATCTTCATAGAGCCCGAAGCGCTGCGGCATGTAACTGAGCGCGTGTTTCGCTCCTTCAGGATCGCGAACCACATCGCGCCCCGCCACGGTTGCCCTGCCGGAATCGGGAGGCAGAATGCCGGCCAGCATGCGCATCGTGGTCGTCTTGCCTGCTCCATCGGGGCCGACGAGGCCGAAGATCTCTCCAGGGAAGACGTCAAAGCTCAGTCCATCGACGGCGCGCACACCGGGAAAACTCTTGGTGAGTCGATCGGCCGTGATCGCCGGGCTTTGCGCGAGTTGGTTCGGACTCGTCATTTTCCTGCCGGTGCAGTAGCAGAGGCGGGCGCGGCAGCAGCGAGTTCGATATGAGCGTCGGCGGGCATGCCCGGCTTGAGCTCATGGTTGGGATTATCTATATCGATCTTGATGCGATAGACGAGGGTGACGCGTTCAGTTTCTGTCTGCACGCTCTTCGGAGTGAATTCCGCATCAGGCGAGATGAACGAGATGCGTCCCTGGTACCGCTTGCCCGGATACGTGTCCGTGGTGATGGTAGCCGTCTGTCCCCAATGAATTTTGCCAAGGTCTGTTTCAGCGATGTATGCACGCAGCCAGATGTGATCGAGATCCGCGAGTGTGACGACCGGAGACCCCGGGGAAACCACTTCTCCGAGTTCGGCCTGGCGCACCGTGATGACTCCGGAGGATGGAGCTTTCAGCGTTGTATAGGTTTCGTTGATGCGCGAGAGGGCGAGATCCGCATTCGCCTGCGCAAGGTTTGCGCGAGCAATGGCGATATCTTCCTTGCGGCTGCCTTCCTCTGCCTCATTCAATCGCTGCTGCGCTGCCTTGAAGTTGGCTTCCGAGCGTTTGAGTGCGGTTGCCGCCAGGTCGCGGTCCTGCGCAGAGATTTCATCTTTGGCAAAAAGCTTGCTGGGCTCGATCGCTGTCGAGTTTTTTCTCGTTGAGATCGGCCTGTGCATCCGCCACTGCCTGCGCAGATGCTTTGACTTCCTGCTCGCGGGTTCCAGCCAATGTTAGAGCAAGGTTGGACTCGCGTACATTGACGCCTGCCTCGTCGATGCGAACTTTCTGTTTGAAGTCAGCATCTTCAAGGCGCGCCAGTAGTGTGCCCTGCTCGACCTGTTGGCCCTCCTCTACAGGCAGGTCGACGATGCGACCTTGCACTTTGAAGCTCACGAGACTCTCATGAGCTTCAATGTTTCCGGAAAGCGCTAGCTGATTCGCCGGCGCCGACTTTCTCGTGAGCCGCGGATAGAAGTAGAGGCCGGCGGCAATGGCCGCAACGAGCAGAATAAAAACCGGAATAAGTCGTTTCATGGTATCGATCCTCTTGAGCGAAACATAACGCGCTGGTCCCTGATGCAAGCGCTGTTTACGGATTGCCCATAAACTCAAGAATGTTTTTCTCTGTGTCGCCCAGGGCGCGAGCGAGCGCACACTTTGCGTCCACATGGCTGGTCACGGCAACAATATAGTTCTCGTCGGCGCGGGCGAGTTCGTCCTGTGCAGTGATCACCTCAACGTTGTTTGCGGTGCCCGCCTCAAAGCGATCCTGAGACAGTGAGAGTTCCTTCTGCGCCAGTTCCCGCCCCTGTTCGGCCACGGTCACCTGCTGCGCCGCTGAGTCAAGATTGAGAAGCGCTTCGCGTATGTCTTCGTCAACCCCGCGTTCGAGATCGGCGATCTGATCGTCCATGCGCTTCATGCGGCTCGCAAGCTGCTCTGCCTCACCATCACGATCACGATCGAAGACCGTGAAGTCGACTTGGCCCTGAATCAGTCCGGTGGTTTGAACGCTGCCGATGCTGCGCCCAAGCTCGCCAATGTTTCCGTTGAGGCTGAGCTTGGGATAGAAGCGTGCGCGACTCGCGCGTTGCTGCTCGACGATGGTCTGACGTTGGGCAACAAGGGAAAGATAATCGGCGCGCGATTTGAGAGCCGCGGGCAACAGGCTATCAGCTTGAGCCTGCGGGAGGACTTTATAGCTCAGCGGTTCCGCCAGCTCAAGCGGCGTGCCGGGATTGAGACCCAGATTGCGCGCCAGGGAAAGCAACGACAACTTGAAGTCGTTTTGCGCGACCAGCAATGCCTGATTGTCGTTGGCCAACTGCACCTGGGCGCGAAGTACGTCGACGCCTGTCGCCGTCCCCGCGTCGTGCTTGTCCTGAGCGAGCTTGAGCAGGCGGTTCGAGTCGGTCACCCGTGATTGCGCGGCCTCCACACGAGCAGCGGCGGACTGCGCCTGAAGATAAAGAGCGGCTACCGAACGAACAATGAGGTCGCGCGCATCGCGCTCATCCAGCTTGCCGGCATTGACCGCGAGTTCGCTGGCTTTGAATGTGCGATAGCTCGCGAGGTCAATCACATTCTGCTGCGCGTAGATGCGGAAGTCGTAGTTCGAGAAGGGCCCCACCACGTTCGGAAGGGGCAGACCCGGCACGGAAATACCGAATGCGCGAAGATTGCGATTCTGATAATTGGCGTATGTTTGCGCGTTGACGCGAGGGAGCAAGGCTGCCGCCATGCTTCGTTCCCGCGCCCCAATGGCCTCATCCACGCGCGTGCCGGCCACCAGCACATTGAGATTGGCCTGGAGAGCCTTTTGAATGGCATCCTGCAGCGTCAACCTGTAGGGCGCGTACGCCTGTGCAGAGCAAACTGCCGTCGGGACCAGGCCCGCAACAGTACCTGCAAACAATAGAAGCGCTATTCTGAATACCTTTGATTTCATGATGCCTGCTTCTTTTCGGCTACTGCTATCGATCTCCAAAAGTGTTGAAAGCTGTCATCAATCCACGAACCGAGCGCGGGCTTCTGGTGCAATGACCACAACAAAACAGTTCCCATCACCGCCTGAAAGAATTGCATGGCAATTTTCTCTTTCCTCAGATTTGGGTTGATTTCGCCCCGCTTCTGACCAGCTGCGACGACTTCCCCAATGGTCTTACGGCCAGCGTGCATGTTTCGTTTCAGGATTTCTCTTACGCTCTCGCTGGCCAGAAAGGAGGAGATGAGTGCGCGGGCCAGGCTGGGGCTGCGGCCAGGCTCCTCAGAAAGTCGCCTGGCGAGCCGGCCCAGTACGGTTTGAATTGGCAGTTTTCCCGCGGACGCTGATATCTCGGCTTCCCTGATTTTGCCCAGCTGAATCTCAGCCATCACGCCAAGGACATGGTCTTTGGTTTCAAAGTAGTTGAAGAAGGTTCCCTTCCCTACGTCGGCTGCTTCGGTGATGTCTTCGACAGTAACGTTAGGCAGGCCGCGCTCGGCAATCAAAGCAAGTGCGCAGCGAAACAGGCGCAGCCGGGTTTCGCTGGCGCGGCGCTGGCGGCGGCCCAGGCGCTCTGAATCGTTTTGATTGGGGAGCGTGGACTCGATTGACAGTGCTGGATGATCGGTGGAGCGACTGGTGCGCATGAATGACTTTTCCCCATTCTTGACCAACAGTCAAATTATTTGCCGAATAAGCCAACCTGTCAAGAAGGAATGAACACTGGCCGGCTGTTGCCGGCCACAGTCAATCGCATGCGAGGGGGCTTGGGAAATGTTACGTTGGACCGCTTCCGCTACTAGTGGGCGATGCCCGTCGGGGAGTACGAGCTGCGGGGTTCATGCGTCTCACTTCAGAGATTACACCGGCTCAAGTGGTTTTCGAGGCCGAGGTTATCGAGGCGCGACACCTCATAGAGCGCGAACCGAGCACGGCAATGAAGAACCCCCTCAATGTGAAAAGAAATACCCATACAGCGATATAAAGCCAATTCCACACCCCACAGCGGCCGCGACGGCTGTGTCCAACTTCCACTGTCGCCAGGGTTGTGCCGTGAGGATCAGATAAGGCAAACACATTGCGGTGTAGCGGCTGGAGTACTGATGCGGATCAAACAGAGGCGCAGCACAGATGCAAAGCAAGCCTGCATGGATCGTCAGTCGACGCGCATCATGGCGCACTGTCCAGGTCATTCGCAGCAAGGTGGCGAGGAAGACGGCCCCGAGACCGAGAAAGAGTGACCCCGCCAATTCGCCATACGCCGGCATCAGAGTGGGCGGCAGGAACCGTTGAAACAGCGAGCGAACCGGGAAGATCGCGTACGCGCCCAAGGAGGCGTTCACAACCGTGGTCAGCACCAGCAACGCAATGATGACTTTTGCGGGCAACCATCGATGGCGCGGCGCCAACAAGAAGAAGCAGAACCCTGCGTAACCGAATGAGAGGAGCCCGTGAACTACGGTGAGACTTGGATGAAGGGACTGCATAGCCGGCGGTACCAGACCCCGCCAGATCAAAAAAAGCGGCATCGACAATGCAGCCGCTGAGCAGAAAAAGATCATGGCAGGCGTGCGAACTCTCCGGTCGATGAGAGCAATGAGAACCGGCACACTAGCTAGCAGCAGATAAGGTTGTCGTCCCCAAATTGCAATTCCGAGGCAGATCCCCGCCCCGAGGAACCATAATGATTTGCGCCTAGTCTGTTCCAGGTCACCCAGGCCCCGTAGTTGCAGGTAGAGACTCAACGTGATGAAGAGCATCGCCGAGATCTCAGATAACGCCATGCCCGAGACAACCCACGTCATCGGTACTACGAGCACTGACAGCCCGGCGATCCAGTAGTGCTCTCCCTCGGATTCTAACCACGAGGTCAAAACGAGCACGAGCAGAACCAACAAGAAAACATTGACGAATCTCATCCCAACAGGGCGTAGATGCGTCACCGGATCGAATTTCGTCTGAACGACCGCACACAATGGGCCAGGAGCTGCATTCAAGGCATTAAGGAACTTTGGCGTGAACCCATCCTGACGCAGCAATAGGGCATAATTCGCAAAGTACGGCTCATCATAAAGGAATTTATCAGGCGATTTCGCCACGAGGCCGATCATCGCGAAAAAGGACAAGAGAAGGACGCTCGCAGTGGCACGTATTGGAATACGCCCGGACATTCTGGCGCAGAGAGCCGAACTCTGTGTAAGGACTGGTCTATTTTCCATAGGCTGTTAGGTTTCGATGCACTTACTTTTCTTGAAAAACTAGAAACTGCTTGCCAAAATAGCGGTCAAGCAAATTTCATTTTAAGCCCCAACACCGTGCTTTTGATTGAGTTCATGATCCCGTCCAACCGCCTCGCGTATGCGGCTGGAAGGTGTATCGTCCGAATTCTTTCCTGGATCCCACACCACCTGAAATCGAGCCAGGATGGGGACCGCGGAATTAGCGGCTGGCAAACTGCCTTTCTAGCTCGCTCGAAGCGCTCTTGAATTCCATGAGTACAACCAGACAGCAATGAAAACATCCAATCGATCGCGGCAGGCAACATTCATCGCGTCAAATTCGCCCTTGGCGTTGGGATCGTTGCGGGAAACAGAATGATCGGCTAGAGACGCCCTGGCGCCAAGCTGCAGTTTACGATTCCATTGCTGGCGCCGTCAGCAAAATGTTGGGAACCGGGAGTGGCTTAAGGTCCAGGACCCGCGTATTCCGAGGCGACGGTGATCGAGGCCGTGACCGATCGACACACCAATGAAGCTAGCGGTGGGCGAAGCCGCTAGCAACGCCCAGTGTGTGAGCGGCAATGCCGACGGTCGGCGATAGAATCCACAACTTGCTGTCGTTTTTCTTCATTCGGTAGCTGGCCAGCGCACCAAAGCTGACGGTCGCGAAGTCTACGGCCAGTTGTCCCCTCGTCGACGAAGGCATCAGCGGGTTTCCCTCGAAGCAGTGGTGATCGGCGAGGCAATGCTGGGTCATCTCAACATCGAAGATGGCCATGCCCAGGTGCAATCCATTGAGAACGAAGAATCCAGTACTCACGGTTCGGGGAAACCTGTTTTTCGGTTGCGCGAAGACAAACCCAGCCGATGAGGAAGAGGCAGCAGACATCTCGAATTCCCGGCTGAATCCAACTTCGCTGGATGGAGACGGCGCAAGGACGGACAAACGCGCTTCCTGATTCATCTCACGAATCGTGCCCGGGGCATCCTGCGCAGAGCACACCAGGCACCCGAAAGCCATCACGACACCAATTATCGTACCGTGGACTGAATTCATTGCTCCCCCCGCACGGCTTGCGATTGCGCCTGGAGGAGTCATCGGCTGTTCGCGTCCCTAGCTCAAAGGCTGTTTAATAGCGGGACAGTGCGAGGTGTTGCGCTGCCGACTCAATCTGTGGTGCGCCGGAGCGTCAAACCCAAAGACGAATTGGCTGTGTGAATTACGAGCTTGGAATCATCGCATGTTCGGATTGCGCTCGGCACCGCGTTGTGGAATACAATGAGGCATTGCCCGTCGTACCCATTAACGCGGAGCCTGGGTCAACCAACCTGGCGGTCACTGAAAACCGGCGAGTGCCGGTCGCCATCTCCTTTTGCCTTTTTTTGCTGCTGACCTACGCGACCGCGACGATGTTTGTCACGGATGCGTGGGCGCTTCAATCCTTCCAGATCGGCATTTTCGCGCTTCTCGCCGTCCACTTGCTGGCCGGTTTTTCTCGTGGGACTCGACACATTGCGAGTGGCCTGGTACCCATGCTGATCTACTTTGTCCCTCTATGGGGGCTGCTTCAGTTGCTGGCACACACAACCGCCTCGAGTGTTGAGACCCGTGCTTCAGTGTTGCGCTGGGGCGCTTTAGCAGGCGTCTTTTTTCTAACCCAGACCGTAGCGCAAACCCGAGAAGCGCGACGCAATATTTTGAGCGCATTCTTGATTTTTGCCACGGCGATGGCGGTGCTTTGCCTAACCCAACTGTTCACGTCAGGGGGGTTGGTTCTGTGGTATTTCCCGAGCGGATATACAGATGTCTACGCAACCTTCCCGTCCTATAACAATTACGCGCAATTCGTTGAGATCGCGCTGCCAATCGCTTTGTGGAGGGGTTTACGTGAGGGCTGGCGATCATGGTGGTATTCGATTGCGGGCGGTCTTCTCTACGGATCCGTTATCGGATCGGCATCGCGCGCAGGCACTGCTCTTTGCACAGCAGAACTGCTGGTGATGATGGTCATTGGCCTGGTCAAGCTGCGCGATCCTGAAACCGGGCTACCCACACGGTCGACGACGACGATGCTGGTGCTTGTGCCAGTGCTGGCGGCCACCTTCACTTTGGCGGTTGGTTGGGAGCGGGTATGGGAGCGCTTTCAGCAGAACGATCCATACCTGGTTCGGAAGGAATTCATGCTGGCGGCGGTGGACATGGCCGCGCGTCGGCCGTTCATCGGCTATGGGCTGGGGACATTCCCCGAGGTCTATCAGCGCTATGCGATTAAGGATTTTCCATTCTACGCAAACCACACACACAATGACTGGGCGGAGTTTGCAGCAGATGGCGGAATTCCGTTCTTGCTGCTGCTCCTGATCCCATTCGCGGTTGCGGTTCCCACGGCGTTTCGCAATCCATGGGGATTGGGATTGATCGCAGTCATGTTGCACGCATGCGTGGATTTTCCCTTTCCACGTCCAGCCGTGTCGGGTTGGATGTTTCTTCTGCTTGGTGTGCTGTATATGGCGCGAGCCGGAGACGGGGCAAACAGGCGTATGGAACGTGAGAGTTCAAGCTTTCACTGAAAAGCTGATCGGTACAAAGAGCGGTACTCCGGGCAGAAACGTGCATGTGTCACAGATTGTGCGATTGCGAATGACAGTACGGGCTCGCCAGAATTACGCTAGAAACTGCCTGCACCAATAATCTTATCGAGCAAGAACCAGAACAGCATGAAGGCGAGTGTGAAGACTGCGACCAGGATTATGCGGCGCAGGATACGTCCCCTGGTTCGTGCACTGAACAGTTGTTTAGGCCGCCGGACGAGCGGGTTGCCCGACTTCAAAGCGACAGAACGCGAAACGTAAAAACGCTCACGGCAATTCCTGCAGCGGATAGACTCTCTGCCCATCGCTCTCAGGACGGTATCGCGCCATCGAGATCGTCTGGAAGATCGAACGTCGGAACTACCACAAGATGGACAATTCATGAATTGGGAAGCGGCTGAATCTGGGTTGACTGCACGTCAAGCGTGCCCGAAACATGCGTTGTTCCGAGGGTTCGCTTGTAATAGAGACGCAGTCGAAGCAGCGACGCGCCAGAAGGAACATTAAATCCAAAGGAAGAATATTTCAAGTCATCACTGGAGAGATCTGGAGACTCCGCCAGAGCCGTATTCGATACGGGATCGATGACCTGCCAGCGAATTCCAGTATCGGGAGCGACGTCTGATGTGCGGTAGGCATAGTTCATTGCGTAGTTCCCCGGAGCGAGGGTAATTGCCTGCTCTGCGATAACGCAATCTTCCGGCTCTGTTCCACTGAATTCCGTCTCAAGGCCCGAAGATCCGGGCCATGAATGCAGACCTTGATATTCCGGAAGCGACCAGTCAAAGCCGACAGCAAGCGGAGCGCGCCGGAAACTGGCGTTATTGGGAACGGTCTGGTCGGCGACAGCCCACTGATGTCCAACGAGCAGATGCCAAACGGCATTTGCAGCGCTTGAGTCGTTGCGGGTAATCAGTTGATTAACGACCGAAAGCAACAACCCTAGATCCGATTGCGGATCGCCTGCGCGAACCAGGTGTGGCGCAATGACAGCAACGTCCGCAGGCCTATCCTTGCCGAGCAGGAAGCTTATATATTGTCGGAGAAATTCAGGCTTCTCATTGAGCAGTGTTCTCGTCAGAGTCGCTGGATCGGGAGAAACGCGCCAGCAAAGCTCGAGGAGAGATCCAATGTCATCGGACGGCATGTAAGCTGCACTGCGAGCCCAATGCCAGAATGCTGGAACGTTGTCCCGACGGAAATAGTAATTCGCAAGGCTCCAGCGAGGTAGGTAGGTGTGGTCGATGTTGTAGGCCTCGAGGAACTGCTTCTCCGCCCGGGCATAGTCGCCCTCCGATTCGAAGCGCAGTCCCAACTCAATGTCCGCCTGGGCATCGAATGGGTTGAGCCGCAATGAGGTTTCGAGGTCGTCTCGCGCGTGCGCCTGATCGAACTGGGCAAGGCGCATGTAGTATTCCCAACCGTCCGGCACGAGGCGAATAGCAGCCCGAATCGAGGGTTCCGTATCCTGCTTGAACAGGAAGTCCGCGCGGGCCAGTTCATACGAGAACCAGATCGCACAGCCGCAAGCGCAAGCGACCGAAATGCGAAGTGCAACAAAGACCCATTTACGACTATTGAACCTCATGGCTAACCCGCAGCATATCACCCGCATCCAAGCGGATTGAAGACAGCAGTGCTTCCGCTGTTTTGAGTGTGCCTTTTGAGACGGATTGGCTTTTGCGAGCCGCATTGAATACAAATGGTTAATCCTGTGGAATACTGGTCAACTTGAGTTAAGTTCAATAAGGGACGGTAATTATCGCCGTTTCGTATTACTTATGTACTGCATAACTTGCTGATTTTAAAGAGGGCTTTTGTTGCCATCTGCAAGATTTTGCGGTATAACCAAGAGCAGGGACCGCCGGGGTGTGTCTGCACCACGAGCAGTGAGGGCAAACGATGTTGAGGAAACTGCAAATTGCAGCAATTCTGTCGTGCATGTTGTCCTATGCAGCGGCCGGGACCGTTTCAATTGGCACTGCAAGCGCGCGCGGAAACATGCGCGTAGACAACTATGTGGTCGAGGGCAATGCTACCCTGTTCAATGGTTCGGTCGTCGAGACCAATCAGGCAACCGCAAATTTGCGGCTAGACAAAGGCACGCAGATTACCCTTTCCACAAACTCGCGCGGGACCATGTACAGTGATCACGCCGTGCTCCAGCAGGGAGAGACCCAGGTCATTGCGTCCAACTCGTTTCAACTTCAAGCGGGCCCGGTCCACGTGTTTCCAAATCTGCCTAATTCGGTTGGCATCGTTACTCTGAAGCCGGACAATAGTGTCGACGTCGCATCGCTTTCTGGAAGTTTTGGCGTCTCGAGCAACAACGGAATCATGCTTGCGAATGTTCACCCGGGTCGCTCGGTCTCTTTTGCGATGGACGCTGCTGCAAGTCCAACCGCGTTTTCCGGTTTGGGCATCGTCAGTTTTGAGAATGGAACGTACTATCTGACAACCGACGAGGACGTAAAGTATGTCCTGACCTGCCGGGATTCTCATAAATACGTTGGCGACAAGGTCTACGTTACGGGCACGGTTGAGGCCCCCGCAGGCCAGGAGCCCGGCAAGCAGGGCACCTTACTTTGCGTCAAGACGATGGACATCAATGGTCCCGGCGGGTTGTCACGGGGAACTAAGTGGCTCATTGCCGGACTCATTATTGCTGGTGGCATTAGCGCCGGAATCGTACTTGGCGAAAAGAACCATCCGACGGTTCCAGCAAGCAGATAGTCCCAGGCTATCTTCAATCCCTTCGCATAAGTCTCATTGAATTGCCCTGTCCCCTGGCAGCTGTTGAAGCCATTTGCTCCAGCCAGGTGACTCTGCTTTTGATTGCCGGGATGGCGCGGTTCGGGGAGACTTCCTCCTCGGCTAAGGGTCAGACCGATCTCAACGCGGATCCGGAGTTCCTTCCCAGTTCATGATTCCAAGCCGACTGCTCATTCGAGGATGCGCGAACGCCTCGAGGTCATACAAACGCCATATAATCGTCATTCATTAGAGATCCGATGAAGTTCGATCAAAGGGAAGAACTGCCTTGAATTGATACACATGCACGAACTCTTAGGGGAACGATCTTTGTCTAACCTTTGTATCACAATACTGTTGTATCTTTGATGGATGCGTGGTATTTTAGATCATATTCTTAGTTTGATTCGACTTTAGATTTGCGCTGCATCCCCCAAATCGGGCAGCGCTCGGCGAAAGTAACTTCGCTCTGCATTAATGAGTTTGCCGGGTTTGCTGTAATGTCCTTGCAAAACATGGGACATAAGGGGGCGAAGCCTGCCCGGAATCGGGGGGCCTGATCATTCTTCGCAAGCGAATTGCGGTATTTCCCTCGCCTTTCCCGAGTTAGCGCCCTATCGCGAATGACCTTCAAATCCCACCAACACACGCCTTCCCTAACGTGACATGACCGTACTGAATCCTCGCTCACGCATGATCAGCGTCCGACTCTCTGAAGAGGAGTACTCCGCTCTCAGACGTCTCTGTACGGTAACGGGCGCACGCAGTGTGTCTGATTTGACCCGCGATGCAATGCGCGTCTTGTTGAAAAGCTCAAACCGCGAGGATGTTTTAGGCATCCATGTGGATGAGTTCCGGAGTCAAATGAGAAGCCTTGACCAAAAGATCGAACAGCTTGCGGCGGATATCACGTCGCTCAAAACGAACGGAAAACACTAACGTGATGCAAATGCATTTTTTCCCCGTTTTAACGGGCACCAAGATGACGTCCAGCACGAGATGCCGGAAGCGGATTTCAGGGAGTTTTGCATGAGATACTTTGCCATCCTTGTTTTGGCGGCTGGTTTGGCCGGTTCGGTCACCGCTCAACAGCAGACAGATGCAGGCCAGACAACGGCTCCGACTTCATCCCGCAGTCAAATAACCAGCCCAGCTCCAGAGACACTCGGTCCTGGAGATCTGCTTAACCTCGTAGTCTACGATTCCCCTGAGTTGAGCCGCAACTTTCGAATCGACGAAGACGGCAGTCTGCGTCTGCCGATGTTAAGGCAACATATTCAAGCAGCAGGACTGACGCTGGACGATTGTGAGAACGCCATCGCGGCTGAGCTCGTGAACGAGCAGGTACTGGTCAACCCGATTGTGTCGGTTTCGGTGGCCGAGTTCCACAGCCGACCGATTACTGTTGTGGGAGCGGTGAAATCTCCGGCGACATTCCAAGCGACCTCATCGATGACTCTGCTTGATGCAATTACGCGCGCCGGTGGAATGAGTGACAACGCGGGACCGGAGATCCTTATCACGCACCAGCCATCGGGCGCGGGGTCGGTTGGCCTGACAGATAGAATTCCAGCCAAGTCATTGCAAGACCCAGCTGGCACCTCTGCGAATTTAGTGTTGCAGGGTGGAGATATTGTTCGGGTTCCTGATGCTGGTCAGATATTCATGGTCGGAAACGTAAATCATCCCGGGCCATTTTCGATCTCGAATAACGCTGATATGAGCATGATGAAAGCGTTGTCGATCGCGGGCGGCTTGAGTGCCTTTGCTTCTCACACCGCCTATATCTACCGTGCGGATTCGAATGACTCACACAAGAGTGAAATCCCGGTCAAACTTAGCAAGATCCTTGCGCGTAAATCCCCAGACGTGCCTCTCTACGCCAACGATATGGTTTACGTACCAAATCGATCTGTGGCGCAAGCCACTTTGAAGACCTTTGAAGTAGCTGGGGCCGCAGTTGGCGTCGCCTCCTTCCTGGTCTACGCATTCAAATAGCTTTTCTGAAGAGGTTCCATGGCTGAACAAGCGAGATTACCTGAGGTTATCCCCCCTAACCCGCCCAACCACCTCCCGGCAGCGGTTTATTACCCGCCTGTGGCGGCGCCCCCCGAAATCGAAGTGGCGGCGCCGAGCGTGCCGCTGTCGCATTATGTCTGGATACTTCGCCGGCATCTTTGGAAAATGCTGGCATTTGTGGCCACCTGCTCGTTGGTTGCCTTCATTGTTTCCGCGAGAATTGAGCCAATTTACCAATCCACGGCAACGATCGACATCGACCTTGCTGCTCCGACCGGGATTGTCGGCCAAGGCGCAATCAATAGTGCGTCCTACGAAGATCCAGATATATTCTTCGCCACCCAGATCAGGCTAATTCAATCGGATGCCGTCCTGAGGCCGGTGGCAGAGCAGTTCCATCTCATTGGCGGCAAGCCAAAACCGAACAATCCGGATACCCCGGTCGATCAATCCCTCGCGAGCGCTCCGGTATCACTTGGCGGCCTAAGCGTAAGTCGCCCCGCCAATACTTACTTGTTGTATGTAAGTTACCGTTCGCACGACCCCCGACAGGCAGCGGACATTGCCAATGCAATCGCCAACTCGTACCTCGCACGAACCTACGATTTGCGAATTCGCTCCTCCGCGGGAGTCTCCTCCTTTATGGAGAGGCAACTCGATGAGCTGCAGGCGAAAATGGAAAGATCAAGCCAGGCTCTTGCGCAGTTCGAAAAGGAATTGGACGTGGTCAACCCTGAAGAGAAGACCAACATTCTTTCTTCTCGCCTTCTGCAACTGAATGGGGATTATACTGATGCGCAAGCCGAACGGATCAAAGAAGAATCTGACTGGAATGCCATGAAGTCGGGTTCACTGGACGCGGCTGAGATCTCTGCGCAAGGTGGCAACCTGGCCAAATTACAGGACACCCTCGATACTGAGGAGTTGCACATGGCGTCCGTGAAGGCAACTTACGGCATAAGGCACCCCGAATATCAAAAGGCGGCCTCGCAAGTTGCGGAGACTCAGAGACAGTTTAACGAAGAGCGCACTACAGTCGCCGACAAAATTGAATTGCTCTATCGCGAAGCTGCAAGCCGCGAACAAATGCTGCAGCAAGCTGTTACTGAAACCAAGGCAGAATGGGACACCATCAACGCGCGCTCCTTTGAGTATCAGCAACTGAAGCAGCAGGCTGATGCGGACAAGGCCCTGTATAACGAGCTAACCACCAAGATCGAAGAAGCTGGCATTAATGCCGGTTTCAAGGACAATGACATTCGACTTGCCGATCAAGCGCGTCCGTCACAAGGCCCGATCTATCCAAACAGAAGCCATAATCTACTCATGGCGTTTCTGCTCTCAACTTTTCTTTCGATTGGCGCTGTAATCCTGCTGGACGCACTCGATACTACACTGCGTGACCCGGAAGAGGCGAGCCGGTTCCTCGCTATTGATGTGATTGGAACACTACCATTGGATCGTGGGCTGGCCCAACTCCCGGACATTTCAGAGTCGGAATCAGGAGATCCTGCGCCGGCAAAAGAAAGCCTTGCGGTTGGCAAGGGAGGCGACAAAAAGAAAGGTGGGTACTATCGTTCCATCTCCGGTTTTGAAGAAGCCGTGCGAACGATCCGGAATACCATTCTTCTTTCAGACTTCGAGCAGCGACTTCGCTCGATCGTACTGACGAGCGCGACCCCCGGCGAAGGGAAAACGACGCTGGCAGTGTATCTTGCGGTCGCCAATGCTGCACGTGGAAAAAAGACACTCCTTGTGGACGGTGACCTGCGTCGACCCAGCATCCACGCAAGATTTGGCCTGTCCCCACGAGAGGGCCTCTCCAATATCTTGACCGGTGATCTGGCGTGGCGAGATGTGGTGATTCAGGTAAAGGATCGACCCCATCTGTATCTGCTTCCCTCGGGACCGGGCTCGCATCGAGCTGCCGACCTGATTGGTCCGCGTCTTGCAGAGTTACTGGATGAATTCGCAAAAGAATTCGACCTTGTCATCCTCGACTCACCCCCTCTTCTCGGTTTTGCAGAGTGCCTGCAGATGGCAAACGCCGCAGATGGCGTGCTGATTGTCAGCCGGGCCGGTGAAACCAAGCGAAAAGCTGTCGCCTCCGTCGTGTCTGCGCTGCAGCGTCTTCGCGCCAACATCATCGGCGTAGTACTGAATCATGTGACCCAATCAACTTCCGAAGGCGGGTACTCTTACTATGGTCAGGACCGCTATCACTATTATGGGGAACGCAAGTAGCGAAGCCGATTTGCTGCGCTTCTGGAGGTCCAACATGCCAATTTGGCAGACAATCAATGTTCGGGTCTTGGCTTGAGACGAATTCGAGAACAAATCGGCCTCAGTTCCTCGGCGTGTGATTGCAAGTCGATTTCCCTTTGGGAGTTCGTTGTTCCTGCACAAACTTATCTTCAGGAATGGCAGGACCGGATCGCACTTGCGAGACACTAGGCATGACACCCGTTAGCCGGTACATTGTTATCCAGGTCGGCGCCAGGATGCATTATGCAGTTCCAACGTTGCTCGCTCGCGCCGGAATGCTGGATCGTTTTTACACTGATATCCACGCGGGCGATTTTCCACTATCGATCGGACTTCGTTTGATACCTGAATTCGCACAAACTAAGGCGTTCCGCAGACTTTCAGGCCGCCGCATTCCTCGCGAGATCTTACCCGAACAAATAAGGTCAGTCCCATTTCAAAGCCTCCTAAATCGGAAACACCCCGAAGTTGTCGACTCCGATTTACTTCAACTAGCCCGCAAAGATGGGTTCGGTAGCGCAACTGGCCTCTACACCTTGAGCACAGCACTATTCCCACTCTCTCGCGAGGCGCGTGAATATGGCCTGAAGGTCACCTACGAGCAAACATGTCATCCATGCATTGGACGAACATACTATGAGGAACGTCTAAACTACCCGGGCGTGGAACGGCAGGTCAGCCTAGATGAAATTGAGGGCGGAATCCAAGCGGATATTGCCCAATGGCGCGGTTCGGATATTGTCATTGCACCTTCACAATATGTGAAGGATGGGATTCGTGCACTTTCCGGCATTGAGAACCGAGTTCAGGTTGTTCCATATGGAATCCCTGAAAACTGGCTTACCTTAACCACTTCGCCGGTCGCTGGATCCGTTCTCTGCGTAGGACGACTCGGCCTGCCAAAAGGCACTCATTACTTGGCGGCCGCAACCCGTATTCTAAAATCGCGGCGTGTTCCTTGCCAAGTCACAGCTATTGGCTCTGGTAGACGTGCGGTAATTGAAAATCCTATCTTCAGTGGCCCGAAATACCTCGACAGCGTTCCCCGGACAGAAATCACCCGTTTCTTTCAAAGTGCCGACGTGTTTGTCCTTCCTACTCTCTCAGAGAGTTTTGGGCTTGTGCACCTTGAGGCTCTTGCCTGCGGAGTCCCTGTGATCACTACTCCCAACTGCGGCAGTGTTGTACGCGACGGAATAGATGGATTCATAGTGCCTCCAAGGGATGCGGAAGCTCTTGCCGACAGAATCGAAATGATTGTAACCGACAGATATTTAAGAGACGAGATGTCTAAAAACGCAAGAAAACGGGCAGAGGATTTTACCTGGACCCGCTATGGTGAGCGGTTGTTATCTGCGGTCTCAAAGATGACGCCACGCGGAGAAGCAGGAATTCATGTTTGATTTCTATCTTTGGGGCGTATTGATTATTTGCATCATCGGACTCCTGATCGCTCTCAGGATGACTCGTGACTGTTTTCACCCATTGGTGATTCTGCTCCCGATGATCGCAATCAATTATTGGTACACGCCATGGACCCTCTTAAGAGCAGGATCGCTCGATAACTTCCTGGACATGGACCAGCGCGTTTTTGTGCAGACAGCTTATTTCTTCGGGGTTGGTTCACTCATTTTGGGTTGCCTTTTAGGCGGCGGACTGAGAGGGATTTCGCTGGTTCGCACAGACCGGTTGACGGCCGCTCTTTCAAGCCCGACTCTTCGTTCCGCCGGTTATTTTGTTGGTGCGCTTGCGTTTGCCGGCTGGTGCATGACCATAGTGGGAGTTGGTGGTATCGACCAGGCCTTCGGCCAGTCGTACGGAAGTGGTTGGTCTGAATACGGCTACCTGCGTGACGCCCAATTGGCCCTGTTCCCTGCCATGATGATGCTATTGCCTTCACTGATGAACAAGAAGGGCGGCCCCGGCCTCAAAGTGGTCCTTGTGCTCTTTGCGCTTCCATCACTCATTCAAGGTCTGCTCGGAGCGCGTCGTGGTCCAACGTTCATGCTCTTTGCAACGCTTGGCATGGCCTGGTACCTGTATCGCAACCGCCGACCGCCCCTTTTTCAGATGGTGGTCGGTGCCACGTGCCTCGGTTATCTGGTATTGTTCCTTGCGGCCAACCGAAATTCCATTTATATCGGCTCAAGTCTTACGGATCTGAACTATGACGCTGTCGGAGAACTAACGGGGACGCACGGCCGCACTGGGTCTACAAGCAGCGGCAACGAATATGTCTACGGAGCCGGCTCGATACTGAATGCGGAAGCGTCCAATCACTTCTTCTGGGGCAGGAGGTATCTCGCACAGATACTTGTGCGTCCCGTCCCGCGCCAGTTGTGGCCCAATAAATACGCGGACTTCGGGGTTCCCGAACTTGAGATCAACGCCGGCACCGGCGGCAAGATTTTTCGTGAGACGCTTGGATGGAACGGCGCACCCGGCTCCGCACCGGGAATCATAGCCGATCTCTGGATCGAGTTCAGATTTGGTGCAATACCTGCTTTGGCTGTCATTGGCTGGCTTTATGGACGATGTTGGCGCAAAGCAGTTGATAAAGGTGGATTTTGGATTCTGCAGTATATCGTCGCGGTTGTATTGTCACTCTATCTTGTGATGCAGACTATGGAAGCCGTTATCTTCAGGTTTCTAATTCTCTCTGCCCCCATCTGGCTTACATGGTACCTGATAAGCCGGAGTCTGCGCCCTCGCTCTGTGCCAGGACAAGTGAGGGTCAGGAGACTTCGTGTTGCCTGAAAGAGTTGCCGTGCTCTGGGTCCATTTTGGACCCTATCATTTGGCCAGACTTCGGGCTGTCAGACAGAAGTGCGAAGTAGCTGGCCATTGAATTTGCCTCGGGTCAGCAGATGTATGGATGGCAATCAGAAGGAAGCGCCGAAGTGATCACTTTGGATCACGCAGTCCACGAAAGTGGCGGATCTTTCAGGAACGCTGTTCGTCTATGGAGTGTTCTCAACAATGTTGAACCGAGATGTCTTTTCATCCCCGGATATCGTGAACCGCTTGCGATTTTAGCTGCGTTCTGGGGAAAGATGCATGGCTGCGTCAATGTCCTGATGTTGGACTCAACCGCAATTGATTTGTGCGATTCACATGGCGAGAAAAGATCAAAGCATGGATGATCCGGGAGTTTCTTTCAAAAGGCATTTGTAAGTGGGAAGCGATCAGCAGTCTATTTGCAATCGCTTAGCGGGAAAATGCTTCCATTTGAAGAAGGCTACGATGTTGTCGACAATACCTTTTTTGCCAGTCGTGTCGCAGAGATCCGCTCCAACGCTACAGGATGAAGCACCTGGCCCATTTCTATTCATAGGACGGCTGGCCGAAGTCAAAAATCTTCCGCTTCTTCTCGATGCGTATCGCAGTTACAAGCAAAATGGGGGACACCGCAATCTTGAAATCGTTGGACACGGTCCCTTGGAGCACTCATTGAAAGCATCTGTTCAGCGGGCCGGGCTAGAGGAATCCATCCAGTTTTTTGGTTTCCAGTCGTATGATTCGATCCCGGCCTGGTACGCACGAACCGCATGCCTGATTCTTCCAAGCGTGAGTGAGCCGTGGGGCCTCGTCGTCAACGAGGCAATGGCAAGTGGCCTTCCTGTGATCGTCTCAGACCGATGTGGCTGCGCGGATGATCTTGTCGAGGATGGCGTCAACGGCTATATTTTTTCCGCCAAAAACGCAGACTCGCTTACGAAATGCATGATCGCCTTCGATGCCCTCAGCGAAGCAGATCGCCTCGCCATGGGACGCCGATCAGAGGAGATCATTGCTCGCTTTTCTCCTGAAACCTGGGCAGATGCCGTACTTAGACTCGCAGAAGGAAAGCCCAAAGGATTTTCAGTTGCCTGACGATCACACCCCGCAGATTTTGTCGAGCGGCCGCATTCCGTCACTGGATGGTTTGCGCGCCGTGGCCATTTTCTTGGTAATCAAGGCACACCTCACTGGAGGCTTCTACGACCTTCCGATTTTGGGAGCCGGACGCTTTCCACTACGATTCACTCTCGGAAACCTGGGAGTCCGAATCTTCTTCGTCATTTCGGGATTTCTGATTACTACCTTGTTGCTTCGAGAAATTAGAGAAAGCGGCAGGATTTCTCTCAAGCAGTTTTATATCAGGCGCGCGCTACGCATTCTGCCGGCAAGCTATTTCTTTCTTTTGTTCCTCGCAATTGCAGTTGCCTTTGGAATTCTGGCGATCCCGAAGGTGTCGTTTCTTGCGTCGCTCTTCTACTTCCGGAACTATTTTGGAGGCGACTGGTATACAGGTCATCTATGGTCGCTCTCGGTCGAAGAACAGTTCTATCTTATCTGGCCCGCCATCATGGTTCTTCTGGGTAGTCGAGGAGCCCTCATTGCCGCATTCTGCACGTTACCCTTGGCGGATTTCATACGCATCTTTCGACCTGAAACCGGATTCGAAACAAACATGGATGCCCTGGCCTGTGGCTGTATCCTGGCATGCCTCTGGAGAACACTCGGCCGGAGCGAGAGATGGCAAGGCTTTCTTCGCTCAGGTTTCTTTTGGGTAATACCGGTTGCTGTGCTCGCTTCCAACAAACTTCAACTTCTGGGAGGCATCTGGCTTGCCGTTGGTACAGGGATTGTCAACCTGCTGATTGCCATATCGATCGAGCGGTTTGTTCGATATCACCAAGGCGTGGCGGGAAAGTTACTCAACTTCCGTGCTATAGCTTTCGCCGGTACGTTGAGTTATTCCCTCTACCTCTGGCAAGAACCCTGGATTGTTCTTATGGGTGGCCACGGGATTTGGCAAACATTCCCTGTGAACCTGACGCTTGCCTGCGGTTGTGCCATCCTTTCCTATTTCTTTATCGAGCGCCCGTTCTTGCGATTGCGGAATCGCTTTCGGATTGCACGCAACGTAGCTTTGGTTAATTGCACCGAGACCGTCGTTTAAGAGATCAATTCGAACGCATGTGACCCGTCTGAAGGCCATTCTCACTTCCTGCTAACAAAATCCCACAATTGGATTTGACTACACGATTAATATGACAACTGCTACCGAACTCGAATCCGAGAGCACAAGCCCAGACATTGCAACCCTCCCATATCATCCTTCAGGCTCAGTCACTGTGATTGAGCCTTCGAAGGGTTGGGTATCACTCAAGCTTGCTGAATTGTGGGAGTATCGAGAACTCCTCTACTTCCTAACCTGGCGCGAGGTCAAGGTTCGATACAAGCAGACGGCGCTGGGCGCCACATGGGCCATCATCCAGCCGCTTTTTACCATGCTGCTATTCAGCCTGTTCTTCGGCAAACTTGCCAAGATGCCCTCCGATGGCATCCCTTATCCTCTTTTCAGCCTTACCGGATTGATCCCTTGGAACTTCTTCGCCACTGGACTTGGACAGTCCTCTAATAGCCTCGTCACAAGCGCGAACCTGATTTCAAAGGTGTATTTCCCCCGTTTGGCTATTCCCCTTTCGTCGATACTTTCAGGTGTGGTTGATTTTGCAATCTCATTTATTCTTCTGATTGGAATGATGGCGTTTTACCACGTGACGCCGTCCGTACGATGCGTATTTCTGCCACTATTTTTTCTGCTCGCCTTTGTTACAGCTCTCGGAGTTGGTCTTTGGCTTTCAGCGCTCAACGTGGAATATCGCGACGTGCGTTACACAGTTCCCTTCCTCACACAGTTCTGGATGTTTGCGACCCCCATCGTCTATCCGTCCAGCCTGCTTCATGGCGTGTGGAGGACTCTCTACGGATTGAATCCAATGGTGGGCGTCATCGAGGGATTTCGCTGGGCACTCCTCGGAACGAATACCGCCCCCGGACCCATCATCGCAGCATCGTCGTTCGCTTCGATCCTCATCCTCGTTGGTGGCGCGTTCTACTTCCGACGCATGGAAAAAACATTTGCAGACCTTATTTGACCGTGAAATCACTCAGATCCCAATAGTCCTCAAGCCGCGAAGGTTTGCTGGCAATTCTCCACAATGAAGATTCTTGTTACAGGCGGCGCAGGCTTTATCGGCAGTCATCTTGTCGACCGACTCATACAGACCAATGCCGGTCAAGTGATGGTTCTTGATAACTTCTCAAGAGGCCGCGAAGAGTATCTGGCTCTCAGCCGAAACAAGATTGAAATCGTCCGAGGTGATATTCGCGATCGCACCTTGTTGCAGAGCGTTATGAAAGGTGTGGATCTCGTCTTCCATCTTGCCGCTCAGGCCAATGTCCTCGGCGCGGTAAGGGATCTCGACTACTCTTTTGAGACAAATGTTGTCGGAACTTATGAAGTACTGCGTGCGGCTAAGGCGGCGGGAACAAAGCGCGTCATTTTCTCGTCTTCCCGTGAAGTCTACGGCGAGCCAACTTCCTTGCCCGTTCCAGAAACCGCGCCCATCGCGCCCAAGAACGCATACGGCGTCAGCAAGACCACGGGCGAAATGTATTGCCGTCTCTTTGCGGATAGGGGCTTGGAGGTTATCGTCTTTCGGCTTGCGAATGTGTATGGAACACGCGACCGCGAACGCGCGATTCCCTTGTTTGCCGAGCAGTCGCTTGCGGGAAAGAGCTTGACCGTCTTTGGTCGAAACAAGATCCTGGATTTTCTGTGGATCGAGGACCTGCTTGACGTATTGTGCAAAGCGTCCACTTGTCCGTGCCCCGAGGGCCCTGTCAATGTTGGAAGTGGCAAAGGCGTCAATCTTGTGGATCTGGCTGAACGAATCTCGGCGCTCACGGGCAATAGCTCTGTTGTACAAGTGACCGAGGAGCGAGCGCCTGAGGTCGGCCGCTATGTTGCAGATGTTGGCCTGGCGCGCAGACTCTTTGACCTTCACTGTCCCAATGCTCCAATCGAACATCTGCCAGCCGTGGTCAACTTCATTCGCTCTGAAATGCTGGCGCCGGCAGCAACAAAGGAAAGTTTGAATCGATGAGTGATATTGCCATTCGCGCTGAGAATCTCGGAAAACAGTACCGTATAGGCGCACTTCAGCAGGCGGGGAGCCACTACACGTACAAGTCTCTGCGTGATGCGATTGCGGATGCCGCTTCGGCGCCTTTTCGCGCTTTGCGCGCATTGGGGAGCGGCAGCGGCGTCCATAAGGCTCCAAAGGACGAGACAATATGGGCGCTCAAGGACGTATCTTTCGAGGTAAAGCGCGGAGAAATTCTGGGCGTCGTCGGAGCCAATGGAGCGGGCAAGAGCACACTGTTGAAAGTCATGTCGCGGATCACGGAACCGACTGTCGGACGGGCCGAGATTCACGGCCGTGTGGGTTCGCTGCTGGAAGTCGGCACAGGCTTCCATCCTGAACTCACCGGCAGAGAAAACGTCTTCCTCAATGGCGCGATTCTCGGAATGAAGCGAAGTGAGATCGCCAGGAATTTTGACGAGATCGTCGCATTCGCCGAGGTTGAAAGGTTTATTGACACGCCGGTCAAGCACTATTCGAGCGGGATGTACCTTCGCCTTGCATTTGCGGTCGCGGCCTATCTGGAGACGGAAATCCTGATCGTTGACGAAGTTCTGGCGGTTGGCGACGCCTCGTTCCAGAGGAAATGTCTCGGCAAAATGCAGGATGTCTCTTCGAACCAGGGCCGAACCGTACTTTTCGTAAGCCACAACATGGCGGCGATACGCACGCTTTGCAACACTGGCCTGCTCATGCAAAATGGCACCGTGATCTACTCCGGATTAATCGAAAAGGTGACGGCGGCCTATCGGAACCTGGGTTCCGAACAAGATGCGGCGGGGCACACGGTCAAGCTGCTGCCGCCTCCCAGCCGGTGTGATGTCTGGATGGAGTCCGTGACTGTTCTTTGCAATGGGGAGCCAAATGCAACATCTCACAATCGGCGACCGGCTAGGCTTCAAAGTGAAATTCAAATCCCGCAAGCCGATCTCCCGACCCATTCTCGGATATCTCATTCGATCCTCTCGCGGGGAGGACGCAGTCAATGCCAACAACTATTTCTTACCTTCGCCCGATTTTGATGAGCCCGTAACCGAAGGGACGATCATTTGCGATCTCGGCGAAGTTCCATTGATGGCAGGTGCGTTCTCCGCAACGTTCTGGCTTTGCCTGGATCCCGCGAACCAGCACCACGTAGAGGATGTTTTGCACTTCGAGGTCGAGGAGAAAAACATCTGGGGAACCGAACACTTGCCCACAAAATCACTCTCCTGCCTCTGGTGGCCGACGGCATATACCTTCGTCGCATAACACATATGATGAATCTAGAAAACAGTCTACAGTCAAATCCTTACCTCCGCGAACGGCTCTCACCGCAGCCTGGGGACTCCCTCTACCTTCACCTTTCAGATCTCCGGATCGCCCTCGAATCTGTTCGCACGGAGAGTGAGATCAAAATTCTCGATTATGGCTGCGGCGGATCTCCATATCGTTCACTCTTTCCAAATGCGGACTATAGAAGGGCGGACTTCCCGCAAGATAGCGGCGACAAGCTCGACTATATTTTTTCCCAGGACAGCCTCGTCAAGGAAGCAGACGACGAGTTCGATCTCATTTTATCTACGCAGGTCCTGGAGCACGTCAGAAATCCCAGCGCTTATTTGCGAGAGTGCTACCGCCTCTTGAAGCCGGGCGGTCAGCTCTACCTGACGACACACGGCACCTATCCTGACCACGCCTGTCCCTATGATTTCTATAGATGGACGACAGACGGCCTGGCCCAGGACATCAGTGGGGTTGGGTTCACTATCGTCGCCCGCGAGAAACAAACTACCGGCCCACGAGCGGCGCTTTACCATCTTGAGCTCCAACTCCAAAACCTATACCCCTCGCGTCGTACAATTTTCGGCCTTTTCCTTTTCGGACTGAAATCTCTCTTCATGAGAGTGCGGCCGAGGGTACACCGGATCTGCGATGAGCATTTCCCACGGAACCGGGTCGTAACCGGCCAGCTTGAGCTGCACGATTTCTATATCAATACGGCTTGCCTCGCCCGAAAGCCGTGAATGCATGAAGAACCGTACGATTTCTTCCGCTTCAAGGAGCATGGGCTTTCGCTATCCCTTGGAGAATGAGGGCTTCCAGGCGAGTCAAATCCAGAGGAACGAAGGGAAATGGACCGCGTGCGGTCAGCTGCTGATTCACACAATTCCTGGATCGAGACCAGCGAACAGGCCATTTGTCATCCGATCCATCAATCGAATTTTTTTCCGGCCTTGACGATCGAAGGGATACGCGAGATAATTCCGTAAATTACTTTTTATTAGCTTGTAGACCCGTGGGGGACGTCAAAACCACGGGAAAACAGTACCTCAGGGGCTGAAGCCCCGTTGATTCTTTGAACTTTACGGAACGACTAAAGTCGTACCCCTTCAAAACCAGACTTCTGCCACAGCCTGTTATAGACCTCGGGGTCGAACGCTATGCGCAAGAGCTGGACATTAGACGGAAAAGTTTCGGTCGTAATTCCCTGCTTCAATCACGGCGGAATGTTGCGGGAAACGTTGGAGAGCGTCGAGCGCGCCCGGAATGCTAACTTGGCTGAAGTCATCATCGTCGACGACGGCTCGACAGACCCCGATACCTGCGCATACTTTGAGGAACTCGCTCATTCGCCCTACAAGATCATCCGCCAGCCAAACCGCGGCCTGGGACCCGCGCGAAACGCTGGAATAGAAGCTGCTCAAGGGGAGTTCATTCTTCCTCTGGACAGCGACAACCGCATTCGCAAATCTTACTTGAGCAGCGGAGTCAAGCTCCTGCTCGAACGACCGGATGTCGGCGTGGTCTATGGAGACGCAGAGTACTTTGGGGAGCGGTCGGGTCGGTGGCATGTTGCGGATTTTGACCTGCGCCGAATGGTCAAGATGAATTACATCGATGCATGCGCTCTCTATCGGAAAGGCATCTGGGAATCACTGAATGGATACGATGAAGAAATGCCTTGGATGGGCTGGGAAGATTGGGACTTTTGGATGCGCGTCGCTGTCGGCGGCTGGCGATTCGTGCATCTGGACGAAATCGCTTTCGAGTACCGCGTGCGCAAAGGATCGATGATTGAGAATACGAATGCACACGGGGTGGAAATCGGCCGTTACATTTTTGAGAAGGCGCAGAACCAATCGGTCCGGGTAATCCGGGATCAGCAAGAAGAGATTGAGAGTTTGATTGAAGATCGGCGCCGGATACTAGATTCGCGTGATTACAGAACCGGCCATTTCCTGATCAGCAGGGCACGCAGGCTCAAGCGCCTGCTCAATCGTATAAAGAGTTAGCCACCCGCCAGCATTCCCATTCGTCCTTCATGGCCACGGTCCAGTTCGCAGCTAAGAAGATCTCATCGACGGCGATGCAAAGCGGTTGACAAAAGCCTCAGCAAGATGAACCTTACCGACAAGTCAGCTTCAGGTTTCTCCAGACCGTCATCGATGAGCATTACTGACGCCGATCCGTGCTGGTCGGTGATGATCCCGACTTACAATCCCCGGCAGGATTTCCTCGAAAGAGCTCTCGGGAGCGTACTCGAACAGGATCCCGGGCCGGAACGAATGCAGATCGAGGTCGTGGACGATTGCTCGACCAAGGTTGATGTCGCCTCAATGGTCAAGGCCATCGCAGGGGAGCGAGTCGGCTACTTTCAAAACCCGACAAATCTTGGCTTGGCGGGCTGCTGGAATGCCTGTATCGTCCGCGCAAAAGGAGTGTGGGTACATATCCTGCATCAGGACGATGCAGTGATACCAGGGTTTTACGAAAGGCTGAAGCAGGCAGCGGAGGATTATCCGGAGGCAACTCTAATTGCAACCAGGGCATTTGTCGTGAATGAGCAAGGGATAATCGATTTTGTTACACCCCGACACCCCAGACTGGAACGATTTGGGCATGAGGTTGCCGATCTTTTCTACGGCGCTCCTTTTCAGTGTCCCGGAGTTGTGATGCGGCGGAAGTTTTATGAGGCGCATGGCGGTTTCCGGACAGACTTGCGATACACCCTTGACTATGAAATGTGGGCTCGTGCAATCGCCCTCGGCGGAGGCATCCTTTTGCCTGACGTGCTGGCGGTCTACCGAACCTCGGAGGGCAATGAAAGCGATCGGATGTTGCGTTCCGCTGAGGCGTGGGAGGACACCGCACGGCTGAGCAGGATATTCGCACAGCAATACCCGGAATTTGATATCGAAAGTGTCAGCCGGCACATTAGCCGACAAGCGCTTGCCCATGCCGAAGGATTTGCGCGAAAAGGCGACTGCGAAGCTGCCCAGGCTAATCTGCGGTATTGGCAAAAGCACACACCACTTTCAAGGCGCTTCCGCCACGCGGTCTCAATCTCCCTCCGCCGGCTCTTGGGATAGTCCGAAGCTGGTCCGAGAACGATTTGAAGATGGACAGAAAGTTGATAAGAAGGCAACTTGATGACTAAGGATGGTGGGGTCGCTCCAGGACTGGTGAATCCTAAAGTTACGTGGCTCCTTCCCATAAAGAACGGGATGCCCTATTTGCCTGCGACGCTCGAATCTCTAGCATCGCAGACTTACGCGAACTTTGAAATCTTGGTCTGGGACAACGGTTCGACAGACCAAACCATCGAGGAACTGAATCGATGGATCCCATCGCGACTGCCCGGCAGGGTGATCGTTGGACAGCCCAAAGGTTTAGCTGCTTCCCGCGCAGCACTGGTTGAGACTGCGGAAACAGAGCTTTGCGCGCTAGTCGACGCCGACGACTTGTGCCACTCTACACGTCTGGAAGTGCAGGTCCGATTTCTCGCTGATCACCCCGAAGTCGCACTTGTCGGAAGTCAAATGCGCGCCCTTGATCCTGACGGACGGCTACGTGGAGATACAATCTGGTACCCATTCGAGCATGACGACATACTGCACGAACTTATGGTCACAAATCCAATTGGGCAGCCGAGTGTTCTCTTCAGGCGATCCGCAGTCCTCGCTTCAGGCAACTACGACCCAACTGCAGTCCTCGACGACTATGATCTCTGGCTTAGATTTGCGCGTCTCCATAAACTGGCTAATCTTCCAACTTCTCTCGTTGACTATCGCATTCATCGCAACAGCTATACGAGGTCAATCGAGAAACGAGGCGAAACGAATGCGTTAATGGTCGCTTGCTTCAAAAAGCATGCGCCGAGTCTCTTAGGGGTCTCTCCCGATGAGGCAGAACAACTTCGCTGTCGGCGGCGTACCTGGTCTTTCGGTAGTGCCGTCAGGATCGCACGTCACCTATCATCCAGGCAGGGGCTATCAACCTGGGGTCGGCTCCGTTCAAGCTCGTTTCTTGAAAGCATGAACTCACTTACACGTCCTCGCGATGTGATTTCGCGACTCCTGTTTGCAGTGCTCGAGCGGCGCCGATTCGCTTTTTTGCGAGAATGCCGATTGTTATGTGTTCAATCGTTAGGAAGAGTACCTTCATTTAAGCGCATTCTTGAGCGAATTCGAGGGTGGCATGATCGCCGTCACTCTAACGCATGGCGTCGAAAACTCAATCGAGGAGGCTGCAAAGTTTCAGATCGAATTCATTTTTTAGGTCGCCGCGACGGTTTGAATTGCATTCAAGTGCGCGGCAACTTGTGGCTTGAGCCGGAGACATCGATTTGGATTTCTGGAGATTATGGAGCCAATCCCCAACTGGATCTTGGAAAAGGGGTCTATGTAGGTCGTCACACATATTTAGGAGTGTTTTCGCCTGTCTCGATCGGAGAGAATACGCTTATCGGAGCATACTCGTACATTATCTCCGCAAATCATTGCTTTGAATCACGTGAAATCCCAATCAAGGATCAAGGGTTTACCGGAGCGCCAATTGAAATCGCAGACGATGTCTGGATTGGCACCCATGTTGTGATACTTCCGGGTGTGACCATCGGTAAGGGAGCGATTATTGCAGCGGGCAGTGTTGTGAACCGAGATGTGCCGCCTTATGAAATCTGGGGTGGAGTTCCAGCACGATTTGTCTCAGCGAGACCATAACAACTCAAATGCGGATTGCATTCATTTCGGCTATGTCTGGGGCCCCTTGGGGGGGAAGCGAAGAGCTATGGAGCAGGGCCGCTCTCCTTTTTCTGAAACGCGGCCATACTGTTGCGTCGAGCACAAAATACTGGCCTATCGAGCCACAACAAATTGCACAACTGCGAAGGAATGGTGCATCTGTAAGTCTACGGCGAACCGATTCCATAGTCCGCCGAATTGTCAGTCGCCTTCGCGACCCTGCAGATGACTTTCTAAAACTGAGTAGGCCGGACCTTGTTGTCATCTCTCAGGGTGCAAATTCTGACGGGCTGCCTTGGATGGAGGCTTGCGCAAAGGCCAATGTCCCATATGTTTCAATTGCACACAACGCTCCGCCGTGGTGCTGGCCCGCTGATGAGATCGCAGAGCGGTTACGAACAGCCTATCTCGGAGCGAGAAAAACCCTCTTCGTTAGTCATGAGAACCTGGCTCTCACTGAGAGGCAGATCGTTGCAAAGCTGCCAAATGCTGAAGTGGTGCGCAACCCGTTCAATGTTCCCTACAACGCGTCGCCTCAGTGGCCAGACAAAGATTACATCCAGGTTGCATGCGTGGCAAGACTAGACACATACAGTAAGGGACATGACATTCTATTCGACGTCATGAGCGAGACAAAGTGGCGCGAGCGTAATCTGCGTGTCGCACTTTATGGGCGAGGGCCTAATGAAAGGACCCTAAGGGAAGAGTGCGCCGCCCGCGTACTTACGGCTGTGGAGTTTGCCGGATTTATCTCTGACCCGTTGCATATTTGGAGCAGCGCCCATTGCCTTATCCTTCCCTCGAGAGCGGAGGGGCTCCCACTTGTAGTTGTTGAGGCCATGCTCTGCGCTCGCCCGTGCATCGTCTCAAATGCTGCTGGAAACCCGGAGCTTCTCGAAGACAATATTACCGGCTTCATTGCGAAGACAACGACACCTGCGGGTCTCGACGAGGCCCTGGAAAGGGCTTGGGCTCTTCGACATCAGTGGCAGGAAATCGGAAAAAGAGCTGCTCTTGCGGTTCGTGAACTGGTTCCTTCTGATCCCGTACAGGTCTTCGTCGATCTGTTGCTTTCACTTGCCTGAGAATTTCAACTGTCGACAGCGGATTACGCATCAGCCTTATAACTCTTCTCTTTTCGCCAAGCTCACATTTCCTGATGCCACTTGATTAAAAGTGTTCCTGAACTCGCCAACCACGAATCACAAGTGACGCTCCACCTCCGCGAAGAAAGTATCTATGTCCAGCGATTCAGTGGAAATCGAAAAGCCGATTAAAGTCAGCGTGGTCCTGTGCACTCTTAATCGACAGGCAATCGTCCGAAATACAATCAAGAAACTTGCATCGCAGACTTACTCCAATTCCGAGTTCTTAATACTCGACCAGACCGCCGCCAGAGATCCTGCTCTTGAGAATACGGTCAACGAATTGGGCGCCGCCTTTCGATATATTCGCTTACCAAAGCCCAATCTACCTGCCGCACGAAATGAGGGAGTTCGTAATACCTCCGGTGAAATAATTCTCTTCATCGACGATGATGTAGATCCTGATAATGACCTCGTTTCCCTGCATGTGCGTACACATCGCGAATCCTCGAATGTCGGTGCCGTCACCGGACTTTTCCTCGATACGGATCGCCCTTTGGAAGATTCTCTGGAGTGGTGCCGAAAAGCCTTCAATGTGCCAAGCGTTAGTGACGGACGCGTCTTCGATGTCTCATGGGCCCTGGGCGGCAACATGTCCTACGCTCGGTCAGCATTGACTCACGCTGGATTATTTGACGAAAACTTTAGAGGGTGTGCGATCGGTGAGGATAATGACGCATCCGAACGAGTAGCGTTGAAAGGCTATCGACTCCTCTTGGACTGCCGAATTAAGTTGAGGCACCTTCATTTGGCGACTGGCGGGTGTGACGTTCGAAATGCGAACGAACAAGCGCGTGTGCAGTCCGAGCACTTTGAGCTTAATATGTATCGCTTCCTAAAGAAGTTTCTTAGGAATCCTTCCTTCGCATCCACCTTAACTTTGTTCAGACTTTTTCGACAGTTTACGATCAACCGCACTCTACTTCGTAAGGGACCACGCGCAATACTGAGAAGACAAATAGAAACCGCCCGCATCCTCACAAGAGTCTTTCTGATGACTTATTCCCGGTACACGACAAGCCAAACTTCTTGAGCTGATTCCTTCTTTACAATCAAAGGATTATTAGCCGCTCACTTTCTGCTTTTAGGGCAAGTTATTTCTCCTGGCTCATCCCATATCACACCTTGACCTCACTCCAATCAATTGCGGCTATTATCCCGACATTCAATCGCAGGCGCGAATTGGAAAAGTGCCTCGATGCTCTGTCCAGCCAAACCACTCCCCCAGATGCGGTATACATCATTGACAACGGTTCGACAGACGACACGGCTGAGAAGATTCAGCCACGCCTTACCGCTCAAATGAAGTATTTTCGCATGTCAGCTAATCTCGGGTCCGCCGGAGGGTTTCGCAAAGGTATGGAATTGGCTTTCAATGATGGATACGAGTGGCTGTGGATTACTGACAACGACAGTGCGCCGGCCAGAAACAGCCTTGAGCGGCTAATGAGCGTCGCACTGGAGAATCAAGAGGTGATGGCACTTGCTCCAACAAAACTGCGCGAGAGCGATGGGGCGATCTTAAAAGGCGACATGATCTGGGATCGTTCAGCTGGAACCGCCAGCTCGCCCAGCGATAAGGAATATCGAGAATGTCCTCTCATTGAGGTCGACTGGGTACCCAATACCGGGATGCTTATAAGCCGGAAGGCTGTGTTGACGGTTGGTCATTTGCGGGCAGACCTGTTCGCCTTCGGAGAAGACACGGAGTACTGCCTGCGTATCAGGAGACATTCAAAGATTCTATTGGTTACTGACAGCGTTGTTGTGCATCCAGAGATGGGCACAGGGTGGCCAGTTCCAATTTCGGCTCTTAAAAAGCTCTATTACCTAAAGCGAAATGAAGTTTATCTAAGCCTGCGCGGATTGCAACTTCCAAGCTCCAGCCTCGTCGGGGTGGTTTACATGTGGCTTCGTGTATCCCTCAATATCGTGCGAAGACAAGATCATCCAGTATCGAGACTTTTTGTTCTGTCTATAGCCACCTGGCATGGCGTTACTGGGCGACTAGGTCAGGCGCCTGCGTTTCTTGATAAATGGTTGCCCTGACACCACGAGTAAGAACCGAAGCGACTCACTTTCACAACACCGTCGCTCCATTGGACCGAAATGCAAAGCCTGCGATTGGCTGCGGTGATCCCGGCTTACAACTGCGATGCTTTGCTGAGCGACTGCCCGAACAATGTACGACTCCTCCGGTGGATGTCTTTCGGTTGCCGGTCCCTCAAAGAGGCCTGATCACGAGCGTAAGAAGCAGCAACAACAACGATGCAATTTATTCACTCATCAGCTTTGGCAAAACCAAGAGCAAGTGCTGGTGGAATGCGCCCAGAATTCTCAAAGTCCGACTGACTCCCCGGCAGAGCTCGGGGAACTTCCGGTTTTCTTAGGACACGCATGCGCTGGTTAATGGTGAGCCAGGATACCCCACGAGATGTGCTTGGAGGAACTGAACTATATGTTCGCCGACTCTCTGAGGCACTTCTCGATCGCAAGATTGACGTTTCCTGGATGTACTACTCCGAAGGAGACCCTGACCTCACGAAAGAGGGCGTCAAAGAGGATGGAATTGAGTACTACAGAGTCTCAGGCAGAAGCCAGTCGCGGACGAGAGAGCAGTCCTGGCAGATTGACCCTCTTGGCCTGAATGAATTTCGACAGGTTCTTCAACTTGCTCAGCCCGACTGCGTACATTTCAATGGCTTCGGCTGCAACCAGTCTCCAGAGCACTTCGCCGCCGCGAAAGCAAGCGGAGCAACAGTTCTCATGACGTACCACTCACCCGGTCAAAGTTGCTCCCGGTGGGACTTACTCTACAAAGGGCAGGATGTTTGTTCAGGCCTGATCGACGTCGAACGCTGCACGGACTGCGCATTACACCGGATTGGCGTGCCTGCACTATTACGAGCGGTGCTCTCGCGGGCAGATTTATCGCCGCTTTCGCTGGTTCTGCCTCATAGCGTTCAGCATCCATTTGTCCGACGCAAAGGTTTAGAAGACTATCAGCGCCGCTGGAAGGAAGGTATGACTGCGCTCGACAAGGTTGTGTGGCACGCAGCCTGGGTCAAAGACCTTCTTCTCGCTAACGGAGTTCCGAAGGATCGGCTATACCACTTGCCCCTTCCTCCACCAAGATCCTTCGCCGACAACGACTCGAAGGACCATCGTCAGCGCGACCAACGCAGGTTCATTTTTATAGGGCGCCTTACGGATATCAAAGGTGCGCACATTCTCACTGAGGCGGTCCGCATGCTTTCTCCCGAAGAGAAGATCGAAGTTCTGCTCGTGGGAGCCAAGGGGCCGGATGAGTACATGGCTCGGATTCAGAATGAGTGCGCGAAAGACCTCCGTGTAAAACTTGTTCCCCCAGCCGCCGCCCATTTGGTCCCCGACATGATGCGCGACGCGGACGCAGTCATTGTTCCTTCGCTCTGGCCTGAGACGGGACCTTACACCGTGCTCGAAGCACTTTGCACAGGTACACCTGTCGTTGGAAGCGACCGTGCAGGCATCCGTGAGCTTATAAATACGTGGGGCGGCGGTGTGTTGTTTGAGGCTGGAAATGCAAGCCAACTCGCACACCTCCTGGCAGAGTGCGATTTCAAAAGTATGAAAAGAGATCCGGCACCGATCCAGGCTTCATGGCGAGAGCAGTTTTCTCAATCCTTGAGCGCGCTTGTTCACCAGATGCACCCAGGATGAAGATACACAAATGAAACCTTCGGGCTCGTCGAAATACCTTAAATTGTGGTTTAATTCGACGAGTTCTCAGGATTCTCTTTTGCAAGACGGCTCTTGCCTTTTGCAGGTCGTTGAAAGAAACTAACCAGCAACACGTTCCCTATTGCAGTTTCGGAAATCTCCTTTGTCCTCCATCTGTACGTCCATCATTATCCCTACGAGAGGGAGGCCTGCGGTCCTGGAGGAGACGCTTCGCTCGATTTCGGAACAGACAATAATTCCAGATCAAGTCATCGTATCTGCAACGGCACCCACTGACGTGCCATCGATAAGCCCGTCAAATCTCAATTTGGAAGTTATTCTGGGCCCGGCGGGAGCATGTGTCCAGAGAAACGCGGCACTGCCGCGATTGCTTACAGGCGCAAGCCTTGTGTTCTTGTTCGACGATGACCTCGAGCTAGCAAGTGACTACGTCGAACAAATGGTAGCTACCTTTCAATGCCATCCAGAATTAGGCCTGCTCGGCGGAAACCTGCTAGCAAACGGAGGCATTTCGCGACTTGAAGCCAAGGAGCTTCTCACGTCCCATCGCGGAGCCGGCTTGACTGACCTACGGCCAGCCAGGGCACTCTATGGCTGCAATATGTGTGTTCGTGCCGATATATTCCGCCGTGTATCGTTCGATGAGAAACTCAAACTCGTCGGCTGGCTGGAAGATTTTGATTGGTCGGTTCGAGCCGGAGAATTCGGGGCCATCATGTCATCGAATACTGCGCAGGCAGTTCACCTGAGAGTCCCAAGTGGCCGGACATCGGAGTATCAATTCGGGTATGCCCAAGTTATAAACCCATATTACCTCTACCGAAAGGGAACAATCCCTCAGTTTCGTGAGGTAATCAAGAGGCATTGGATTCGGCTTCTGGCAAGCAATTTCAGAGGATTAGTCACTTCTGGACAAACTGCGGCTCGTTCGCGGCGACTTTTTGGAAATATCCGCGCATTTAGTGATATCCTCCGAGGCCGCTCCGATCCAGCGCAAGTCGAGCTCATCTAGGATCACAGCCGACTTTCAAGATGCCACGGCCTAACTACTGCAAATTCCTTCACCTTGGTGTCCCGAATTCGCGCTTTACCCCTGAAAGTTCCCCTAACGACGGTCGCAGCTACTGTCGCTTCTAAGTAATACGCTGCTATTCGCGATTCAAAACGAAGGGAACAACCTATGGAGGAAGTGGCTGCGTTGAGTGGGCAAAGCAAAGTGCTAAGAACGATGATCGTACCGTGCCCACTTTGCAAGTCAGCCCAGTTTCATACAGTCGCAAAGGCGAACTCACAGTGGCCTGAGCTTCAGCGAGATTACACGATTGTTCAGTGCGAAGCGTGCGGCTGCAAATATCTCAATCCGCGGCTCACAGACGAAAGCCTATCCGACGCGTACGCAGTGATTCAGAAGCTCCTACCACCAACGGCAGCGTATTCGACAGCGAAAGGCAATGTTCTGGCTCGTCTATGGAGGCATTACGGGGCGTATCAGGTAGCCGATTCGATCACAGAAGGCCCTGTGCTTGATCTCGGCTGTAACCAGGGCGAGCTCCTGGAAGAATTGCGTGATAAGGGGCTGGAGGCATGTGGTGTAGAGTTCTCGCCGGAGGCCGTCTCCTGGTGCAAGAACCTCGGGCTCGATGTGGTCGAAGGCAGCCTCGATGATTTCGAGATTCAGCCCGGAACATTCCGGACGATAGTACTAAGCCATGTTCTTGAGCATCTTGCGGCTCCAGTGCACCTTCTTAGTCGGATCGCTTCGAGTCTCGGCGACGAAGGCAGACTGGTCATCTGCGTTCCTAATATCGACAGTCCGACAAGGCGTTTATTTGGGCCTAACTGGCACGGATGGGATCCCCCCTTTCACCTGGTTCATTACGACGAGGCTTCCCTTCGCGCAGCCTGTAAACTCGGAGGGCTCTCTGTTACGCGCACCGTGAAGAGGATGATTCCCGAAGATGTGCGAAGGTCGCTGCTCCTTTGGCAAGGGCGGAGTGGACGACATCTTCTCTTGCGTGCTTTGGCAATCCCCATCCTCGCTCTCCTGACCATGTTGGGTTTTGGAAGCTACCTTCTTGTGACCGCAAAAGTGGATACTGAAAGATAGTAGGATCATATTGGCGCCAGGCCGCAAGCACCGAACACTCATTCTTCTGAGCTCCCTGACTGCGGAAGGTACACCGGTGCTGGCCCTCGACATGGCCAAAACCTGGCAACGAAATGGCGTCGACATACCCCATCAAGACTCTCGTAAAGGCACATCACTTCCGCACGCTGCTCGTAGGCAAGGGAGATCCTGCACTCGATTGGGCGCTCACGGCCGGCTGCACGTTACCTGTTCTGCAAGCATTTACGGAGTGGTCATTAATGAGGGTTGATTGCAACGCAGGTCCTGAAAGTACACCCCTCTATCATCAACATTGACTCTGTCGTCCTCTAGGTTATCTTCACTGTGCATACAACATAACAAACGACGTTCACGCCGCGGCATGAATAACTCAGCAAAGAAAGCAATCTTCATTGCGCCATAAGTCCATTCATAGAATCCTTATCGTCTTATATTCTCTTGCCGCAGAGGGAACGCCTATTTTAGCTCTCGATATGGCTAAAGAGTGGCAAAAGCAAGGTATCGACTTCAGGGTGTGCACCTTCAAGGATTCTCCTGCAGATCTTGCGGAAGAGTTTAAGCAGTCTGGAATCGAAGTTGAAGGTCTTGGAGTGCGCTTTGCAGGTTATGGCAAGTTTCCAACGCTTATTTGGCGCGTCTTCAAACATTGCCGTCGTAATCGAATCGATGCAGTCTTGAGTTTTCCATTTGGATGGCACACCTATGTTGCGTGGGGGGCTAAGCTTGCGGGTGCTCAAAGGGTGGTTGCTCACGCCGGCAATTACCCTCCATTCCACAGCCCGGGAGCGATTAGGCGCCTCCGAGCGACCCTGGCTATTGGCAGAATATGGGCAACACAGATTGCATGTTGCAGCGATCACGTTCGAGACGGGGTCGAAAGACTTCTGCATGTTTCAAGAAAACTGTTGCACACCGTCTACAACGGCATTAATCTTCAAAGTTTCACGGATGATTTGCGGGTCCATGCTCTCCATAAGCCGCTCCGTCTTGGCATGGTCGCAAGATTTGATCGAGACCAGCCAACACTAATCCGGGCCGTATCGTTGCTACTGCAGCGAGGCGAAGAGGTTCACCTCGATCTCGTTGGAGATGGGAACCGGCGCGTGGAGTTCGAATCCTTGGCAAAGGAACTCGGCGTTCATGAGCATATTCGCTTTACTGGAGTGAGGAGGGATATTCCAGAGCTTTTACGCGAATGGGATGTGTTTGTATTTTCTGTGATGCCGGATGAAGGCTTGGGCATTGCTCTAATAGAGGCGCTTGCCTCTGGCGTTCCGGTAATCGCCTCAGATGTAGGAGCGTGCCGAGAAGTCCTCTTCTCCTCCAGTGACGGCAATTTGGGAGAGTTCTTCCCTTTTGGTGATGCCGTTGCGCTCGCGGATGCGATCTCGAGGTTTCGGTCAGATCCTGAGCTATGGTGGAATCGTGCGAGGCGAGCGAGTGCGTCCGCTCAAGCCAGATTTTCGATTGAAAGCATGGCAATGAAATATCTGCGGTTATTGGGAGCAAGTTGAAAATTCTCCATATACAAGGAGCCGCTCAACTCGCCGGTTGCGAGCGCACATGCGAGCTCTTCATCAACAACCTGCGCCACGTAGAGCATTCTGTTCTAGTTACCAGTTGCGATGGTCCAGCTTCGGCGGCCTGGACACGAGCAGGCGCCAAGGTGGAGGTGTACGGCAGTGTTCCAGGCAGGATCAGGGAATATGCTCTCATCTCGCGAACAGTTCGACGTGTGCGCCCGGACGCGGTGATTCTTTGGACATCCTCGCGATTAGGGCTCAAAGTTGCTGCCTGTCAAAACTCGGGTGTTGAGAGAGTTGTCGTTCACGTTGGGAACCCGATTCACCTGTCCTGGATGAATGCTGTTGCCGCCGAATCATATGCTCTTCTCCCTCGAGGTCGGAGAGCAACACTCATTCCGGTGAGCAAGCATGTCGAGCTCTCATATCAGAGAGCCGGCGGGTTTCGTCATTTCCAATCTCAAGTAATCTACAACGGAATTGCCATAAATCAGTTTCAATATAAACCGCGGCGCGAGTTGACTGATGACTTACGAGTTGGCATGGTGGCGCGTCTCGACCCGATCAAGGACCATGCCACACTTCTGCGTGCCTGGCAGCGCGTGCTTCAAAATAGACCTGGATGGCATCTCGATCTGGCTGGAGATGGACCGCTAAGGGCAAGGCTTGAGCAACTTGCCCGGGAACTGAAGATTAGCGATAGTGTGCACTTTAGAGGCTGGGTGTCCGACGTACCAGCACTCATGAATACGTGGTCAATTGTTGTCCACTCGACTACGGCTGCCGAAGGGCTTGGAAACACCGTGCTTGAGGCAATGGCGCTCGGCCGCCCGGTTGTGGCTACTAACGTTGCTCCAATCCTGGAAATGACCAACGATGGACAGGTTGCGCGTATCTGCCGAGTCGGCGATCCCGAGGATCTTGCGCGTCAGATCCTCGACGTAGAAGCTGACTGGACAAGGAGCCGTAGTCAAGTCGAATCTGCACGAGCGCGCCTGGAAGAGCTTTTCACACCTCACAAAATGGTCGACGAGTACCTGAGCTGTCTAGGTCTTGAGATACAACGATGAATCATCCGTTAGGCGTTGCCGCCAACGGCGATAGTGATGATATCAACACTTGGAGTGGGATCCCGCATTACCTACTGCGGGCGGGTCGTGCAAGCGGTTTCTTGAAAGCTGGGCTGGATCTCCGCTTGGATAACATGGAGTGGAAACGGAAGATCTGGCACGCAGGTCGAATTCTTCGAGGAGAGCGCCCAAGGGGGTTTCAATACTCCTCCCCATTTCTCCGCGAACTAGGCAGAAAGACGGTTGAAGAGTGCCACCGGCTGGAGTTACAGGAAGTTATAAGCCACTACCAACTGTTACCCGCCCGATTGCTTCAAGAACATTCCATTTTGACTTCCTACTACATCGACACAACACTGCAAGAACTCTTTTCGACACACGAAATGTTCACATGGTTGAACGAAAAGGTTGCAAGAAATGCCATCGAGGCTGAAACAGCCGGATATCAGGCCGCTTCGCGCGTCGTCACAATGGCTCGTTGGGTGCGAACCTCCCTCCAGGATTTCTACGGAGTAGCTGACGATCACATTCATACCGTTCTGCCTGGAGCAAACCTCCCGGAAGATGCCGTACACAAGTTTCTAAATCAGACTGGGCCAACTACAGGGCCCGATCGATTCACGTCAAAGCGTCCATTTCAACTTGGGTTCACTGGTAAGGACTGGAGGAGAAAAGGACTGGCACGCTTGATAGCGGCCGTGGAAATACTTAATCGAGCCGGAATTCCTACCGTGATTGTAGTGATTGGAAACTTACCGCGCGAATATCAGGGGCACCCCAATATTCGCCCCGCTGGCTTTATTAACAAATCCGGGGAAGTTGACCGTTTCATCGAGACCTTGGCGAGCTGTGATCTAGGTTGCGCCCCTAGTCTCGAAGAACCAATGGGCATTGCGCCGCTCGAGTATTTGAGGCTGGGCATCCCGGTGTTGTGCACAGCGGCAGGTGGATTGATTGATGTGTGCGGCGCGGCTGGGCCAGCCTCCATTCTTCTTGGCAAGGATGCAACCGCAGAAGAAATTGCGTCAAAGCTGGAGACTTTGGCTAGAAACCCAGACGCTCGTTTCTTAATGCGGGATTACGCATGGAAGCGAAAAGAGCACTTCCGGTGGGAGAGAACGGTTCTTGAATTAGAACGGATTTGGGGCAATTAGATCCCCACGACACGCCGCTCCTCAACCATGACTCATCACCCCCCGCATCAAATGTCTCCGTTAGGAATGAGATTGATACTGTCTCGAACAAAAAGAGTAACTCACCTCACGAATTCGATCTCTCGTGTAAATGGCGGCATGTTTGATGCAATTCGAAATCTGGTCATCGCGATCAAGGCTGACGGAAGGTATGCGCCTACCGTCATGGGCCTGAAAGACGCAGAGACTGAGCGCGATCAGCCTCTCTGGGGCCACGTCCAGACGACAAGCTTCGTTGTTAAGGGTCCACCTGCCTTTGGTTATGCGCCTGAATTAGCCGAAGGGCTCGAACGAAGCAAGGCCGACATTCTTCATATTCATGGTTTGTGGATGTATCCGTCTGTCGCAGCAATTCGCTGGTCAAACAAGAGGAAGCCTTATATTGTCAGTCCTCATGGAATGCTTGACCCTTGGGCACTTCGCAATTCTCAATGGAAGAAACGTATCAGCGCCATAGTCTATGAAGCCCGGCATTTGCGTGGCGCAGCGTGTCTGCACGCACTCAACCTCGCAGAGGCAAAAGCGATTCGTGACTTTGGCCTTACAAATCCGATCTGCGTAATCCCGAATGGAGTCGATTTGCCCGAGCGCACCGAGCCGCGACCTAGTGGACAGACTCATATACTCCTTTATTTGGGCAGGCTGCATCCGAAAAAGGGATTGCGGCGGCTTCTTGAGGCTTGGTCACTTATTCGCAAGGAAGCAGAGCACTCGGACTGGCGCCTGGCGATTGCCGGTTGGGATCAGGCAGGGCATCTTGCGGAACTTCAGGAACTCGCTGCACGCCTTCATCTTGATGCAAGCGTCAGCTTCGAGGGGCCGTACTTTGGAAGCTCCAAGGCGGATCGATTCAATGCTGCATCCGCATTCATTCTTCCGAGCATCAGCGAAGGTTTGCCGATGACCATCCTGGAAGCTTGGTCCTGGGGATTGCCCGTCCTTATGACTCCGCAATGTAACCTGCCCGAGGGAGCTGACGCTGGCGCGGCTATCATGATGACGCCCGAGGTTGAGAGCATCGCCAACGCCATGCGACAGCTCTTCTCAATGAGCGACATCGAGCGTGAGCGCATGGGAACGAACGGAATCACTCTGGCTGGCGTCAAATTCAAATGGCCAAAAATTGCTGAACAAATGGCGGATGTCTATGATTGGGCGCTCGGTGTTGGCCCTGGTCCGAGCTGTTTACTGAATTAAGATTGCTTGCGAACTCAATGCCCAAACCTAACCTATCGACTTACGATAACTCATGGTACTCCCCCGGGAGAGGCGGCCTGACAAGGACGCTCTGGTTCTTCCTGGGCTTACCAATCTTGCGATCTAGGCTTCTGCCGTCTTCATCGATCCGCTCTTTCGTGCTGCGATTATTCGGAGCGAAGGTAGGGCTTGGAATTGTTCTAAAGCCGGGAATCCGGGTGAAATACCCTTGGCTGCTATCGATCGGCGATCACTCCTGGATTGGAGAAGATGTCTGGATCGACAACCTGACTACGGTTGCGATTGGAGCCAACGCTTGTATCTCGCAAGGCGCTTATCTTTGCACGGGAAGTCACGACCTATCAGATCCCTCGTTTGGCCTGCTGGTTCACACCATAACGATTGAAGAGGGTGCGTGGGTTGGGGCTCGTGCTGTGATTTGCCCTGGCGTGACCGTTGCGCAATGTGCAGTGGTGGCGGCCGGAAGTGTTGTCACAAAGGATGTTCCTGCCAATGAGATTCATGCTGGAAACCCTGCTCGATTTCTAAAGGTACGTGAGATTCGCCACGCCGGTGGCCCCGCGGACAAGCTCTTGAAATGATCGCAAGGTGGCCTACAGAGTTGACCCAGAGTCCTTGCCATGTCGAGCGCCCATTACTGGCTGCGAATGATTTCATGATGCGAGGATTTGCAATGAGTGTGTTGCACTTATTTTGAAGGATTCCCGGAGAACAACTAACTTGGCTGAAATGGATTTTTAACAAAACTTTTCCGCCAGCTCTGAAACTCTGACTGCCCGCATCCCTGAAGGAACAGGAACCGCGGCACTGCCCATAAGAGAACATCTCCCTATGCACGTCGTTCTATTAAATCAATTTTTCTGGCCCGATACGATCGCTACCAGCCAGTTCCTCACCGACCTCGCGGAGGTACTTGCTGAGGAAAATGAGGTGACGGCAATCTGTGGAGAGAGCAGGTCCGACGTCAGCCATACCGGGGCTTGGCCCGGACCAAGAATCTCTATTATTCGCACAAGGAACCTGGCATTCGGACGAAACGGCTATATGCGGATGGCATCGTATATCTCTTACTTAGCGGGCACACTGTGGCATGGGCTTTGGCTGCGCCGGCCCGCGATCTACGTCACCCTCACGACGCCGCCAGTCCTGTCGGTTGTTGGTTCCGTTTTGAGTATGCTAAGGCGCACTCAGCATGTGATCTGGGAAATGGATGTCTACCCCGACATTGCAACGGATGTTGGTTACTTCTCGAAAAACGGTATCATCGATCGGGTCTTTGGTCCCGCGCTTGACTGGTCCCGACGCCGAGCGACCGTTATCATCGTCCTCGGCGAAGATATGAAGGCTAGACTTCTCGTGCGAGGAATTCCGGAATGCAAGATTGAGGTTGCCGACAATTGGGCCGATGGGAGAGAGATTACTCCTCGACCTTTTCCGGAAGGCCCCCTGGTGATCCACTACTCTGGCAATCTTGGAATTGCACATGAAACCGATACGATTGCCAATCTGATCCGCCGTCTCGGCAACCATCCTGATTTTCACTTCATCTTCTCGGGAAGCGGTTCGAAGAGGCCAAGGCTCGAGGAACTATGCAGTAACGAGGACCTTCGCAATGTCGACTTCCGACCTTATTGCCCACGCTCCGAACTTGGTCACAGCCTGTCGGAAGGTCACATCGGCCTCGTAACTCAATTGCCCAAGACCGTTGGGTCTGTGGTTCCCAGCAAGATCTATGGCATCATGGCTGCAGGACGTCCCCTGCTCTATGTCGGTCCAAATGAGTCGACGCCGGCACGTCACATCCGTCGTTTTGATTGCGGATGGAGATTCGCGCCAGGCGACACTGATGCATTGGAACAACTATTGTTGAAACTCAACGACAATCGAAGTTTAGTTGTGGAGGCGGGGATCCGGGCCAGAAAAGCATTCGAGGAGAATTTTGACCGACCCATCGGGATTGCGCGAATCGTCAAAATCCTCCGTATTGAATCACACTTTCGCGAACTCATACCTGGATTCAGCGAGTCTGCCAAGGGCGACTGACTATGTACTCACTCATATTTCTCGGATTTGCGTCATTCGTTTTATCTTTAGTGTTCACGCCGCTAGCGAGAAACACGGCGCTACGCCTCGGCTGGGTCGACCTTCCCGATCAACAGCGGAAGATTCACAGCGCGCCGATTCCACGCATCGGCGGCGTTGCAATCTTCGCTTCTGTCATCTGTTCTTATGGCTTGCTCCTTATCGTGCGGCTAAGCTCAGGCCTTATCGTCTGGGCTGATTTACCCCTTGCCTTACGACTCCTTCCCGCCCTGTTGATTGTCTTTGGCGTTGGCCTGGTCGATGACATCGTATCCGTTTCACCGTGGATTAGACTTTTCGCCGAATCTGTTGCAGCAATCCTTGCATGGCACGGCGGAATTCAGATTGTTGCGATCAATGGACACTCCGTATCCGACAGAGTGTTTGGTTTCCTCGTCACCGTGTTGTGGATCGTCACTTGTACTAATGCGATCAACCTGATCGACGGCGTGGATGGCCTTGCTGCCGGCGTCGGCCTTTTTGGCGCAATCACCATGTTCCTGGCGGCTCTGTTCGAGCGCAATTATGCGATGGCTTTAGCGGTTCTGCCGCTCGCAGGAGCTCTGCTTGGATTTCTTCGATTCAACTTTGCCCCAGCGAGTATCTTTCTGGGTGATTGTGGCAGTCTGACCATCGGGTTTCTGCTTGGGTGCTTTGGCGCACTGTGGACCGAGAAGTCAACGACGCTGCTTGGCCTTACGGCCCCGCTAATGGTCCTCGCAATTCCGCTTCTCGACATCTGTTTGGCGGTAGTGCGCCGCTTTCTTCGCGGTGAGCCCTTCTTTGTCGCTGACAGCGGCCATATCCACCACAAGCTGCTTTCGCAAGGCTACTCGCCCCGCCACCTGCTCTTCGTTCTATACGGCATTTGCGCGGTTGGCTCGGGCGCCTCCCTTTTGTTAACGATCAATCACAATCAAAACCGTGGCTTTGTGCTGGTCCTTGTAGTTTTGGCCGCGTGGCTCGGCCTGCAACATCTTGGATATACCGAATTCAGCGTCGCCAAGAAAATGGTGTTCGGAGGTACGATTCGCAGTGTGCTAAGTGCGCAACTTGCGCTGGAAGCATTCGAACAGGAAGTAAATAAGGAGATGACACTCGGGCAAAGTTGGGATGTACTCTGCCGAACTTGTCCTAAGTTTGGATTCTCTGGAATCGTTTTTGAACTTGATGCCGTGCAGCGCAGGTGGGGAAACCATACAGGCTGGCAGGCTCGTATCGACTTTCCAGGTCATGGCTTCATCAGCGTATGGCGAGAATCCGGGACCATCAATCAAGGCGCGGCAGCTGTCCTCTTTATCGATTCTTTGTCGCGCACATTTAGCCAAAAGTTAGAGGCATTGGAATCAGTCAACAATGAGTAAGGGCGGTTGTTGATGCTAACGAAGAAGACCTTATCCATAATCTGGTGCGTTCTCATTCTTGTAATCGTGTGGGTCGCAGTTCTCCCCAGCGACAGCCCGGTTCACCACCTCGCACTTCAATACGATTCGAATCGATGGCTTCGATTCCTGGCATATTCATCGATTGTTGCAATCCCTGTTTCCTCATGGAGGACTAGAACAGCGATCGCGATCTCCTTCCTACCAGCTTTCATAGGTATGGCACTTGAGATGTGGCAAGCGCACGTTCACGGCCTCGTTGGGCGGCCTGACAACGTGACACCTGACCTCTTTGGATTTGCTGCGGGAGTTTTATTCGGTTTGAACATACGCGTGATGCGCAAGTCCACAAAGTCTTCTCCTAATGGGAATTCTGGACCCTCAGAGCCCAGCCCAGAATGAACCGACCGCTTGTGTAGCCAACCCTTCACATGCTGTTCGTAGTCATGCGAATTCCGATTCAGTACTCACATCCTGGTGCAGTATTTACTAGCGCAATCAGCAGACTTGCTACCGCTAGGCGCTCTCCGTCGGAGTTGTTGGAGTTCATTCCCGAGTTCTCACGCCGGGACATAGCCTTAAGGATGAATAGACCACGCCTCGTGCCAACTAGGCATGACTTGGTCACTCACTTTGGTCGGCGTCTTTTTCTGGATCCTCAAAGTCCTTGTGCGCGTACCCGACGCCGTAATAGCCCACCTCCTCCCTGGCCATCAGCCTTAGGACAGTATTTCTTTGTCGACTCCTTTTTGTTCCAGCAATGCCCCTGCTTGGTGTCACGTATACTGGTAACTAGATTGTTCCCGCTTAAATCTTAGCTGGAATCAGCCTGAATGCAACCGATTCAGGGTCATTGCGATCTGGTTGTCGTTACATCCTTAATGGTCCGGTTGAATGGTCAAATCACACCTGCCGAAAAGAGACGGAGGGAACCCATGTCGAAGTCAGTTTCCATTTGCGTAATCGGGTCTGGATATGTTGGGCTCGTTGCGGCTGCTTGCTTTGCTGAGATTGGCCACCAGGTTATCTGTGTAGATAATGACAAGGCTCGGATAAAGACACTTTTGGATGGTGGCGTTCCCATCTTCGAAAAGCACTTGCCGGAGATGCTGGAAAGACACAGAGGTCATGGGATTCAATTCAGCACGAACCTTGGCGAGGCTGTAAGAAAGAGCGAAGCGATCTTTATCGCCGTCGGTACCCCGCAAGGCGATGACGGGGCAGCCGATCTCTCTTTCGTTGAGGCGGTAGTGGCGGAGATTGCTCGTACGATCGACGGTTACAAGGTGATCGTAGAGAAGAGCACGGTGCCAGTCTATACCAATGAGTGGATCGACCTCGTCCTTCGCCGGCATGGGATCGATCGGCAGGATTATGATGTGGTTTCGAATCCGGAATTCTTGCGCGAAGGCACTGCCATCAGCGACTTTCTTCATCCGGACCGCATCGTTGTAGGTGCCCGTTCTGAACGTTCGGCAGATTTGCTGAAGTGCATTTATGAACCTCTCACGACCGGCAGTTACTATTCCACTCCTGGCGCCCTAAGCGGCGCTCGAAGCGTGCAATCCCCCGCTCCGCTACTCGTAACCTCTACTCAAAGTGCGGAAATCATCAAGCACGCCTCAAATGCTTTTCTGGCCCTGAAGGTTTCGTTCATTAATGCGGTGGCTAACTTGGCTGAGGCAGTAGACGCCGACATCGAAGACATTGCCGCCGGAATGGGGCTAGACAGTCGCATAGGTCCCAAGTTTCTGCGAGCCGGGCTCGGCTATGGGGGCTCATGCTTTCCCAAGGATGTTGCCGCCTTCCATTCTGTAGCAAAGAAATGTGGGATGGATCTTCAACTTCTCCAGGAGATAAGCAAGATCAACGCAAATCAGAAGGAAGTCTTCTTCAATAAGGTTGTATCGGAATTGTGGACGCTTAGAGGCAAACGCCTGGCAGTTCTTGGTCTGGCCTTCAAAGGGGACACCGACGACGTTCGCGAATCGCCTGCGATTGACGTCGTTCGGAAACTACTGAAGGCTGGCGCAATAGTGTCCGCATATGACCCTGCCGCAATGGAGCGCGCAAAAGAGATGCTGCCTCCATCTGACAATCTCGAATATGCCGGCAACCTTTACGAAGCAGCAAAAGATGCCGATGCGGTTTTGATTCTGACTGACTGGAAGGAGTTTGCCCGAATTGATCTTGCGCGACTCCGCGAGACCGCCCGTTTTCCAATCGTTATTGATGGCCGAAATCTATACAAGCCTCAAGAGATGCTGCAGCACGGCTTCAATTACGTGAGCGTAGGCAGGCCGGCAAATCGGCAATATAAGAAGAGTGGACTTCGAACGCCCGGAGTTGAAGTTGCTCGATAAGTCCGAACCTCAGTCAGGGTCTCGGCACGGCCGCTAGAGATCTGAGTTACGGATTGCCCACTCTGCAATTCTGCTTTTGGAGAATGCCTTCACCATGCGCGTGCTAGTTACCGGAGCCGCCGGATTTCTCGGCTCTAACCTTTCGGATCGACTCCTGGGGATGGGCCATTCGGTTCTCGGAGTCGACAATCTTTCGACAGGTTCCCTTGAAAACTTGGCGCATCTTGCCGGTGAACCACGTTTCCAGTTCGAAGAGCGGGATATTTGCAATCCCTTCAATACTGGGAAGGTCGATTATGTTTTCAACTTTGCATCTCCCGCCAGCCCCCCTGAATATTTACGCCTCGCGATTGAGACCCTCCGAGTAGGCGCGGTTGGCGTAGAGAATACACTTGAAATCGCATGTCAATACGGTGCCGGCTATCTTCATGCCTCAACATCGGAATGTTATGGCGACCCGCTCCAGCATCCCCAAACTGAGACCTACTGGGGCAATGTCAACTCCGTTGGGCCGAGATCGGTATACGACGAGGCAAAGCGATATGCTGAAGCATTGGTCATGGCCTATCACCGTTCGCGTGGCCTGAATACGCACCTGGTCCGCATCTTCAATACATATGGCCCACGCTTGCATCCCGATGATGGCCGGGTCATTTCGAACTTCATGATGCAGGCATTGCGCGGCGAGCCCTTGACGATTTATGGCGATGGAAGCCAGACACGAAGCTTCTGCTATGTCGATGACTTGATCGACGGCATCCTGCTTCTCTCACAGTCTGACGAGCACATGCCAGTCAATATCGGCAACCCAGGCGAGTTTACGATCCTGGAGTGCGCGCAGGCCGTTCTCGAGGTCACTGGCTCGAAGAGCGAGTTGCGCTTCGACTCACTGCCAGAGGACGATCCCACGCGGCGCTGCCCTGACATTTCGAAAGCCCGCACGCTCCTGGGATGGGAGCCAAAAGTCACGCTCAAGCAAGGACTGGCGAAGACACTCGATTTCTTCAAAAGCAAGGTCAGCTCAGTGCCAACCAACATTCATTGATTTGCGTCGACCCTCTTGCTGCCGGTCATTCAAATGTCAATAGACCTGACAAGTGCCATCGAAGACCGCTGCAATTTTCTTCAAATCCCCCGCGCGCTATCCGATAAGCGCAGCTCAATTCAGCCGTTGCGATAGACGGCGAGGCTTCCCCTATGGAAGAATCAGTAGCCGCAAGGGATTTCGACCTTTGGAGCGCGTGCCCATGAAATCGGACAATTCACGAAGAGAGCTTTTGAAGAGCCTCGCGGCAGGAATGGCGGTGTCATTTCTTCCTTCCTCAGTCACTGCCCAGTCCGACGCGCATCCATGGTGGCTTGGTGACGGGATGCCACAGGAGGGCGTCGGTACACCAAAGATTGCCTGCGCTATCAATCTCGCGGATGGCGTCACGGATGCCGCTATTAGGGGCGTCGTCCAGATCGGTGTTTATCACGTGTTGAGCGGCGGGCCGGCTCTACCATGGTCGGTAAGCCAACTTCAGCCGCTTGTGGTTAGACTCAAGGCTGCCGGCATAGCGTTAGGCAACCTGATGATTGGAGGATTCCCGAACACACTCTACGGCCGACCTGGACGGGATGAAGAGATCGAAAAGATTAGGCAATCAATTCAGGCCGCTGGGCAGGTGGGAATTCCGGTTGTTGAATACAACTTCTATGCACACCGCGCAATGGAAGGCTACTACGAAGAGGCCGGCAGAGGTGGGGCGGGCCTGACCGGTGTGGACTATGGCCGATTGACAGGCCTGCAACCATTGCCCGCTGAAGGCGCGCACTCACTTGATGAGATGTGGGCCAACATCACGTATTTCCTCAAGGCCGTTATTCCTGTTGCAGAAAAGGCAAACGTGCGCCTGGCTCTGCATCCCAACGACCCTCCGTTCCCATCGAGCCGGGGATCGCAGCAGATTATGGCAACGGTTGCCGGATGGAAGCACCTGATAGAGATTGTGGACAGCCCCGCAAACGGCATCACCTTTGATTGTGGCGTCGCAAAAGAGATGGGAGAGGATCCGATTGAAGTCTGTCGGTATTTCGGATCCCGCGACCGCATCAATCATATGCACTACCGGAATCCGCACGTGATGACCCCGTACCTGAAATACGACGAAGGATTCATCGACGAGGGCGACGTGAACATGTTCTCAATCATGCGGGAACTGGTGAGGCTCAAATATACGCGCGAAATCTATCCAGAGCATCCGCGCGCCCTTGACTATGACCGTGCCCGCGGGCCTATCAAAGGGTACCCTGGCGGCGGAGGCTATGGAGGCGATCTTTACGACGTAGCCTATGCGAAGGCCATGCTTCAAGCGGCATTGACCATCGAAAGATAATCGCGGGCCCAGCCTTCCCACTGTTCGCTTCTTGTGTTCTTGCTCAAGCTGATCAGCGTTCCGCTTGAGCGTTTGACTTGGCGAACAGCGCCTTGGCGTACTTATCAAATGTCGTTCAATTCGCCCAACGCATCTTATTGGAACTCTGAAATCGCCGGCGGATTAAACGATGGAGAACTTTCCATCCATCATGTCCCGAGTTGCCTGCTCGATGCTCTCCGGCCGTCCAAGATCGCGCCAGTAGCATTCATCCGCACGAAAGGCAACAAACCTTTCACCCTCGCCCGCTAGGCGCAGATAACTGTCGAAAATCGGAAATGCACCCTCCTCTTCCAGCTTTGCAAACAGCCGCGGAGAGATCACCTGAATGCAGGCATATGCCAGCGCCTTCACTTCGAGAGCAGGACGAACCATTTCCAACTTGCCAATACGATCGTTCCGGCGGCCGCATAGTTGGTCGTTCTCATCAAAGAGCAAGTATCTTGAGGTCTGTCGGTTCTGGACAGCTATGGTTGCCAGAGCACCCTGGGCTGCATGAAATCTCACCATACGCCCGATATCAATCGTGCTCACGATGTCCACGTTGTGCAGAATGAAGGGCTCGTCCTGGCCGACACCAAACTCAAGAAAGAAGTCAGAGGCATTCTTCAAGCCTCCGCCGGTGTCGAGCAGAACCGGCTCGCGCGAAATTTCAACCCGCATGCCGAAATTGTCGTTGGCCAGCAAGTATTCGACGATCATGTCGGCAAAGTGATGCACGTTTACGATCACTTCGCCTACGCCAAAAGAGCGCAAACGAGCTAGAGTAATCTCCAGCAGCGTGTGTCCGCCAATTTTAACGAGTGCCTTCGGGCGACTATTGGTCAGCGGTCGCAATCGCGTCCCCAGGCCCGCCGCCAGAATCATCGCCTTCATTTGCCCATCTTCTCCAGTTCGAGATGCCGGACAATCACATCGACGCGATCGCTATCACGCAGATGTTTTGCCAACTGCTCTGCCAGGTACACCGATCGGTGCTGGCCACCCGTACAGCCAAACGACACCACGAGGCTCTTGAAACCGCGCCGCTGATAACTGCTCACACTTGAATCCACCAGCGAAAGCACACTGGCAAGAAACTGGTGAACAGCTCCCTGCCGATTCAGGTAATCAATCACAGCTTGATCCTTGCCGGTCAGAAGCTTGTATTGCTCTTCACGGCCAGGATTGGGAAGACTACGCGCGTCGAAGACAAAGCCGCCGCCATTCCCTGAGGGATCGACCGGCTTTTCTCCGTGAAATGAAAAACTGAAAACCCTCACTGTCAATGGATCGGCGGAGGTGGCGAGGCCAAAAAGCTTTTCTGATCCCGCCATCGCTTGAAAAGCATCCATCAGCGCCGGCAACTCAATAGGCAGTTTCACGTTTTCGGCAAGCCAACGCAGGTTCTTGAGTGCAAAAGGCACGCTTTGCAGAAAGTGCGCCTTGCGTTCATAGAATCCCCTGAAGCCGTACGCGCCAAGTGCCTGCATGATGCGCACGTAAACGTAGCCATAATAGTGCTCCATGAATGCGTGGCGATCTATGCCAATAAAACTGCCGACGCAGTCGATGTAGTAGTCGAGCAGTTCCTGGCGAAGCGCTGGCGGTAGATCTGCCTTGCCATCGTAAAGCAAGGACGCAATGTCGTAGTGAAGGGCGCCTTTTCGTCCGCCCTGGTAGTCGAGGAAGTACGGTTGGCCGTCGCGGAGCATAACGTTGCGCGACTGAAAATCACGGTAAAGAAAGTAATCGTGGTTGGCCGTCAGCAGAAACTTTGTGAGCCGGCCAAAATCATATTCCAGTGCCTGCTCGTTGAAGGAGATGCCAGCCAAGCGAAGGAAATAATACTTGAAGTAGTTCAGATCCCAGGTAATCGACTGACGATCAAAACTGGAGCGCGGATAGCATACCTTGTAATTCAGGTCTCGACCAGCCTCGATCTGGAACCGCGGCAACTCGGCCACCACTTTTCTATAAGTCTCGACTACCTCTGGTGCAATAACATCGCCGGCGCGATTCCGGCTGAGATACTCAAACAGAGTTGTATCTCCTAAATCCTCTTCGAGGTACGCTCCCCGGCTCAAATCCTCTTGATACATCTCGGGCACGGGCAGTCCGTGGCGCCGGAAATGCTTTGAAAACTCAACAAAAGCAACATTCTCTTCACGCACGCCGTAAAGAACGCCCACAGAGGTCATCCCCCCGCCACTTAGCCGCAGAATCAGGCGCCCTGAGCCGCCCAATTGACCCTGGATGGGGCGAACGTGTTCGGCCGGCAGGTGATAGTGCTGCTCAAAAAGCTGCTTCAATACTTCCATCGATCTCTTTCCAACTTCGTGCAGGCTAAAGCTCAACGATACCTAGCCCAGTTAGCAGGCGCAAGCCGTTTGAAGCAGGGGAATCAGAGCATGAATCCTCAAGGAATGAGACGCCACGACCACCCTAGGCGTAGCCCGCGACCGGTCCCTGCGGATAGAATTGCAACCTCCTTCTCTGGCCCAGGGCGGCGTGTTTTGCAACGCTTCTGGCCCCTTTTCCCTCCTGTTACCTAAGGTGCAGGATACCGGATAAAGTCATTGAGAATCAGTTGGATTAGTATAGAATGACGCTACGGATGAAACCCTCCAGCCAAGGCCCAGGTCGAGATAAAACAGATCAAGATGTGGTGATTGAAATTGGCGGTATCCCCATTGCACTCGAAACAAATGATGCCGGGTTCGTAACCCTTCTTAGGGGTCGCTATGGTGACTATATGAGGCTCGGCGGCAAGTCCGACTTCAAGTTTCGAGTCGAGTTGATTGAACCGGATTCGTTCAATCCCGACGACGATGCAGCTGTATGGCTTGAAGGTGGCGAATGGCGCCTGGAGCGTGGCGACTTTCGTGCCCGCTGGAGTCCAGAGACGCGCGAAGGGATTATTCGTCAGACGCCAAACCCATATTCAATTGACTCCGTACTGCGCATTACGCATACACTGCTGCTGGCTAAGACCGGCGGTTTTCTTTTACACGCATCGAGTGCGGTACGCAACGGCAAGGCTTTTCTTTTTTCCGGTCTATCCGAAGCAGGCAAGACTACAATTGCGCGCCTCGCCCCGCACGATGCAACTCTGCTCACCGATGAGGCTTCGTACGTACGACGATTGAACGACCAGTATCTGGCTTACGGCACACCATTCGCAGGAGAGTTGGGCGAACCTGGGAAGAACGTTTCAGCACCGATCGCCGCAGTGTATTTGTTGGCAAAATCGCAGGAGAACCGGATAACGAAGATTGAACCCGCTGAAGCCACACGGCGACTGCTGCGCAACATCCTCTTTTTTGCGCACGATGAAGAACTGGTGCGTCATGTATTCGAATCGGCTTGCGCCTTTGTCGCGGCTGTGCCGGTCTATGAGCTTTCGTTTTTCCCCGACGAGCGCGTCTGGGACTTGATTGGATGAGTTATGCCGCAAAGTGAAAAATACTTGACGAAGAGCAAAACCGTCTCGGCGCGCGTGCTTGGCGACGAGGCGATCATCATGTCCACGGCGGATTCCACAATCTTCATGTTGAATCCCACGGGTACTGTCATTTGGCAGGCAGCGGACGGCAATACTCCGCTTTCACGCATCATAGTAGAAAAGCTGTGCGAGCAATTCGATGTCCCCGTCGAACAAGCCGCTGCTGATGCTGAGGATTTCGTCGCTCAGATGGCAGCACATGGCGTTTTAGTTGTCTCGGAAGAACCGATCCCCCGGTAAGGAGGTCCCATGAGTTTGCTAAACGAAATGACGCAAAAGGCGACTGAGCAAGGCATCCCTTTGAGCGCGCACCTCGATATCACATGGCGCTGCAATGAGCGTTGTGTCCATTGCTATCTCGATCACGATGGCGAAGGCGAAATGACGACAGCCGAGATCAAGGATGTGATCAGCCAACTCGCTGATACGGGAACTTTTTTCCTGGTCATCAGCGGAGGAGAACCGTTGCTCCGGCGGGATTGCTACGAGATCCTGGAGTACGCTCGCGGGCTTGGCTTTTCAATAAAGCTCAAGACCAACGCAGTCATGATTGGCGCGGCTCAAGCGGCGCGCCTCAAGAATCTTGGCATCGAACAGGTCCAGATCAGCATCTATTCGCATCTGCCCGAGATTCACGACGCCATCACCAAGCTGCCTGGATCGCTTCGCCGTTCGCTGCAAGCCATCCGTTACCTGAGGGCAGAAGGAGTCAAGGTCTCCATCACCAATGTTCTGATGAAACAGAACGTCACGAACGCAAAAGCCGTTAGGTTGCTGGCAAAGGAGCTGGACGTCGATTTTGTCGTCGATCCAACCATCACCCCCATGCTCAACGGTGACCGTTCCATCCTGAATCTTGGCATCTCCAGCCAGGAGCTCGATGAGATCTTCCATACAGAGGAATTCATAGGCAACGTAGGTGAGTTTTGCGCGCCTGTTTCAGAAGTCGACGAAAATGTTCTCGAGGGATACAGCTGCAGTGCCGGCCATACGCTGGCCTATATTTCACCCTCCGGCGATGTGTTCCCTTGCGTGCAGTTTCCCATGCCTTGCGGCAACGTGCGCGAGAAATCCTTCCGCGACATCTGGTACAGATCAGAAGCACTCACTGAACTTAGATCCGTGCATGTGCGCGATTTGCCCACCTGCTCGCATTGCAGCCATACGGCTTATTGCACCCGCTGCCCGGGTCTTGCCTACATGGAAGGAAACATGCGCGGCCCTTCGAGCATCGATTGCGCAAAGTCAGAAGCACGAACGGGAATCCCCAGTGCCTGGAACCTCAGCCAGGGCCACGCATTGGGCCATACCCCAGATCCAACTCAAGCTAATCTGGTCCAGATCAGACTGGTATAGTACTCGATCTCAAGAGCGGTCCGGAAAATGATGATCATTTTCCGGGCCGCTTTTTTTTGTGCCCGACGGCGCTGCATACTTGTACGCCAACCTCAATGCCCGCAGCACCGGATAGAGAGGAAACAACGCTCGCGGAAGCCTGAAGGCCTCAAAGTCGCTCAAGGTCGGGCCAAGCATATTGCCAATCAGGAAACGAAAACGGTCGCCTGGCTTTTCGCCCGCCGTTCGAGCCATGAGCCAGCGAATCTGCGATTGCTTTGATACTTCCAGCTCGGGCTCCGGCCATAGCTCATTCTGAATTCGCTCCGCAAGCACTGCAGCATCATCGTCAGCAGAAATCCTGGCCACGAAATCCGGAGGAATCTGAACCGGCCAGTGCTGCCGCAACAGCAGCAGGCTCACATTCACCATGCGGATCGTATTTGAATCACGCAGGTGGCTGCGAATAATCTCCCAGTCCATCTCAGGATGATGCAAAAGCAATTGGCTTATGTCGCACAAAGTCGACAGGCGCGCCCACTCATGTTGGCCCGCGTGAAGGCAAAGCACTACCAGCATGTCTTCCGGGCAAAGAGTGGGCACCTCGCGCCCGAAGAATGCCGCCCTCGTGACGCGCTTCCATATCCCCTCTGTATCCAGCGAGCGGGAAATCGAATTTGGAATGATGCGCCAATGAAGGTCCAGATCGAGCCCGCCCGGCGCTGTGAAGAGATGCTGGCTGCCAAATCGGAACGACGCAGCTTGCTGAGTTGCATCCAGCCCGTACTTGTCGACAAAACCAATCTCAGCGAGCGCATTGCGTGTCAGCACAATTTTTTCGCGAGGCACAATCACGTCGAGATCGTGGAATACCCGCAACGCGCAATTGCCGTAATAGACCTCTGCGAACAGAGGCCCCTTATACAAGATGTGTTCGATAGTGCGCGCGTCAAGATGGTCCGCAATTCCCTGAACTCGGGAGGCAAGAATCATGCCTCGCTGTGCGGTCTCTCTGCTGCCTGCACGCAAAGTCTGCATCACCTTGTCAGGAACCAGGCCGGCAGGCTGCTTGCTGAGATGATGAAACAAGAGCGGCTCGAGGCCGTGGGCCGCGGCCAGGGCGAGCAAGCGATCCCAGTCAGGGGCCCTAGAGAGCAGGTTGTTGATTGCGCTCTCGTCCTGAGGACGCAACTCGACCCTTGCGGCGGCGATCAACAATTGAATCTCAGGCGAAAGGTTCACTGAGGGTTGCAAATCGCCCCCTCGTCTGACAAGCTCAACTCCAGCTTAATCGTGATTGAAGCCCGCGAGGCGCGCAAGAAACAAGAATTCACCAACATCTTCACTTCCCTGCCGGCGTCGAGCCCGCGTTGGATACCTGCGCGTCCAAGGTACGATGCAAGCGGCGATGGATTGAAAGCACGCCCCGCATGAGTAAGTCCGAGCGACTCAAAATCGACGAGCCAACGCGCTGCCAGAGTGATTGTTCTGTCGGCAGGTTCCGGCTTCCGCGAGAAATCCTTACCACCTGGCCAATAATCTCACTTTCCTCTACAGGCGGGTCAACTGCGGCTTGCGAGTCTCCCTTTGTGATCATGCGGCCACCGGAAAAGGACTGAATACGATGCGCGATGAGCCTGCCGTCACGGCGATAGAGCACAATCTGCCCCGGACGCAGATCGGACCACCCACGCTGCTGGACTGTAATCACATCGCCAGGCCAAACAGCCGGCAACATGCTCGCCCCAGTAACGCGCAGACGAGACTCGCCAGCCGTGCGCGTAACATCGCCAACTAACTCGCAGAAAGCAGCGTGGCGCAGGGTCTCCTGATTCATACGGCTATGTCGATGATAGCCTGCCGACCGAGGCTGCCGCTGAGCGTCAAGCCTCTGAAGTTCACATCAAAACCGGCTGTCATCCTGAACGAGGAGGGGTACCCAAGGGCAGATCTTCGTCCCTGGGTACCCCGGACACTCTCAAAGAGGACTACTGCAAAGCTGACTGCGATGCCTGCACTGCATTGATGGTGGGCGCGGTAGCCGTGTGCAGGCGGTGCTGGTTGCAGTGGTAGGGTTGCCAGCGTTCGAACCATTCAGATTGATGAAGTAAACCTGGGAGGCGCCTGATGTTGCAGCTGAGCCATCGACAATAATCCCGCCCGTTGCCCAGCAACCAGCGGTGCCTACCGTTGTTACTTGCAGGGTACCAGCAGGATGGGGCGCACTCGCTGGCGTGTTGATGGAATAGGACAGGACGCAGCCATCGCCGGTAGCCGCCCCGCAATTTCCCGTTGCAGCGGCCAATCTATCGACGCTGAAGAAGATGTAGTCTGTGCCGCTCGTGGTATTTATTCCATTCGTAGCACACGCTCCATTGCAGAACTCGGTGATGGGAGACGGCCACGGATGATTTCTCCACCACTCGTGTTGGTGAGCCCTGTAATTGCGGTACTGGGGGCTGTCATTGCGCCAGAGCCATTGATCGGAATCCGGTATAGGTTTCCGCCGGCCCCTCCCGTGTTTCCCATCACCCCCACCAGGCTCTCGGTGAGCATTTGCCGGGTGATGCGGCTGCCGCTGGCGCCAAAGGCAATGCGCAGGGCGATTTCCTTCGTCCGCGCCGCGCCGTGCACCAGAAAAAGGTTTGCCACGTTGGCGCAGGCAATCAGCAGCACAAAAATAACCGCGGCAAAGAGCACCAGAATCGCCGGGCGCGCATCGCCCACAAACGCGTCGCGAAGCGATTGCAGCAAAACTCCGCCTTGGTCATTGCTCGCGTACTCCTTGGCTAGTCGCGCCGCGATGCCTTCCATTTCCATGCGCGCTTGCGGCAGGGTTACGCCTGGGGCGAGCCTTGCCATCACCACCATATCCCCGCGGTCGCCCCGATCGGTAACATTGGAATTATTGGTGGCCCACACTCCCACCGGCTCCAGCAGATCCGTTTTGTCGAGCGCGCGGTAATCGGGCGGGAGCACACCCACGATCGTAAAGCTGCGCCCATCGAGCGTAATCGTTCGCCCTATGGCGTTTGGATCGCCCCCCAGGTGGCTTTGCCAAAGGGCAGAGCTCAGGATCACCACGGGAGCGGTGCCGGGTTTTTCCTCCGCGGCGTCAAAATCGCGTCCCAGGATCGGCCGCACCCCGATCATGGAAAGAGAAAATTCGGAGATACCCCGTCCCCGCTGATGACTTCCGGCTGGCTGGACCAGCCCGCAAAGCTGAAACCTACGT
>CAVXVM010000015.1:0-22941 GCA_963765025.1 uncultured Acidobacteriaceae bacterium | reverse complement strand
TTTTTTCTTTCTTTCTTTCTTTCTTTCTTTCTTTCTTTCTTTCTTTCTTTCTTTCTTTCTTTTTTTTTTTTTTTTTTTTTTTTTTTTTCTTTTTTTTTTTTGTTGTTGTTGCCCAGAGGCAGGCCGGCTTCAATCGCGAGCGAGTGATCGGCATGGCGGGCGTGCTGGATTCGGCGCGCTTCCGCACGTTTATCGCGGAGGAGTTGGAAGTGAGCGTGGAGAATGTGACCGCGTTTGTGCTCGGCGGCCATGGCGACACCATGGTTCCGCTGGCTCGCTATTCCACCGTGGCGGGCATTCCGATTACCGAACTGATCGCCCCCGACCGGCTTGAGCAGATCGTGCAGCGCACGCGCGACGGCGGAGCGGAGATTGTGAAGCACCTGAAGACGGGCAGCGCCTTCTACGCGCCTTCGGCTGCCGCGGTCGAGATGACCGAGGCCATTCTCAAGGACAAGAAGAAGATTCTTCCTTGCGCGGCTTTCCTCGAAGGCGAGTACGGCATCAGCGGCTACTACATCGGCGTGCCGTGCAAGCTGGGCGCCGCAGGCCTGGAAAAAATCATCGAGATCAAGCTCACCGCGGAAGAAGACGCGGCGCTGAAGAAGAGCGCTGCGGCGGTGAAGGAACTGTGCGCGGTGATCGGCGTCTAGTTTTCAGCAAATCAAAAAACGGCGCATCTCGGTCGGGATGCGTCGTTTTGTTTTTGGGGAATCGGAAGTCGTTCTTTTCCATGGCAGAGAGCCCATACCGCTCGAAGCGCCGCATTCTTGCGTCGCCTAAGGCCGTTTGAATTCGACCAAAATTCACAGGAATTCACCAGAATTTCCGCGCTCGGGTTTTCATCCGCCATCGAAAAAGGAGTAGGCTGGATTACTGAAAGTGCGAAGACAGGAGGTTTTCCCCATGCCTAAGGAAGTCATGCCCATTCCTGACGGATATCACTCCGTTACGCCTTATCTCATCATCGACGGCGGCAGAGCAAGCGAAGCCCTCGATTTCTATAAACGTGCATTCAATGCGAAAGTGGAGCTAAGCATGCCGCGGCCTGACGGCGGCGTTGCCCACGCCGAATTGATTCTTGGCGACTCCAGAATCATGCTGGCTGACGCATCTCCAAAGATAGATGCCTTCGGCCCCAACCATTACGGTGGCTCGCCCGTAACTCTCTTCGTCTACGTGCCCGATGTGGATGCCACCACGCGGCAAGCAGCCTCAGTCGGCGCCACAATCACCCGCCCGGTTGCAGACCAGTTTTACGGCGACCGCACGGCCGGCCTCAAAGACCCCTTCGGGCATACGTGGTATCTCGCGACGCACGTGCGAGATGTTTCTGACGAAGAGATGCAGAAGCAAATGACCGCAATGGCAACGGCCTGATCGGAGATCTAACCGGGTGACCCTCTGTTTTCGCGAACCGTGCGGAAAGAGAGGGTCACCTGAATCTCCCCTGACTGGATCAGTCCATTGACATGCTGAGCTGATGGCGAACGTCTGCGCCGCGAACCCAGAAGATGACGTCGGTCGCGATATTCGAAGCGTGGTCGGCGATGCGCTCGAGGTTCTTCGCGATCAGGATTCCCTTCATGGCCTGCTGGGTGAAGTTTGGCTTCTCTTCGATCAGCTTGAGCAGGTCAGCGTGGGCCAGGCGATTCATGCGATCGATATCGTCGTCCATCGCGCGCACTGACTCAGCCAGTTGCGCATCGCCATCGAGCAGCGCCTGCACAGCCGAGCGAATCATGCGGCCGGCGAACTCACCCATGGCCGCGAAGTCCACGGGGAGATCGATCTCCTCCATATTGAGCGTTTCCTTGGTGCGGCGGGCGATGCCCATGGACTGGTCGCCGATGCGCTCAAGGTCGCCATTGATCTTGATGACAGCGAGGATGAAGCGGAGATCGATGGCCATGGGCTGCTCTTTGGCGAGCAGTTCGTAGGCCATCTCGTCGAGTTCGCGCTGCGCAGTGTTGATGGCGGTCTCGTTCTGCTTGACGTACTTGCACAGGCCCTTGTCGCGCTGCAGATAAGCGTCCACAGCAGACTCAACCGCCTGCTGCGCCAGGGCAGCCATGGCCATGAGCTTGTCTTTGAGTTCTGCGAGTTGTTGATGAAAGTGAATGCGCGGCACGACAGTATCTCCCTGATATTCCATTGTGCATCACAGACTGTTACAGAACAGCGAATTTAGGGGTCAGCACCAGATTTGTCATGACCCGTTTGGGGAATAGGGCGACTGTTCGTTGCAGATTGTGGGAAGGCGAATTCCTGCCCGGCTACGGAGCGAGCGGCGCGGGTCGTGGGTCTTCCAACTCGATTTTGCCCAGCAGAACAATGTACGCGGTGATTCCAACCACGAGATAGGCGGCTGCGACGCCAAAGGCCCATGCGTAGGAGTGGAAGGCGGTGACCAGATACCCGGTGACGATGGGCGCCGCGACGCCGGAGATCTGGTTTGAGAAGTTCATGATGCCGCCGACCTTGCCGACGTCGTTGCGGCCGGCGATGAGCGCGGGGACCGACCAGCCGACCGGCGAAGCCGCGGCCAGGCCGCCGATGGAGATGCTGATCCAGAGGAGCGCCTGCGTGGCCGAGTGGGCGTGCGCCGCCCCGAGGATGCCGAGACCAAAGGCTGTGCCGCCGACAAGAACCACCTTGCGCACGCGGGTCGCGCTGAAGCCGCGCTTGACGAGGAAGTCCACAAGCCAGCCGCCAATGCCGACGGCGGTAAAGGTGGCGAAGAGCCAGGGCACGCTGGTGTAGAGGAATGAGTGCAGCAGATCGATGTGGAGCGCGAAGGAGAGATAGCTGGGCAGCCAGGTGAGAAGCAGATAAAAGACGTAGTTGTATGCGCCCATCCCGATGGCGAGACCGAGCACCTTCGGCCGCACGAGAAGCTGGCCGAGCGTGGAGGGGGCGGCAGGCGGTGCGACAGACCCGGAACTGAGCGGGACGCGATGAATGAACGCGAGCTCAGCCGCGCTCAGCTCAGGGTCGTCCTGGGGATCCTTGTAAACGCGCCAAAAGTAAAAGAAGTAAGCGAGCGAGAGGACTCCAGTAAGCGCGAAGCTCGAGCGCCATCCGGCGAAGAGCAACGCAACGCCGATGATGGGCACGCCGATGGCCGAGCCAAATTTTGCGCCCGCATCAAAGAGCGACGTGGCCAGGCTGCGCTCCTGCGGCGGGAACCAGAGTCCGATGGCTTTGGCGTTCGCGGGAAACGTGGGGGCTTCTCCCACGCCGAGAAGGAAGCGCGCCGCGAAGAGTCCGCCGAGGCTGGGAGTGCCGGCGGCGGCAAAGGAAGCCACGCTCCACAAGAAAATGCCGACGCGGCCGACGCGCTTGACGCCAAACTTATCGAGCAGCACTCCGATGGGCAACTGGCACATGGCGTAAGTCCAGTTGTATGCGCCGGAGAGATAGCCGAAGGTGATGTTGGAGACGCCGAAGGCAGTAATGAGAGCGGCGTGCGAGACGGAAAGATTGACGCGGTCAAAGTAGTTGACGAGGACGCCGACGCCGAGCAGAGCGGCAATGCGCCAGCGCCGATGGGGCACGGGAGGGAGTTCGAGTTCGGCCAACAGTTCCCTCTTTTCAGTTGCCCTTTTCAATTGCCCTGAACGACTACGTTCTCAAGCGTGCCGATGGGATCGATGGTGATGCGAATACGATCGCCGGGGGCCAGTGTGAATGAGTCAGGAGGAACAATGCCGGTTCCGGTCATGAGGAATGCGCCCGCGGGAAAGCTGTTGTCGCGGAAAAGATATTCGACGAGGGAGACGGGCGTGCGCTTCAGCTCGGCGAGCGTTGTTTCGGCGGAAAATGCGGCGGCGCCTTGGCGCAAAATCTCGAGGCGAATAGGCGTTGTGGCCGGCAGCGGCTCCGGCGTGACAAGGATGCAGGGGCCGAGAGCGCAACTGCGGTCGTACACCTTGGCCTGGGGAAGATAGAGCGGATTCTCGCCTTCGATGTCGCGCGAGCTCATGTCGTTGCCTACTGTGTAGCCGATAATTTGGCCGCGCTGGTTGATGAGCAATGTGAGTTCCGGCTCGGGGACGTTCCACTTGGCGTCGCTGCGTATCCGCACGTGGCTGCCGGGGCCGGCAACGCGGCTGGCCGTGGACTTGAAGAAAAGCTCCGGGCGCTCGGCAGAATAGACGCGATCGTAGAAGTCGCCTCCGCCTGCGGACTTCGACTCTTCCATGCGCGCGCTGCGACTGCGGTAATAGGTGACGCCGGCGGCCCACACCTCCTGCGTGCCGATGGGGGCGAGGATCTGCGCGGAAGCGAAATCGGAGGCAGGCCTGGCGCTGTCGACGGTGGACTTGAGATACGCGCGGAGATCGCTATGAGTGACGAGCGCGTCAAAATTGGCTTCGGGGACGGGGAAATATTTGCCGTCGTGTTCAACGTAGATTCCATTGGTGGTGCGGTAGAGTTTCACTCGGGTCTCTCCAGTTTCGCAATGATTTTATCCGCGTCGTAGATACAACCACCCCAGACGCCGCCGCTAGCCTGCACCAGCGCCGCCCACAGGCGCGTGTCTGCGGGGAGCTGGGGATGGGGCGCGAGGTCCGGCCGGGATTTGCGCTCGGCGAGCACCAGCGTGCCCTGGTCCGCGCCGAAGATTCGGTCGGCGTCGCCGACCAGATGGACGGAGCCGGCGAGAGATTTGCGATCGATGACGATCTCGATCTGGTCGCCCTCAAGCACTTTGCCAATGGGCCCGGCGGCGAGCGCTTCAGGCGAGACGTGTCCGATGCAGGCGCCCGTGGAGACGCCGCTGAAGCGCGCGTCGGTGAGCAAGGCAACGTGCTTGCAGTGCGGCAGCTGCTTGAGCGCGGCGGTGATCTGATAAATCTCCTGCATGCCGGCGCCGGCCGGACCCCCGCAGATCAATACAAGCACGTCGCCGCGCGCCACATCGCCGCTCTTGATGGCCTTGATGGCCGCCTCTTCCGTGACGAAGACTTTGGCCGGGCCGAGATGACGATAGACCTCGTTCTCGTCAACAAGCGAGGAATCGATGGCTGTGCTCTTGATGACCGAGCCCTCGGGCGCGAGGTTGCCCACCGGGAAGCAGATGGTGGACGTGAGTCCTTTTTGCGCGGCGCGCGTGGGCGACATGATGACATCGTCTGGATCGATGCCGTCGCGCTGCTGCAACTCGCGACGCAGGGCCTGACGCCGGTTGCTCTGCTTCCACCAATCGAGGCTGGCGTCGAGCGATTCACCGCTGACCGTCTTGACAGAGGTATCGAGCAGGCCGGCTTCACGCAGATGCAGCATCACCTCCGGCACCGCGCCGGCGAGAAACACCTGCACGGTGGCATAAGGACCGTTGGGCAGCGCATCGACCAGCCGCGGCACCAGGCGATTGACCGCGGTCCAGTCAGCGACAGTGGGACGCTTTAGTCCCGCCGCGTAGGCGATCGCGGGAATGTGGAGCAGCAGATTGGTGGATCCGCCAAAGGCTGCGTGGACCACCATGGCGTTGCGGATGGCTGCGTCGGTGAGAATGTCCTGGGTGCCGATGTGCAACTGGTGCATGCGCAGGATGGCGCGGCCGGAGCGGCGCGCAGCATCAAGCCAGATGGGCTGGCCGGAGGGCGCGAGCGCCGTGTGGGGAAGCGCCAGCCCGAGCGCTTCGCCTACAACCTGCGAGGTGGCAGCGGTGCCCAGAAACTGGCAGCCTCCACCGGGCGATGCGCAGGCGCGGCAGCCCACGTCAGCGGCGTATTCGAGCGTGATCTGCTTTTGCGCAAAGCGTGCGCCGATGGTCTGGACTTTGCCCGCGTCTTCACCGTTTTCCGGCAGCAGCGTCACTCCTCCGGGAACCAGGACGGACGGCTTGGCGCCCGAGGAAGCCAACGCCATCATCATGGCGGGCAGGCCTTTGTCGCATGTGGCGATACCGATCACGCCCTTTCCAGTGGGCAGCGAGCGCATGAGGCGGCGAAAAACGATGGCGGCATCGTTGCGATAGGGCAGCGAGTCGAGCATGCCCGCGGTGCCTTGCGTGCGGCCGTCGCAGGGATCGGTGCAGGCTCCGGCAAAGGGGACGGCGCGGAGTGCTTTCAATTCACGCGCGGTCTCTGCCACCAGCAGGCCCACCTCCCAGTGACCGGTGTGGAAGCCAAGAGCGATGGCCTCTCCGTTTTCAGCGCGAAGGCCGCCATGCGTGCTGAGGATGAGGAATTCAGGATCGAGAAGCCGATTGGGCTCCCAGCCCATGCCGGCGTTTTGCGAAAGGCCGAAGAGATTTCCGGAGGGCTCCGTGAGTAGCATCTCCGCGGAGATGGGCAGCGCGCCGGCAGGACCCTGCGCATGCGTGGCCACACTTAACAGGCTGGGGTCCGGCGTCTCCAGCACCGATTCGATCGAGAGGTTTGCGATGGGAGTTCCCTTTCAACGTGAAAGTATAGAGCCTGCCCCGGCCTGCTTGAGCCTGCTAGGTCCTGCTAGGCCCGGTGAAGCGGGTCGCGCGTGTAGACGCCATCGACCAGGCGGAGAATGCCAAGCGGATTCTCATCCTTCAACTCAGCGGGTAAGGCGGCCTGCGGGAAATCCTGGTAGCAGACAGGCCGCACAAAGCGGTAGATAGCCTGGCTGCCCACTGAGGTGTGTCGGCTGTCGCTGGTAGCGGGAAATGGTCCTCCGTGCACCATGGCGTGGCAGACTTCAACCCCGGTGGGAAATCCGTTGACCACAAGCCTGCCAGCCTTGCGCTCAAGGACTGAAATCAGGTCGGCGAAGGCGGCGATATCGCCCTCAGTCCCGTGCAAAGTTGCCGTAAGCTGGCCTTCGAGATCGCGCGCGAGGGCGAGCAGCTCTCTCTTGTCGGCGTAACGAACCACAAGCGTGCTGGGGCCAAAGATTTCAAGGGCGAGATCGGGCTCGTCAAGAAGATCCTTCGCGGTGACCTCGAAAAGAACCGGCGAGACGTGGCCGTTGGCGTCGGATTGCGAGGGTTCCGCGAGCAGAGCGACGCGGGCATTGGCTCCACGATTCGCGATCCCAGCCTTGTAGCTCTTGCAGATGCCTTCAGTCAGCATGGGCGATGCAGAGGACTTCTGCACCAGCTTGACGAGCTCGGCGACCAGCTCGTCGGCGGATTCGTTGCGGGGCAGGAAGACGAGGCCCGGCTTGGTGCAGAATTGGCCGACGCCGAGCGTGAACGACCCAAAGAGGCCGGCGGCAATTTGCGCGGGACGCGTGCGCAGCGCTTCAGGCAGCACGAACAAGGGATTGATGCTGCTCATCTCCATAAAGCAGGGGATGGGCTCGGGGCGCGCAGCCGCGAGCGCCATCAGCGCCTTGCCTGCGGACAGAGAGCCGGTAAAACCGACGGCCTTCACCTCAGGCTGCTTGACCAGCTCACCGCCCACCTGCACTCCTGAGCCGAACAGGACGGCGAAGGTTCCGGGCGGCAGGCCGCATGCGCGCACACTGTTTGCGATGACCTGGCCTACCATTTCGCTGGTGCCGGGATGCGCCGAGTGTGCCTTGACGATGACTGGATTACCCGCTGCGAGCGCCGAGGCTGTGTCGCCCCCGGCCACGGAGAAAGCCAGTGGGAAATTGCTTGCGCCGAAGACGGCCACTGGCCCGAGCGGACGCAGGACAGAGCGAATATCGGCGCGTGGCAGAGGTTTACGCTCGGGCTGGGCAGGATCGATGCGGGCCATGGACCAGGAGCCTTCTTCAATCATGCCGGCGAACATGCGCAGTTGATTCACGGTGCGCGCCACCTCGCCCTTAAGGCGCGCCTCGGGCAGGGCGGTCTCCTGGTGAGCTCGCTCGACGACTTCAGTAGTGATGGCTTCAATGACCGTCGGCGATGTGGCGCAGGAACCGGCCCTTTTCGGCGCCGGAGAGCTTGCTGTAGATGTCGAAGGCTTCGCCGGCAAGAGTTGCCGCGAGCGCTACATCCTCCGCGGTGGCGGAGTGGTACACCGGTTCGAGCCGCGCTCCGGTAACCGGGTTCAGGCCCGCAAATTCCGTTCCACTTCCCTTTCGGGTCTCGCCGTTGACGATGGAATGCCCAACCAACATGATCCGCTCCTCTGCTGAACTCGGGTTTTGCAATAGCTTTTCGCTCGTGTCAGCCGCATATTGGCGCACGGTAAAAAACCGCAACCACTTGACCTTAGTTTACCCGCCGAATTATTTCAAATGCGGCCGGGCCGGTGGGTTGGATTCGGATTGCTCGCCGTGAATGGCACAAAACAAGAAGCCCGGCGCAGATTCTTCTCAAGCAGTGATCAAACTCGCTCGAAAAGAATGCGCCGGGCCATAAACCGACCCCGGGGCCGGGGGCCGAAAAAATGATTACCGCTGAACCGATATCTTGAAACCGTTACTCAACAGGTGTGATCTCCCACCGCATGCTTGTAATGCCGGAGTAGACGAGATAGACATCGTCGCCAATCTTGTCTTCAGTGAAGTTCTTGTTGTCACTGGTGACGGCGACCTTCAAACCGGGCAGCTCCCAACTTGTGGCTGCCACCTCTTCCTGTGCGAGCCCTTTTGCGTGAATCCGGATGCGGACGTTGCCAGCAGTAGAGATGGTGATTCCATTCTTGTCGGCGGTTGCGTCGATCGCAGGCGCTTCAACCAACTGCACGAATCCAATTTCGCCGGAGGGCGTGCGCCACTGAATGGTGGCCGGATGAAACTGCGAACCGGGGCCGGCATCCTTGGTCTTCCTGGTCGACTCGCCGCCAAAAATTACATGCTTGCCGATCCATGCTGTTGCAACGCGGTCGTCGGTGATCTGCTGGCGCACCAGGCGCTCGCCCGAGAACGTATTCATCTGCTTCAGGGCGTCAGCCGGAATATGCGTGCCGAGCACGGCGATGTGCGGGGCAAACCAGACGTCGGGCATGTGGTCGGTGGTGGGGCCGATGGGCGCGAGCGGCGCGTGCTTCTCATCGAGAACGGTGCGCATCCACACGCCGACGACGCTTACGTAGCTCTCCATGTCCATGCCGTAGGCCCGGTCGTAGGGACCTGAGAGGTTGCGCAGATCGGGTTGATAAAGAGCGGCGAGGTCGCGCCACATGCCGGCTTCCATCTCGCTTCCAATGGAGCGCATGCGCGGAGTGGAACCGTAGTTGCGCCATAGAGCGAGCCCGTAGATATCCACGCCGCAGTAGGTGGGCGAGTTGTACTCAAAGAATGCTCCATACTGCTTGTAGAGCTTGTAGACGGCCTCGGTCCAGTCTTTCGATTGCTGCTTCCAGTCGTCGCGCTTGTCGTGGGTCGCGGCAAAATCCCACAGCGCTCCGTACATGAGCGCAATGTTCGAGTAGGAAGGCAGCAGCCGCTTCTCGGCGATCTCGCCCTCAATGGCGCGATCGATGGCTTCGTACATCCGCTTCGACAATTCAGGCGATACGCGTTCCGGGTATTCGATGAGGATGATCTCAAAAGTCGTACCGATGAAGGTGCGCCAGTTGGGATCGAAGCCGCGCCACATGACGGCATCGGAAGCGGGATCCTTCTCCTCCGGGGCGCGGCGGTAGGTGCCGTACCAGGGCGTTCCCTGCTTGACGTACTGCTGTTTGAGAACGGCATCAATAATGTCGGCGGCTCTCGGTCGATCGCCAGCCTCATCCCGCACCAGCAGGCCGAGCGCATACCAGCTTGACTCACGGACCATGTGATAGGCGGATCTTGTTGCCGTGCGCCGGGGACTGGGGCTCGGACTCCTGACCAGCTTCACGTCCTGGTCGTAAAACATGTCGTCCATGGCCATGGATTGCTGAAAAAGCTCGCGGGTATTCTTGTTCATCGTTGCCGGGCTGACGTGGTGCGGCGCGGCGTGCGCGGCCGTTCCAATTGCCAGCAGCATCAACAACGCGAGGCCGGTCTGTTTACGAGTCTTCATTACTTCTCCGTCGATTCGGGTCCAGGAATTTCAGGCGCAAAAAATAGCGGCCTCAGCGCGCGTGTGAACGCCCGACAGCGATTTGCCGCGTTCAGAGCTCGATCTAGTTTTCATTGTCCGGATTCTTCACCCAGGGCCTTCCCCCAGCCAGAGCTCGCGTATCAGCTCTGGCGGAGGGATGCTGCCCTGCGTGAAGGGGGTTTCCGGTTTGCAGGTTAGAAGTTGAACTTTGCCGCGAACTCCAGGGTGCGCGCCTCATAGCTCGGCGTTCCGGAGATTCCGGTGACAGTTCCTGCGCTCGAGTTGGAGATGGTCGCATTGGGAGTGGCGAAGTTCGGATGGTTGAAGATGTTGAAGGAGTCGGCGCGGAGCTGGAGGTTGTAGTGGTCGCCCCAGGGCACGTTCTTCTTCAGGTTCATATCCCAGTCCTGAAACCTGGGGCCACGCAGCATGTCATAGCCGCTGGTGCCATAGGCTGATCCGTATACACCATTGGTCTTGTAGCCCGGCCCTTCAAAGGCACAGGGATTAAACCATTGGGCCTTCGTACGGGTTGGTGCGGAAGCGCCCGCACTCGGGGTACACGTACTTCCGTCGCTGTGTAAAACGGTGCCGTTTTTGTAGGGATCGGCCAGTTGGTTGGCGCGACCGTTTACCAAACCGGGATAGGCGCTGGACGTCGTTGCGTTATAGGCTACCGAGAACGGCTGGCCGCTCTGGGCATCCACAACGCCTGAGATCTCCCACCCGCCGACGACATCGTTGGCAAGCTGGCCGGCGTTGGAGGCGAGCAGCTTTCCCTTGCCGAACGGCAACGCGTAGGAGTAGCTCACCTGCAGCACATCGGGCGTGATGCCGGAGATGTTGCCGTAGGAGTCCTGCGGATTCTTACCCGAGGGATCTTCGAGGTTTTCGGTTCCCAGAACGCGGGTCCATTGATACTCCGCGCCAAAGGCAATCCCGTTCGAGTACTGCTTGTGCGCGCCCACCTGCAACGAGTTCATGGTGCTGTGGAAGAGCGGGTCGAGGTTATACGGGATTGTGCCGAGCAACGGGTAGGGAGCCTGGGCAGCCGCAGTCTTGGTGATGTCGAACGGATCAGCGAAGTTCAGGTTTGGCGCATAGGTTCCGCTGCCGCCGTAGTTGTTCTGCTTCAGGTTGTGCTGCCCAACATAGCCGACACGGACATCGAATCCCCGACCGAACTGGTGTTCGAGGGCGAGGTTGTACTCCTCGGTGTAAGGGGTCACGAGCGGATGCTCTGCGTTGACACCGGGGCGGCCACCTGCTGATCCCGAGCCAGTGAAGGGCGCGTTCATGGTGAAGGTTGTGCCGGCGTTGTAGGGAGTTGTGTTGGTGTACGTGAGGCTGGCCGTGTAGGGCAGGTTGCCAAACATCTCGCCCATATAGGAGGCCGGCAGCAGGTTGAAGTAGAGGCCGAAAGCGCCGCGGATGACGGTGTCTCTCATCAACTGATAGGCAAAGCCGAGGCGGGGTGCGATGTTCTTGTCGGGACGGCCGAGGTACGCGAAGGGGTTGTTCGAGAGACCAGCCGAAGAGGAAAGCGTAACAAGGCTGTTGTTCTGAAGCAGCGTCAGGTATTGGGGGATCGCAGATGTGGGATACGAACTCCCGAAGACGATCACCTTGCTCATGGACGGGGACCAGAGCGCATTCTGGTTGTAGGGGCCGGGCTCAAACCACTGCAGGTCGTAGCGGATGCCTGCATTGATGGTCAGCTTGGGAATCGGCTTCCAATCGTCCTGGACGTAGCCTGCCCATTGGTTTGAGATGTTGCGCGTCGGCAGGAAGGCCGGCGTGGCCTGCTGAGTTGTGGTTGGAAGGCCGAGCAGGAAATCGGCGAACGCGATACCGGTGTTGTCGGTCGTATCTGCCGCGTTCTTTGTGTACTGGCCGCCGAAGCTGTAGGCTCCACGCTGCGGACTCTGCGCGGACATGTTCCAGTGGTTGTCATAAAGGTAGGACGCACCAAACTTGAGGGTATGCCGCGCCAGCACCTTCGTAATCGAGCCATTGATCTGACCGACCTGTTCGAGATCCTTTGAACCGGATTCGGAAATCGACTGGATGTTGGAGATCGTGATCTGCGGCGCGCCTTCGATCAACTGGGTGCTGAGGCCGGGGATGATCGACTCCCACTTGGTTCCTACATTCTGCGGGGTGCGATAGATGGGCAGATGGAAGAAGTCGCCGTTGATGTCCGCCACCAGGGTGGGCGAAAAGGTGTGCGTGAAACCGACGATGAATTGCGAGTTATGCTCGCCGTCGCCGGAGTTTCCGCCCTGCAGGCTGTCGTTGCCCACCGTCGCGTTGGGGCCGTAGAAGGCCCGCAGCCATGTGAAGCGAATGCTGTTGTTGTCGTTGAAGCGATGATCGGCGCGCAATGAAATGCGTTCGACCTGGCTGGTGTAGGGCACGTTTTCAAACGTGTTGGTGCCGGTTCCGCTGGCGGTCGTCGGGGGCATGAGCTTGTTCATCAGTGCCACTGACACCGGGTTGAGTCCCGTCGAAACGACGTTGCCAGCAAATTTTGTTCCGGTGGCGGGGTTGAAGATGCAGGTGTATGCCGATCCTTTAGCGCAGTTGCCGCTTGAGTCGAGGAACTCGCTGAAGTCGCCCGAGCGCATTTTCGTTGTAGGCTCTTGCGTGGATTTTGGCGAAGACTGCGTCAGATGGAATCCCTCGTAGGCAAAGAAGAAGAAGGAGCGATCCTTGCCGTTGTAAACATTTGGGATCCAGATGGGGCCGGAGAAATTGCCGCCGTACTCGTTGCGTTCATAGGGTGGGCGCCGCGTGCTGCCATTGAAGTACGGCTTTGCCGAAGTACCCTTGGAACGGTTGAACTCAAACAACTCGCCATGAAAAGCATTGGCGCCGCTGGACGAAACCACGATTACCTGGGTGGGCTCGTTGAACTCTGCCGGTGCGCCCGTGGCCAGCACCTTGAACTGCGAGAGGGCATCGAGCGAAGGAATCTCGGGCTCGCCGCGCTGCAGCGTAACTTCCTTGTTGATGACGCCGTCAAAGCTCACGCCAAGACCACCATAGGCGTTGCGGCTTCCAGTGCCGGCGGCAAATGTCAAACCGCGGGTCGCCATCTGATCCTGCGCACCCACGCCCTGCATGCCCGGCGCCAGGGCAATAAGGCCCATGACGCTCAAGCGGCCGTTCAATGGCGTGTTCTGAATGGCCTGCGCGTCGATGACCTGGCCTACCGACGAATCTTCGGTCTGGATCACCGGCCCGGTGCTGGTGACTTCGACACTCTCTGCCTGTGAACCAACCGTGAGCTGAATATTGATGAGCGCCACCTGATCGATGACCAGCGTGATGCCCTTCTGCTCGGCAGCCTTGAAGCCTGCCTTTTCAACCTTGACGGTGTAAGCGCCGGGCTGAAGTTGAGTGACGGTGTAGGTGCCGGCATCGGAAGTGACGACGCTGCGCGCTTCGTTGGTCGCGGTCTGGCGAACGGTTACGCTCGCTCCGCCAATCACCGCACCGCTGGGGTCGCTGACCGTGCCCGTAATTGTGCCGGTAATGCCCTGGGCTGACAAATTCGGCGTCGCGGCAAGCGCGACCAACAACACAAATCCGGCCAACAGAGTCGCGAATCTCGTGAATGAGGCGGATTCGAGTAACCTTGGCTTCCAGCAGAATCCTGGCATCTCCAAAATTGAGTTCATACGTTCTCCTTTTGCAGCGGTTGTTGAGGACCTGAGTTCGGGGATTGGCTCGGACGCCGGCGCAGAGCCGATATGAACGCGAGCCAGTGCAGTTTGAAAGTACTCATGAAGGGTGCTTGCGACCGTTTGCAAGCGGCAAGTCAATTTACTGTAAGAGTCGCGCGTAGGTATTTTGCCCTTGCAAGCGGGCTGCTGCGCGCGTTCACGCGATATTCAGCAAGGAAGGAACCGCCTCGGAAATCTACAAGTGTTGGTAGATGTCCTCTTTGGAAAATGCCTTTCCATAGATAGGATCGCCGTCCCCGAATCGAATGAACCCGTGTCGAATTTATGGCTTGAGGGTCTGGCTGAGGTTCCTGCAATGGGGAGCAGCCCGGCGAAAAGGGACAGGCGCCGCACTCCTGGTCCTTGGTCCCGAAGGAAAGTGAAGAAACCGCTCAATTGTTGTCATTCTTCGCTGTAAATCGTCTAAAATCCTAACTGTAAGGACCAATGGATGATGGCTTTTTAAAGCACTTGTCCGCCAATCGTTGCGCGTGACCAAAGTTCAGCATCGCAGGGGCGCCATGAATAAGCCCGTATCTGAGCCGGCTCTGCTTCAAGAGGAACAGCCCTATTCAGAGGCATGCTGGGCCCTTCTGGAGCGAATTCTCGCGAGCCCGCAGTTGCGGCGCGCGGCCCGGCTGCGCGAATTCCTGCTGTTTGTGGGCCAGCGCTCCATCAAAGATGGCCTTGACCAGATTCACGAGCAGGAGATTGGCGCCAAAGTCTTTGGGCGCCCTCCGGATTACGACACTAGCCTTGACAATATTGTTCGCGTGAACGCTTCGGAGTTGCGCAAACGCATCGAAGATTACTTTGTGACCGACGGCGCGGGCGAAGCCCTGATGATGGAGATCCCGCGAGGCAGTTACAAGCCTGTCTTCAGGTTGCGCACCGTGTTGCCGGGCGTTGAATCGCGCGTTGATCTGCACCCTGGGCCGCCTGAGCCTGTTGAGAGTGCGGCATCTGAAACGCCGGCAAAAGATGCATTGCAGACAACGGCCCCGGTACATTCGAGACGGGATGGCGGACTTCTTGTTGTGATGTCGTTGGTGATTGTGGCTCTGGCGGCAGGTTGCCTTTGGTTGGGTCGCGAGAACCAGGCACTGCGCCGGTCAGTAGACAGCAATGCAGCGCAGGCCACGCCGGCGATCAATGCGTTCTGGTCAGAGTTTCTGAGCGCGCGTCCGAACACCGACATCATTCTTGCTGACACGTCGTTTGCGCTGATCGAAGACATCACCAGGCGTTCGATCCCTCTGAGCGAATACCTGAGCCGCAATTTTGTGACCACGATTCAGACTCCGACTCTGAGTCCGGACAGGCGCGCCGACCTGCAAATGATCATGCAGCGGAATAACGGCAGCCTTGGAGACTTTCGCGCGGCGCAGCGCTTGCTGGCGCTGGATCCTCCGGGCAAGAACTTCCACGTGTACTCGGCGAGGGACTACACGCCGGCCTTGGTCAAGCAGGACAACATCATTCTGATAGGCGCGCGAAAATCGAATCCCTGGGTGGATCTGTTCGCGGACAAGTTGACTTTCACCGCGGAGTACGAAACCGACCATGGCGACTACATCCGCAACAAGGCGCCGAGGACAGGGGAACAGGCACGCTATCAACCGGCGCCGCTGCCCACAACTGGCGGCTATTGCGTCATCTCCTATCTGCCCAATCCCCAGCAATCGGGCAAGGTTCTCATTCTGGCCGGCACTGATTCGGCCGCCACTGAAGGCGCGGGAGACTTTCTTACCTCTGAAGATCAGTTGTCCCGCTTTGAAAAGATGCTGCATGTAACTACGCTTCCCTATTTCGAGCTGGTGCTGAAGACCACAAATTTGAACGGCACGCCGATCGATGCGCAGATTGTGGCGTATCGCACCTATCCCGGCGCACACTAGCTTCGTGCTCCGCCAGCATTTTCATGGCCGGATTACGGAATGAACTTGCCCGGCGCCTCCCCAACCAGCGAAAGTAAAGAAAGTATGGCTAAGGCATTTCGCTCGACCAAGGTACTGACGCCCGAGGGCCTGAGGCCTGCGACGCTGCTGGTGGAGAACGGGCGCATATCGAGCGTGATTGATTGGGAACAGGCTCCGCGCGGAAACGACCTGCACGATTTTGGTGACCGTGTGCTCTTGCCTGGCCTGGTGGATTCGCACGTGCACATCAACGAGCCCGGACGCACGGAGTGGGAAGGCTTCAGGACTGCAACGCAGGCCGCGGCCGCAGGCGGCGTCACCACGCTTGTGGACATGCCGTTGAACTGCGTCCCTGAAACGATCGATGAGTCCGCTCTGGAAGCGAAAAGGAATGCAGCCCGAGGGCAGGCCTGGGTTGACTGGGCAGCGTGGGGCGGCGTGGTGCGTGGCAATGCGGAACAGTTGCCGGAGTTGATTCGCTGTGGCGTTCCGGGCTTCAAATGTTTTCTGATTCATTCCGGGATCGACGGTTTTGCCTGGGTGGATGAGGCGGACCTGCGGCTGGCGCTGGGCAAGTTGCGCGGCAGTGGATTGCCGCTACTGGTTCACGCAGAAATTGCAGGCCCGGTAGACGCGGCAACCGAAGCTCTGAATGCCGCGCATGCCGACTGGCGCAAATACTCCACCTATCTTGCTTCGCGCCCGGATGCGGCGGAGCTCGAAGCGATTGCGCTGCTGATCCGCTTGGCAGAGGAATTCAACACGCCGATCCACGTCGTTCATCTGGCCAGCGCAAAGGCGCTGCCTATGCTGGCCGATGCGCGGCGGCGCGGTTTGCCGATCACCGTGGAGACCTGCACACAATATTTATGGTTCGCCGCCGAAGAGATTCCCGATGGAGCAACGGAGTACAAATGCGCGCCGCCCATCCGCGATGCGGCGAATCGCGAGGCGCTGTGGAATGCGCTTGAAGCGGGCCTGATTGACATGGTGACGACGGATCACTCGCCGTGCCCGCCGGCGATGAAGCAGCGCGAGACGGGACGGTGGGATCTTGCCTGGGGCGGCATTGCGAGTCTTGGCCTTGCGCTTCCCGTGCTGTGGACCGGCATGAACCAGCGCGGTTTGGGCATTGAGAGAGTTAGCGAGTGGATGGCCAATGCGCCTGCAAAGCTTGCCGGACTCACCGGCCGCAAAGGAACGCTCTCTGCCGGCGCAGATGCGGATTTTGTGGCGTTCAATCCTGACGCGCATTGGACGGTTGCAGTGGAGCACCTGCATTTTCGCCACAAGCTTTCGCCGTACCTTGGCGCGCAGCTGCGCGGTCAGGTGGTCGAGACCTGGCTCGGCGGCGAGCGAGTCTATGGCGCCGATGGTTTTTCCGCCAAGGCCCGCGGACGAGAGTTGGTGCGCTCGTGAGTGAAAATGCCAGGCGCGTGATGGTGGAATGCGGCCGCATTGCGGCGATGACTGAAGAGCCCGGACGCATCACACGGCGGTTCCTTACGCCGCCCGTGCGCGACGTCCACGACTACCTGCGCGCGCGCATGCAGGAACTCGGCATGCAGGTGCGTGTGGATGCGGCAGGCAATTTGCGCGGACTTTGGCAACCAGAGGGCGCGGGTACCAAGCGGCTGGTGATGGGCTCGCACATCGACACCGTTCCCGATGCGGGCGCCTACGACGGCGTGCTTGGCGTAGCGATCGCTCTCGCCTGGGTTGAGATTGCGAAAGAACTGAAGTTTCCGATCAACATTGAAGTCATTGCTTTCTCTGAAGAGGAGGGCGTGCGCTTTGGTTTGCCGTTTATCGGCAGCCGCGCAGTTGCCGGGCGTTTCGATGAGGACATTCTCGAAGCGAAAGATTCTGATGGCATAACTCTTGAAGCGGCCATTCGTGACTTCGGGCTCGATCCGGGCCAGATTGGCAAAGCCGAGTTGGATAAGGATGCAGTGGGCTTTGTCGAGGTCCACATCGAGCAAGGGCCGGTGCTGGAGTCGGAATCGTTGAGCGTCGCTGTTGTAACCGCCATTGTGGGACAGACGCGGCTGACCTTTGAATTCATCGGCCACGCCAATCATGCCGGCACAACGCCCATGCGTCTTCGCCGCGACGCTCTTGCCGCTGCCGCCGAATGGATCACCAAGGTTGAAACGCTGGCATTGGCGACCGACGGACTGGTTGCGACAGTCGGCAAAGTAGTTGTTGAGCCCAATGCCGGCAATGTCGTTCCAGGAATAGTAAAGGTAAGCCTGGACGTGCGCCACGCAATTGATTCAACGCGCAAGGATGCCGTTGAAAAGCTGATTGAGAGCGCGGATGCAATTGCCGCGCGACGGTCGCTCACGGTGAAGCGCACACGTCAAATGGATCAGCCAGCGGTGCCAATGGACGAGCGGCTGACCTCTTTTCTCGCCGATGCGATTGAGGCCATCGGCTTACCGCTGAAAATGATGCCGAGTGGCGCCGGGCATGACGCCATGGTGATGGCCGCGCGCGTACCCACGGCCATGCTGTTTCTCCGCAGCCCGGGCGGCATCAGCCACCATCCCGATGAGGCCGTGCTTGAAGAAGACGTTGAGGCATCGCTCGGCGTAGGTCGCAAATTTCTTGAGCGGTGGGCAGCGGAGATTCGCTAGAATCGAACAACGCAATTGTCAGCGAGGTCATGCATGCAGCATCTGGGAGCGACACGAAGCAGCCTGAAGCCCGATCACCTGCTTCAAACACCGGATACCTTCATCCGCACGCCGCTTCCCGGTGCGCAGGGAGTTGAGTTCGTGATTCATGCCGCCCCGCGACTGGGTGCGGGGTTCACACAGATGACCGCCGAGTTTGCCTCCAAGGGCACGCTTGGGCCCACACCGGCACAACGCTTTTTGTTCGTCCTCTCAGGCAAGCTGGAAGTGAAAGCCGGAGGCAAGACGCACGTCCTCGCGCCGAATGGATATGCGTACCTTCCCCAAGGCACGCCTCATACGGTGCGCGCGCTCGCGGCCTCACGTGCGGCGGTGATTGAAAAGCCTTATGAAGCGCAGCCTGGCGCAGCCGCCCCCGAAATCGTGGTGGGCAACGAGAACAACGTTGCCGACGTGCCGCTGATGGGCGACAAGGCCTTGCGGGTTCGTTCCATGATGCCCGATGGACCGCCGTACGACTTTGCCGTGAATACCATGACCTACGATCCCGGCGCGGCGCTCAGCATGGTTGAGGTTCACGTGATGGAGCACGGCCTGCTGATGCTCGAAGGCGGCGGCATCTACAAGCTCAGCGACTCGTGGTATCCGGTTGAAGCAGGCGACTTCATCTGGATGGGCCCCTATTGTCCGCAATGGTTTGGAGCGTTGGGCAAACGGCCCGCAAAATACCTCATCTACAAAGACTGGCGCAGGCATCCACTGGGAGGCTAATCGATGACCACTTCCCCGCAACTCTCAATCGACGGTCTCATTGCGGAACTGTTGGCGCTGGGACAAATCTCGGAGGCCGAGCCTCCGGTGGTGACGCGCGTCGTGTTCAGCGAAGCGGATATGCGGGCGCGCGCCTACGTGAGGCGGCTTTGCGAAGACGCCGGCCTCACGGTGACGCACGACGCAATCGGGAATACATTTGCCCGCTGGCAAGGCAGTGATCCAAGTCTTGCGCCAGTAGGCACCGGGTCGCACATCGATGCGATTCCCAACGCAGGACTTTATGACGGTTGCGTGGGCGTGCTGGGAGGACTGGAAGCCATTCGCGTTTTGCAGAAGCTTGGCTTCAAGCCGCGCCGATCGATCGAGCTCGTGATTTTTACCGCCGAGGAGCCGACGCGCTTCGGCATTGGCTGCCTGGGCAGCCGCATGATGGCCGATGTGCTCACGCCGGCGAAGGCTGTCGCCCTTCGCGACAAGGATGGCCACGGGCTTGAAGAGTTGCGCGCAGCCGCGGGATTCAGCGGCAATCTGGAATCGATAAAAGTTGCCAAAGGACGCTTTCACCAGTTTGTCGAGTTGCATATCGAACAGGGCCCCTACCTTGAAGCGGAAGGAATTGACGTTGGCCTGGTGACGCATATCGCCGCGCCGGCGAGCTTGCGCATTCTTATTGAGGGCGAAGGCGGGCATGCGGGCGGAAAGTTGATGCCGGGCCGCAAGGATTCGCTCGCGGCCGCGGCGGAGTTGATCCTGGCGCTCGAGGCCGCGGCCAAATCCACCGGCGCTATTGACACCGTGGGCACGGTGGGCGTGTGCGAAGTGTTCCCCGGCGCGGTCAATAGTATTCCTTCGCGCGTGCGGCTTGAGACCGACATCCGCGACACGGATCGCGCGCGTCGCGACAGCGTGCTCGATGCGCTCAAGGATAAGTGCGTGGCCGTCGCGGCGGCACGCGGCGTGACGATCGCCACGGAGCTCGTCAACGCCGATCCGCCGACGGTTTGCGACCCGGCAATTCTGGCCGCGCTTGAGGCTTCCGCCATCGAGGCCGGCAAGTCGTACAAGAAGATGGTGGCCCGAGCCTATCATGATTCGTCGTTCGTCTCCTGCATTGCGCCCACGGCCATGCTGTTCATTCCATGCCGCGGCGGCGTGAGCCACCGACCAGACGAGTACTCTTCTCCGGAGTGGATCGGCAGTGGCGTGCACGTGCTGGCAAGGACACTTTCAAAACTGGCCAGCTAGGCTGGCCGCTTTGAATCCTGAGCGCGGCGTTGTATGCTATGCCTCAACCCGTAGAGCATTGAACGCTTCCCGCCATGAGCACTAAGACGACAACCCGCATCGTTGGCGCCTCCGCACCTCGCAAGGAAGGTGTGGATAAGCTGCTCGGCCGTGCGCGCTATGTGGACGACATCGAGCGAGCGGGCATGTGGTACGGGACGACTATCCGCAGCACCATTCCTCGCGGGAAAATTCTCTCCATCAAATTTGACGAGTCCATTAATTGGAGCGAGTTTGCCGTCGTCACTGCCACCGATGTCCCCGGCGACAATCACATTCAGCTGATCGTTGCAGACCAGCCCTGCCTTGCTGAGGGCGAGGTGAACCACTGCGACGAGGCGATTGTTCTGCTGGCGCACCCCGACAAGCACAAGCTGCGCAAAGCCGCAGAAGGCGTGCGCATTGAGTACGAAGCCCTGCCTCCGATCTTCACCATCGAGGAGAGCGAACGCAAGGATCAGATTGTGTGGGGCACCGACAATTTGATGAAAAGTTTCCTGCTCGAAAAGGGCGACGTCGATTCAGTGTGGGCGAAGGCTGCGCATATTATCCAAGGCGAATACCGCACCGGCGCGCAGGAGCATCTCTACATTGAGAACAACGGCATCATTGCCGAGTGGAGCGATGAAGCAGGCGTTACCGTGTGGGGTTCGCTGCAGTGCCCGTATTACGTGCATAAGACGCTCATCAAGATCTTCCATCTGCCCGACGATAAAGTGCGTGTGGTGCAAACTGAGACCGGCGGGGCGTTCGGGGGCAAGGAGGACTATCCTTCCACGCTCGCCTCTCACGCGGCGTTGCTGGCAATGAAGAGCGGGCACCCGGTCAAGATGGTCTACGACCGCATGGAAGATCTTGCCGCAACTACCAAGCGCCATCCAGCGCGCACGCGGCATCGCACCGCGCTCGACAAAGACGGAAAGTTGCTGGCCATGGATATCGACCTGGCAACCGACGGTGGCGCGTACGCGACTCTGTCGTCCACCGTGCTGTCGCGCGCCACTCTGCATGCGCCGGGCCCGTACTCCTGCCCGAATGTGCGCATTCGTTCCTATGCATGGGCCACCAACTCCGTGCCCTATGGAGCCTTTCGCGGCTTTGGCGCCCCGCAGGCAGTGTTTGCTATGGAGCGGCACATGGATGAAATTGCCGCCGCGCTTGGCATGGATCCGGTGGAACTGCGGCGCAAAAACTTTCTCCACGAGGGCGATACAACAGCCACCGAGCAGCTGATGCGCGAGCCGATCATGATGGATCAGTTGCTCGATCGCATTCTTCGCGAGAGCAACTATCACGCACGGCGCGCCAAATTCGCGATCGAGAATCCGACGAGTTCCATCAAGCGCGGAATCGGCATCGCTGCTTTCTATCATGGCTCAGGCTTTACCGGTTCCGGAGAGCGCATTTTGAATTCGCTGGCGGGCGTGGATGTAACTGCCGAAGGGAAAGTGCGCGTGCTGGTTTCGAACACCGAGTTTGGCCAGGGAACGAACACCGTGCTCACCCAGGTTGCCGCGGAAGTCATCGGCATTGATTACGACGACATCGTCATGGCTGCGTCCGATACGGGCCTTGTACCCAACAGCGGACCGACCGTTGCCTCGCGAACGGTAATGGTAGTGGGCAGGCTGATTGAGCGAGCGGGCTTGCAACTTGTAACCATGTTGCGCGAGCATGCCGGGCTTGGTGAGCGCTACACACCCGACGAGTTCTTTGCCGCCTGCGAGCGCTATCGCGCCGCAAAAGGCGAAGTGGTTTCGCTGGTCCGCTATGAAGCGCCACCCGGAATCTTCTGGGACGATCAGAAGTATCGTGGCGAAGCCTATCCCTCGTATGCCTGGTCAATCCACATGGCGCAGGTGGCCGTGGACATGGTTACCTTCTCTGCCGAGGTGGAAGAGTTCTGGGCGGTGCAGGAGGTGGGCAGGGTTCTCAATCCAGTGCTGGCCACCGGGCAAATTGAAGGCGGCATTGCGCAAGGCATCGGCTACGCGCTCTACGAAAAAGTGGTTTTGCAAAATGGCCACATGGCCAACAACCAGATGACGAACTACATTATTCCCACGGCCGAAGATGTTCCTCCGATTCACGTGTTCTTTGAAGAGATTCCGTTCCGCTACGGCGGATTTGGCGCAAAAGGACTTGGCGAGTTGCCCCACGACGGACCTGCTCCGGCAATTGTGAACGCCATTAAAGACGCCACGGGCGTGAGCTTTCACGCGATTCCGCTGCTGCCCGAGGATTTATTTCCTGTGCTTGCCGCTGCGCAGGCGTCCGATGAACGGGCGGTGGTATGAGCGGTTCAACGGCGACAATCAAGTTCAACCTGAACGGCAAACCGTGCACCGTGCAGGCGCCGCCGCTCAAGCGCCTGCTTGATGTGCTGCGTGAAGACCTGCACCTGACGGGAACCAAGGAAGGATGCGGCGAGGGCGAATGCGGATCGTGCTCGGTGCGCATGAACGGCGAGTTGGTGAACAGCTGCCTGGTGCCTGTGCTGCAGGCCGAGGGAGCTGAGGTTCAGACGGTTGAAGGGCTGGCCACCAACGGAACACTGCACCGATTGCAGCAGGCGTTTCTCGATTGCGGCGGCGCACAATGTGGCATCTGTACGCCCGGCATGCTGATGGCAGCCGCGCAACTGCTTGAACGAACAAGACGCAACTGAACGAGCTGGCAGCACA
>CAVXVM010000014.1:0-6860 GCA_963765025.1 uncultured Acidobacteriaceae bacterium | reverse complement strand
GTTTGGTACTATGATGGCGATCTAAAGTATTGAAAGCCTCCGCGAATTGCTGTCGACGCTCTCGAAGAGAACTATGACGGCCGCTGCATTGAGGTTCTGACGAGCCAGAAGGTTCGAGGTCCCGAGTGATCGAAAAGCCGCAGAAAACAGAGATCTCAGGTCGAACCCAAAGAAAAAAACGGCCTATCTCCCTTGGGAAGGATACCGATGATGTCGCTGAGCAATCGGTTGCTGTTCGCAATGCTGTTCGCGGTCGTTGCCATGGCGGAGCCCGGAAGTTACAAGGCTGAAGTTGATATCCCAAATCCGAGCTCGTTGTTGCGCGCTCATGCGCCTGCCACTGGCGCATTGGTTTCGTACGGCGGCTGGCCAGCAAGCAAGCCAAACCGGTGGCTCAAGGCATTCCGCAGGAAAAGTGAATTACTGACGGCGTCATTTCTTCCGATTCAATTCAAGAACCCCAAAGATTTAGGCATTGGAAAGTTGCTCGTTGCGAGCCGCGGCCTGGGCGACCCGCGTTTCGCTGGAACAGTGATCCTGCTCGTTCACTACGATGAAAATGGAGTAGTCGGACTGGTTCTCAACCGGCGCACCGATGTGCCGCTTTCTCAAGTTCTCGATCTCAAGGCCGCAAAAGACCGCTCCGATCCGGTCTATATCGGGGGTCCTATGGAACCTTCAGCTGCATTTGCACTTTTTCAGTCCCCGGCCAAGATTGAAAAAGCTGAGAACGTCTTCGGTGGAGTTTATTTGATCTCCGACAAAGGCCTCTTCGAAAAAACAATTTCGGCCCGGCCTGACCCCAATGTTTTTCACGTTTATCTCGGATATGCCGGATGGACGCAAGATCAATTGCGGGCCGAGGTGCGACTGGGCGCGTGGTTCGTTTTTTCCGCAGACAGCGCCGCAGTATTCAATTCCGATCCAGAATCCTTGTGGTTGCAGATGATTCAAAAGACGGAGTTGCGACTCGCGAGGACTGAGCCCTTCGCAGGAATCTCTCGGCCAGCAGCGGAAAGGGTTGGGGAAGGTTGGGCGACAATGCCAACTACTCCCAGGAAACACGCGTCCCCCGGTAGCAATGCTGGAGCGGATTGAAACTCAAGATCGAGAATGCCGCCTTGGCCGCAGCCTGGCATCACTCAGCAGCAAGTCCAAGGCCTGATCGCTGTTCTCTTATTCCCGCCTTATTCCACGTCCACCGTCCGAAACCCAAGCCCATACAGCAGAGCCGTCACGCTGGTGCGCGCATTCTGTCGCGCCTTCTCCAGAATCCCGTCGTCCAGCGCCGCCTGCGCAATTTGCTGTTCAGCGGTCAGGCGAACCTCAGACTCCAGATTTGGATCGGTCGGAACCAGTAGGCCCGTCGTCCTGGAATACACGCGAGTCCGGCCGTTATCGATCCGCGTCGTGAGAATCTGCGATGCCGGCAAACGGACATGCACCGTATCGCCGTTGACCTGCACATCGCCCGCCTTGAACTGGCCCAAGTCGATGCCGGCAATCACCTCTCCATGAGCCACCAGCAGCAGCTTGTCGCCGGCCAGAAAGTCAGGCAGGTAAGCGCTCTGCCGATCGCCTTCCACGATCTTGTCCAGCGAATACTCGACGGTCTCCAGCCTGGAGAGCTGCTTGATCTTCTCCACGACCGTCGGAGACGACACGTCGAACCGGACCGGACGGCCAGTGACAAACCCCGCAACCCGATTCCACAGCCCGGCCTGCGCCACTCGCGCAAACCCCATCATCGCCAGCAACCCGAGAACGACGCCAGCACCAAGTGCGGCGACATACAGCAGGCGTTGCCCTCTCCGACTGGGCCCGAAATGCGTCTCCTCGGAATGGCCGCTGGCTGTCATAGCTATTAATGTACTCCGCAAGCCAGGAGCGCCGGACCAGCAATAGACCACCCCGGGCTGGGTTGGAGAACGATGTGCGACGATACGCCCGGAACCAACAGTCTCGAACCATGGTCGGCTCTGGATGAATGATTCGAGCTGTCAACAATCGTCGCGTTAGCCTGGCCCCATTGTTCTCACAGGTCCATCGTACGGAGGGTGAGAGAGTGCGAAGCTCGATCCTCAGGTTCTTTCAGATATCCAATCCTCAGCGAACGCGAATTCACTATCACTCAGGGGAGTCCATTCCGCGCGATTCTTGGCGCATGACCCGCGCTACCAGGCAGGTCTAGAGAATGAGTCCTGCCCAGTGCGCCCGACCGCAAGAGCAAAGCCCGGGCCTCAAATCCCCTCCGTGAATGCGGCAGAGACTGCGGCCCGGGCCGTTGTTCTTCGAACGAGTGCTTACTTCGATGGAGTTACTGCATCCACCACCTTGTAGAGCACTGTGTGCTCAATCGTGCATAGTTTTCCATGCTGCGCCATCGTGCTGGCAAAATCCGCGTCCCCATGCACCTTCGGCCATGCGCTGCGAATGCTGTCGTAATGGTGGGTGAACGCATCCCAGCTAGGAAACACATCCACCGTGCTGACTGCGGGTTCGTCCTTGGCGCCGCGCGGAAAGATCTGCCGGTTGATGGCCCAGCCGTCTGTATTTCCATCCTTGACCATCTGTTCGGCAAGCGGCTGCCAATCCTTCTTTTCAATCGCCACGCAGGCGTCGGGATCCGGTGAACTCATCGAGTTGAATTCCAGGTAATCACCCTTCTTGGCGCCGCCTACCAGCGCCTGGTACTGCGTAATGTTGTCGTAGACCAGCTTGCCCATTTCGGTCAGCTTCGCGTTGTATGCCCCTGCCGTCATCTGGATGTCCGCCTTGCGCAGAGCCTGGTTCATCTCGTCCCTTGTCCTTGGTGTGGGCGGCAGGCCGTTGTAGAAGGTGACAAAGACATAGTCGCACTGGGCATCGGTACCCGCCGGCATCTGGGTTCGCAGCACGAGCGACATTGCATAGGCGCCGGAATCCACCAGTGACTGCGTCAGCTTGTGATTGTCGCCGTCGATCCATTCCTGAACCGGGGCTTGCTGGCCGGGGTTTACTTTTACGCACTGAATGTGGTGGATACCAACTGGGGCTTGTTGACCGACGAGTGACATGGAGAGTGCCGCAACCATGGCGGCACCCAGCAGAATGCGGGGCATTGACATATTTGAAACCTCCGTGCTGTTTTGGTGAGAGTTACGTGAATCGGGGAAGATCACCGGGAATGTTGTGCAAAGATACACCCGCTGCCGTGCAGCAGGCTAGAAAAATCAGCGCAAAGTGGCGGCCGACGATCAGTAGCTAGAGAGGGTTTGGTGGACGATTTGGCCGAAGGCCGTGGGGGCGTAGCGGGTGACCAGGAAGGGATCGTTCGACCAACTCCACGCGGTGAAGCCGATCTCGAGTCGCTGGATGTAGTCGACAAGATTGCGTACGTACTCGAGGTCTACAGGCGCGTCACTGCCGCCGAACTCACCAACAAAAACAGGGAATGAGGCGGCGAGGTTGCCGAAGGCCTGGGGCCAGTTGGTTCCCTTGTTGGGGTAGACGTGTGTTGAGTAGACGACGTTGTCGAGATCGATGGGCATGCCGCGCAGATCGTAGGCCCAGTTGGTTCCCGCGATGAAGACGAGGGCGTCGGGGTTCTGTTCGCGAATGGCTAGTGTGAGCACGCGGGCCCAGGGTTTCCACTCGGCCATGGTGACGGACATTTGAGCGGGCGGGTAAGTGGTGCCGTCGGGCTTGTTGAGCGGCCAGGGATCGTCGGAGAGACGGTCGTGGGGCTCGTTGAAGAGATCGTACAGGACGGCAGGCTCGTCTTTGTAGCGGCGGGCGAGCGCGGTCCACAACTGAAGCGAGTCTGAGTTGGGGAGGGGCGCGACGAAGTTGCGGTCGCCGCCGTAGATGCGATCGGCATCTAGCCACTGGAGATCGAGCAAGGTGTAGGCGCCCGCCTGCGAGGCCCAGAAGATGACCTGATCTATTGCCGTTTGATACTCTTCGGCTGAATGGCCAAGGCGGCCTCGCAGAACGAAGTCCTGGTTAAAGGGGAGCCGGATGATGTTCGCGCGCCACTCGTGGACGATGAAATGGATTTCAGCGCGGGAGAGAGAAGCTCCGGAAAGGAAGCCTTGATCGTCAGGTCCGCAGTATTCGAGCCCGGATCGATTGACGCCGCGCAGCAGGACCTGCTGACCGGTGGTGAGATTGACAATGCGATTGCCTGATGTGCCGAGCGGCGCGAGCGAATTGGATAGCTGGCCGTTCATGAAGGGCTCCTTCGGCGGGGGGCGCTGAAAAAGGATTATAGGTCGCGGTCAGGTGGTGTGACGGTGGGGTCGGCGGTGGCGGTGCGCGGGCTTGGGCGGCGGGGGTGGAAGCGGTGGCAGGCCGGCAAGGTTGAGGAGCAGATTGTTGGCGGTTTCGAAGAGGTTGATGTGAGAGTCGCCGGGGCCATCGGTGGTGGCGACGAAGATGGCCGTGTGGCGCGCGTGGTTGATGGCAATATAGGTTTCGAAGCCTGCGCCGCCGCCGGTCTTCTCGACGATGTGAGCGGGTGAGTCGGGGGTGAGAAGGTGCATCCAGCCGAGACCGATGGCCGAGGGCGGGCCGGCATGGTCGAGTCCCTGCTGACTGACGAGATCAGAAGGTAGAAGATAAATCGCCTGGGCAGCGGGGTCCTGCGTTGGGATGCCGGGCGCGCCGTCGTCGAGCAGGTATTGGAGCCAGATGGCCATGTCGGCAGGAGTGGAATAAAGGCCGGAGCTTCCAGCGGTCGCTTCAGTGACGGCGCAGGGGCCCTCGTCGTGATTGGTGAGGAGCAGACGAGCGCATTGGGTGGGGTTGGGGAAATATGTGGTGTTGCGCATGTGGAGCGGGTTGAGCGTGCGCTCGGCAAGCAAGGCAGCGTATCGCTTATGCGTGGCCGAGGCGAGGGCGTCGCTGAGAAAGTCGAAGGCTACGTTTGAATAGAGGGCGCGAGAGCCGGGAGTGCTGCGGAGCTGCTGGCGGGGCAGCCACTTCCAGCGGGTGCGATAGTCGGGGAAAGTGAAGCGCGGGGTGCCGCGCGGCGAGGTGCCGATTTCGCGCGGGAGGCCTGAGGTGTGAGTGGCGAGATTGCCTAGCGTGATGGGTTTTTCACGCGAGGGCACGACAATGTGCGGCGGAGCGAAACGCTGAAGGGGGTCGTCCAGACTCAGAGTTTTGTCAGCGACAAGGCGGGCAAGGACATCCGCGGTGAAGATTTTGGTGAGCGAGCAAAGGCGGAGGAGCGAATCCTGATTGGGAAGCTGATGCGAGTCAGGCGCGGTCTCGCCGTAGCCCTGAAAGAAGACCTGATGATCGCGCACGACGACGAGAACCATGCCGGTGGAACCGGAGTCGAGGAAGAGCTGGGAGCCGAGAGCGCCGGCGGATTCGAGCGGGGGCAGCGATGCAGGGGGCGGCGCCTGCGCGGGGAGGGGCAGGTTCGCAGAAAGAGCTAGAAAAAGAATTGTGGGCAGAAGTTTGGCGGGGATCATTTTTCGTTGACTGGTTTCAGGTTAAATAACGCGGGTCGTTTTGTGGGGCTCATTCGGCGCGAGTCAGTGCGTACCCTGATACAAAGCGCGGAGGGAAGTTCTTGCTATCCCACCTGTCGTGCGATGAGGCCTCAATCCCAGGTCCCCAAATGCGGTTGACCCAGGGGCACCCACTCTTCTACGGGAGGTCAACGGAGGAAAGGCTCGAGGGGTGCAATGGGCGATTTGAATTTGATTGACGGGCGCAGGTGGTTCGGGCAGTCTGACTGAGAGGCTTCCCGGAGGTACCAATTGGCGACTGCTGCGGCGGTGCGTGGGCAGAAATTTGTTCTGCATGAGAAGGGCACATGGAGCACACGCGAGGACCGCGTGCCTTCCGCGGTGTGGCTAGGCGTGCTGTGGGTGGGGATGCTTTTGGGATTCGGAACGGACTTCAGCCGGTTCTTGCACGAAAAGCCGCCTGCGCCGGGGATTCTATATGTGCATGCGGCGGTGTTTTCGACCTGGATGCTGATTGTGACGGCGCAGGTGCTGCTGGTGATGCGGAACCGCGTGCCGTGGCACAGGACGCTGGGATGGATTGCGGCGGGGTGGGCGTGCCTGATGGGCGTGCTGGGACCATGGGCGTCGCTGGCGTCGCTTGCCGCGAATCTTCACCAGCAGTTTTTGAACCCACAGTTCTTCTCAGTGAACCTGGTGGACATTGCTGGATTTCTGATTCTGCTGGGGTGGGGGATTGCGCTGAGGAAGAATGCGGCGGCGCATAAGCGGATGATGATTCTGGCGACGGTGTCGCTGGCCGATCCGGGGTTCTCGCGCTTTGAGAGTTTCCTGATTCCGGCGGAGCCCAAGACGGTGTTTGTGTAGTTCGTCTCGGTGTTCTACGGGAATGTGTTGCTCGTGGCCCTGATGGCCGGGTGGGACTGGTGGAAGGGGCGGCTGGTGCGCTCGTTTGTCGTGGGTGCGGCGGGCCTGCTGGCGGCGGAGTATCTTGCTTCGGCTGTTTATTTCTGGGATCCGTGGAAGGCGCTGACGCTCGGCTGGGTGCAAGCGTTTGCGCGGGTGACTCGCCACTAGAGTCTGTTCTTCACTTTCGCTCGGGCGGCGCTGGGCGTTGGGCGGAACTCAGCGACTGTCGTAGACTTCTTTGCCATTCCACCGAATAAAGCTCGCGCAGCCTTGTGCGTGAAGGCAATGGTGGCCTTGCGGTCAAGCTGGAGATTGCCGCCAATGGCGAGCTTGGCGATGCTGTGAACGAGAGACCAAGCGGTGAGGGCGAGAAGCATGGGATCTCCGGCGGGTAGATCACGGTGGCCTGCGCAGCCTTGATGCAATTGAGCAGGATGAGGAAGGCGTTCTCACCGACCGGGTCGTGGCTCTGGCCGTGGGTGTGCGGTG
>CAVXVM010000013.1:0-59616 GCA_963765025.1 uncultured Acidobacteriaceae bacterium | reverse complement strand
TCTGTGATCTTTGTAGATATGGTGGTCAGGGAATGGAATCCTCGAAGCAAGATGCAAGCCGGCCTTTGTCAGTCCATCAAAGAACTGGTCACTGTGCGCAATCCCGCAGAACGCCACCACTGGTCCGTCGATGACCGGGACGTGCATGAGCCGTCGAACCCTCCAAAGCTGGCCCTCCCAGCCCATCGCCATGATCTTCTCAGCAAGCTCCTCATCGTCCGCGGGAATTGCGATCACGTGCGCTCGATGCAGCGCGTCCAGCGGCTCGCGCAGCCTCCCTGCCGGCAGCAGGTCATCCACCCAGTCGCGCCGGTCAATCAGCACAATATCCACATCGCGATGTAACTGCCGATGCTGGAACCCGTCATCCAGAAGATGCAGCGAGTGCGACTTCGGCGCGAATCGCTCCGCAAGCACTCCCGCCTCGTACCGCTGCGCCGCCACAAATACGGGGGCATTCGATTCATGCGCGATCACCAGCGGCTCGTCGCCAAACGTTTTCGCCGATCCGCTGGAGTCCACGCGCATGGCAATGTGGTTGTTTCGCCCGTAGCCTCGCGTAAGCACGCTCACGTGCGTCCCGCGCCTCGCCAATGCCCGTGCCAGCGCAATCGTCAGCGGCGTCTTGCCCGCCCCTCCTGCTGAGATTCCGCCAATGCTCACCACCGGGAGCTTCAGGCGTTTGATCGGCTCAAATCGTGTGCCCAGCCGCATCTCGCGCAGCGTCAGGCCCACCTCATACAGCGGAACCAGGGCCTTCAGAAGGAAACGCGTTGAATAAGTCTCACTCATAGCGTCGCCGCCACATCCGCAAGCAGTGACCGCAGCGCCTCAACGGAACGACCCGTCGCTCCGGATTGCTGGCCGAAAACCTTCTTAGCTCGTTCGCCCATTGCCCTCGCTGCTTCGCCGTCGCTCAGCAACTCCATCAACGTCTTTGTCAAATCTTCTTTCTCCGTAATGCGCAGTGCATCGTGCTTCCGCAGGTCTTCGGTAATCGCGCGAAAATTCGCGTAATGCGGCCCCATCACAATCGGCACTCCAAACTGTGCAGGTTCCAGCGGATTATGCCCGCCCGCCGCCACCAGGCTGCCACCCACAAACGCCACAGCCGCCAGCGAATACACTGACGCCAACTCCCCAATCGTATCGAGCAGAACCACCTGGCCCGCGCGCAACGTGTCCTCGCTCTTCCAGCCGGACCGCCGCACCCAGTCCACCCCCGACTGATCAAGCAGCGCAGCCACCGCCCCGAACCGCTCCGGATGACGTGGAGCCATCACCATCAGCAGCTTCTTGTCTCCTTCGAGAAGCCTCGGCCACGCCTTCAGCAACGCTGCTTCCTCGCCTTCGAGCGTGCTGCCTGCCACCAAGAACCTGGCGCCCTCAGCTCTGGCCTTCAGCACCCGCGTTGCCTCGGCCTCCACCGCCGCGCGAACGTCGAACTTCAGATTTCCCGACACTGTAACCCGTTCAGGCCCACAGCCCAGCGTCCGCAGCCGCTCAGCATCTATCTCGCTCTGGGCTAGCACCCGTCCGATTCTGCTCAAGAGCGGCCGCCAGATCCGTTTGAAGAATCTATAGCGGGGCCACGACCGGTCGGAAATGCGCGCGTTCACCACCGCTACGGGAATTCCGCGCCGGTTGCATCCTCTCAACAGGTTCGGCCAGAACTCAGTCTCCGCCAGGATTAGCATGCGCGGCTTTAGCGCTTCAAGATAGGCGCGGGTGGCCCATGGCAGATCCAGCGGGCAATAAAAAACGCGCTCCTGCCCGAATCGTTCTCGCGCCACGTCCTGCCCCGTCTTCGTTGTGGTCGAAATCAACAGGCGAAACTGCGGGAATGCGCGCTCCAGTTCGCCCACGAGCCGGCTCACCGCCAGTACCTCACCCACGGATACGGCGTGCAGCCAGATCGTTGGCCGCGCGTCTGTTCGTACCCTAACCCGTCCCAGCCGCTCGCCCAGCCCCTCGCGGTATTTGTGCGTTGTGGCCATCTTCCACAACCACCACGGTGAACCGGCCACCAGCACTGCCAGCAGGACCAGGTTGTAGAGGATCACAATCATGCGTGACGGACTCGCCTTTCCGCAGTCCAATCTAGAATGATACAGTCGAGCACGATGAGGCTCTCCGGGGCAAAGCCGCTGTCACTGCCCGGGTTACTCCTGCTCGGGCTTTTCTCGGCCTGCCTGGCTCTGCCGGCCCGTGCCAGCGACCACACTCCGCCGCCCGTGCAGCCCGCAACTTCCTTTGCCGATGTCGAAGTTCACGCCGACGAAAAAGTCGCTATCGCCGCCGAGCCCTACGACACAAAGGAAAAAGAGTCCATCTTCCGAGTCGATTATCTCAGTCACGGGGTCATGCCCGTGCGCCTGGTCGTCACCAACAATGGAGACAAGCCTATCTCGCTCCGCGATGCGCGCATCCTTTTCCAAACCGCCAACGGAGATAGAATCCAGACCGCCGAGCCCGAGGACGTCGAGCGCCTGATGACTCGCAAGGAGCGCGAAGGGGGGAAAATTCCCCTGCCGGGCCCGCTGCCCAAGATCAAGTTGAAGCCAAAGGCCAGCAATCAGGAAATCGAACAGGATTTTGACAACTTCGAGTATCAGGCGCTGGTTGTCGAGCCGCACACAACCCGCGCCGGCTTCCTGTTCTACGACGTCTCTGAGCTGGACCACCCGCTCCGGGGCGCTAAACTCCATCTCCACGCACTTCGCAACGCCGATGGCGAGGAGCTCTTCTTCTTCGAGATCCCCTTCGACAAGTACCTCAAGTCCAAATCCGGCCAGATGAACTAGGGCCCCGCTACTCGAAGTAGGTGGCGGTCGTTGTGTCCGTCTCCCAGATCGTGCAGTCTTTGATGCGCACCCGCCCCGCCGTCATCCCGGCCAGTTGTTCGCTGGTCTGGTCGTAAAAATACTTCGCAATATTTTCGGCGGAAGGGTTCAGCACCGTAAACGGCTCAAGATCGTTCAGCATCTGGTGATCGATGCGGTCGATCACCGGGCGCATCACCTGCTTGAGCAGCTTGAAGTCCAGCAGCAACCCAGCCTCATCCAGTTCGGTTCCGGCCAGCGTTACGCGTACCTTGTAGTTGTGGCCGTGCGGGTTCTCGCACTTCCCCTTGTAGTTTCGAAGGTAGTGGCCGGAGGAAAAACCTGCCTCCACGGTGACTTCATACATCGGCGTCAGCTCGTTCCTGTGCGGGAATGTGTCCCACTGTCTATTCTACCGGCGACGGCGTCCTCGCCCATCCAGCCGCTCCCGGCCGATGGCCCGCACCTACTCCCGCGAATCTCGCCTCTTCCGCCGCGCCGCCTGCCGGGCCTCTTCACTGTGCCGGTCCACCTGCTCAAAAAGATGGCTCATCACGCCGACCAGGGCCGCCAGCAACCCGAACAGCAGCAACACCATGCTCACCGTCCGCCAGAGTGAAGCATTGGCCGGAAGCCCCGGCTGAAAGCCGGACGGCACCAGTGACATGCCCCCCGCAACCAGGGCGAACAGCACCAGCGAACCACTGAGAATGTAGAAATTGCGCGACATTGATGGGGCCAAGCTCCTTGGAGCCTGGTCCGATTTTACGTCTCCTGCCCTCAACACGAAAACGCAGCGCTCTCGATCACCTGAACTCCGACCCGCTCGAATTCCGTTTCCATCCTCGCCAGCGATCCGCCCAGGTCAATCGCCCGGCAACCATCGCGCACCACAAATGCCGCCAGTCCGAGCCGTCGCGCATCCAGAGCCGAGTAGCCCACGCAGTAGTCGTAGGCCAGCCCTGCCAGAAACACCCGCGTCAGTCCGCGCTCCTCAAGGTAGCCCGCCAGCCCCGTCGGCGTTCGCCGGTCGTTCTCAAAAAACGCCGAGTAGGAATCGATTTGCGCATCAAATCCCTTGCGCAGGATCAGCTCCGCCCCAGGTAACCGCAACGCAGGATGAAACTCCGCGCCTTTGGTGCTCTGCACGCAATGATTGGGCCACAGGGTCTGCGGCCCATAGCTCAACTCGATCTGTTCGTAGGGTTTCTTGCCGGCATGCGAGCTTGCAAATGAAGTGTGATTGGCCGGATGCCAGTCCTGCGTCAGCACCACATGGTCAAACCGTGGTGCTATCCGGTGAATCACATCGATCACCGCATCTCCATCGGCAACCGCCAGCGCGCCCCCGGGGCAAAAGTCGTTTTGCACGTCAATCACAATCAGAACGTCATGCGCATCCGTCTGCATCGCGTCTCCCGCGCTCAAACTTCCATCCGCATGTTCATTCTCTCAAAGTCGTCGCAGCGGAATTCAGGCCAGCAGCACTTCAACGCCGTTTGCGCGGAGCAGTTCCACATATTGCGGCGCCAGTTCCCGGTCACTGATGACGATATCGGCCGCGTTCAACGGCGCTACCGGAATCATGCCGCCGCGTCCGAACTTCGTGTGGTCGGCGACGATAATTACCTTGCCGGCGATCTCGATCATCTTCTGCTCGGAGCCAACCACCAGCGTGTTGTTGTTGCAAAATCCTGTCTCCGTTATGCTGCCCACGCCCATGATCACCGCGTCGGCGCGGATCGCCCCCAGCATTTGTTCGCAAAACGGTCCCAGCATCACCCGCAGCCGCGGATCCAGATATCCACCCGTCAGCGTCAGTTCAATGTTGCGCAGGGTCTCCAGGCTTTCGGCAATCGGAAGGGAATTGGTCACAATGTGCAGCGACTTGGTGGAGAGTTCCCGCGCCACGGCCGCCACAGTCGAACCGCCGTCCAGGATCACCGTCTGCCCCGGTTCAATGAGCCCCGCGGCCACCCGTGCGATCCGGTCTTTCTCGGTGCTCAGCCTCTCGGTTTCAACGTTGTAGTCGAACGCGCGCGCCGGCGGCGTCTGCATCGAGACCGCTCCCCCATACACACGGCGCAGGACCTTCTCTTCTTCCAGCATGTCCAGGTCGCGGCGTACGCTGGACTCTGAGGCGTCGAGCTCGCGGCAAAGAGTCTCGAGGTCAACAAAGTCCCGGGTCTCCAGCATCTGGCGGATTCTTAGTTGCCGTTCAGCAGCCTTCATCGTCCCTCAGCAGAGTACCGGAAACTCTACGCTGCGTTTCTCATCTTCCGCCGCTGTTGATGACTTCGTGCCCGTGCCCCACACATTTCGGGTACTTTGCAAAAAAAGTGTGGGATTGCAGGCTTATTTCGCGCCGACCGCCTGCATCACCGCATCGGTTACTTGCTTCACCAGCATCTCAACCTCGGCATCGCCGCCCATGTTCCCGGCTCGGCCGGTATTGCCGTCGCATGGCGTCGGAGTCAGCGCAATCGAATTTGGCATTTCGAGGTCGGCCAGTTGGCACTCCTTCATCCGCGACGTATCAAATCGAATGTCAGGCAGCCCCAGCTTCTTCTTCAGCTCCAACAGATCGGAACCCTGCTGTTCTGAGATGTAGGAGATCGGTTGGCCCAGTTGCGAAGCCAGCAGCAGCGTCCAGCAATAGGTCTCAAGCACTTCGGCATACCATTCGGCGTGCGTCACCGTGTCGGCCCAGCACACAATCCCGTGATTGGCCAGCAGCACGGTGTTGTGTTGCCGCACATACGGAATCACTGTCTGCGCAAATTCCGCAGTTCCCGGCGTCTTGTAAGGCGAAATAGCCACCTTGCCCACAAACACCTCAAACTCGGGAATGATCATGTTCGGCGGTACCTTGCCGGTGATTGCATAAGCCGTGGCATGCGGCGGATGGCAGTGCACCACCGACTTTGCCTCGGGAACCGATTTGTAAATCTCCAGGTGAAGAAAAATCTCGCTCGTTCTCGGCTTGGTCCCGGCAATCTGGTTGCCTTCCAGGTCAACCAGCGAAATATCCTCGGGCGTCAGGTCGTATTTGCTCACCAAGGTCGGCGTGCACAGCACCTCGTTCGGTCCAATGCGATAAGAAATGTTTCCGCCGTTGCCGTCCACAAACTGCCGCAGCCACAGCTTCTTCCCCGTGGCGCAAATCTCTTTTTTGATCTCTTCTGCTTCCGGCGTCGAGAACAGCCGCGGATTCGCCGCTGGCCTCACCGGGGAAGAGCCTGTGTGCGTACCTGCGACCGGAACCGCGATCGCACTCGTCCCGCTGCCGCTCGCCTCCAGCGATACATTCCGCTGCTGCAGAAAGTCGCGTGCTGAAGGCGTTACCACGCACTTCTCGGCGATCACGATGCGGGTCGCTCCAGCGGCCAGCGCTTCCTGCGCATCCCGCAACGACACCAGCTTGCGGTCTCGAAAATCCATGCTCTTCTCGTTCTTTGTCACTTCCCCACCTCAAATCCTGTATGAAAGCTGCCCGTAGCCGTTATCAAGAATCCCTTACTGTCCCACGTCGATCGAGTCCACGATCAGCGAGCAGTACGCATCCACTGGGACAGCGCCCGGCCAAAACGGATTGGCTGCCTCGCGTCCTTCGGTAAACCCAACCATCTGGCCTTCGGCCGCGCCCAGCTCGTCAATGGCGATCAGCGCCTTGCCGCCGCCGAGTCCATTCTTCGCGCGCAGGTTCTCCATCGTTACCGGTTCCACCACTACCAGCGTCTTGCCGCCATAGGCTTCAACCGCCGGAGTCAGCGTCACATGTCCGCGCACAATGCCCAGTCTCATGCCTTTGCTCCTGCAGTTTGTACCGCGTCTACGATGCCCACCACGACCATCCGCGCCGGCGTTGTGTTTCCCAGCTTCGACCGCGCAATATCTCCATCCGTCGACACCATTACCGTCGCCCCGCTCGCCGCGCCCAGCCAGTCCACCACCACCAGCGGTTCCGGTGCGGTGCTGCCATCTGCCTCAAGCCGCAGCGCGGCCAGAAACCGGCATCCATCCAGCGTGGGATGCTTCGCTGCCGCCACAACCGTGCCTTCAATCCGTGCAAGAAACATCGCTAGATAATCCGTAGTGCGTTGCCCACCACCATTTGTCGCTCACGCGTAAAGGTCATGGGGGTAGTCACTCCTTCACCCGTCGGAGTGGCAATCGTATGACTGAAATATCCTGGGCCGCCCACGCCCAGCGATGCCGCCGACGCCGCGTTCTGAATAAAGAGCGTCGTGTTCATCGCGCGCGCCATCCGCGTCGCTGTCTCCACATTTTTTGTATGAATAATTGCCGTGTGCCGGTAACCGTGCTCGGCTTTTACTGAGGCTTCAATCGCCGCTCCCACGCACTTGACGCGCACCACAGGAACAAACGGCATCATCTGCTCTTCCGTGACAAATGGATGATCTTCATCCGTCTCGCCAAACAACAGGTCGGTCCCCGCGGGCACACGGACGCCCGCAGCTTCGCCCAGTACCGCCGGATCCTTACCGACCAAATCTTTCTTCACATGGGCTCGCGCGCAGCCGCCGCCACCACCTTCAAACGTAAAGGCTGCCTTGGTCAGCCGCTCAATCGCGTCGCGTTCCAGTTGGAACGCCCCAGCCCGCCGCATCGCGGCCATGAAGGCATCTGCGACCGAGGCAACTACAAAGACTTCTTTCTCGCCGATGCACAGCAGGTTGTTGTCGAACCCACCGCCTTCGATGATGCACTTCGCCGCATGATCCAGATCGGCCGTCTCGTCCACCACGACGGGAGGATTGCCCGGACCTCCCGCAATCACGCGCTTGCCCGACATTGCCGCAGCCTTCGCCACTGCTGACCCGCCCGTCACGCACAGCAACGCCACTTTGGGATGATGGAAGATCTGCTCGGCGGCCTCAATGCTCGCTTCGGCGGTCGTCGTCAGCACGTTCGCCACGCCCATCTCGCGTTCAATTTCGCGATTCCATAGCTGCAGCGCATACCGCGCCACTTTTTGTCCTGAAGGGTGCGGCCCGAACACCGCCGTATTCCCCGCCGCCAGAATATTGATTGCGTTTGAAGCCATCGTCGGCACGGAATGGGTCACCGGCAGCATCATTCCGATCACGCCCCACGGTGCGCGCTCAATAATGCACAGCCCCGTCGGATCGCTGCGGGCGCCGCTCTTCATCTCTTCCACGCCCAGTACAAAGCGCATGTTGGTCAGCTTCAGAATTTTGTGGTCGAGCCGCCCGACCTTCGTCTCGTCCATTTCCATGCGGCCCAGCTCTTCGCGCCGGTCGTTGCATATGCGCACAATCGTGTCGGTCATTCGCTTACGCTCGTCGAAGCTCATGGCCGCGACCTTTTTCTGCGCTTCGAACGCCGCATTCACGGCCTCGTCCACGGTCGCAAAGACGCCATCGCGCCCCACAGCAGCTTGCGGAACCTGCGCTGCTATAGCAACCGGAGCCTGCATCTGCACGCGCAGCCGCGCCACCACTTCACGGGCGATCTCCGCAATCATCTGTTCCTGTATAGGCATTTACGGCTTCTCCAACGTCGCGCCTTCAACTTCGATCTGGTCCACGATCCCCACGATCACCGCGTCTACGGGCGCATCCTTCGTTGCCGGCGTCAGCCGGGCTGAGCTTCCCTGCGTAAACAGCACGCACTCGCCCACGCCGGCTCCCACGCTATCGACCGCGACCACTGAGCTGCCTGAAACCTGCAGCTTGCCGTCCTTGCTGATGTACGGCTGTACCAGCAGCAGCTTCATGCCGCGGAACTTCTCGTTCTTCTGTGTCGCAACAACGTTGCCAATCACTTTTGCAATAAACATGCCGGCTCACCTCGCGTGCCGCCCAGATTGCTTTCGCGGCTACTTGGGCAATACCGTGCTCAGGTTGTCGTGCGGACGCGCAATCACGTGCACGCTCTGCACTTCGCCTGCTGCCCGTGCTGCGCTTGCGCCCGCATCCACCGCGGCGCGCACGCTGCCCACGTCTCCGGTCACGTACACCGAGCAAAGACCGCTGCCCACCTTGTTCCAGCCCACAAACTTCACGCTTGCCGCCTTGAGCATCGCGTCCGTTGCCTGCACCAGGGCTACAAGGCCCTTGGTCTCGATCATTCCAATCGCTTCATTCGCCATCGTTCTTCTCCAGAGGTCCGTGTTATTTCAACAAGCTCTCAACCAGCGCATCGTGCGGACGCGCGATCACGTGCGACGCCACCAGCTCGCCGATTGCCTTGGCTGCCGTTGAGCCCGCATCCACCGCGGCCCGCACGCTGCCCACATCTCCGCGCACGATCGCCGTTACGTATCCGCCGCCGATCTGCACCGTTTTCACAAGCTCTACGCTGGCCGCCTTCACCATCGCGTCGCATGCCTCGACCAATCCGACGAGGCCTTTTGTTTCGATCAATCCAATTGCTTCGCTCATCTCGTCTCTCCTACTTCTTGGCCGTTGCCTTGCCGCTCTGTTGAACAAACGACGGCAGCTCATCATGAGGGCGCGAGATCACCTGCACGCTGACCACCTCGCCAATCCGTCCTGCCGCTTCCGCTCCCGCGTCCGTGGCTGCCTTTACTGCCGCCACGTCCCCTTCCACAAATGCCGTTACCAGTCCGGAACCCACGGTCTGCCAGCCGGCAAACGTCACGTTCGCTGACTTCAGCATCGCGTCGGTCGCCTCGAACAGCGCAACCAGCCCTTTTGTCTCAATCATTCCAAGCGCTTGTTTCATCGCTTCCTCTCTTTTCTTGGCGTTGTTACTGCTTCTTTCCTGTTTCGCTTTCGTCATTCTTTACTTCAACAGCTCAATATCCTTGGTCAAATGCAAGCCGCACGCGTTGGCTTCGTCCGTATCCATATGCACGTTCAGGCGCGACGTCGGATCGATCCGCACGTGCACATTGTTGAAGGTCACGCCCGCCTGACCGCCAATGCGCAGTTTCATCCGGTCGCCCTTTTGCACGCCGAAGTAAGCCGCTTCGGTCGGGTTCATGTGTACGTGGATTGCGGCCCGGATCACGCCTTCCTTCAGCTCCACCACGCCCTTGGGCCCGATGATCACCGCTCCCGGCGTTCCAGCAATGTCGCCGGAAAGCCGTACCGGAATATCGTTGAACCCCAGCATGATCGCGTCGGTAAATGCCAACTCCACCTGCGACTGCTTGCGCATCGGCCCCAATATCCGCAGGTTCGAAATCAGCCTGCTCCTGGGACCCACGATCGTCACGGTCTCCTTGGCCGCGAAGTTGCCTTCCTGGAAGAGAGGCCGGTCAATTGTCAGCTCGCTCCCCGGTCCAAACAGCGTGTCCATATCCTCGCGGCACACGTGCATGTGGCGTGAGCTGGTCTGCACCGTCAACACCGGCGCAGCTCCGCCCTTCTGGCGCCCCAGGTACTCAAGCGCTACCTGCCGGACAATCTGCTCGACCGCCGACCTTGAAATGGATCCCGTCGAATTCCCAATCGCTGTGCTTGCCATAAAAACTTCCTGAACCGCTCTTGTCTTGCTTGTTCTTACGTGCGTTGTCCTGCCGCTGCCAGCGCCGACACCAGGGCGGCGGTCTCTCTTGCTACTACTACCTCTTCGTTTGCGGGAACTACCATTACTCGCGTTGGGGAGCCTTGCTTTGAGATTGAACCGTCGCGCGGTAACGCTACGTTTCTAGCCTCATCTACTTCAATTCCGAATCCAGCCAGTCCCTGCAGCACGGCTGCTCGAATCTCCGGGCTGTTCTCGCCGATTCCGCCAGAGAACGTAATCGCGTCCACACCGCCCAACTCGACCAGAAACGCGCCGATGTACTGACGAATTGCTCTGACAAAGACGTCCAGGGCCAACTGCGCCCGCTTGTCTCCCCTGGCTGCAGCGTCGCTCAGGTCGCGTACATCGCCGCTGGTACCGCTGATCCCGGCCAGGCCTGACTGCGTTCCCAGCAGCGTGGCCATTTGGTCTGGGTCCAGGTCTAACTTCTTCATCATGTGGAGCACGGCGAAGACATCGATATCGCCCACGCGATTGTTTTGGGGCAAACCGGACTGTGGGGATGCACCGAAACTGGTATCGACCGCGACGCCGCATTTAAACGCCGCCACGCTGGAGCTTCCACCGAGGTGGCAGCTGATGTGCCTCAGGTCTTTGCGGCCCATGAGCGCCTGCGTCCGTTCACTTGCCGACCTGTGGCTCGCGCCATGGAATCCGTAACGCCGAACCCCGTACGTGGTCCGCCATTCGTAGGGAACGGCGTAGGTTGTGGCCGCTTCATCCATGAGCCGGTAAGGAAAGGGCTCCATCACTGCTACCAGCGGAACCCCGGGCAGCTCCTGCTGGAATGCCTTGATCGCGGCGATGTAAGGCGGATTGTGAGCTGGAGCCAAGAACGAAAACTCCTCCATCGCAGCCAGAAACCCATCGTCGATCAGTTGCGGCGCATTCAGCGGTCCTGCATGCACGGCCTTAAACCCCACCGCGTCAATCTCTTTCAGGCTCCCGAGCGCCTTGCCCGGGCCGGCAATCTCGCTGATGCATTCGCGAATCGCCGCCGGATAATCCGGGCACCCGGAGCCCGGCTGCCCAATCCGCTCAACCCGCCCCCTGGCCAGGACCACCTCGCCCGGCATCTCGAGAACCTGGTACTTGAACGACGTGCTGCCGATATTTGGAATAAGACACTTCATGAGCTTGCTTTGAAAGATCTTGATTGAAGTTGAAGGATACTATACAATGTTTGAAAGAGTCAATTCCCACTTTGGTAGTTTTTGAAGGTAATATCACCAAAATGTCGGCAGCAGCCACCACTTCCGCTACCACGCTGGACCGCATTGAAGAGCTCGGCATCGTCGGCGCGGGCGGCGGAGGCTTTCCAACCGCCGTCAAGTTCCAGACCCGCGCGTCCCTCCTGATTGCCAACGCCGCTGAGTGCGAGCCCCTGCTTCACAAAGACAAGGAGCTCCTTCATCACCACACTGAGCCTTTCCTGCGCGGCATGTCTGCCGCCATGGAGTTGATTGGCGCTCGCGAAGGCGTCATCGGCATCAAGGAGAAGTACCACGACATCATTGCCGCGCTGGAGGCGCAGGTCCCGGCCAGCATCCGCGTCGTTCCGCTCCCAGATTGTTATCCCGCCGGTGACGAGTTCATCCTTGTGCATTTGGTCACGGGACGAGTGATTCCGCCTGGTGGCCTGCCGAAGGACGTTGACGCTGCTGTAGCCAACGTTGAAACGCTGATGAACATCGGCCTCGACCGGCCGGTTACGCACAAATACCTCACGGTTGCCGGAGCCGTCGAAAATCCCAGCACTCTCCGGGTTCCTGTGGGCATCACCATCGGCGAAGTGATTGAGGCCGCAGGCGGCGCTACGGTTGAGAGCTTCGGCGTGCTGCTGGGCGGCGTGATGATGGCCAAACCCGCAGCCGATCTCAATGTCCCCGTCACCAAGACGACCGGCGGCATCGTTGTTTTGCCCGCGGAACACGCGCTCATTCGCCGCCACAATGCGCCATGGATCCATGTTCAGCGCGTGGGACGTTCGGCCTGCGACCAATGCCGCTTCTGCACGGAATTCTGCCCGCGCTTTCTGCTCGGGCACCCCATTGAGCCGCATCGGGCCATGCAGTCGCTCGGCTTTCAAACCGGCGCTGACGCCATGGTCTCAACGCTCTACTGTTGCGAGTGCAACCTGTGCACCATGTTCGCCTGCCCTGAAGATCTCGACCCCAAAACGGTGTGCGTGCAGAACAAACCGCTGGCGCGGGAGCGCGGGCTCACCTTCAAGGGGGCGCCCGAATCGATCACGCCGAATCCGATGGCCGAGTTCCGCCGGGTACCGATGCGACGGTTGATGGCGCGGCTCGGCCTTGGCGAATTCTCGAATACCGGCCCGCTACTCGAGCACGCCTTTGCGCCCAGCCAGGTGAACATTCCGCTCAAGCAACATGCCGGTGCGCCTGCCGTTGCCGTGGTCACCACCGGCCAGCGCGTGCGTATGGGCGACCTGCTTGCCGCGCCTGAGAAGGGCAAACTCGGCGCGCGCATTCACGCCAGCATTGACGGTATCGTCAGTGTGCAAAGCGACTCAGTGCGCATTGACGCTTAAGGGGAAGAATTCCATGTCAGAGATCGTCTCCATCGGCCTTATCGAGCTTTCCAGCGTGGCCACCGGCTACGGCGTTCAGGACACGATGCTCAAGGCCGCCAGCATTCAACTGCTGATGGCGCGCAGCATCTGTTCCGGCAAGTATCTCGTCGTGATCGCGGGCGATGTGCCCAGCGTTCAGGCTGCGCTGCACGCCGGCGCAGCAGTTGCCGGAGCCTCGCTGATTGAGCGGCGCCAGATCTCGCGTGTCGATCCGGCTGTGCTCGCCGCCATTTCGAATGCCGTCGATGTCGACCCCAGAACACTGCGCTCCATTGGAGTGATTGAGACCTTCTCCGCGGCCAGCATCATTGAGGTCGCTGACGCCGCCGTCAAGGCTGCGAACGTGACCCTGCTCCGCATTCATCTGGCCATGGCTCTGGGCGGTAAAGGATTCGTGCTCATGGCAGGGGATATTTCCAGCGTGCAGGCCGCCGTGGCCGCAGGCTCAAAAATAGCTGGAGACGAAGGCATGCTGGTGGGCCGCGTCGTGATTCCCGCGCCGTCGCCGGAGCTGTTCCGGGACTACATCTGAAGTGCAGGGAACAGGGAACAGGGAATAGGGAATAGCTTCTAGCGCCTCGCCTCTTTGTCTGCCTCCATTCGACCTCGTTCTGAAAATACTGAACTTCGCTCCCCGGACGAAGACCTGTCCACGGTCCCCAAGTGCGAGGGACCGGGGGCACCCGGCGATGATGAAACTGGGATGAATTGAGGGGCACGGAACTCCATCTTTGAGTTGAGAAATTTCGGGTGCTGATTTTTCGCGCACTTGTTTTTCGGACTGCGGCGAAGAGCCGATTTGGGTGCTAAACGACTTCGGGCAGGAGACAGTTGGGCGGTTGCGAGTGAGATGTGTTGCGTTGTTCGTGACCGTGAGGCCGATTTTCAGCGAAACGACTGCGACTGGTGAACTCTCGATGTGCTTAAGGTGCGTTCTTGGTCGTTTTTTGCGGTTTTTTGCAGGTTTTTAGCATGTTTTAGCGCTGGCTTGAAACGGGGATCGGGGATCGGGGATCGGGGGACCAGGGGCACCCGGCATCCGCGGCGTCCTCTTCAGGATGGTTCCTGGCTTCCGTTCTTCTCAAAGAACGCTTCAACGTCGGTAATCGTTGCGGTCATGCGGTAGGGTGGGAGGCTTTGCAAAAATGTTTGCCCGTACCGCTGCCTGCGGACGCGCGGATCGAGCAGGACCAGCACGCCGCGATCTTCAAGCGAGCGAATCAGACGGCCGAAGCCTTGCTTCAGCGTGAGCACTGCTGCCGGAACCTGGTAATCGATGAACGGTTTGCCGCCTGCTTCTTCAATTGCTTTCATGCGCGCCTGTACGACCGGGTCGCTCGGCACCGCGAAGGGGAGGCGGTCGATGATCACGCAGCTCAGTGCTTCGCCCTGGACGTCCACTCCCTGCCAAAAGCTTGAAGTGCCGAAGAGTACGGCGTTCGGTGTGGCGCGGAACTCCTCGAGGAGCGCCTTGCGCGGAGCGGTGCCATGCAGCAGGAGTGGAAAGTCGAGCACCGGCAGGAGGCGTTCATAGAGGTCGCGCATCTGGCTGTAGCTGGTGAAGAGACAGAAGGCGCGCCCGCGCGAGAGATGCAGAACACGTTCAATGCAGCGCGCTGCGGCCTCGGGAAAATCGGGCTCGCGTGGATCGGGCATGTCGGGAGGCAAGTAGAGCAGCGCCTGCTCGCCGTACTTGAAGTGCGAAGGCACAACCAGCTCGCGCGCGTCCGCGAGGCCGAGACGTTTGCGCATGTGCTCGAATCCGCCCTGCACGGTGAGCGTGGCGGAGGTGAGCACGACGGTGGGAATCTGCTCGAAGACCAGCTCGTGCAGCAGCTCGGAAACATCAATCGGCGTGGCCTGGATGAAGGTGTTGCGGGCGGCGTTGCGCGGTGAGAAAGAACGTCCCTCAGGGGCTAAAGCCCGGCCGATTTTGCCGGTACTTTCGGCACGACTAAAGTCGTGCCCTTTCAAAGCACTGCCGAAGTCGTTAGCCCTCGAAGCGCCTCCGCCCATGATCCTGCGCTCCATCCAATACACCATATTGCTTGAGTTCGATTCCATGAGGAACTCGAGCTCGGTGCGCAGACGACCGACGCGCTTCTTCAATCCCGGCGCTTCGTCGACGGTGGTCATGCGCTCCATCTCCGCTTCCATCAGCTTGAGCGTTGTGCGCACGGCCATGTACAAGTCGCCTGAGGTTTCAAGAAACTCTTCGCGCGCCGTGAACGGCTGGCGGCCATCTCCCGCCATGGGCAGGCCGGCGAAGAACAAGCGGGCGCGTTCGCGCAGTTGCATGGTGGCGGCTGGAAGTTTGTCTGCGCCTTCCTTGCCGCGCAGCAACGCATCGACGTCGCGGGCGAGCTCTTCAAAACGGATGTTTGAAACGGAGAGGCCGAAGTAGCTGGAAGCCACTTCTTCGAGCTCGTGCGCTTCATCGAAGATGACCGCAGCGGCCTCCGGCAGAACGCCCGCATCGGGTGCGCCAGTGGCTTCGCGCCGAACGGAGAGGTCGGCGAAAAACAGGTGGTGATTGACGATGATGATGTCCGACTCGAGCGCCTTGCGCCGCATTTCCGTAATAAAGCAGCGGCGATAATCGGGGCATGTTGAGCCGAGGCAGGCTTCGGAGCGCGCATCGAGCTTGTGCCAGAGAGCGCTTGATTCGGGCATGTCGGAGAGCTCGGCTCGGTCGCCGGTGTCGGTGGTTTTCTCCCACTCGCTGATCTGGCGATACTGGTCGATCTCCTCAAGGCCGGAGAGAATGGGCTGATTCTTGAGGGACTCGAGCTTGTGGCGGCAGAGGTAATTCGCGCGGCCCTTCATGTAACAGACGCGCAGGTCTCCGAGGAGCGTTTCGAGAAAGGGAACATCGCGAAAGAAGAGCTGGTCCTGCAGGGCCTTGGTTCCGGTGGAGACAATGACGCGCTGTCCGGTGCGGAGCGCAGGCAAGAGATAGGCGAGGGTTTTGCCAGTGCCTGTTCCTGCCTCGACAATCAGATGGCGGTGCTCGGTGAGCGCGCGCTCGACGGCCTTTGCCATTTCAAGCTGGCCGGAGCGGTACTCGTAAGGCAGCGACGAGCGCGCAAGAATGCCGCCAGGAGAAAAGAACTCGTGGAGAGAGGGCAGGGCGCGGGTTGAGCTGTCGATTGCGGACATGAAAACGGCTGGCGTTGGAGCCTGGTGCTCACTCCATCATAGTGAGGCCGGCTGGGCGGCGCGGGGCGGGGGTGACGGCGGCGGAAAAGCGTTGTTTCAGCCGAAATCCGGGTCACGGCCCGTCCAGGAGTGGGGCTCGGAGTCGTCCTCGGTGGGCTGCCCGTTCAACTGCGCCCCATCCAGCCAATGACCGATCAGGAGAGTTTCCTCGGGGCTTGCTGTGCCTTCGACCGCAGCCGCGCCTTTGAGCAGGCGCTTGCGGACATCGGCGGCGGCAGATTTTTCGGCGTTGCCGACCGAGTAAAAGTTGGCGGAGTTGACGCTCATGGAGTTCGCGTGGATGTGCATCGTTCCCTCCTTTGCGGACAGGGGGCAATCGGCTTGCCGGGTTTGGGAGGCTCTGGTTGGAAATGACTTATCTGCGACAACGCCTGCGGTAGGCGCTTCAACGGCTGCGAACCAAGCGGCCGGAGATGACGTTCACGTAGACTAAGAGGAGAGGCCTCTCGGGATCAGCAGTTCCGGGGCGCGGCCGCCGGCGAAGAGGATTTTTCGATCCGCCGCAGCGAATGGAGACAGGTTTTGCCAACGTATCGCAGATCGGTTGTGCCCCCTAAGGCGGGTGCTGAAGCGTTGCCGCTGGTGGCCATCGTGGGCCGGCCCAACGTGGGCAAATCCACTCTTTTCAATCGCTTGACGCATAGCAGGCGCTCGATCGTGGGTGATGAGCCGGGCATTACGCGGGACCGCATCTATGGCGAGTATGAGTGGGGCGGTCGGCAATTTCGCGTCGTCGACACGGGCGGCATCGTCCCCGACGACCCGGAGCTGATGCCGACGGAGATCTATAACCAGGCGAAGGTTGCGCTGGAAGAGGCAGACGCGCTGATTCTGGTTGTGGATGCGCGGACGGAGCTTGCCAGCCCTGACTACGACCTGGTGAAGCTGCTGATCCGAGGCGGCAAGCCGGTGTTTCTGGCGGTGAACAAGGTGGAGGGCGAGGCGATGGCTGCCGAGGCGGAGAACTTTCGCCAACTGGGCCTGAAAAATGTCTTTCCCATCAGCTCAGAGCATGCGCTGGGCATCGGCGATCTGCTTGATGCGATTGCCGAAGCGCTGCCTGTGGCCGAGACGGCGAAGGACGAAGCCGATGATGACGCGCCGACGCCTGCTGCGGATGAGCACGAAGAAGAAGAAGACGCGGAAGGGCTGAATCGCACGCACGGCGAGTTTGAGCCGCACGAAACTTCAATCGCGATCATCGGACGGCCTAACGTTGGCAAATCGACGCTGCTGAATGCGCTGACGGGAACTACGCGCGCCATTGTTTCGCCCATCGCCGGAACTACGCGTGACGCTGTTGACGAAGTGGTGGAGTTTGAAGGAAGCCAACTGAGGTTTGTTGATACGGCCGGAATCCGGCGCAAGGGCAAGACGCATTTGATGGCCGAGAAGATGAGCGTGGTGATGGCGCGGCGGCACCTTGAAGCAGCGGACGTCGCGTTGCTGGTTGTGGACGCAACCGATGGAGTGACGGGCGCCGATGCAACGATTGGCGGGTACGCGCACGAGAGCGGACGCAGCGTCATTATCGTGGTGAACAAGTGGGACGCCGTGACCACCGATCGTACCGATGGAAAACCGCAGGCCGATCGTGAGATTTTCGAGAAGCAGTTGCGGTCGGCGCTCAAATATCTCAGCTACGCGCCGGTCATCTTTCTGTCAGCGCTAAAGGGCCGGGGTCCTGACGGCAAAGGCATGGCGCGGGTGCTGAATGAAGTGAAAAAGGTAGCGGCAGAGCGGCGCAAGCGCGTGACTACCGGGCAGATGAATCGCTTCCTCGACAAGATTGACTTTCAGCGTGCTCCGGTGCCGATGGCCAAGCGGATTCGGATTTTTTATATGACGCAGGCCGCCGTGGCGCCTCCTACGTTTGTGCTGTTTACCGATCGCGACATCAAACTGCACTTCGCGTTCGAGCGCTTTCTTGAGAACCAGATTCGCGAGGCCTTTGGTTTCGAGGGCACTCCCATCTGGTTCAAGGTGAAGGCGCGGAATGAGAAGAAGGCAGACTAGAGAAGCCCGCTCGCAAAGCCACGCCAAAGATCCACCGGACCGCGGACGAGGAGAGTCCGTCAATGCTGTTACTTCGGCAAGGCTCGCGCATCTAAAAAGGTGAGGGACTATGAGCACAGAAAAAGCTACATTCGGGGCGGGATGTTTCTGGGGAGTGGAGGTCGCTTTCGCTAACATCCCCGGTGTGACGGCTACGGCCGTGGGCTATGAAGGTGGCCAGCTTGAACGGCCCACCTACAAAGATGTGTGCACGGACCAGACCGGGCACGCGGAAGTCGTGGAACTGGATTTTGATCCTGCGCAGGTCAGCTACGAGCAGTTGCTCGACGCGTTCTTTGCGCTGCACGATCCGACCACGCTCAACCGGCAGGGGCCGGACTGGGGCGCGCAGTACCGCTCGGCCATCTTTTTCCACTCGCCCGAGCAGCAGGCGCAGGCGCTCGCGAAGATCGAGCAGCTTACCGAAGAAGGACGCTTCAAGCCGAAACGGATTGTGACGAAGGTTGAGCCGGCGCAGACGTTTTGGCGGGCGGAGGAATACCACCAGCGCTATCTTGAAAAGCGCGGGCAGGCTAGCTGCCACATCTAAGTGCAGGGAACAGGGAATAGGGAACGGGGAACAGGGAACAGGGAACAGAAAGCCCGCATTGGCGATTTCGCTTTGCGGGCTTTCGATTTATGTAGAGAAGAATTCGCTAAACTCCGGCGCTCTCGGTATTCTCGCCGGCCGCTGCGATCGGTTCTACTGATTCTTCTGTTGCAACTTCCGTCGCGGCTGCGGCTGGAGTTTCGGTTCCGGGCTCGTTGATCCAGAGGCAGACAATCCACCACACTACCACGGCGACAAATATGGCGCTGTTGGCGTTGTAGAGTTTTTCCTGCAGGCCGATCACGTGCTGATACTCCTCTTGGCTGTGAGGAACGGCGCGGGTTGCAATCAACTGCCATACGCCGCGCACAACCATCTGCGAAATTGAGGCGGTGGAGAGCCCGATGAGGATCTGCTGCGTATGGCTGCGCCAGCCGGCCTTGAAGCGGCGTCCGAAGAGAACCACCAGCAGACATAACCCAATGGTGAACACATCGAACAGCAGGTCCAATTTTTGCGCTGCGAGCTGCATCAGGCGGAGGGTTGCCATGGTCCCGCCCGCGGCGAAAGTTTTCCAGGCAGGCCAGGGGCTCCACGCATAGACCACGGCTCCGCCGGCTGCCAGCAGGATCAGCGTGCCAATGAGCCACGCATTCCTTGAGGCGCCTGCGAAGGCACGACGCGCCAGTTCCACGGCGACAAGAATGCAGACCAGTGCCTCAACGACGGCGAGCGTCAAAAAGATCTCGCTCATGGTGATGGGGGCCATGCGACCGTAGAGCATACGGCTGGCCAGCAGGCGAACGGCGGTGAGCGCCATGCTGAGTGTGAACCAGGGAAACAGCCGCATGCGGTCCCGGCCGATGAGAACGACCAGCAGAACCAGCAGTGCGGCAAACGTGAGCGTCCACAAAACCTGGACGGTGGTGAAATCGAAATTGAAATGCATTTGGACCTTGCCTGGGCCGCGCGCCTCTTGCTGCGCAGGCCTAGCTTCAGTTTAAACGGCCCAGGCGAGCTCTGCCGCCTGCCATAATTCCAATATGCTGGTTCTGGCTTCAGCCTCACCTCGCCGTCGCGAACTGCTTGCCCAGGCAGGGTTTGCCTTTACGGTGCATCCAGCCCACATCCCTGAAGATCCCCTGGCGGGCGAAGATCCCATCGCCTACGTGACGCGGCTGGCTCGCGAAAAGGCGGAGGTTGTGTTTCGCTCGCTGAGTGCAGAAGACAACGCGAAGCAGGAAACGGCTCCGAGGCCCGGAACACTCGTGGTGCTGGGCGCTGATACAACGGTCACGCTCGACGACGAAATTCTGGGAAAACCGGAAGATGCGGCTGACGCGGCGCGGATGTTGCGCCGGCTCTCGGGCCGAACGCACCGCGTGATTACCGGCGTGGCCGTTGTGAATGCCCAGCGGGTTGAAGTGGCGGCCGAGGCAACGGCGGTTCGCTTTCTCACGCTGTCCGACCAGGAAATCGAGGCCTACGTGGCGACCGGCGAGCCCATGGACAAGGCAGGCGCCTACGCTATTCAGGGTTTGGCGGCGCGCTGGATTCCGCGCATCGAGGGCTGCTACTTCAACGTGGTTGGATTGCCCTTGGCCCTGGTTTCAAACCTGCTCGATGGCTGGAAATTCCAGGACTGAGGGGCGTTTCCGAGGGCAGTTTCGCCCCAGTTTTGCTCACTAGAATGGTCCCGGCCCCGGATTTGCTCCGCAAAGGGTGCAAATTGTGGCCTATACTTTCAGTAGAGCGAGGTTTCGTCCCCCGATCGCGGCGCCCTCCTCCCCCTTATCATGGCTACGCAACTATCCCGGAAGCGCGCCTTCGAATCACCCCAGATCCCAGACCGTCTCTATTTCAAGATCGGTGATGTGGCGCGCATTTGCGAGGTGGAAACCTACGTTCTGCGATTCTGGGAATCCCAGTTTCCGCAGCTCAAGCCCAACAAGAGCGGCACCGGCCAACGGCTTTACCGCCGCCGCGACGTGGAACTGGCCCTCGATATCAAGCGGCTTGTTCATGCCGAGGGATACACGCTTTCTGGGGCGCGCCAGGCACTTGAGCAAGTGAGCCGGCGTCGCGATCCTCAGCTCGCCGTTGCGCCTGCGCCCGCCGACCAGGGAAAGCGTATGGACTCGGTGGCCGCGGCCATCGGTCATGCGCGCGCTGAGTTAAGAGAGATCGCCGGCCTGCTGGGCACCCCGGTGCAGCAGACGCCGCGCCGCCGCCCCAAAGTGACTACCTTTGCCAGCACGACCGGTTCACTTTTTCCGACCTGAGCGGAACGACAAGTGCGGCAACCGGGAAATACAGCAGTCATGCCCCGCTCTTGTGAACCGATCCGTCAGTCGACTGCGCGGCGTGAAAGAGTTTGTGGTTGATGTCGGGCCAGAATTCCTTGAAGACAAAACTGGCTCCGTCGATGGCCACATCCAGTCCCCACTCCGTGCCGGTATTGGTAAAGCTGCGCTCGCGCGAGGGATAGTAGAGGCTCGATAGTCCCGCGGAAGCGCCCGCGCCCAGAACTTCACTCATGTTGAACACGTTGTTTCCAGCGTCAGATCGCGTGACGACGGCGCGGCTCAACGCATAGCCTGTTCGCTTGAAGAACCCGCCCCTGCCCAGCGTGTAGTACCTGGTGTCCTCATGGGTAATGGAGGGCACCACAAATTCGACCATGTAGTTTTCGCTGGTCTGATCGACAGCGTTGTGCCAGAAGTAGCGGGCAAATCCGGCCGCGCCCTGGTGGAATTCGGGCGTGGCATCGATTCCCATGTCGTATGCGGTGAGCATGAGCGGAATGAAAATGGAGGAGTAGTCGAAGGAGTCCTCGGTTGCGGTAACGAATTTCTCCTTCACCGATTGCGGCGGCAGTTGCTCGTCTGTCGATACGGCGCGAAAATTTGGCACGATGCCGAGAATGCGTTTGGTTTGCGGTTGGCGTTGATCCTGGTCATTGCTCCTGGCCGTGTTTGTCGTTGGGGTTGGGTCCTTGGGCGCATCGGGTTGCGGGTTGACTGCAGCCTTCACCTCGCCAGCAGAGGTTTCGACTTCAGCAATATTCTGCGTTGCTGCTTGTGAAGGATCTGGCGCCACGGTTTGCCGGGCCCCAGTTTGCGGGCTTGGGGAAATTGAAGCCGGCGTTGGCGACACAAGCGCAAGCATGGGCGTGTTTGAGGTGATTTGCGTTTGTTGCGCAGCCAATTGCGCCGAGTGGAGCACGAGGCAAGCGGCCACCAAAGAGCAAAGGTCAAGCGGATAAAGCCAAAATGAATTGAACGCGGGCGAACCTCGGAGAATCCGACTCCTGAAGATTCGGACTTGGGGAAGGCTAGATGAAGTCATGCTGACTTAGATGTTGGAAATGCGAAAAAGGACGGTGCGCGCGGCCTGGAATGAACCATTCTGCCTGTCGAAGGTAACTTATTCGTTTTATGTACCTTAGATCGTGTGCGCCCCGAACAATTCGAAGGATTCGCCACTCAAGAAACAAGTCTGGGAGCCGTTCATGAAGAAGGTTCTTTCTTGCTCTTCCAACTGGCGTCTCACCGCTGGATTGACGCCGACGCTCCACAGGCATGAGCCGCCGCTGCGAGCTTTAGATTGTTGCGGAGTTAAATGGTCGGGACGGGGAGATTTGAACTCCCGAATGGCGAGACTTCCCACCCCACGGACAAGGACCCGTCCGCGGGGACCCCCGGCTTCGTCTCGCTCCCCTCGCAGGCTAGATAGGTGCGCATTTGCTTTGCAAATGCTATTGGGGTGCTCCGTGGTCGGAGCTGGAAATGTATGCGCCATTGAGGTTCAATTTAGATAAGGAGTTAAATGGTCGGGACGGGGAGATTTGAACTCCCGACCCCTCGCACCCCAAGCGAGTGCTCTACCAGGCTGAGCCACGTCCCGACACAATGTAGCCGGCTCGGGTGAGCCGGCTTTTGGTGCTTGACTAGTTTACACCAGCAGGGCCCTCACTCGTCCTCGCCGGGCGCTCGCGATTGCAAATTTCTTCAATCCTGTGAGGGCTTTGCGCTAGTGCGTGGGAGGAACAAACTCCGAGGGCAGGGCCGAGCCGGTGCCGAAGAAGAACTCTTCCATCTGCTCGACGAGGAACTGCTGCGCCTGGGGCGTCCAGGGCTGGAGGCGGTATTCGTTGAGCAGCATTTTCTGCCTGTCAACCCACTCGGCCCACGCTGCCTTGGAAACATTCTTGTAGATTTTCTGGCCAAACTCTGAATCGAAGGGCGGTTCGTCCAGGCCCTCCATTTCCTTCTTGTTGCGCACGCAAAAAACAATATGTGCCATGCTTTGAGCTCCTTCAGCCATTGTATTGGATTGACCGGATTCAGCCTGAGGGCAGGCACATTCCCCGCTTGAATTGGGGAGTGGCCGCCCCGACGAACGGACGCGGATTGGAATTTTTACTTGACAATGCGTTGCTTTGTGGATTCTCTTATGTCATTCTCGCGTCACGCCTTTCGGCGTATCCGTGGCCGGAGTCTGTTCCCCGTCAGCGCAACCGGCTTTGAGTGGGCAAAACCCGATTCCACAATTCAGGACTCAAATCCAAAGGAGCAAGACATGACCGAAGAAGCTACTCAGAGTGGTCTCAGCGATACGGCCGCATCAGGCCTTGCGTACATCACGATCATCCCCGCGATCGTCTTTCTGGTTGTTGCGCCGTATAACCAGAACGCGACGATACGCTTTCATTCCTGGCAATCCATTTTCCTCGGGATCGCCTGGTTCGCCATCAGCCTCGTGGCCATCATCCCTATCCTCGGGTGGCTTGTTTTCGCGGTGGGTTCGCTAACGCTTTTTGTGGTGTGGATCATGTGCATCCTGAAGGCGTTTCAGGGCGGAAAGTTTGTCGTTCCCGTCCTCGGTCCGCTGGCGGCAAAGCAGGCTGGGATCTGATCGCTTGGCGGTGGCTGCACCATCCAGGCAAATGGGCAGGGGCGTCAGGCTTGCAGCCGGGATTGACCGATGAGTGGTGAGTTTCAACCGAAAGAGGAGTGATCATGACCGAATCCAACCCAGTTGGACTTACTGACAATGCCGCCGGCGCTCTGGCGTATGTGACCATTGTCCCTGCAATCGTGTTCCTGGTTATGCCGCCTTACAACGCCAGTTCGTTTGTGCGCTTTCACGCGTGGCAGTCGATCTTTCTGAACATCGCGGCGATTATTTTCTACATTGCCTTGAGCTTCTTCGCGGTTTTCAGCGTGATGTTCGGGATGTTTTTCTTCCTGATGTTTACGCGGCTCATCTGGCTCGCGTGGTTCCTGATCTGGGTGCTTTGCGTGGTGAAAGCCGTGAACGGGGAGCGCTTCAAGCTGCCGGTGATTGGGGATCTTGCGGCGAAGCAGGCTGGAAGCTAGCTGAAGTTAGCAGGAGCTCAAATGGCGGCGCGGCGGGTTCTTTGCCCTAGCGCCGCTTGCCTTTTCTGGGCGGTTTTTTCCTGCTTCTGCCTGCGGGAGTTGAATCGTTCTTCCGCTTCTTCTTTCCTTTCGGCGGAAGACTTTGGAGCGGACTTGCCGGTGAGCGAGATGCCTTCTTCCACGATGGAGAATTGCAGCCTGCGCTCCTGGGCGAGGATACGGTCGAGAATCACCTGTACGCGGTCGCCGGCACGGAAGCGGCGGCCATTTCGTTCGCCGATGATTTCATGCGTGTTCTCGCGCCAGGTGTAGCGGTCGTCGCGGAGCGAGTCGATGGGCACGAGGCCCTCGACAAAGAGATCAGTGAGCTCGACGAAGAGGCCGAATTTGGCGGGGTTGAGCACCAAGGCGGCGAATTCTTCGCCGACCTTGTCCTGCATGAAGCGAACCTTCTTCCACTCGACCAATTCGCGTTCGGCTTCGGCGGCGCGACGTTCGGTCTGGCTTGTTTCTTCGGCTATTTGGGCTAGTTCCTGTTCGGGGATGGGGGGGGCACCTTGGAATTTTTCATTCCCCGGTCTCAAACTCGAGACCGGGGGCACCCGGAGTTGGTTTTGGGGATGGGACACCCGGGGTTTGTCGGGAGGAAGGGGTGGCCGGCCCTCGCTGGGGTGGGTCCAGGGAGAGCTGTGGCGGCCATCTTCGATCGCGCCTTCGCCGCGCACGCCTTCGCGGAGCAGTGTCTTCGCAATTCGGTGCACGATAAGGTCGGGGTAGCGGCGGATGGGTGAGGTGAAGTGCGTGTAGGTGGGCGCGGCAAGGGCGAAGTGGCCTTCGTTGACTTCAGAATAGCGGGCCTGGCGCAGCGAGCGGAGCATGAGATAGCTGAGGATTCGTTCCTCAGGCTTGCCCTCGATGCGTGCGGCCAGTTTCTGATACATGCGCGGCGTGACCGGAATGTCTTCCGGGACTTCGCGTTGGCGGGGGTTGCGGCCGCGGCTGTGCGCATCGCGGCGATCGCCACGCGTGACGAATTTTTTGACGGGCAGAGCGCCGAGGCCAAGCGAATAGCCGAAGCTGGCGGCCAGCTCTTCAAACTGAACGACGCGGCGCGGTTCCGGTTTCTCGTGAATGCGGTAGAGGGATGGAACACCGAGATCCTCAAGCCATGTGGCGACGCACTCGTTGGCCGCTAACATGAATTCTTCAATGAGGCGGTTGGCCCAGGTTCGTTCCGACTTGGTCACGCCGCGCATCTGGCCTTGCTCGTCGAATTCGATGACGGGCTCGGGCAAGTCGAAGTCGATGGAGCCACGTTCTTCGCGGCGCTTATTCATCAAGCCGGCCAGGTGGCGCATTCGCTCAAAGCGCTTCCGCGCCTCTGGGCTTTGGTTGAGTGTTTCCTTACCTTCGAGGATGGCATGAACTTCGGTGTAGGTCATGCGCGCGGCGGAACGGATGACGCCTTCGACAATTTCGTAGCTCTCGATCCGCCCATCGGGGTCGAGCTGCATGATGCAACTGAGGACGAGGCGGTCTTCGCCGGGGCGCAGGCTGCAGATGCCGGATGAGAGCTCCTGGGGCAGCATGGGAATGGCGCGATCGGGGAAATAGACGCTGGTTCCGCGGAGACGCGCTTCGAGATCGAGATCGGTGCCGGCACGAACATACTCGGCGACGTCAGCAATATGAACCTGGAGTTCGTAGCCGCCGTCGGGGCGGTTGGTGACGAGAACTGCGTCGTCGAAGTCGCGGGCTGTTTCGCCGTCGATGGTGACGATTGGAAGTTGCCGAAAATCACGGCGGCTGTTGGCTTCATCCGGGTCAAGATGGGCTACGCGCCGCGCTTCTGCCAGCACGTTGTCGGGAAAGACGCGCGGGAGCTGATGCTTGCGGATCATCATCTCGACATCCACGCCGAAGTCGTCTTGCGAGCCGAGCACTTCAATCACGCGGCCAACCGGGGGGCGGGTGGGGGTGGGCCAACTGGTGATTTCCACGTCGACGACCAGGCCCTCAAGGTCCTCCGGACTCTCAGGTTTTGGAGCAGTGGCTGCTTCATCTCCCAATACGCGGTGTGACGAGGCGGAGACGCTGGCGTCTGGCAGCGCAAACTCGGCCGGTATTTGGATGTGCTGCGTCATGCGCTCGTCGAAGGGGACAACGTAGTGGCCCGGGGCTCGATCTGAGCGGGTGTAATACGACCCCGGCTGCGAAGACCTGCCGCCGGGGTGCCCGTAATGAAAAATGCCGACTACCGTCGGATTCTTTCGTTCAAGGACGCGGACAATTCGTCCCTGACGCCGTCCGTCGGCCTTTGGCGGCTCAACTTCAACCAGCACCTGGTCGCCCTGCATGGCGCCATTGATCTCGTTGGGAGGAATGAAGATATCCTCGCTGCCCTGGGCCTGCCGGGCATTCGGCCTTACGAAGCCAAAGCCATCGCGATGGAGGTCGAGGCGGCCGGCCGAGAGGTTGTCGCGCGTGCCCAGCGGTTTGGGGATGCTCCAATGCTCCCGGTCCAGCTTGGCGAGTTGGCCGCGCACGGTCAAGCGGGCAAGCTGCTCCAAAAGCAGGCGGCGTTCGCGTCCGCCGGCGAGGCCCAGCTCGCGGACAAGTTGTTTGTATCCAGCCTTGCCGCCGGCAGCGCGCGCGATCCGCGTTACCAGCTCACGATCGGTCATACGTTTTAGAGTAGGCTATTGGTAAGCCGGATGCGGTTTGGCCATTTTGGGACGACCTGACAAAGTTGCATTACCAAGGTACTCGTGCAGTTTCGGGTATTGGCCTTAAAATAGCGGCAATGGATCTGTTTGAACGGACCGCTGCGGGAATTCATTCCGTGTGTGGCCACAAGTGGCAAGTTGATTTGAGATTTTTCGGCAGTTGGCATTCTTAAAAATTTTTGGGGCACCCGGCGATGGCCCTGCCTTGGAATCCCCCGTCCCTCTGGACAGAAAAGGAAATACCTTGAGCGCAATGTGGAAACCCACTCAGACAGGATCAACGAGTCCAACCCCCACACCGGAACCGGCCCGTCCCATGACGCCCGCTCCGGTCTTCGAAGCTACGAGCCGTCCGGCCGCCGCAGTAACAGGCGATCAGGCGACGATCGGCAAGGGCTTGTATATCAAGGGCGAGATTAACGGCTCTGAATCGCTCTATATTGACGGCAAAGTTGAGGGCAGCATCAACCTTCCGGGCAACCGCGTCACTGTAGGCCGCAATGGCCAGGTGGCGGCCAGCATTACAGCACGCGAGATCGTGGTGCTTGGCAAGGTGCGTGGCAATGTGACGGCGACCGACCGGGTGGATATCCGCGCGGAAGGCTCGCTGAGCGGCGACGTGACGGCAGCGCGCATCAGCATTGAGGATGGCGCGTTCTTCAAGGGCGGCATCGACATCCGCAAGCCCGAGGGCAAGCCGATGGCGGTTAATGCTGTTCCTGCTGCTGCTCTGATTCAGGAAGCGGCTCGTCCGGTTCAGTAGTCCGCTAGTTGCAATTCAGGAAACGCAATCCAGGATAGACGCCTCCGCGTTTGCGGAGGCGTTTGTTTTTGGACTGCGGACAAAGCGCAGAGCATGAGGAAAGAGCCCGAAAAGCCTCCCTCAGGGGCTAAAGCCCAAGTTTATCTTGCGACAATTATGGCGCGTCTAAAGCCGCGCCCTTTCAAAACGTTTCGCAATGAGAGCTTTTCAGCAAGAAGAGGACGAACGACGCTGCATTCGCGGAGGCGTTTGTTTTTGGTGCTTGTGGAAGGCTTGAGATGGCGATTGGAGTTGGGTTCAGATCGGATCAAGCCAATCGAAGTCGCTTCATCGCTACGCGCGGCAGTGCCGATCCGGATTTTTCAAGGGTCGCTAGGCAGACGGCAAGCCAAACTGCGGATCCGGCAACGAGGACGAGCAGATCGGATCCGCGTGTGTGGAGAAGCAAAGCCACGCTGGGCACGCGGAGCAACAGGCTGTCCACGGCCCAGACGGTCGCCCAGGCTGCGGCAGAGCTTGCGGCGGCGGCGAGCAGACAGCGGCCCAGTTCGACAAAATCGAGACTGGCCAGCGAAACCATGTGGCCCCTGTGAAGCAGCAGAGCGATGGTTAGCGTCTGCAGGGCGATGCCAACGTCCGATGCGATGGCCAGACCCATGGCGCCTTGCCAGTGGAATAACACGAGGTAAATGGGCCAGGAAACTACGGTGACGATGGTTCCTGCGATGGCGGGCGTGACGGTGTTTCCGGCGGCGTAAAAGGCGCGCGCATAGATGGCCTGCGCCGACCAGAGAAACATGGAGATGGAGAAGATGGCGAAATAGGCAGCGCATTCGCGCGAGTCGGCTGCGGTGAAGCGTCCGCCGGTAAAGACGAGGTCAATGGCGGGGCGACCGAGCGCCACCATGCCCGAAGCCGCGAGCAGGCTGAGGCCGGCGACACGCGAAACTGAATCTGCCACATTGACGGCAAAATCGTAGCGCTTTTCCTGGGTCCAGAGACTTGCAAAGAAGGGCATGGAGGCCGCGCCCGCTGCCTGGGCGAGCATGGCCATGGGCGCTGTGAAGAGCTGCTTGGCATAACTCATCAGCGAGACCGCGCCGCCGATTTTAGAGGCAAAGTGGCCAATGATCCAATTGTCGACGGTGACGAGCGAAACACCGATCATCAAAGGGAGTGACAGGCGGAACCACTCGCGCAATCCTTCGTCGTGCCAGTCGAGGATGAAGCGGTAGCGAACGCCCACCTTGCGGGCAAAGTACCAATTGAGGAGGAAGGGTCCGCAGATTGCGCCAGCTACCGTGCCGAGGGCAAGGGAAGAGACGCCGATGCGCCTGACCAGCAGCATGCCGCCGACAATTGTGCCAAGGCCGTAAATGAGCGGCGCGACGGCTTGCACGCTGAATTGCTTGCGAACCAACAAGACCGCGCCAAAGACGCCGCCGGCAAAAAAGCACAACTGAGCGGGCAGCAGAATACGCGTGAGCTTGATGCAGAGAGCGGCTTTTTGCGGGTCAAATCCGTTGAACCACCAGTGAACATACCAGGGGGCGAAGATTTCAGCGAGAACGATGGCGGCGCCCAGGACCAGATACATGGTGGTGAGGATGACGGAGAGCGAGCGCTCGCCTTCCGCGTGGCGGCCGGATTCGCGATAGCGCGTGAGGATGGTGACGAACGTGATGGAGGCGGCCCCACCTACCAGGAAATAGGAGATGGTGTCGGGCAGAACGAACGCGGCGTTGAAGGCATCTGCCGCCACTCCGCTGCCAAACAGCAGCATGATGTATTTAACCCTGACAAGGCCGATGATGCGCGAGAGAAACGTGGAGACCATCAACACAACGGTGGCGGAGAAAACCGAATGCGCGTGCGAAGGGCGCATCAGGTTAAGTCCACGCGTCCAACGCGAGCGACGAGAGGGATGAGGCTGGGACACGTCTGCCACTGGTGTTGATTTTACCGGGATGCCATCGCAGGCGAGGGGGACGCGGTCACAATCCGCTACCAGAGCGGGTATTCTGTCCATAGTTCATAACGGGTGCATGGGAGGCGTTTGATGGGTCGGAGGCTTGGGCTGGTGGGTGTCATTCTGGCGATTACTGCGGCAAATCTTGCGGGACAGACGATTCACGGGCGTGAAGGAATCTCGCTGCCTGCTCCGCCCGCAGTTGATACCGATCCCGTGACTGACGACTACTTCGGGACCAAGATCGTGGATAACTATCGCTGGCTTGAAGACGCGAAAAGCCCGGAGACGCGAGCATTTATCGACGCGGAGAACGCCTATACGGGCCGCTACCTGAAGCAGGCGAGTATCCGGTCGCAGGCGGTTGACGATCTGACGGACCTCGAAAATGTTTCTGCTGCCAGTGCTCCCTGGCAGCGGGGCGAGAGCTACTTCTTCAGAAAGCGATTGGCGGGCGAACAGCAATATTCCATCTATGTGCGCCATGGCTGGACCGGCAAGGATCAGCGACTGGTGGATCCGGCGGTTCTCAGTACTGACACGAATCTGTCGGTCGGCATCGAGGATGTTTCACGCGACGGAAAATTGCTGGCGTACTCCATTCAGCATGGCGGGGCCGACGAGCGAAGCGTTCGCATTTTGAACGTGTCGACGGGGAAGGCGCTTGAGGATGAGCTGCCGTCGGCGCGCTACTCGAGCGCAACGTTCGCTCCGGATGGAGCAAGCATCTACTACGCGCGCAACAACAAAGAAGGGACACTACTTTACCAGCATGTGCTGGGATCGCGCAATTCGCGGGACACGCTGATCTTCGGGCGCGAGTTCAGGGGCGAGCCGCTGACGGGCAATGACCTGTTTGGGGGCTATTTTACGGACGACGGCCGCTACTTTGTGGTGGAGATCAGCAGAGGAGTTCCGGCAAAGCGCGTTGATATTGTTTTCCGCGACATGAAGAAACCAGATTCGCCTTTTGAGGTGCTGATCTGGGGCCTGGAGTCGCGATTCTCAGCGGAGTGGGACAAGGGAGCCTGGTACGTGAAGACGGACTACCATGCACCCAACGGAACGATCATGCGTGCTGATCCCGGCATTATGCCCGACAACTGGAAGACCATTGTGCCGGAGGGACAAAATGCGATCGATAACTGGTCGATTGTGGGCGACAAGATCTATGTGAACAGCCTGAAGGATGTGAACACCGAAACATCGGTGTACTCACTTGAAGGCAAGAAGCTGGGGACGGTGGCCTACGACGGAATCGGTTCTGCCTCAGGTTTGGACGGGCGGACAACCGACCGATATGGCTATTTTGCATTTCAGTCGTTCATTCTGCCGCCCACGATCTATCGGCTCGACACGTTGACCGGCAAACGCGATGTGTTTTTCCAGCGCAAGGTTCCTTTCGACACGAGCCAGTACGAGATCAAGCAGGTTTTCTATAAGTCGAAGGACGGGACGAGCATTCCCATGTTCATCGCCGGGAAGAAAGGCCTGAAGCAGGACGGGACCGAGCGGCTTCTGATGACGGGCTATGGCGGGTTCAACCTTTCCGAACTTCCGGTATGGAATCCTCAGTGGGCGTGGTGGCTCGAGCAAGGCGGATGGTTTGCCCTGCCGAACATGCGGGGTGGCGGCGAATATGGCGAACACTGGCACGAACAGGCCATGTTCGAGAAGAAACAGAACGTCTTCGACGACTGGTTTGCGGCGGCGGAGTATTTGATCGCGAATAAATACACCTCTCCGCAGCACTTCGCCATTAGCGGCCGCTCGAACGGCGGGCTGTTGATGGGAGCTGCATTCACGCAGCGGCCGGAGTTGTTCTCGGCGGTGTGGTGCGGCTATCCGTTGCTTGACATGCTGCGCTACCAGAAGTTCCTGGTGGGCGCCTATTGGGTGACGGAGTACGGTTCGGCCGACAAGGAGTCGCAGTTCCCTTATCTGCTGAAGTATTCGCCTTATCAGAATGTGAAGCCGGGCACGGCGTATCCGGCGGTGATGTTCTTTACGGGCGATAGCGATACGCGCGTGGATCCGCTGCATGCGCGCAAGATGACTGCGCTGTTGCAGTCGGCCTCGTCAAGCGGCCGCCCGGTGCTTCTGCATTACAGTTTGGCTGGCGGGCACTCTGCCGGTGTGAGCGTGGACCAGCAAATCCAGGATGATGCGGACCAGTTGACGTTTCTTTGGACTGAAACAGGACAGGCGAGCAATCGCAAGTAGGGGCCGCTTAGGCGGCGTTAGCTGGCCCAAGGTAACCTGTCCGGTACTCCGGCGGATGGTTCCTGCGTAACTCATGCCCTTAGGCTTCTCTTCCGATAGGAAAGGTACGGGACCTGCGTATCAGGTTCGACGGAAGTCCATGTGTGCCCACGACGGGTGAGTTTTCTGGCAGAGGGCGGGGTTAGATTGGTTTTTTGGGGCCCCATGCAGCCGGGACGCCGGGGAGCAGGGAGAATATGCCAGCGACGGGAATTGAAACCAGCCAAATCGAAGGACCGGAGGAGGAAGCGCGATTGTCTGCGCTGGCTTCCACAGGGATTCTGGACACGGAGGCGGAATCCAGCTTTGACGCAGTGACACGTCTCTGTGCGGAGTACTTCAGAGCCGACACGGTGCTGCTTGGCTTTGCAGATGCAAGCCGCTATTGGATCAAGTCGTATTGGGGTGAGGCAGTGCGCGAACTGCCGAGGAAAGGGTCGGTATTTGAGCGGGTGCTTGCCCAGGATGGGCCAGTGGTGGTCCCTGATATCTCAAAGGAGCCGCATCTCAATGAAGGCCGGATGAGATTGCGAAGAATGGATGTGGCGTCGTTCGCGAGCGTTCCCGTGCGTTCGGCTGAAGGCAGAATCCTTGGCACGCTGACGATCTTCGGGTGCGAGGCACGGCGGAGCATGGCTCTGGACGAGTTGCGGATGCTTGAGAGCATGGCGGAGATGGCCGCAAGCCTTCTGGAACTACGCACGCTGCGAAGCCGCTTCAAAGCTCAACGGCCGCGACAGTCTCGACCGATGGTTGAAGCCCTGAGGAAGTGGCCGAGCAAACTGGATCTTCGACGTGCTCTGGACGAACGCCAGTTCATACTCTACTACCAGCCGGAGATCGATCTCTCAACGCGGAAGATTATCGGCCTGGAAGCTCTGATCCGCTGGACTCATCCTGAGCGCGGCTTGATTTCACCCGCGGACTTTATTCCTTTTGCGGAGGACAGCGGAATGATCCTGCCGATTGGCGATTGGGGGCTTGAGGAGGTTTGCCGGCAGATCAAAGAATGGTGCCACGACGATCCCACGCGCCATACGTTGCGGGTATGCGTCAACCTATCGGCCCGGCAGTTTTCGCGCGACGGCCTCGCCGACCACGTAGAGGCGCTGCTTCGCCAATCGGGTATTTCGAGCAGGCAACTTGGCCTGGAGATGACTGAGTCGAGCCTGATCCCGGATATGCGAACGGCATTGGAGGTGCTTGGGAGCCTGCGCCGGCTGGGAGTTTCGCTGTTGATGGACGACTTTGGCACTGGGTATAGCTCGCTGAGCTACCTTCATTCATTTCCGATCGATGTGATCAAGATTGACCGGTCGTTTGTGGGCCGGATGACGGAGGGGGATCAGCCGTTGCAGATTGTGAGGACCATTATTGAGCTGGCCAGGGTGCTTGGCATGGACGTGGTGGCGGAGGGTATCGAGACCTGCGAGCAATACCACTTGCTGCGCGACCTGGGCTGCCGGTTTGGACAGGGGTTCCTGTTCGCGCGGCCGATGCCGGTCGCAGATGTAACGCAGTTATTGAGCCTACCGGGACGCGTTCTTCCCTATCCCGTAGATTTGGAGCGGGTCGTAGAGTTGCATCCGGCGTGAGTTCGAGCAGGCCGCTTGCAGGCGATCCATTTCGGGAATGATTTGTCCGCCTCCTTTTCTGGGAGCACCTGATTGTTTTTGCAGACGATTTCATCATGATCCTGGTGAGAGCGTCTTTTATTCTCGAAGCCATGCAGCAGGCCGCAGCGAATTACGAGAGCACCAGCGGGTCGCCGCGGCGACCTTCAGCGCGAGGATGGCCCCCGCCCAGTCCGTCAGCCTCAAGCTTTGCAGGGTTGCTGACATCTCTGACCTCTCCAGATCGAATCCCCGACCCCGAGTGGAACGTGCGACGATCTTGCCGACGACGTGGCAACGCTGAGCTACGAGAATGCACTTCGCACTCATGCGCGCTATAAGCCAATCACGCCGGATGACTGGGGTCTCCCGCAACGGGCGAACCGCAGACCTGCCGTGCCTGTGGAGCGCACAGGAGCGATCCGGCTGCTACCGCCCGGACCGAGGCACAGCCGGTTGATGCGAGTTTGCTGAATGATCCCGCAGAAGAATCCAGCCACGCTCATTTCGCGATGAATCGGAGTGACAAGAAGTGCGCCAGCATCACCATCAGGATGAGCGAGGGTGAGTGCGAGCAACTGAAGAGGCGGGCAGCTGAAGCCGGGCTCACGATCTCAGCCTATCTGCGTTCCTGTGCCTTTGAGGCGGAAGCCCTGCGAGCCGAAGTGAAAAAGACTTTGGCGGAGATGCGCAAGCCTGCTACCCCTGAAAGGAAGATTGCTTACACGAAAGCGGGCAATGGCTGGTTTGAGTGGTTGCTGCGGCTCATCCCACTTTGGCATATGGGGCCGCGCGCGGCGAGGGCCTAGGGTGGTGAGTCTGAAGTTCGTTGAACAATTCGATGGATCGAAGTGGTTCGATAGACAGCCCGCAGGGGCTAAAGCCCATTTGTTTTGCGCCCTTTTCGGCACGACTGAAGTCGTGCCCTGACACTTAATCTGGCTTCGCAGGAGTTTTTCTCTTCCTTTGTATTTGCGCCCCGAGACAAACAAACGAATGTTTCTTTAACGAACTTCAGAATCAGGACGCCAGTTACTCGACTTCCAAGACAAGACATTTCAAATACTCGGTCTCAGGCAGGTTGAGGACGACCGGATGGTCAAGAGCGGCACCACGGCGCTCAAGCAAGCGGACACGCCTCGAGGCATCCGCAGCCGCAGAGGCAACGGCTGATTCAAGCTCCGCCGCGCCTACGTGGTGCGAGCAGGAGCAGGTGACGAGCAGGCCACCGGGACGCAGCATTTTGAGAGCGCGCAGATTCAGCTCTTTGTAGCCGCGCAAGGCGCCTTCGACCGCCCGATTGGTTTTAGCAAAGGCGGGCGGGTCGAGGACAATTGCGTCAAAACGCTCAGCTGCGTCAGACCAGTCGCGAAGAATTTGAAATGCGTCAGCTTCCACCCACTCCACTTGAGCGGTGAGGCGGGAGCGATTGGCCTCGAGATTTTGCTCCGCAACTTCGAGAGAGGCGCGGGAAGCATCGATGCCGACGACGTGAGGAAAGACCTGGGCCAAGTGGAGAGCAAAGCCGCCCTGGTAGCAGCAGACGTCGAGCGCTCTGCCGCCCTCCTGCTGGGTTTGAAGCCCAAGCTTTTGAGCCCAGCTTGCCGCAGCAGCATAGTTGCTGCGTTGATCGAGGAACGCACCGGTTTTTTGGCCGGAGTTGGCGTCGAAATGAAATTCGAGACCGTTCAGCCGGAACCTGGTAGCGGTGGACACGGCGGCATTGGCGACGAACAGGGGGGCAAGCGCCGGCGCAGCCAGCGATTCGAGCTCGCGCATGCGCGGGTCAGGGCGCTCGAGAATTGCCTGCGGAGACAATTCTTCGCGCAGCACGCGGACGCAGGTCTCCCTTACTGCTACGGAATCAAGTCCCTTGGCCAGCAACTGTAGAATCACCAGGCCCGCGTATTTGTCTACCACGATGCCGGGTAATTCGTCGGCTTCGCTAAAGCAAAGACGGCAGGCATCGTTCTGCTCATCGAGCAAAGGTCTGCGCCGGGCGATGGCTTTTCGCAGCCTTGCCTCGAGCAGAGTGAGCCATTGCTGTTCGCTGATTGCGTCGCGGGAGACGAGGCGCAGCGCAATCTTCGAGGAGGGGCTATAGAGTGCAGTGCCCAGCAGGAGACCGCGATCGTCGGCTACCTGCAAGAGCGCAGGCGGGGCGTTATCCGGCCTGTCGGGCAGCTTGAGAGCCTCTACATCGGATGCATAGACCCACAAGTGGCCGTTCCGCAAACGATCGGCGGCCCGACGCGCAATTCGCGCCCCGATTGGGCTCGCTTCGGCATGAGCATTCCTGGGCGCGTTCGGCTGCGGTCTCGCTGGCTTCACCATGTGCTCCCTCAGGGCCCAGGCGTGCTAAGCCAGGGAGCGTGGCCAATCCGTCTGCCGGTCCCTACTTTGCCTGTAACGACTCCAGATACCGACTCAAATTACGGATTCTGAGTTGCGTTTCCTGGGCGTTAGCCTGGTCCATCTTACCAAGGACAGGCCCCCATACTGGCATATCCGCAGCGCCATGGGCCGGAATCCTGGATCCAAACATGAGGACTGATTTCACATGGGCCGCTGGAAACTTGCCATCGTTGTTCCTGCTCAACAGGGTCAGGTCGGCTGGCGGAGTCTTCAACGCAGCAGCGCTCGGACCATTTCCTTTCAGGCTTACGCCATGGCATGACACGCAATAGTTCGCATACATCTGAGCGCCGCTCACGGGAGTGGTTTGCCGGGATGAGACAACAACTTTGGAACTGGACTGGTCAGTGTGGCCAATGCGTCCTGACGCGCCCGCGCATATCGCTGTGGCCGATGCCGCCACCATTGCGATAAGTAAGAGGTTTTTCAGCATATAGTTCCTCCATTCTGGACCTCTACTCCAGTCGGATAGGGTACTCCCGTTTTGTGATCGACGGGATGTGATCTGTAACACGAAGAATGGGGCCGGCGCGCACCGACAACTGTCTAAGTGACACATAACATTTAATTGGAGATACTGCGCTAAATGCGGTATCGAGTAGGCTTACTCGATCGAGAGCCCCGCCGTTGCTGAATCATGCGCCTGGAACAGAAGAGGCCTATAATGAAGCATGGCGACTGTCCGGGAGACCATGCCGGAGGAGGTTCCAGGCTCGTCTCTGCCTCCCGAAGGGGAAGGGCAGACGACTGCGCACCTCCACGACGAGCCGACCGCTGGCTCCGCGATTGTTGATTTGCAACAAGTCGACCTTCGCTTTGAGGCGCTTCTCAGGCGCGTACAGACTAACCGGCCCAACGAAGATATTTCTCTGATCCGCAAAGCATGGGAATTCTGTGTCAAACACCATGAAGGCCAGATGCGCGCGTCAGGCGAGCCGTACATTATTCATCCTCTTGAGGTAGCTGAAGTGCTTGCGGAGATGAAGATGGACGCCACGTCTATCGCCGCGGGGCTGCTGCACGATTCTGTGGAAGATACGCCGGCGACCAACGATGAGATTGCCGAGGAGTTTGGCGACCAGGTTGCGCACATCGTGGAGGGCGTGACCAAGATCGACAAGATCCAGTTTGCGAACCGGGAGGACCGGCAGGCAGAGAATGTCCGCAAGATGCTGCTGGCCATGGTTTCCGATGTGCGCGTGGTGCTGATCAAGCTGGCAGACAGATTGCACAATATGCGGACGCTGCAGCATCTGCAGCCCGATCGCCAGGAGGCGATCGCCCGCGAGACGCAGGACATTTATGCCCCCTTGGCGCACCGGCTGGGGATGGGCAAAGTACGTGGCGAACTCGAAGACCTGGCATTCCGCTATACCGACCCAGTTGGATATGAGAAGGTCTCGATGGCCGTGGAAGCGCGGCGTGTCGAGGGCGAGCAGTTTTTGCGGAATGTGGAAGAGACGCTGGTGGAGCAGTTGCGCGAAAACGGTGTCGAGGCTCGCGTGGAATGGCGCATCAAGCGGCTCTATTCCATTTACCAGAAGATTGAGCGATCCAAGGTCTCGTTCGACCAGGTGTATGACTTGCTGGCAGTACGCGTCATCACGCAGGATGTGGCTGCGTGTTACGCGGTTTTTGGGCTTATCCACACACTTTGGCGGCCGGTGCCTGGGCGCATCAAGGACTTTATAGCAATTCCGCGGGCGAATCGATACCAGTCGCTGCACACGACGGTGATGGGCGAAGGCGGCCACCAGTTTGAGGTGCAGATACGCACGGAGGAGATGCATCGCATTGCCGAGGAGGGCATCGCGGCGCATTGGAAGTACAAGGCCGGCGAAGGGGCGGTGACGGCGCGGGACGAGGAGCGGCTGAACTGGATCAGGCAGCTTGTGGAATGGCAGAAGGAGATGACCGACCCGAACGAGTTTCTCTCCAGCCTGAAGATGGACCTGTATCCGGATGAGGTTTACACGTTCACGCCGAAGGGGAAGGTGGTGGTGGTTCCTGCCGACGGCACGCCCATCGACTTTGCGTACACGATTCACACGGAGGTAGGCAATACCTGCGTGGGCGCCAAGGTGAACAGCCGCATGGTGCCGTTGCGGACAAAATTGCGCACAGGCGACATTGTTGAAATCGTCACTCAGAAGGACCACAAGCCGAGCCGCGACTGGCTGACGTTCGTCAAGAGTCCGCGGGCGCGCAACAAGATCAAGCACTGGCTGAACGAAGACCAGCGACGGCGGGCAGTGGAGATTGGGCGCAAACTTCTGGAGCGAGAGGCGCGCAAGTACAAAGTGCCGATGAACCAGATTGACGATCAGGATCTGGGCCGAATTGCCAACGAGTACGGGGTGGCGACCGCTGCCGATTTGCTGGCCACGCTGGGCCAGGGCAAGCACTCGGCACATCAGATTTTGAACAAGCTTGTGCCTGGACACGCCAACCTGGGCGAACCCGAATCGGCTCCTGAGCCGAAGCCCGGAGCTGGTGGCGAGGCCGGCATGTCAGATGCGGTGCGCAAGTTGCACTTGACCGGCTCTGACTCGCTGCAGGTTGAAGGACAGAACGACCTGCTGGTGTATCGCGCACGATGTTGCAATCCGATCCGCGGCGAAGAGATTGTGGGTTACGTTACGCGCGGGAAGGGGGTCGCGGTTCATGCGCGCAGTTGTTCCAACGTGCAGAACCTGCTGTGGGAGAGCGACCGTCGCATTGCGGTGGAATGGTCGCGGGTGGGCGACGAATCGGCGGGCAAGGCGCAGCGCTACCCTGTGAAGATTACGATCTTCTGCGATGACCGTACCGGCATGTTGAAGGAACTGACCGCCGTGATCTCCGACGACAATACGAACATCCGCGGTGTGGAAATGCGCCATGAGGAAGATGGCGAAGCGGTGATTGAGTTTGTGATTGAAGCCGAAGATGTGCGCCATCTCAACCGCATGGTCCTGAGTTTGCGCAGGGTCGCCGGTGTGCGGGCCGTGCAACGGACGCAGAAGATTTAGGGACGCTGCCGAAGACGCTCAGGCTCAGTGAGCGCATTTGCCGGCGGCGGTTGAAAGACTCCTCTCCCAGAAATCTGCAAGAATCAGATCACGTCAGCATCCCTATCAAGTATTCCTGGTGGCGCCTCGACATTTTCAATCTCCTGATTTGTGTGATTCTCTGAGGTGTCGAGTTTTTCAAAAAGTCACGCCTTCAAGCGCAAGCCGACTCTACGTTTCAGCATGTCTCGTCTCATCCTCGGGTGCGTCGGTTTTCGAGCGTGCTCTGAAAGCTATGGTTGGCCTTGCTCGACGAGTTTTGCGATTGCAATTGTGAAACCTTCCACGAATGGTTGACCGCCGGTAAGCAAGTTGGCGCGAGTCTGATAGTTAGAAAATAAATCGGGCAGGACGCCAATATTTTCGACGTAGGGAGCGCTTGGCAGGTCTGGCGTCGAGATCAGATGGTTTCGGATTTCCAGTGATTCAGTTACGCGTGTGTTCCCCTCCGAAAAGGCCGTCGCATTGAAACTCACTACGTTTCCGCCCCCTCCGTCGGTTTGAGTGCCAAACATGGTGGCGCGTTTGGCATCTTGAAGCGTGGCAGCAAAGGTCTCCGCTGCAGAGAGCGTGAAGTTGTTATTCAGCACCACGATGGGTTTGGTGTAGGCGATGACATTGCCGTTCGCGTCTGTAGCCGGAGGCAAGGTGCTCGTATAGGAACACAAGGGAAGGGGCGTTTCGGTGAGGCGCTTATTCAAACTGAGATCGCGGCGAATTTCATTTGCATACGAGGCGTACGCGTCAAGAACGTACTGTGGCGCCCCCTCAGATTGAGCATTAACCAGGCTTCCTGCATAGTCCGCAAGCCACGCCTCGCTCGGGCGCAATTTAAAGGGCACACTCTCGAATGGTTGTGGGAAGAGAAACTGAAGCAATTCGTTCGAATAGCAAAGATCGCCGCCACCGTTGTCCATGAGATCGATGACGAGGCCGGCGGTGTTTTTCTGGAAATACTCAATCTCTGTTTGAAACTGACTGAGTGCAAGGGGCTCGCTATTCGGTTCGAATCCCGGTATGCGGATGAAACCGACTAATTGATTGCCTGCGGGAAAGGTACCGCTGACAAACTCATCCGTGGCGCGCGCACCAAGGCGCAGACGAAATCCGGGCGGGGGATTGAACAACGGGAACATGGAATCGAATGGGTAGATTCCCCCGGCGAGCGTTCGGCTCGGGGTTAGGGCGTGAAAGTTGTGTGATCGTGGAATGGTGCTGGTTTGGCGCGCCGGCAGCGGCCCGTTCCAGATCCCCCAGTTGCCGTTTGTTGCCCGGGCTTGATCCCGCATGGAACGAGAGTTTCCAGACTGCGAACTGAGAGCGGCGCTGGAACCGGAGACGGGACCCTCTTGAAATAGCGGAATTCCGATGACCTGCCAACTGACCCGATACGATTCGATCTTGCCGCTTGCCTGGCTCTTGATGCGGAGGACCGCGGCGTCTCCCGGCTTCACTTGTTCGGCATAGGTGTACCAGCTCTCGTATCGGTCGAGCATTGTGCCGACCGCAAGGCGGTTCGTGCTCAACGGGTTTCCGCGCCCATTGACGGAGTAAGGCGCCAACTTGCGGATCCAATCTCGTACGCCGATTCCGTCGACGGACAAAAGTTCGTCGCCAATTTGAATCGGATAAGACCCGGGGTCGAGAACCGAAGTATCGATGTAGTCAATGAGCACCTTGTCGTCGTAGATGTCGGCCGTAAGCGGAAGATAGGCTTCGTATTCGGCATTGAGCGTGAATTCGTCGTGAGAATCATGCAGGCTCGACACGTAACGGATGCAGATGTCGTAAAAGGAAAGGTCGTCGCTCGAGGCCCTGATCTCGTCGAGCCAAGGCCCGGCATCGAGTGCGTCAAAGTGGAAAGTGCGCTCCTTCCAATCGAGGGGGGCGTAGTTGCGGTTGTACAGCGCTACAAGGCTGTTGAAATCCGCAACCTTCTGGTCTTGAGTGAGCTGGGCGAAGCAGCCGGGAGAGAGCCAAAGCAAAATCACGACGATGAGAAGTTTGCGCATGGTGAAGTTCCTCCTGAGGCCAGGGCTTGTTTTTTGAGCGGGAATTCCCTTCTCGGGGCCCGTTTCTCGAATCTGTAGCCTGACCGGTGTTTTGTGCCAGAGTTTTTCCGGGTTCTACAACAGGGGGGTGTCTCATTGCAGTGGGTTGGGGTGCAAAGAAGGGGACCCTTTGGCTGCTTTCCAATTCCTCTTCCCTGGAAGCCCTCGGTGAGCTGCACTGCGGATGTAGGCCATTTTTATTCGAAAGGAACGCCGCCTGTCAATTAGAAAGTGATCTAAATCACAATCAGCGCCCAACGATGGGCGTTTGAAGACTCACCTTCAAAACTTGGGATCGCGCAAGTGTCCACCTCGGGATCTTGTGAGCCCCGACCTCGCTGCACACCTAAGCTCTGAAGCACTCATCGAGGCATGAGGTGGAACGTTCTGGGGGACCGTCGACTCGTCTCCAACTTTATTTTTCCGGATTTGGGTCCTTTCGGACCAATGGCGGTCGCCGCCCCGGTTCTTTCTGGATCATCCCACGGGTTTGCTCTAAGCTTTCTGTATGGCAGAGCCGACAGTGTATCGAGCAATTACAAGAGAGATAGCGGTAAGCGTGATACCCACTTACCTTCAGGCGCAATCATCGCCTGACAGCTCGCAGTATTTCTGGGCGTACAGAGTGATCATCGAGAATCTGGGACAGGAAACGGTACAGCTGCGGAGTCGGCACTGGATGATCACGAATGCGCGAGGCGAATTCACCGAGGTCAAGGGTGCGGGTGTTGTTGGGGAGCAACCAGTCCTCAAACCCGGCGAGAGCTATGAATACACGAGTGGAGCGCCTCTCGACACGACATCAGGGATGATGGGCGGGGCTTACCAGATGGAGACTGAAGGCGGTGAGCGGTTTGATATTGAGATACCGACATTCTCGCTGGACAGTCCAAATCAGAGTGTGCGGTTGAACTGAGAATTCGGAGCTCCTGCCGGTTGAGAGTCAACCCCGAAGTCGTTGGCAAATATTCCCTTACCGAAGCACTGGTCTGAACTGCTCAGACTCCCTGCAACGGCCATGCGAGGCTGGCTTGGTGGGTCTAGGTCGTGCGAAGCCGTGCGATGAAAGGCCAGGGAGATCTTATGTCATTCGGACTTTATTCTGCTGGTTTCGCAATCGTGATCCTTGGGCTGGCGTACGCGGCGCACCTGGTGAGGATGCCAATGCACTGGATTGTGGTGGGAGCGATTGTGATGATTGGCATTGGGATTTTGTCGGGCGTCAAGGCCACGCGGCAGAGAGACTCCGGCCAATAGTCACTTTGCGACCTGGCCAGGCATCTGAGGGCCGGGAGGCCCTCAGGACAGCCGATCAGGAGATCGGCGCTACTCACAGATCGGCGCTACTGACAGATGGGTGCTACTGACAGATCGGCGCTTCGATGCCGACCCGCGTCCACTCAACATTGTTTTCGAGTTTGCGGTTTAACCGATCAGCGCCAAAGCTGCGCGTCCTTTGCCGGGCGGGACAAATCGGTCGGCGCGCGAGGCGATGGAAAGCTTTTCGCGACTGAGGAGCTTGCGGATCTGCGAGCGCGCATGGTCTGCCCATGGGCCCCGATTATCCAGCCGCACGTAGGACTGCCAGTGGCGCAACGCCGGGCGGTGAAGGGCTTTCCTCTCGTAGGCGAGGGCGAGATTGTAGTGAGCATCCGCATAGCGAGGCGCCAGGGCTACCGCCTTGCAGTAGGCTGCGATTGACTCATCCAGGCGCTCGAGCTCGTCCAGTACGTTTCCCAGATCGAAGTAGGCGAGGACATAGTTGGGATCGGAGATGGTGGCGCGGCGGTAGAACTCTTCGGCCTGGCCGAACTGGCGAAGATGAAAATGCAGGGTGCCGAGATTAATGCTGGCAGGCGCGTAATCCGGATCGAGTTCCAGGATTTCCTCGTAAAGAGCGATGGCTTTTTGCTTTTCGCCGGTCTCTTCGGCCTGAACGGCGGCAAGAAAGCGTTCCTGGATGCCGTGGGTTCCGGAATCGGTGAGGTTGCGGAGCGTTGCCGGCTGGGATGAGGATGATGCGCCTGCTTGTTGCGCTGAGCGGTCGAATCGCTCGAAGTCGAACAAGAGTTGGCGGCGAATTGGATCCACCATGGAGCCATGATGGCGGAATGCCAGCCGCGTACCGGTTCGCACCAGAGTGGCTTCGAGGAGTGGATTGTTCATGCCAGAAACGGCCTTCATGGCGAGGATTGAGTCCCGGATAGAGGCAGCGGGCACGTCATCCTCGCGGAGCACGCGGAAAATTCTGAGCTGGCCCAGGTCCTGGAATGAATAAGACTGCTGCGGGGGGATGAGTCCGGCTCTCTCCCACCCCTGTAGCTGGTGGGAACTGATCTGCAAGATGCGCAAAACGTCCTGACGGCTATACCTGGTCACTCTTGATTACTCCCACAGGTCGTACGCACTGACTCGGGTTTTGAATTCCGAGTTTGAAATCATGGAGTCGGAATTCGTAGTGCAGCTCTTCGACGCATTTCCCGAACCGGGAATGGATGAACTGCTCCAGTGCGATTATGCCAAGAGCCGGGGTGGATAAGCGGGCCGGAATAGGGACAGCAAGCAAAAACCCGTGGATAATGGGTGCTTGACTTGGTACGTTTCGGGCTGCGGCGGAAGAGTCCTTCGATGGACCATGATTTTGGAGGGGCGACAATCCCGACGCACAAGGATTGACCTTCCGGATTTTTTGCCGATGAACTAAAATCGATGTATATAATCACCACCTTAACTTCGGAAGTGTATGACTGGGCCCTCTGTTGAAACGAGAATCCGCTTTGCGCTCGACGAACACCTGACATTGCTATCGGCAAGCGCAGGCGTGAACGGACTGCTGGGCTACAGTGCAGAGGATTTTCTCAGCTCCAGAGTCGTCTTTCGCGACCTCATCCATCCCGGGGATGACGATATCGCCGAGATGCTGTTTTCTCCAGAACTTCCAAATCAATCAGGTGCCTTTAACTTCCGTCTGAGACACGCTGACGGGCGCATTCGGTGCGTCTGCGGGCAATACACACGTAAACCAGTCGACGGCGATGAGACAAAGACGATCGATCTCTGGCTTGAGGATGCGAAGAGCCAGTTTGCGCGTGAGGGTGCGCCCGAAAGCCTGACGACCATCGCGCCTGTGATGGACATTGTCAACGAAGCGCTTTATTTCAAGAACCGGAATCATGTGTTTACAGCAGCGAATCGCATGACGCGAATGGCATTCCAAAAAGTTTGCGACAAGGTGGTGGGGCTGACCGATTACGATCTTTTTCCTGAAGCATATGCTGACGCGTTCTACAGGCTTGAGACAGAGGCGCTCGCGGGGAACATGGTCACTCGTGAAACTCAGGCGGTGCTGCCGGAAGACGGTCAAGAGCGATGGGTCGACAATCTCAAATACCCGGTGAGGGATCCCAATGGCGAGGTCATTGGGCTGTTCGGCGTAGGGCGCGACATTACCCAGGAAAAGATGTTCGATGAGAGACTCCGCGCGAGCGAAGAATCCCTTAGAGAATTTCAGAGGATGGCAGGTCTGGGCAGCTATATAACGGATCTCCGGCGCAGGGAGTGGACGAGTTCCGACGTACTGGACGAGTTGTTTGGCATCGGCAAGGATTATGTGCGGAACATCGATGGGTGGGTAGCGCTGGTGCATCCCGATGAACAACAGCAGATGATCGACTATTTTGTGAAAGAGGTGATTGGCGAGCGCCGTCCATTTGACAGGGAGTTCAGGATTATTCGCCAGACGGACGAGGCGGTCCGGTGGGTGCACGGACGGGGCAGGCTGGAGTTTAATGCGCAGGGGCAGCCTCACAAGATACACGGCACCATCCAAGACATCACGGAGCGGAAGCTGGCGGAGGCTGCGTTGCGCGAGAGCGAGGAATCGCTCATCGACTCGCAGCGGATTGCGGGCCTAGGCAGCTATACCGTCGATATCGGCACCGGGATGTGGACCAGTTCGGAAGTGCTGGATCAATTATTCGGCATCGGCAAGGACTACGTACGAAACGTGGATGGATGGGAAGCTTTGGTGCACCCCGGCGAACGCGCGAGGATGGCCGCCTACTTTGCCGACGAGGTGGTCGGCGAAGGCAAGGCTTTCGAAAGGGAGTACCGCATCGTACGGCACTCTGACGGGGCGCTGCGCTGGGTGCATGGACTTGGGCGGTTGGAATTCGACGCCCAGGGCCGCGCCGTGAAGATGCACGGCACGATCAAGGACATCACCGAGCGCAAACAGAACGAGATTGAACTGCGGGAGAGCAAGGAGCTTCTTCAACTGTTTATCGAACGCGCGCCGGCGGCTCTGGCCATGCTCGATCGCGAGATGCGTTATCTTGCCGTGAGTCATCGCTGGCTTGAGATCCATTCGCTGGTCGGTCGCGACGTGATTGGACATTCACACTACGAGATGTTTCCTAATCTCGATGAGAGTTGGAGAGAGGAGCACCGCCGTGCCCTGATGGGAGAAGTGCTGCCCACCGATGAGAAGCTGCTGGAGCGGGCGGATGGCTCGACACAATGGATCAAGCGGAGGATCGAACCATGGAAGACCGGGGACGGTGAGGTCGGTGGAGTCCTCCTCTTCTCAGAGGACATCACGAAGCAAAAGGAGAATGAAGAACGGCTTCGCATGGCGGCGAGCGTCTTTACAAATGCGCGCGAAGGGATCGTAATCACCGATGCCAATGGCGCCATTCTTGATGTAAACGACATGTTTACGCGGATTACCGGGTATGAGCGTGAGGAGGTGCTGGGCAAGAATCCCAGGATTCTAAAGTCGGGTCTTCACGGCGAGGATTTCTACGCCAACATGTGGCGCTCTCTGGCTCAGGATGGACAGTGGTCAGGCGAGCTATGGAATCGGAACAAGAGCGGCGATGTGTATGCCGAGATGAAAACGATCACCAGCGTGCGCGACGCGAGCGGCAAACTGGTGCGGTATGTGGCTCTCTTTTCCGACATTACCCAGGTGAAAAAGCATGCGCAGCAACTGGAGCATGTGACCCATTACGACTTGCTGACGAACTTGCCCAATCGTACCTTGCTGGCTGATCGTCTGCAGCAGGCCATGGCACAGGCAAAGCGCCGGAATCAGAAAGTCGCGGTAGCGTATCTTGACCTGGACGGATTCAGGGGCGTCAATGACAAGCATGGCCGCGATGTTGGAGATCGGCTGTTGACGTCACTGGCCTTCAACATGAAGTGTGCCCTGCGTGAAGGCGATACCCTGGCGAGGATCGGCGGGGACGAATTCGTCGCTGTGATGCTCGACCTGGACGATACTGAATCGATCGCGCCGGTATTGGTCCAATTACGGGAGGCTGCGGCGGAGCCTGTTCAGGTTGGTGACCTCGGTTTGCGTGTAGCGGCGAGCATCGGCGTGACGTATTACCCGCAACCAGGCGAAGTAGATGCGGACTTGCTGCTGCGCCAGGCCGACCAGGCGATGTATCAAGCTAAGCTCGCTGGTGGAGACCGCTGCCATATCTTTGACCCCGATCACGACCATACCGTACGGGGTCGGCATGAAAATCTGGAGCGTATTCGCCACGCGCTAGCGGCCCGCGAGTTTGTACTCTACTACCAGCCCAAGGTGAACATGCGCACCGGCAAGGTGGTTGGCGCGGAGGCTCTTATCCGCTGGCAGCATCCAGAGCGGGGGCTTTTGCCTCCAGGAATGTTCCTGCCGGTGATTGAAGATCAGCCAGTGGCGGTCGAGGTTGGTGAATGGGTGATTGAGAGCGCCCTGACCCAGATGGACCGTTGGCGCGAGGCCGGGCTTGAAATGCCTGTCAGCGTGAATGTGGGCGCCATGCAGTTACAGCGCGCGGATTTTGTGGATCGGCTGAGTTGCCTGCTCGCCGCACACCCGGGCGCCAAACCCTTCAGCCTTGAGATCGAAGTGCTGGAGACAAGCGCGTTGCAGGACGTAGTGAAGGCCGCGCAGGTTCTGAACGCCTGTCACGCCATCGGTGTGGGGCTTGCACTGGACGATTTCGGTACCGGCTATTCCTCTCTCACCTATCTCAAGCGGCTGCCAGCAAGCATTCTGAAAATCGACCAGAGCTTTGTAAGCGACATGTTGGACGATCCTGAGAATTTGAACATTCTGGAGGGCATCCTCGGCCTCGCTTCCGCTTTCCATCGCCAAGTGATCGCCGAAGGCGTAGAGACAGTCGAACACGGATTGATGCTGCTTCAACTTGGATGCGAACTGGGCCAGGGCTACGGCATTGCAAGGCCCATGCCGGCGTATGATTTTCCAGGCTGGGTTTCGGCATGGAAGCCCGATCCGCGCTGGGCCCAAGTACCGCTGGTTCACTCAGGTAATCGCGCTGTGCAATATGCGAGCGTTGCGCACCGTGCCTGGTTTGCCGCCTTTGAAGCGTTTGCTCTTGGAAGACGTCATGCCCCGCCTTCGATGAATCCGCGAGAATGCCGATTTGGGACGTGGCTGGAATCTGAGCGACAAGCTGGACGAGGTACCTCGCCCAGCTTCATTGAGGTTGACGAGATCCACGAAGCCTTCCATGAATTGGCAGGTGAAATACTCACCGCCGAGATTCAAGGTAGAGACGCTGAGGGGCATGGACGTCTACGTGCCCTGCAGGGCATGTGCGCGAATCTTGTAGAGCATCTGGACACCTACGGGCGAGGATAACGGGGCCGAGTTTTGGGTTTCTGAGAAGGACACCGTGCACGTCTTTGGTGCGGCCGCGCCGTTTTGGACCACGAAAAATGGCTTCCCTTTTAATGGAAGCCACTCTGGAATACCATTCCTCTGCCAGCGGGTGAAAATGGAGCCGAAAGTCGGACTCGAACCGACGACCTGCTGATTACGAATCAGCTGCTCTACCAACTGAGCTACTTCGGCTTGTTAGTTCGATTGTATCGTTGCGCCGGTGGAAGGTAAAGTCGAGTCGTGCGGCGGCATTGCTGCTGACAGGTGCGTATGAATCGATGATTCTCAGGCGAGGTACACCATGACCATACTGGCACAGACTGTTCAACTTGCTTTCAAGATCGCAATCGTATGGACCGGAGGTTTTCTGCTTGCGGTTGCGGTGAACGCCCTGCTCCCCGACAAGTTGGGGATTACGCTCTATGGCAGAGAGTCTGCCTTGCTGGTTCCCTTCAATCGCATTGGTTTCTGGACGTGCCTATTGGCGGCGGTGACGGTGACTGCGCTGGTTGTTGTTAGGGGAATGCTGGCGGATATTGGCTGGCGCTCCTTCCAGTAAACGCACTTCAGTCGCTCCGGAGGGGATCCTTCGGCAAAAGAAAGCGGAGACCATTCGACGTCAGGAGACCCCGGTAGCCGGCCGAGGGAAATCGGCTCGAAAGGGGGTCAAGAAACGGAAAGAGCCGCCCGGCAACAGGGCAGCTCTTCCCTCAGGGAGAATAGTTCCAACGGAGGCAAAACCATCAGAACTTTCTGGCTGCATAGTAGGAGCGGGGGGAGGGAGTGTCAAGGAGAAATCGCGGCCGAAATAAAGTGATTATTATCATAGTGTTACAGGGATGCATCCACAGGCGAAGCCACCTGGATCTTCGACGGATGTTCGCCTTTGAAAGATAGGGATTTACCGCCTTTCAGGGGTGTTTCTTCGGGTTTATGTCCTATTTTCCACAGGCAGATGCTGCAGTTAACCCTTCGGATCCGTGCCTTCGACGGGTCCAAGCGTTTCGGTCCACTTTTCTCGCAAATCGATCCGAATGAACTCCTCGTCGAAGACCGAAGAGGCCGGCTTGCCGCGCATGATGCGGTACATTGCTCTTCCGCCACCGAGGAAGAACCCGAGCAGGAGCGCGGCGCTGCTGCCCACAATCACGATGGCCGCGATGCCCACCAGCAGCTTTGCCGTTCTTGCCACCTCGGTTTCCCCTCCCACCTGGGGCAGTGCGGTGAGGTCGGCCTCATAGTGGACCATTTCGAGAAGCTTGTGGCTCTCGTCGGGGATTGCGTCGCCGCTCACGATGGCGACCAGGGTTCCGCTGCGCCGCACCTCAAGCGAAGCCTGGTCTGAATCGGCGAGGGGCTTGGGCCATGGCGGTTGAGCCGAGCCGCCGGCCTTGATGTAGTCACGAATTTTCGGCTCCTGCGCCTCAGCCATCTGCGGAGTGGGGTAGTCAATGATGGTTAGCGTGGCAGGCCCGGAAGTGAGACTGTAATTCGCGGTGACGGCCTCTGCGCCGCGATCGAAGCCAACGAGATCGGGGGGCAGCACGCCACCGGAACCTGCGTAACCGGCTGGCCCGATCGCATAATGCGTTGTCTGCGCGTCCAGCGCGTGTTGGGGAAGATTCGCAAGGACAGGCGGCATGAGAGCACGGGTTCCCGGTGGATCGGGTATGTGGTGGGCAAGTTCGCGCATTTCGGCAGCAGACATGGTGCCGATGTGAGAGAAGGTCGCATCGACGACCGTATCGCCCTTCCAGAAGAGGACGCGGTTGTGGAAGGAGGTGGCCCCGGCCCCGATATCCTCCTTCAACCAGCCATTCTGGCGGTAAAAGGAGTAGGCGCCATAAGCGCCGGTTGCGTCCTGAAATCGGAGGGCACGGATGCTGAGTGTTTCGCCTTCGCGCTTGTAAGTGGCGGAAGCGCCGCCGTTGTAGTCGTATTCCTTGAGAGCAGCCGCGTTGGCAGGGTCGGCCTGCGCCGGATCGGCAAGGGCTGTAGGCGCGGAATCACGGACCCATCCGTCGAGTGCCTCGGGCAGCAGGGCGGACGGCGAGGTCGGCAGCACCACAGTTGTTACGGTCTCATGCGCAGCTATGTTTGCTGCATTGCCGGGCGCAGGTTGCGCCGTGGCAATGGTTCCGCTCGCAGCAACGACGACCGAGAAAGTTAGAACTTGAATCCAACGCTTCAAAATGTGCTCCGTATTCAGGGTACACGTCCGCGCTGGCACGAAAAGCGGCCGACCCCCCTTCTACTTTGACACCGGCAGCGCTCAAAAAGGTTCCCGGACTCAGGTTTGAGGGACAGTCCAGGGCGTAAGCCGCGGAAGCCAGCGGGGGACATGGCTTTTGTAGAGTGGATACTCTTGAGGATGGCGGCGGGCCAGGAACGGTTCCTCGTGAAGGCGGACGAAGAGATTGAATCCAATGAAAACCAAAACCTCCTCCACCACCAAACCGCGGCACCAGAACAGGATGCCCTCTCCGGCAAGGGCGACCAGAACACCGACGTACATTGGGTTTCGAACAAAGCGGTAGAATCCGCTCACGACAAGGTTTTCAGGCGGCGTGGTGGGGAGGAGAGTTCCACGGCCCACGAAGACAAAGCGGACAACTGATTCAAACCCCGGAGTAAGACCAACCGCAATCAATCCAAGACCAAGGAGCAACTGCCACCGTGGTTCTCCAATTGGGATGCGGAAGTGCGTCATCCAAAGCGGAAGGAAGAACAGGACAATCCCGGGACCGCCAAAGACGGTGAAGAGAATCGAGACGATCAGGTTTCGGCGCTGGGATGCCACTGCTTGCCTCTGCCCAAGCTTACGACTGCAAGCGCCTGGAGGTTACAGGAAGCAGAGCGCCGCTACGGCCGGGCAATCCCGGGAGGTCCGCCTGCAGATGCCTGTAGAGGCGTGGGGTAGAGCAGGTCTCCCAGCACTTTGTAACGGCTGCCATAGAAGATGAGCGCATACTCGCGAATGCCCGTGCTCAAGGGCCCTCCCAGGCAGATGCTTGCGATCACGGCGAAGCCGAAAGCGAGCAGGCCGAAGAAGCCCTGGAGGAGAACGCCGACAAGCGCGGATCCGCCAGCCGCATCCGCAAAGAGTGAGTGCAGGCCGATTTCAACCGCCGCAAGAGCACCGGCCAGAGCCAGCCCTGGAAGTATCAGCAGGAGAAACAGGCCGACAGCAGCAACGATGGGCAGAGCTACGCGCAAGAGCGCATACACGAAGAATTCCTTTTTCTCGGCCATGATGCGGGCCCAGGCGCTGTCCCAGGCTTCGCCGGCGGTTGCGTCCTCAAGCGCGATGTGCGGCAGCATCCAGTCACGCAAAATGATTTCGGCCAGCATTCCGGCAAGCGCGAGCAGCAGAAAGATCGGAATCAGGGGCAGCACGAGAGTCAGCAACAAGCCGATGTCGGGTTTGCCGTCCTGCGCCATCTGCTGAAACAACCGGATAAATCCGTGCACGAAAGGGATTGCGATCAACACCATCGCGCCCAGGAAGCCCAGTCCCACCCCGATATTCAACCAGAAAAAGCGCATGGCCTGCCCGCCATAGAGCCCCCATCCGGTGTGAATCAGTTTGGTGTTGGTGGTGAGGCAATGGAAGTATGCGAACCGCAGCCGCGTAATCAGGTAGAAGATCACGATGGACAGAAGAATCATGACCACAACGGCTGCGCCAATCGCCGCAAGCACTCCCGGCGTAAGCCAGCTAGGCCATCCAGAACCTGGCCAGCCGGGTGTCGCGGGGAACGGCGAATGGACCGTGGGTGGATTTCCATTCGACCCGAAAGAGTGCGACGAGGAGCGGAACGAGTTGCCGCCGACTCCTTCAGTGATGATCGCGACCAGGCTCAATTTCAGATACGTTCCCCAGTTGAATTGCCTGAATAGAAACTCCCTGGTGCGTTGAACGGCAAGCGAGACGGAGTCTACGGCGGAGATGGGAATCATGCGGCACCTTTCTGGAGCAGGCCCAGCGTACCACTGAATTACGCAGAATCTATGCGGGAAGTTCCGCAGACCGGGTGCGAAATTGCACTCCACCAGGTGTCGAATGCCGCCAGGGCGCGTTCGCACACGATACGATGCCGCTCCTTTTTGTCGCGGACTTTCTTGCGCAACTCCCCTTCCAGGGGCTCAAGGAGGTCGAAGGTGATGTTTGCGGGCTGAAAGTCCTTGGGATCGGCGTGGGTAATGTAGTGGACCAGCGAGCCAAGTGCGGTCGAGCGTGGAACCGGTACGGGCTCTTCACCGCGCATAATGGCAGCCGCGTAAAGACCCGCGAGCATGCCGGTCGCGATGGACTCGGTATAGCCCTCGACGCCTGAAAGCTGTCCGGCGAAGAGGAGCGTCTGCTCTTTTGACTTCAGGAGTAAATTCTCGTCGAGCAAGAGTGGTGCGCAGATGTAGGTGTTGCGATGAATCTGTCCGTAGCGCAGGAAGTGTGCGTTTTCAAGACCGGGAATCAGGCGCAACACGCGAGCCTGTTCGCCAAACTTGAGGTGGTTCTGAAACCCGACGAGGTTGTAACTGTCGGCCCGCAGGTTTTCCTTACGCAATTGCACAACGGCCCAGGGAGTTTTTCCAGTGCGCGGGTCGCGCAGGCCTACCGGCTTCATTGGGCCAAAGCGCAGTGTGTCGCGACCGCGCCTGGCCAGCACCTCGATGGGCAAGCATCCCTCAAAATAGTCCAGCTTCTCCCATTCCTTTGCCTCGGCTGCCTCAGCGGCCAGCAAGGCATCAAGAAAAACGTCGAATTCTTCGCGATTCATGGGGCAGTTGATGTAGTCAGCCGTTCCCTTATCCCATCGAGCGGCCATGTAGACGCGATTCATGTCAATGGATTCGGCATCGACGATGGGTGAAATCGAATCGTAGAAGGCCAAGTGACCAGAGCCGGTGAGGCGCTCAATTTCGCGGCTGAGCGGGTCAGAGGTAAGCGGGCCCGTGGCAAGAATGGTGAGCGCATAGGCCGGATCGGGCGCCAGGCTCACAACTTCCTCGCGGACTACGCGAATGTGCGGCTCGGCTGCGATGGCTTCTGAAATCATCCTGGAAAACTCAACGCGATCGACAGCCAGCGCGTGTCCAGCAGGTACGGCTGTTTTGTCAGCTATCTTCAAGAGCGCCGATCCTGCGCGGCGCATCTCCTGCTTGAGCAGCCATGGAGCTGTATTGGGCGATTCGCTCTTGAGAGAGTTGGAGCAAACCAGCTCGCCGAAGTCCGTGGTCTGGTGGGCGGGCGTGAGCCGAGGCTTGCCGTCAACCAGGTTGCGCATCTCGTAGAGATCCACGTCGCAGCCATGGCGAGCAGCCGTCAGTGCAGCTTCGGGGCCGGCCAGCCCTCCGCCAACGACGCGAATCCTCATGGTTCCAGCTCCAGTTTCACTTCAGAGCCTGCGAGGCGGCGCAGCGGCTCTCCTGAGATGCGCACATTTCGCCATTCATCGAGGAACTCTGCGCCCATTGCGCTATAGAAGTCGATGGCCGGGGTGTTCCAGTCGAGGACCTCCCACTGCAGCCGCTTGCAACCGCGCTCAAGCGCAAAAGCGGCAACCTTCTTGAGCAACGCCTTTCCGAGGCCGAGGCCGCGATATTCCGGCTGGACGAACAGGTCCTCAAGATAGACCCCAGGCTGCCCCTTCCAGGTGGAGTAGTTGAAGAAGTAAAGGGCGAACCCGACGGGCTGACCATCCTGTTCGGCGATGTGGCAGTAATAGAACGGGTTGGGGCCGAATCCGTCCCGGCGCAGACCCTCCTCAGTCGCCGTGACGGCGTCTGGGGCGCGCTCATAGGTGGCCAGCGCGCGAATAAAAGCCAAAATTTGCGGGACATCCTCAACCGTTGCGGTCCGAATCGTGGTACCCATTTCTTCATTCTAAAGTGTGATAGAGGCCACATGTAATCAGCGACCTAAGGTACTAGGATGATGGGTCGGGGGTGTTGCGCAAGGATTGCGGAAGTACCCGAGGTGCAACCCGGGACTGGTGTTATCCGTCCCATTGACACGGGAGGAGTGAATTTTTGGCTCCAGCCGGGCTGACAGCCCTTGTGCCGGGTGCACGGTTGGATTTAACTTTGGTTCTGCCGACAAATCAGATCTGCGCAACGGACCAGCTGTTCACAGGGGCTCCCATCCGCAGGGGAAACCTGATTTCGGGCTCTTCAAGTTTCGCGGCAAGGCGTGTTGTTCGGTTCAGTGGATCGCATGACCTGGCCGGTTGGAGATGAGGCGCAGGCCTCTCCCAGCAAAGTAAAAGAGATAAGATTTTTTGAGCACGCGGGCAAGATGGTTCGTGATGCTCCCAAGGAGAAGAACATGAAGCGCAACATTTCACTTTGGCTGGGTCTGCTGGCCTTCGCCCTTTTGCCCGCTTTTGCCCAGACCCCGGCCGGTCCCACGGGTAAAGTGCATGGACATGTGACCAATCCCACCGGTGAGCCCCAGGCGAATGGCACTGTGGGCCTTTCGACCGATGGCGGAGCCACAGAGAAGTTCACTTTTCCAGTGGGTTCAGATGGCAACTTCGCAGGCGTCGCGGCCCCAGGTACGTATTCGGCAGTCTACCGCGCTCCTGATACACCGGCCGGAAAAATGGTCGATATGCTCAGGGGCGTCAGGATCGTTGAAGGCACCGATGTGGCGGCAGACATCGACATGTCTCGCCAGGATTTCATCGACAAGATGCCCGCCGACCAGAAGAAGCAGCTCGAGGACCTGAAGAAGGCGAATGCAGAAGCCCTCAAGACCAACCAGGTCATCAACACTTTGAATGCCGACCTGAAGGTTGTGAATCAGGACATCAAGGATGCTGAAAGCGCGCGGATTCAAGCAGCCCAGGTGCTGGGGGCAGCAGCCACTCGCGATGCTGTTGAAGCCAAGGCGGACGAGATCAGGACGGCCAAATACACTGAGATCGAAAGTCTGATGAAGAAGGACACCGCGGTGATGCCCGATCAGTCCATCCTGTGGACAAATCTGGGGCGTGCGGACGTAGGCCTGAAGAAGTATGACGAGGCGGAGACCAACTACAAGAAAGCCCTGGATCTTGAGAACGCCTCGAAGAAGCCGAAGCCAGAAGTGATCGGCGTTGCCGATGCGGGCCTTGGCGAAGTTTACGCACGCCAGGGAAAAGTCCCCGAAGCGAATGCCGCGTTTGACGCAGCGGCCAAGGCAGATCCGACACGTGCCAGCTTCCACCTTCGCAATGAGGCGGTCATCTTCTTCCAGGAGAAGAACACAGATGCTCAGGTTGCGGCATCAGATGAGGCGCTCAAGGTCGATCCCAACCAGGCCATCCTTTACTACATCAAGGGCCAGGGCCTGATTCAGAAGGCTACGATCGATCCCAAGACGCAGCGGATCGTTCTACCCCCCGATTGCACCGACGCGTATCAGCACTACCTGGCCCTGGCTCCCACCGGTCCTTATGCCGCCGAGGTCAAGGGAATTCTGGATCAGGCTGGTGAGAAGGTGAGCACCAACTACAAGGCTCCCAAGAAGTAGCGTTCCGTCAACGGTGATTCACCTGTGAAGGGCGCGTTCGCATTGCGGACGCGCCCTTTCGGTGTTTCCGCACTCCACAAGGCAAGGTTGAACAATACCGAAGTCTCGCCGGGCCTCAACACTCTACAATCCATTGCATGAGTACGGAACTACCCAGCTACGAGGAAGCCACCGCGCTTGTGGCCGCATATTTGGGCCACGCCGGCCGGCTTCAGCCGCCGTGCGAGCGGGTTGAAATCGGACGTGCGTCTGGCCGCGTTCTGGCACGGCCGCTGTTCGCGGATCGGGATATGCCACCGTTTGCACGCTCCACGCGCGATGGCTTTGCCTGCCACGCACGGGAGGCATCGGCGCATATGCCTCTCACGGTGGCGGGTCTTTCGCGTGCGGGTGATTTGCCTGCCAGCGAACTGCATTCGGGATCGGCCTGGGAGATCATGACAGGCGCTCCAGTTCCCCCGGGCGCCGACGCCGTGGCGATGCTGGAACATGTTGAGACGGTCAACGGCCAGATAAGGCTGGCGCCACACCGCAGCCTGAAGCCGGGCGCCAACATCGTGGCGCAAGGGGCCCAGGCACGCAAGGGAGTTGAGTTGCTGCCGGCAGGAACTGCGATTTCGGCCGCGCAGGTGGCCTTGGCGGCGGCGTGCGGACATTCGGCTGTGGAAGTTTTTGCCAGGCCGCGCGTGGCCATCCTGTCGACAGGCGACGAGATTGTTCCCATCAAGTCACTGCCCGGCCCCGGACAAATCCGCAACTCCAATGGCCCTATGCTGGCGGCGATGGTGGTCGCTGCGGGGGGTGAGCCCTGGATCTTGCCGACCGCCGCTGACAATTCCCGCGCATTGGACTCGGCGGTTGCCCAAGCGATGGAAGCGGATCTGCTGATTGTGACCGGGGGCGTTTCGGCAGGCAAATTCGACCTTGTGGAACCAGCGTTGGCTCGCGCAGGAGCCCGTTTCCACTTTACCGGCGTACGCATTCAACCCGGCAAGCCACTTGTGTTTGGTGAATTGCCAAAGCGGCCAGGGGAGCATGGAAGCCTGGCGCCTTCGCCGTCCGCCAAAACGACATTGCGTTCAACGGGAGCGACGCACCTGCCATTTTTTGGGCTTCCGGGTAACCCGGTCTCTTCCGCAGTGACATTTCTGCTGTTTGCCGCGCCTGTTTTGGCCATGCTGGCCGGCAACATCGAAGCCAGCCCGCGCTTTGCACTGGCAAGGCTGACTATGTTGGCGGAGAATGCCAAGGCCGGCCTCACTCGATTTCTGCCCGCAAAATGTACCTTTGGTTCTGGTGGCGGAATCCCTGAGGTTTCACTTGTTTCCTGGCAGGGTTCCGGCGACATAGGGGCCATGGCCCTTGCCAACTGTTTTCTCGTGCTGCCCGAAGGCGCCCGGCATCCGGAGCCAGGCGCAACGGTAAGAATCCTGCTCTATTGAGGAACATGAATGCCCCGAGACCAACAAGCAAAGTATCGGAATCAAGCAAAGACTTCAGGTCAAGCAAAGACTTCAAGGCCGCGAGACGCGAAGGCGCGCCTTTCCCATTTCAACGAGGCTGGGCAAGCCAGCATGGTGGACGTAAGCGGGAAATCGAACAGCTACCGAACAGCGACGGCCTCGGCGTTTGTCGAGTTATCGGCTGCAGTACTGGCAGCGTTGCCGGCCAATCCCAAAGGAAACCCGCTTGAAGTGGCACGCATTGCCGGTATACAGGCAGCCAAGCGCACCGCCGAACTGATCCCCATGTGCCATCCGCTGGCGCTGACGCGGGTTGACGTGCAGACGCAAATTGAGGACGGAGGAGTTGGCATCACAGCAACGGTAAGCACAACCGGTCCAACTGGCGTTGAGATGGAGGCTCTGACCGCGGCCGCAGTTGCAGCACTCACGGTTTATGACATGACGAAGGCGCTGGACAAGTCGATCGTGATCCGCTCGGTGCAACTCGAGAGCAAAACAGGTGGCAAAAGCGGCAATTACGCAAGAAAGAAGGGCTGAAGGAAGGCTATAGCTGCGGGGTTTCGCCCGCTGGTTAATTGGGATAGGATTCTTCTTCGACCCGATGGAGGCTTGATGCGGCGCCGAGTGATTCTTGCGGTTTGTTGTTCTTTAGCTCTCCTTCAATCTGTTGGCGCTCAATCCATCGCTGTTTACCAGACGACCCCCGACCTACTTGAGGCTCTTGCGCAACTCAATACGTTGCGGTTCTCTCCCAAACCAGACCCCACTGACGCCTCCCCGCAGATCACCGTGGACGACGGCCAGCGCTTCCAGGAGATTGACGGGTTTGGGGCATCGCTGACTGACTCGGCCGCGTGGCTGTTCTCGCACAAACTGACTCCCGCGCAAACAGACGCAGCCTTCAAATCTCTCTTCAGCCGAAGGGACGGCATTGCGTTGAGTTTTCTTCGGCAGCCTATCGGCTCGTCTGACCTGGCGGTGACGTTCTATTCCTACGACGATCTCTGCGATCAGACGGACAAGGCGTGCACGATGCCCGCGGGACAGGCCGACCCTGATCTTGCGCACTATTCGCTGGCGCATGACAAGGAGTACATCCTCCCGCTGCTCGTGAAGGCACTGGCAATCAATCCCTCAATCCACGTGATGCTTACGCCGTGGAGCCCGCCGGGATGGATGAAGACGTCAGGATCGATGCTAGGGGCGAATCCGGAAACCAAAGAGCCCTCGAGGCTTCGTCCGGAGTATTATCGAGCGTTTGCCGGCTACCTTGTGAAAACTGTCCAAGGCTACCAGGCTGCAGGAGTGCCGGTGTTTGCGCTCAGCGTACAGAATGAGCCGCTGTATACGCCGCCGGATTACAGCGGGATGCAAATGGAAGCGGCAGAGCAAGCGAAATTTCTTGCGAACGATCTTGGCCCCGCCATGGCGGCGGCTGGGCTGAAAACGAAAGTGATGGTCTACGACCACAACTGGGATCGTCCGGACTACCCTGAAGCAGTGTTGAAAGATGCGAAGGCAGGCTCCCTGGCTGCGGGAACCGCCTGGCATCATTATGCTGGCGACCCAGCCGTGATGACAAAATTTCATGCGGAGTTTCCGCAGAAAGACGAATGGGTGACCGAGTCGAGCGGAGGCACCTGGCAGAAGGGCAACTTGCTTGCGCTGGTCGCAGCGGAGTTGATCGATGTGACGCGCAACTGGTCAAGGAGCTACGTTCTGTGGGCGCTTGCCACGGACGAGGACCACGGGCCGCATGTAGGCGGCTGCGGCACATGCCGTGGACTGGTCACAATCGACCTGACCAAGCCAGGCGACCCCGTGAAACATGAGCCCGATTACTACGCGCTCGGCCATGCCAGCAAGTTTCTGTTGCCTGGAGCAGTCCGCATTGCCTCGGACGAGCCTGGGGAAGCCGAGGATGCTGAAGGATGTTGCTTTCATGAATCCGGACGGGAGCATCGTGCTTTACGCACTGAACAGCGGAACCAGGGCCCAGGCTTTCCGCATTGGCTTCCATGGAAAAACTGTGGCCACCGTCCTTCCTGCAGGAGCGGTGGCCACGTTCATCTGGAAGTCAAACTAAGATTCTCAGTGTTGCATCGGAGGCATGGGAGGCATCCCGCCCGGCGGCGGTCCTCCGGGCCCGTGTTCCTTGGGAATCACGAATTCTTCCGGATCAAGATGGCCGCGATGGCAGGTGCCGCAGGTCAACGGCGGCGCCGGGGAATCCATCTTGTCCATCTCCACAACCTTGGCGATGTAGTTCTTTTTCATGTCCTCGGTCATGGTGTACATGATGCGGGCCATCTGCTTCTCGGGTTTTGAATCGTCGTCAAACTTCAGGCGTGGGCGGCCATTTGGGCCCACGTTCTTGGGATCGGCGGTATGGCACGTATCGCAATGCACGCCCAGCGAACCGGCCCAACCCTCCATGGTCTCGTGAACCTGTTGTCCAGTGAAATCCTTTGGCAACACCTTCAGGTTGGTTGGCGCGGGATAGCTTCTTGGCATTCCTCCGCCGCCTCCGGGCGGGGGGCCTTGCGGAGCCTGCGCGATGGTGGCAACAGCGAATAATGCCGCAGTGAGCAATGCGACAGCGGCGGCCGGCTGGGACAGGGAAGTAATTTTCAAGTGAATTTTCCTCGCGGGCAGAATCGTTCTACCCGATGGAAGGAATTCTAACCAAGAAAGATGCGCTTGCCTACTGGAGGCTTATTCAAGTATTTCGGCCCCGAGACGCAGTTGTTGTCTGGCAGGGCAAAACGAAGAGGCCAATCCACGGCATGGCGAATGCCGATCCGGGGAGTCACGAGGACTTCGTCCACCGGAAATCGGTCGTCGCGCAGCTGCAGGGGCGATTCCGGATCGAGCAGATCAAGGCTATCGTGCGCGGCTCGCGTAAGCCCCAGCGCCTGGCAAAGGCGGCTGGGTCCTG
>CAVXVM010000012.1:0-4060 GCA_963765025.1 uncultured Acidobacteriaceae bacterium | reverse complement strand
ATGGATTTTCTGCGCGCTTTTAATGAAGGCAACCCGCTTCCGGTGGGCAAGCGCATCATCGTCATCGGCGGCGGCAATGTGGCGTATGACGTAGCCCGCTCCGCGGTTCGCCCGCAAGACTCTTTCGGCCCTGCCAGTCCAGACGCAGTCGGTCTTTCCAGTCAGGATTCCTTCGGCCCGTCCGGCACCGGCGACGACGTGCACAGCAGCGAGTCGGTGGCCTACGATGTGGCCCGCTCCGCCGTGCGCATGAGCGGCGAAAAGCAAGTCCACGTAGTCTGTCTTGAAAATCGCAAGCAGATGCCCGCCGACGAAATCGAAGTGACCGAAGGCGCTGAAGAAGGGCTCGTGCTGCACAACTCCCGCGGTCCCCGCGCGATTCTCGGAAAGGACGGCAAAGTCACCGGCCTGCGCACTGTTGAGTGCGCCGCCGTGTTCGACGCCAACGGCCGCTTCAACCCCACGTTCAACGAGCAAAACGTCGAAGACATCTCGGCCGACACCATCATCTTTTCCATCGGCCAATCTTCCGACCTGTCTTTCCTCCAGCCCGACGACGGGGTGGAATCGAATCGCGGCCTTATCAAGGTGGATCCCGAGACCTACCAGACCACTGCTCCCGATGTGTTTGCCTGCGGCGACATTGCGCACGGCCCGCGCCTGTTTATCAATGCCATCCGCTCCGCGCAAATCGCGGCCCGCTCCATGCATGATTTTCTGCGCGGCACCCGCACTGAAGAGACCATTCGTTCCTCCTGGTCGCCGGCCACCTACACCATGCGCGACGGCTGGGATCAGTTGCGCCGCCATCATCCGCCGGTTGCGGATGCATCCCAGCGCGCTTCGTCTCTGCAAGTGATCGAAGCTGCCTACCCGACGGACGCCGCCCGCACCCAGGCTGCGCGCTGCCTGCGCTGCAACGTGAACACCGTCTTTGATACAGCCATGTGCGTGGCCTGCACCGGCTGCGTCGACATCTGCCCGGAAAATCTGATTCGCCTCACCGGACTCGCCGAGGTGTGCAACACCAGCGAAGGCCGCGAGTGGACGGCAAGCGTTCTGGCCATCGCGCCGGAAGAACTCGGCAAATACAGCAAGGCGCAGCTCGACTCGCTCGGCGGCGTGATGATGAAAGACGAGACCACCTGCATCCGCTGCGGCCTGTGCGCGGCTCGTTGTCCTTCGCACGCCATCACCATGCAGCGCTTCGATTTTCATCGCATGTGCGTCACCCTTCCCGGGCTCAATCCCAAGTTGAAGCAGACCCAGGAAAGGCCATGAGCCCCGCAGACTTCTATCTCGTGCTGGCCTTTGGCTTCGTTGGTAGTCTGCACTGCGTACAAATGTGCGGCCCGCTTGTGCTCACCTATAGCGTTGCCGCCAATACCGACGCCGCGCGCCGCTCCCTGCTCGGCCTTCACCTCGCTTACAACGGTGGCCGCACGCTCACTTACATGGTTCTTGGCGCCGCCGCCGGTCTCATTGGCGGCAGCATGCGGTTTGTGGGCCGCCTCGCCGGCTTCGAGGGCATCGCCGCAATCGTGGCAGGCATCGCTATGCTGATTACCGGGCTCGTCCTTCTTGGAATGTCGCCCATCTTCAAAGGCTGGCGCGGCCTGCAAATGCCGTCGCAACTTCTAAAGCCGGCAGGTCGGCTCATGTCGTCCTCATCAGCCGGGAGCAAGCTCCTGTTGGGCCTGCTGATGGGCTTCCTGCCCTGCGGACTCATCTACGCGGCGCTAATGAAAGCGCTCGGCGAAGCCACACCACTGGGCGGCGCACTCACCATGTTGGCCTTCGGCCTGGGCACATCCGTCGCGCTGGTTGCGGTGGGGCTCGGCTCGTCGGCCGCCACGCGCAAACTGGCGCGCTGGGGAACCACAATTTCGGCTGTCACTGTACTGGTTATGGGAATCCTGCTGATTGCGCGCGGGACACAGGCCGGTAACGCAATGGCCGGCCACATGCACCACATGATGTCGATGGGACGGTTAACGCAAAATGGCCAATGAAGCAACAGGCAACGACGTGAAAACCCGCACCCGGAATATTCTTCCCGGCACGCACTTTCACCGCATCCGCAGAACCGTGCAATCCATCTGCTTCGTGATCTTTGTCTTTTTGCCGCTGTTTGATGTCATGCGCGTCGATCTTCCACGTCAGCGTTTTTACTTTTTCGGCGCCGAACTCTACGTCAACGAGTTCGCCATCATCTTCCTCACAATGATGTTTCTGTGGATCCTGGTGGCGGCCGGGGCCATGATCTACGGCCGCTTCTGGTGCGGCTATCTCTGCCCGCAGATGATCTTCAGCGAGGCCGCGGACGGCCTTGAAAAACGCATCAACCGCATGATCAACCGCAAGTTCTCGACCCTGGGCCCCGGAGCGCGGCGTGCTCTGTCCGTTGCCCTCTTTTCCGCCGTTCTGCTACCCGGCTCCATCTTTGTCACCTTTGTCTTCGTCTCGTATTTTGTCCCGCCGCTCGACCTGCTCCATCGCCTGCTCACCATTGACATGCGCACCGCCGCCGGCATCACCGGCGCCAGCGTCACACTGGTCACGGTTCTGGATTTTGCCTTCTTGCGCACGCGCTTCTGCACGGCCATCTGCCCGTACGGGTACCTGCAGAACATGCTGGCCGACAAGCACACGCTGCTTGTTCACTTTCAGGAGGACCCATCGGGCAAGTGCATTCTTTGCGAAAAATGCGTGCGCGCCTGCCCCATGGGCATCGACATCCGCCGCTCTTCTCACCAGCTGGAGTGCACGCACTGCGCCGAATGCATCGATGCCTGCTCTGAGGTCCTGGGCAAAATGGGCCGCGGGTCCATGATTCACTACGCCTGGGGCGACGACGAGCAGAACACCGTGACAGAAAGCAAGTGGTACCGCCGCATCGGACTGCGCGACGGCAAGCGCGTCGCCATTCTCTGCCTGCTCCTCATTTACGCCACGGGACTTTCCGTCGCCATCAACCTGCGGCAAGCCGTCATGGTGCGCGTCATGCCTGACCGCATCACCCTTTACACCCGCGGCGACGACGGCCTGATCCACAATCGCTTTCGCATTCTTGCCTCCAATCGCGGCAAGTCCGGCACAAAAGTGACATTTTCGCTCACCGGCCTGCCTGCAGCCCGCATTCTCGGCATGGACGACGGCATTACGCTCAAACCCGGCGAGAATTTGCAGCGCGAGTTCGACATTGCGGCCGACGCCTCTCAAATCAGCCTGGGCATCAACCACATGACGATCGTGGCCCACGTCGCACCCTCGCAAAAGGACGACGTGTTCGACGAAAACTTTATCGCACCCATGGAAAGCGCACCGGCAACTGCGCCAGCCGGGAAAACGAGTGAGGTCCAGAAATGAAACTCCTCCAACTCTGCCCAAAATTCCCCGTACCCCATCCATCGCGTCCTCTGCGATGGGTGGGATACGACGAACCCCGACTCGCCCGTGCCTAAGGAGCAACGATGGAACTGACCAACTCTCTCGAACCACCTGCGGACAAGCGCCGCACCGCACCACTCACCATTGTCCTCGCGGTGGTTTTCGTGGTTTTCTGCGGCATCCTCATCTTTTGCTACATCGCCACCAAGCGCATCAATCCCGTGATGCTCGACCAGCAGGGCAGACCGCTCGACTCGAGCGCGCAATCCACCGGGGCTGGGAAACACTGAGTATGACGACGGGCGCAACATGCGGGCTTTGCGAACTGCCCTGCGGACGGCAGCCCGTGGCGCGCGCCTACGAAGGCAGCGAGAAACTCTTCTGCTGCATGGGATGCGCGAATGTCTACGCCATTCTGCTTGAGAGCGGGGTCCTGGCAGCGGGTCAGAACATTCGAGAGACCGAGGTATTTCGCCGCTCGCTCGAGCTTGGCCTCATCTCAAACCCCGACACAGGCGACGACTTCAAATCCGCAGCAGCGACCGACCCACGTATGCCGACAAAAGAGATGCTCCTGCAGGTGAATGGCATGTGGTGCTCGGCCTGCGCGTGGCTCATTGAGCGCGGACTGCGCGGCCTTCCCGGCGTTGTGTCAGCGATATATTATTGC
>CAVXVM010000011.1:0-5281 GCA_963765025.1 uncultured Acidobacteriaceae bacterium | reverse complement strand
GGGTTTGCCGTTATCTACTACCTGGCCTTCGGCGCGGCGCATTTCTTCCCGGTGCTGACGGGACGATGACGGGCTACCTCGCCTACGACTGGACCCACTACTACACGCACCACTTCCGCCCCCGCCGCGGCCTCGGCAAGTGGCTGCGCACCTACCACCTGCGGCATCACTACCACGACCCGAATGCTTACTTCGGCATCAGCTCACCGCTCTGGGACCTCCTCTTCGGCACGTTCCACGGAACGACCGAGAACGCGCGGCGTTCCCGAGGAACCGCACCAGGAAGCGGCGTAAGAACGAGTCGTCACTCGCTCCAGGGGTTCACGAGCCGTATCCCCAATCCCTCGAAGTGTTGGACGTTGCGAGTCGCCAACGTCGCCTGCTTGGACGCGACGATCCCTGCGATTTCGGCGTCCTATCTTGACATCAACAGACTGTGTACGAGGCAAGACTGCCTTGATGCCGTGTGTTTCTCGATTCGTAACTGCGCTTGAATCCAAGGACCCGCTCGGTCATCTGGTCAGTGCCGCCCCTTCGACTTGCGCTCTCTTGGGAACCGGTTTATAGGGTCGTTCAGAACATGAACCGAAATTCAAAACTTAGAGAACGAATTCGAGTCCACCAACGAGGCCATCCTGGCCGCGGCTGAGGCGGTGTTCGCGGACAAGGGACTGCACGCGGCCAAGGTCGAGGCCATCACTGGCCAGCGCGCGGTCTCCGTGGGGACCATCTACAACCACATCGGGGACCGCGACCGTGTGCTGGAGACGCTCATCGACACCCGCAAGGTAGAGATGCTCGAGGAGTTGGACGGCGTCCTTCAGGAAGGCGAAGGCCGCCCCTTCATCGAGCAGCTCGGGATGTTCCTCCGAGTGATGCTGGGCCACTTCGAAAAGCACGGGAAGTTCGTTTACATCCTGATGCAGTGTGCGTTCCCGCTCGACAAGGCCGCTCGGATGCGGACCAGCTTTACGAACCTCCACGAGCGCATCCACGAGCTCATCGGCCGGGGCGAGCGCGAAGGCGTCCTCGCTCGGCAACTGACAGACTTCTACCCGTCACTCCTGATGGGCATGGTCCGGGCAGCCTTCATGCGTGATCGTCTTCGACCGCGAGCCGGAGCCTCTGCTCCCGCGCGTCGACGACTTCGTCCGTTTCTTCATGCACGGCGCCGGGGTGAGCCATGGCTAACGCTCCTCGACCACCCGTCAACAAGTGGCTCGTCACCATCTCCGTGACGTTCGGCACACTGATGGGGGCCATCGACTCGTCCATCGTCAACGTCGCCATCGAGCACATCCGTGGCTCGGTCGGCGCGACGCTGGAAGAGATCACCTGGATTTCCACCGGGTTCGTCATCGCCACGGTCATGGTGATGCCGCTGACCGCGTTCCTCGGCCGCCTCCTCGGTCAGAAGCGCGTCTACATGTTCTGCCTGATGCTCTTCGTCGCCGGCTCCGTGCTCTGCGGAATGGCGCGATCGCTGAACACGCTGATCCTGTTCCGGTTCATTCAGGGACTCGGCGCCGGGGCGTTGCAGCCCACCGAACAGGCCATCCTCCGGAACACGTTCCCGCCCAAAGAGCAGGCCATGGCCATGGCGCTGTTCGGCATGGCCGTCATGCTCGGCCCCGCCGTCGGCCCCACGCTGGGCGGCTACGCCGCGGCCCTCGCCTGCCCTGCAATCTCGTATCCGCCCCAGCCGAACACGCCTGCGGCCAGCACCATGCCCGGAACCGCGCGCCGCCACGGGAAAGCGATCGGCGCAGGCACACGGGCCTCTTCCTCGATCCGCTCCATCACCGAGGCGACGAAACCTGAAGCAGGAATCAGCTCTTCCTCGCCGGCCAGAATCCGGTCAATCGGGCTTGCGGACATTTCCATTCCCTCGCCTGGCTTCGTATTCATCCTCAAGCCTCCCCTCCCGTTTCGAGTGCGGCCAGATCGGGCCGCCCCATCTCTTCCTTCAGATGCGGAAAACGGCTCTTGAGCAGCGCCCGGCCTCGCGAAAGCCTCGCTTTCACGGTACCTTCGGGCAGGGCCAAGGTGCGCGCCACCGCCACCACATCCATCTCGTGAAAATAGAACAGAATCACCGTCTCCCGATAGCGCCGCGGCAGGGCAAGTACCGCGCTCCGCACACTCTGCTGCTGTTCCCGCTCCGCGAGGGCCGTGTGCTGGCCGGCGGGCGCTGAGGGTTCCTCGATCTCCTCCAGTGGCAGGTTCACCGTTGGCACTCGCTTCAACTCTGTCCTATAGACGTTGGCCGCAACCGAAAAGAGCCAGGTGGAAAAGCTCGCCTCGCGCCGCCATTGGGCCAGCCCGCGCCACGCGCGCACAAATGCCTCCTGTGCCATCTCTTCCGCGCGACCCCGGTCGCGGCAATAGCGCCACGCCATGTTCACCAGAGGCCCCTGCCAGCGACGAACGATGCCCTCAAACGCCTGCGCGTCGCCCGCCAGCACCCGCACAACGTCGGCAAGGTCGGCGTTGGCCACGTCTTCCATCGCATGGGTGTGTGTTGCAATCAAGGCCGGCGCTCTCCGTTCGGTAAGACATGCAGGCCCGTTGCGCGGTTGCAAAATGTTGCCGCGTTGCGAGAGAAAGGTCTCTTTCGAAATCTTCCCTGAGAAAATGCAACCGGCATTTCAATCGCCCTGTCTCACCGTTTGCAAGGGAGAAAATCCCCCGCAACTCAATCAGGAGGATTGTATGGCAACTTTGGCATTTCATCTCTTCAACGCACCCGATATGAGCGGCTTCGGCCTGTGGATGTTCCTGTCCATCGGCGCAGTGGCCCTGTTCGTCGTCTTCATTCCGCTCACCTCGTGGATCGACAGCCAGCGCCGCGAGCGCGAAGCCTTCTACAAGGCTGAAACTTTGCGCCGCATCGCCGAGTCCACCACCGAGGGCGGCAAGGCTGCCGTTGAGCTGCTGCGCCAGCAGGATAGGATCGCCCGCGGCAAGAGCCGCGAAGGCCTGAAGATCGGGGGCCTTATCAACATGGGTGTCGGCATCGGGCTCATCATCTTTCTCCGCGCCCTCGTTGGCCCGGCCATCTCCCTCTGCGGCCTCATTCCCGGCCTTATCGGCGTGGGCATGCTGGTCTACGTCTACGTTCTCGCTGCGCCCATCGAGTAGGGCCTTGCCACTTCTGGAGGACTTGAACTCCAGAACACGGCTTTGAATCCTCTCTGCTGCTCGCGCCATCGAACAGATAGTTGTTATAACGACTATCTGTTCGCCCTTCCCACCCCTGGGCCGCTGCGCACGATAGTCCAGGAAGGATAAACCCATGGCTATCAACACCGAACGCCAGCCCGCAATCTTTATTCCCCACGGCGGAGGGCCCTGCTTCTTCATGGATTGGACCTGGGGCCCTGCCGACACCTGGCTCAAGACTCGGCGTTTTCTTGAGGGTCTGGCGGCCACTCTGCCCGCCACCCCGAAAGCCATCCTCGTTGTCAGCGGCCATTGGGAAGAGCCGGCCTTCACCGCCAGCACAGCCGCCCAGCCAAAACTCATCTTCGACTACTCGGGCTTTCCCGAACACACCTACCGGCTCACCTGGCCAGCGCCAGGCCAGCCCGAACTGGCAGCCCGCGTTGCCTCGCTGCTCGCCGATGCCGGCCTGCCTTCGGCGCTCAGCGCAAACCGCGGCTACGATCACGGCGTCTTTGTTCCGCTCAAGGTGGCCTTCCCGGCTGCAGAAATTCCGGTCGTCACGCTCTCGCTCGCCAGCAGTCTCGATCCCGCGCTCCATCTCGCTGCCGGACGCGCGCTGGCACCGTTGCGCGACGAGGGCGTGCTCATCGTCGGTAGCGGCATGAGCTTCCACAACCTCCGCGGTTACCTACAGACCGTTACAACCGAACGGGCCCGCGCCTTCGACGCATGGCTGACCGCTGCCGTCGAATCCTGTGCGCCCCAGCGCGACACGCTGCTCACGGCCTGGCGCCAGGCGCCCTTTGCTGCCTACGCCCATCCACGGGAAGAGCATCTCGTCCCACTCTTCGTAGCCGCCGGAGCAGGAGGGGAGGCCCCCGGCCAGCGCATATTCACCGACGAGCCCATGGGCGCAGCCATTAGCGCCTACAGCTTCCCGGGGTAGCCCCGCGTACGGAATCGGTTCCCCGCGCGAACCCTGCCCGCGCCTGTGTATAGTGGGGGGTGCGCGGGCGTCTTGTGCGCCCCGGTTCCGTGGAGTTCCCCATGCATCGGCGCGAAGTTCTCAAGCTCGCGGCTCTCAGCGCGGCAGCAGCAACCCTGGACAAAGGCCTCGTAGCGAGTCTCGCAGCGCTGCCCCCGGCCACCCCTGGCCCCATCCCCGTCATCGACGCCCACATTCATCTCTTTGACACGCTGCGTCCCGGCGGCGTGCCCTGGCCTGAGAAGACGGATGCCGTCGTCTACAAACCCGCGCTGCCTGCGCGCTACGTCGCACAGAGCGCGGCATTCGGCGTGGTCGGCGCCATCGCCATTGAGGCCAGCCCGCTTCCCAGTGACAACCAATGGCTCCTGAATGTCGCCGCCAACAATTCCGTGATCGTTGGCATCATCGGCGACCTCGTCCCAGGCTCGCCCACCTTCCTCGAGGCTTTGGAGCGCCTTCACGGAGACCAGCTTTTTCTTGGCATCCGTTACGGCAACCTGTGGAATCGCGACCTGGCCGCCGACCTCGAAAATCCCGGATTCATTGACGGCCTCAAGGCCCTTGCCCAGGCCGGGCTGGTGTTTGAAACCGCCAATCCTGACCCGCGCCTCATCGGGGCAATCGTTGAAGTGGCTGAGCGCGTTCCCTCGCTCCGCATCGTCATCGACCATCTGCCCCATGCGCCCCTGCCTACTGACAAAGACGCACTCGACGATTACTGGGCCGATCTGCGCCTGCTCGCCGGTTCCCCGCGCGTCTTCGTCAAGCTTTCTGAGATTCCCGTCCGCCAGAACAATCGCCTCATCACCGACCCCCACTTTTATCAGGCCAGTCTTGACGCTCTTTGGGACAACTTTGGCGAAGACCACCTCCTGTTCGGCAGCGACTGGCCCAACAGCGACCACGTAGCTACCTACGCGCAGACCTTCTCCATCGTGCGCGAGTACATGGCGCGAAAGAGTTTTGCGGCGCGTGAAAAATACTTCTGGAAGAACTCCATCGCAGCCTACCGCTGGACCAGGCGCAGCTCCAATCAGCCGTCGCTCTAAACCGCACGCGCTTTTCAAGCCAAGGAACGCACTTGCTCGAACCCGCCTCAGAATCCGCCGCCGGCGCAGAATCCATCCT
>CAVXVM010000010.1:0-4859 GCA_963765025.1 uncultured Acidobacteriaceae bacterium | reverse complement strand
GTCCACGCGCAGGACACCCCGCCCAGCCACGAGCGCATCGAGCAGCTGATGCACAGCCTCAACCGTGGTCACTCCGTAGGCCAGGTCGCGGTTTCGCCGGACGGCAAACGGTTGGCCTGGATTGATGGCATGCGCGGTGGAGGAGAGATTCGTGTCGCGCCTGTTCACGATCTGGCTAAGAGCGAGCGCATCACCGCGGCTACAACGCCGGAACAGCACTGCCGCGAAGGTCAACTGAGTTGGGCTCCGGACTCCGCCGCGCTGGCCTTCCTATCGGACTGTGCGGATGCCGGCGAGCAATCCGATCTGTACCTTTGGCGCTGGGATGGCAATGGGGCGCGACGCGTGACGCAGCTGATTGGCTACGCGAATCAGCCGGAATTTTCGCCTGACGGAGAAGCGATCGCCTTTCTGTACGTGAAGGGTGGGACCCGTCCGGCCGGAGCGCTTGCCGCCATGAAATCGCCGGCGGGCGTGATTGGCGAGGACGGCGTCGAGATCGAACGTGTTGCGGTGACGAGGTTGGATGTGGCCGCGCCGAATGCATTGGAAGTGACTCCAGCCAACCTCCATGTCTACGAATTCGACTGGGCTCCCGATTCGAAGTCCCTTGCGTTCGTCGCTGCCGACCCACCGGGGGAGAACAACTGGTGGACGGCGAAGCTGTATACGCAGGAAGTGGCGGGCGCACCAAAGGCCATTCTCGATCCGCAGACGGTTTCTGGTGCGCTCCACGGATTGCAGATCGCCGTGCCCCGCTGGTCGCCGGATGGAAAAACCATCGCCTTCATTGGCGGCCTGATGAGCGACCAGGGAGCCACCGGCGGCGATGTTTTCACCATCCCTGCCAATGGCGGCGAGCCTCATAACCTCACTCCGGGCCGCTCATCCTCTGCGTCCTGGATCGAGTGGGCAGGGAACCAGCACATTTTTGTGAGTGAGATCGCCGGAGGCAACAGCCGGCTCATCCGCCTCGCGCTCGACGGCACATTTTCGCAGCCCGTCTTCAGCTTCCCCGGTTCCATCGGCGACGGTAGGCTCGAACTCTCGCTATCGGCGACGGCCGACCGCTCCCACTTCTTCTTTCATGCCAGCAGCTTCGACCGCCCCGACGAAATCTACGATGCATCGACGGCAGACGCGGCCGGTCTGGCGCAGATCTCCCACTTCAATGCAGACGCTAAACCCGCAATCGAGCCGGCCTGGGGCAAATCCACCTCTCTTGAATGGACCAGCGACGCGTTCCGCGTGCAGGGATGGCTGCTGTTCCCGAAGGACTACGACCCGGCCAAAAAGTACCCCCTCATCGTCGAAGTCCACGGTGGCCCCGCCTCTGCGGTCCTTCCCCGGTGGGGCGGCGGCTGGGCTCTCAGTCCCACTGCCTTTTCCGCCCTCGGCTACTTCGTCCTCCAACCCAATCCCCGCGGCAGCTACGGCCAGGGGGAGGCCTTCACCCAGGCCAATCGAAAGGACTTCGGCTACGGCGACTTGCGTGACATCCTGGCCGGCGTCGATACCGTCCTGGCCAAATACTCCGTCGACCCCAACCGCATTGGCCTTACCGGCTGGAGCTACGGCGGTTTCATGACCATGTTCGCCGTCACCCAGACCCACCGCTTCCGGGCCGCGGTTGCCGGCGCCGGCATTTCAGACTGGTTGAGCTACTATGGCGAGAACTCCATCGACCAGTGGATGGTCCCCTACTTCGGCGCATCGGTTTACGACGACCCCGCCGTCTACGCGAAGAGCTCCGCCATCAACTACATCAAGCGGGCCACCACCCCCACCCTGTCGGTGGTCGGCGACCGCGACGGTGAGTGCCCCGCCCCTCAGTCGTTCGAGTTCTGGCACGCTCTCCACGACCTTCATGTCCCGGCTTCACTCGTCGTCTATCCCAATGAAGGGCACGGCTTTGTGGACCCTGCCCACAACCTCGACGTGCTCGAGCGGGCTCTCGATTGGTTTGCACGCTACATGCCGCCTGCAGGGTAGCCGGTTTTGCTCCCGAACCGCGTCCGCCGGAGTCTATCGGAGGGTGAGATCCTTCAAGCTTGCTCAGCGCGCCGCCTCAAGCCAGAGAGGGGGGCATCCTGATACACTTTTTCCTTGGAGTGTTTGAGGGCGTCTTTCACCGGTCGGCAGCATGCTGGCGCATGGCGCGAGCCGGTGGTTTGGGCGGATTTCACCCGTCGCGGGTCAATGTGTGGCTTGTCGCCGGGTTGCGATAACTCATTTCTTCACACGTATTCGGACAGACCGTTCCGCGGTTCGACAAGGCGGGGCGGGGAGGATTCATGCGGCGGTTTTTGACGCTTATCTTTATGTTGTGCCTGGCGATTCCAGCCGGGATCTCGATCTCCGGATGCACGCGCAACCCGGCGGGTAACTACTGCTATGGTCTTGCCTATGGCTTGAAGAACACTGACGTGGCTTCAATCACGCTCCAGCCCCAGACCACGGGCATTTCGCTGGCCTTTGGCCAGACTTTGCAGATCCAGTCGCCTACCGCCCTCACTTGCACAGGCGCCTCAGCTTCAGTGAACGCCAACCAGTACACCTACGGCACCACCAACAACAAGCTCGTTGACATCTCTCCCAGCGGCAGCATGTGCGCCGGTACATGGAACCGCAACACGGGCGGCGGCATCCCCGACTATACATACTGCAATTTTCCCAATCCAATACCCGCGACTAACAGTCTGCCCTACAACGTTGCATACATCACGGTATCGGCCGATTCCGTTACCTCGAATCCGGTTGAGGTCTTTGTCCACGCCCAGGTAAGCTCCGTTTCGCTTGTGGGTCCTCAGCAGTGCCTCTCCCAGACGCAGGTCGCCAATCTCGATGCGCAGGCCTGCTACAGCTCGAACGGTCAGCAGGTCCTGCTCTGCAAGCCTGCCACGGTCACGAATCCGGCGCAGTTCGCCTGCCCGCTGCCCGCCGGCGTCGCCTCAGTACCTGACTGCTCTGCCGCCGTCGGCTATTTGAACTACTCCCCCGGCAATGCCATCGTGGCCACCATCAATGCCAACACCAACCAGATCACTGCCAATCAGCCGGGAACAACTCCCATCAACGTCACCGTTGCCGGCACAAGTTCGTCGGCCGGCTTCTTCTCCACCTGCCCGCCGCAGTCCATCAATCTCACTCTTTCCAGTGGCGCCACCACCGGAACCATTACGCAGGGAGTCGCGCAGAATCTGATCACGTCGATTACCGACACCAACAATCAGTCAATCAGCGGTCTCTCGATCGACTATCAGTCCACCAATCCGATCGACCTTCAAGTGTCGTCCACGGGCAGCGTTAGCGCCCGCTATCCGGGCGTGTCCTCTGTGTACGCCATTTGCCAGCCCTCGGTTTGCAATCCATCCCCCATCAACGAGCTCGGCTTCAACGGTACCGGACTTTCCGTCTCATCCAATCCGGTCAACATCACGGTTCCAGGAACCATCAGTGACTACGTCTGGTTCGCTGCGCCCGGCGCCTCGCAGTATTTCGTTCCTATCGAGTTGCTCAATGGCACCATCGGGTCCACAGTGCGGCTGCCTTACGTGCCCAACTCCATGGTCATGGATAGCGGCGGAAGCAACCTCTACTTCGGCTCCGAACGCGAGTTGATGGTCTACAACACCATCTCGAACACTATTTCCAAACAGGACAGCAATGCCCCCGGCGTGGTGCTGGCCGTCTCACCCGACAACACTAAGTTGCTCATCAACGACCAGGTTCGCCAGCTCTTCTATCTCTACGCCTTAACGGCGGGCGGAACCGCGAGTTTTGGCGGCATGGGCAACGCCGCCGTCTGGACGCCCGATTCCAAGACTCTCTACATCAGCGATAACGCGGCGCTGAACAACGGCACGACAATTACCGGGCACACCGACACGCTCTACGTCTACAACCAGAACACGGGCTGGAGCACCTATCATCTGCCTCCGAGCCCTCTGCCCACAGCTGCCAGCTCGCTGGTGGCCAATGAGGGCGCCTACAGCACCCTGCAAACGCCGGCTCTCGCCATTCCCGGCGTCGGCGCCTATCTCCGCGGAACGCCCACCGTCGCTCACGCCTGGTGCTCGACAGGAACGGTCACCAGTGCCGGCAGTTCCATTACCGCCTACTACCCCGGCCCCGATCCTCCCGCCACTTCCGTGGCGACCGAAGGGGGCGATGATCAGCCTGTTCAGTCCGACGCGCTCGCCGCCACCACCGACGGCAAGCACATCCTCAGCGCAGGGCTGGTCGGCGGTGGAATCACGCTCAACGACATCAATGTCATCGTGCCCACCGGCGCATGCCCCTCCTCCACCACCGGAACCACGCGGACGCTATTGCCGCTGACCATTCAGCACGCCGCCACTCCCTACACGCAGACCGCTCTGACGGCCAACGCAACCGCCGTCAATCAGGTGGTTGCCTCGCCGGTTTCGAATCTGGCCTTCGTAACCTTCGACGGCAACAGCCCTGGCGCGCAGCTGCCCTACTATCTGCCCAGCTCAACGGGCGGGGCCGGCACTGTCGGCTATGTCGCGCTCACCGGCGGTTCTGCAGTTACCGCGCCAATTGCCGGAGCATTTACGGCGGACGACTCCATCTTCTTTGTCTCCACGGCGGGCGACAACAAGATTCACTACATCTCCATACCCAACAATCCCTCCGCAGCCAATCCGCCGACGGATTCGCAGCAGATCAGTCCCAACCTTCCCGCCTGCACGCCGGTGTCGGCGGGTGGTAATGACGCGGGCTGCACCTATACCGGTTCCGGAACCATCGTTCCCGCTACGAGGATCGTCGTGGTCCCGCGCTCCACTACGTAGACTGCGCATCATCGCAATCGCAGAAATCGAAGGCCGGCCTCG
>CAVXVM010000009.1:0-118164 GCA_963765025.1 uncultured Acidobacteriaceae bacterium | reverse complement strand
CTCCAGCGAGTCGTGCGCTATGCGGTCGAGCGGCGGCGCGCCGAGGAAGCCGCAGCGCGGCCTTGCACGTGGCGCAGTCCAGGCCCGAGGAGAACGCCCGGCTGGAGCGCGGCCTGCTGCCGTCGCCGCTGCTGACCGACTCGCGGCTGAGCGTGTCGGCCCGCTGCCTGGCCGGCGGCCAGCAGCACCTGCTCGGCGGCGACTTCTACGACGTGGTCGAGGCCGCCGACGGCTGGGTGCACGCGCTGATCGGCGACGTCTGCGGGCGCGGCCCCGCCGAAGCCGCGCTCGGCGTCTGCCTGCGGGTGGCCTGGCGCACCCTGGTGCTGGCCGGCAGGCCCGCCGACGAGATCTGTCCACCGCTCAGCGAGCTCCTCGAGCACGAGCGGCAGGACGACACCATGTTCGCCACCATGTGCATGCTGTCGGTGCGCCCCGACCGGACGCACCGGCTGGGTGCAGCATGGCGGGCCACCTGCCGCCGCTGCTGCTCACCCACGGCGGCGTCTGCCGAGCTGCAGACCCCGACCCGCCGCGCCGCTGGGCCTGTCCGAGGCCCAGCGACTGGCCCGGCCCGCAGGTCCGGCTCGACGGCGGCTGGTCGGTGCTGCTGTACACCGACGGGCTTATCGAGGGCCGGATCGGCGAAGGGCTCAGAGCGGCTCGGCAGCGAAGGCCTGATGAGCTGATCGAGGAGGAGTGCGCCTCAGACGCACCGCGGGACCGCCGCCGGCCCGCGTCGACGGAGCTGCTCGACCAGGTGATCGACCAGGTCCGCGAGCTCAACGGCGGTGACCTGGACGACGACCTGGCCGTCCTGGCGCTCGGTTTCTCGGCCCGGCCGATGACCAGCCGCGGAAATGTCGCTCGCCCAGCGCGGGCCCGGACCAGCCCGGCTGCGGCGCAGCACTGCGGCCAGCTGAGCCGCCGGCGCGGCCGTCGGGGCCGGTGCAATCCGGGCCCTGGCGGTACCTCTGGCCGGCGGCGCGCCGTGGTCGCGGGCAGGAACGCCGGCCGCTCAGCCGGATCATCGGCGTCGCCCTGCTGATCCTGCTCGATCTCTCGCTGGCCGCGATCGTGGCAGGCGGATGCCCGCTCAACTGCACGATAACCGCCAGCGGTGGTAACGCCCTCGACCCCGCCGCCCTCCAGGTTCAGCAGCTGGACATCGCGCTGCTCGACCAGGAGACCGGCGTGCGCGGCTACGCGCTGAGCGCCCAGCAGATCTTCCTGGCTCCCTACACCCACGGCATGACCGCGGAGCAGTACGCGCGATCAAGCCCTGCAGGCGCTGCTCGCCCAGCTGCCGGCCGGCACGCGGCCGACCTCACAGCGTGGCCACCCAGGCGCATTACTGGCGCACCCACTACGCGGAACCGACCATCAGCCAGGTCAGCCGCACCCGGCAAGCCCGTGGTCAGCCCGGACATCCTGACCGGCAAGGCGGACTTCGACGCCCTGCGCGCCAAGATGGCCGTGCTCGAGGCGGATATCTCGGCCGCCAGCGGCCAGGCCGTCGCCGCCCTGAACGACGCCGGCGACCGTGCTGGACGCCGTGTTCATCGCCATCGCGGTCGGCCTGGCGGTCATCGTGGTGATGCCTCGCGCTCGGCCTGCGGGCGACCGCGATCAGGCCGCTGCACCGGCTGGCCGCCCAGGCCCGCCGGGTGGCCGGCGGCGACTTCGAGCACGAGGTCAGCGTGCGCGGCCCGCGGGAGGTGACCAACCTGGCCGCGGACGTGAACACGCATGCGCGAGCGGATCTTGCAGGAGCTGTCCGCGACGCAGACCGCGAACGCCGTCCTGCAGGCCCACACCGAGGACCTGCAGCGCTCGCAACTCCGAGCTCGAGCAGTTCGCCTACATCGCCTCGCACGACCTGCAGGAGCCGCTGCGGAAGGTGGCGAGCTTCACCCAGCTGCTGCAGCGCCGCTACGCCGGGCAGCTCGACGCCCGGGCCGACCAGTACATCGAGTTCGCGGTCGACGGCGCCAAGCGGATGCAGGCGCTGATCAACGACCTGCTCGCCTACAGCCGGGTCGGCCGGTCCGGCGCGCGAGCCCGCCCTGGTGTCGAGCGACGCCGCGCTCGCCCAGGCCCGGACCAACCTGGCCGCGGCGATGGAGGAGTCCGGCGCCACCATCGAGACCGGGCACCTGCCGCTGGTGCTGGCCGAGCTGACGCTGCTCACCGCGGTGTTCCAGAACCTGCTCAGCAACGCGCTGAAGTTCAGCGGCGGCAAGCCGCCGCGGATCGTGGTCACCGCCAGCCGCGACGGGCCGTTCTGGCTGTTCTCCTTCACCGACAACGGCATCGGGATCGACCGGAGTACGCCGAGCGGATCTTCGTGATCTTCCAGCGGCTGCACGAGCGGAGCGCCTACCCGGGTACCGGCATCGGCCTGGCCATGACCGCAAGATCATCGAGTACTTTGGCGGCCGGATCTGGCTCGACACGACCTACACCGAGGCGCGCGGTTCCTGTTCACGCTGCCCATCGCCGGACGAGCGATGAACCCGGCCCCGGAGGACGAGACCGCCGGGCCGTCAGCAGCACGCCCCGGGACATGCGGCCGACCCCTTGAGCGCGAAGACGAGGAGCTGATGTGTGACGAGTCGAAAGTGATCGACGTGCTCCTGGTGGAGGACGACGAGGGCGACGTCCTCATGACCAGGGAGGCCTTCGAGCACTACAAGATCCAGAACCGCGCTGCACGTGTGACCGACGGCGAGCAGGCCCTGCAGTTCCTGCGCCGGACCGGCCCATTCGCCGACGCGCCGCGCCCGGGCCTGATCCTGCTCGACGTCAACCTGCCCCGGCGCAGCGGCCTGGAGGTGCTCGCCGAGCTGAAGCAGGACCCCGAGCTGCTTGATCCCGGTGGTCATGCTGACCACCTCGCAGGCCGAGGAGGATCGTGCGCAGCTACTCGCTGCACGCCAACGCGTTACGTCAGCAAGCCGGTTGACTTCGAGCACTTCATCGACGCCATCCGGCAGATCGACAACTTCTTCATGACCCTGGTCAAGCTGCCTACCTGCTGTCCTAGCGAGCCGCCATCCTGGCCGGGCCACGGCAGCCGGGCCGCGGCAGCCGGGCCGCGGCAGCCTTAGCCGAGACCGCTGCTGCTGCGCCGCTCGTCGTACACGCCGTCCGCGCCCGCGCCCAGATAGCCGGCGCCTGCCCTTGGGCGGCACCCGCACCGAGCGGGCGGCGACGCTGCTGACCAGCGAGCCGATCGCGACACCCAGGACGAGGTCGACCAGCGCGGTCGCGATCTTCGCGTTCAGCGGGGCCGCCGTGCTGAACGGCACGAGAACCGCCAGCACTGTCGCCAGCCCGACGATCCAGGCAAAGAACGTCAGCGGTCGCGGCGTGCTGAGCAGCAGCAGGTGCACTAGCGCCGTCGCGGCCAGCGCCGCGGCAGCGGCTACCAGCACAAGAGCTGTCGTGTGCACGTCGCCGTAGGCGCCGTCCGACTTGGGGGCGAGCAGCGGGATCCCGAACAGCCACCGGCACACCTAGGACGCCGACCAGGGCTACCAGCGCCGCGACAACGGCGGTGGCAATGCCGCCGGGCCAGAGCTTGCCCGCATCCACCTGAGGGCGACTGCGTCCCGGCTGGCGCGGACGCCCGCCGCCGCGGCTGTATCCGTCGGGACCGTAGCCGTCTGGAGCGTAAGCGTCAGCACCACGCCCGTTCCGGCTGTACCAGCGCCGTACGCCTCGCGGCCATAGCCGTCGCGAGGCGGCTCTGGCGGCATCGGAGCCGTGGTCATCTGAGTACCTGCCTTCCGGCCACCCCACTGGCGGCGGTGGGCTAACTCACCACGCGAGCCGCATTCAAACGCGGGATCCGAGCCGCCGGGGCGGGCCGCCCTCCGGTCACCGCAGGTGGCTACGGCAGCCGGACCACCGCGCGGGACCGGGTGAGCACCTTGTCCCCGCCCGACCGGGCGGTCAGCGCCACCACGACCCGGTTCGTCCAGCTTCTCCTGGACGGTCCCGCTGAGGTCGATGGTCACGAGGCTTTCGTCGTCGGGCACGACGACCGGGGCCGAGAACCGGACGCCGAACTCCGTCATGGCCCCAGGACGCCGGCCCAGCCCGTGACGTAGCGCGCCGCCTGGGCCATGGTGAACATGCCGTGCGCGATGACGTCGGGCAGGCCCGACAGCCTTTGGCCATCCGCTCGTTCCAGTGGATGACGTTGAAATCACCAGACGCGCCGCAGTACTTGACCAGGTCCAGCCGGGTCACGGGGTAGCTGGCTGGCGGGAGTTCCGCGCCGGCCTCGACGTCGGCGTATTTGACCACCGCGCTCACTCTGCCTCACCCGCCGTGCCGCGCTCCACCAGGGTCGAGTAGGCCGTGCACACCTGCTCGCCGTCCACGGTCCCGACCTCGGTCCGGGTGGTCATCACCACGTTGCGGCCCAGCGTCCTGATGTCGTCGATGGTGGACTGCGCGGTGACCACGTCGCCCGCGTGCAGCGGCGGGCATACCTGAAGCGCTGCTCGCCGTGGACGACTAGTGCGTAATTGATGCCGAGGCCCGGGTCGGCGATGGCGTGCCCGACGCGGCCATCGTCACCACGATGGGAAACGTGGGCGGGGCGATCACGTCCGGGTAGCCCGGCCGCCATGGCCGCGTCCCGGTCCCGGTAGACCGGGTTCGGATCGCCGATCGCGTTGGCGAACTCGGCTATCTTGACCCGGCTGACCTCGTAGGGCTCCGTCGCCGGGAAGACCGGCCGGCGTAGTCCTTGTTGACGGCCACGCTCGGGTTAGCGGGTCTCGCGGTGCGGCCGGTGGCAACGGCAGTTCGGGCAGTACTTCTTCAGCTCGAGCCGGTCCGGGTCGTTGCGCCGGTTCTTCTTCGTGATGTAGTTGCGGTGCTTGCACTCCTGGCAGGCCAGGGTGATCTTGGGCCTGACGTCGGTGGCAGCCACGATGGAGTGCCTTTCTCTGGATGGGCGGGATACTGTAAGGACAGTGACTTGGTAAGAACAGGCACTGCCGCAGCGGGCTGTCGGGACAGACAACAGCCCGCGGCCAGGCACCATTCCCCAGCCGCGACAGCAGACCCGGCACCCGCACCGCGAGAGAGGCCGCGGTGCCAGGCTGCGCGAACTGGTAGCGGAGGCCGGACTTGAACCGGCGACACAGCGATTATGAGCCGCTTGCTCTGCCTGACTGAGCTACTCCGCCTCATGACCGCCAAGCGCAGTCCAGACCAGGTAAGCAACCAGGCCGGACCCCCGCCGTAGCCCTAGGGCTGACTTAGCTTACCGGGAAATGACCACGACTGGGATTCGGGCACCCGCTACCCGCAGCTGCCAGCCTCGGGCAGGCGGCGAGCGGCGGATCAGTCCCCTATCATACTGCTTCAGGCAGACCCTCCGGTCGCGACGCAGCCCCGCGCCATGGGGTTCCCAATTTGTCACCAAAACCTGCGTGTCTGCCGTTTCAGCCGTGCCCAGCGGGTACATTCGGTTAGCGAACCGAATCAGTTACGCCCGTGGTGACCGGCCATCCAGGCCGGACCACCGTGCCAGCAGCAGGGCTCCGCGCATCCTGGCCGCAGCCGCGGCGGACATCACTAAGCGCAGCGAACCACTGGGTTAACACCCCCCAGTCCGCTACGGGCTGGTACGGTCGGTTACGAAACAGCTGGCCCGCCTGCGGCGCCAGGTCGTGATTCAGATGATAAACGTCGACGAGTCCAACTTGCGGCTATTGTGGACCGTCGTAACCGCCAGCCAGACCGGGAGAGACGACCTAGATGCCGAGGCGAGAAGGCGGCCAGTGGACGTTGCCTATCACGGGTTGCGAGAGGCGCCGGATACGTCCGCGGCTGCCAATCGCACTTCAGGCGTTCGGCGGTGCCTATCCCGACCTGAAGCTACAGCCCCTTGTCGTTGTGATCGCGGCCTACAACGAGGCCGACAACATCGTCGGCGCCGTGCTGGACGAGGTGCCGTCGCAGATCGCCGATGTGCCAGTATCGCTGCTGGTCATTGATGACGGCAGCACCGATGACACGACAGCCATCGCACAGCGGCACGGCGCCCTGGTCTGCACCCTGGGCGCTAACCGCGGGCATGGCGTCGCGCTCCGGCTCGGCTACCGCATCGCCCGCGAGGGCGGTGCCCAGTACATCGCCACCCTCGACGGCGACGGTCAGTGGGACCCGGCCGACCTGCCCGCCATGGTCCAGCTGATGGAGGCCTGCGAGGCCGATTTCGTGATCGGCTCGCGCCAGCTGGGCCAGACCGAGAACACTCGCGACCGCAATCTCGGGGTGCGGTTCTTCGCCATGGTCATCAGCGCACTGACCGGCACGCGCATCACCGACACCTCCAGCGGCCTGCGGCTGATGCGGTCAGGCCTGACCGGGACAGTTACCCAGACGCAGCCGCAGTACCAGACGTCCAGCTGCTGATCGGTGCCCTGCTCCAGGGCTACCGGGTGGCTGAGGTGCCCTACTGTCATGCGCCAGCGCCTGTCCGGCGAGAGCAGGAAGGGCCGGAACCTTGCTTACGGCCTGCGGTATGCCCGCGTGATCACTGAGACCTACCTGCGGGAGCGGCGCGCCGCCAAGGTGATGCCGGCGACCGCCCGCCTGGCTGGCGCGGAAGCGCCCGCTGAGTCGAGCACCCCGGTGTCTCCAGTCCCGCTCCAGCTGACGAACCGCTTCCCGCAGTCGCCCGGATCGCCCGCAAGGCAGGCGGGGCTGGCTGCCCGCTAGATCGCTTGGGGCGTCTGGGCGGAGCAGCACGCAGCGCGACGTGATGGGGCGCGACGTTGGATCTGACGCCCCTCTATGGGCGGCAGGTCCAACATCACGCCCCATGGCCGCTGGCAGACCGGCGCGACAGCTCTCCTTTTTCGCCCGTTAAGTTGCACTTTGCCAGATTCCGAAGCCCTTCGGCGAGCGCCGCGCCGGGCTAGCACTCGATCACGTTCACGGCCAGGCCGCCCCGGGCAGTTTCCTTGTACTTGTCCTGCATGTCCAGCGCCGGTCTCGCGCATGGTCTGATCACGCGATCCAGCGGGACCCGGTGGTCCCGTCGCCGTGCAGGACGGCGAGGCGGGCCGCGTTGATGGCCTTGGCGGCCCCCATGGCGTTGCGCTCGATGCACGGCACCTGCACCAGCCCGCCGATCGGATCACAGGTCAGGCCCAGGTTGTGCTCCATGCCGATCTCGGCGGCATTCTCGATCTGCTCGTTGGTGCCGCCCATCACCGCGGCCAGGCCGGCGGCGGCCATCGAGCAGGCCACCCCGACCTCTCCCTGGCAGCCCATCTCGGCCGCCGACAGGGAGGCATTGCGCTTGTACAACGACCCGATCGCGCCGGCGGTCAGGAGGAACTCCCGCACCCCTCGATCACCGCGCCGGCGACGGCCAGGAAGCGGACGTGATAAGCCAGCACCGCGGGGATGACGCCGGCAGCACCATTCGTGGCGCAGTCACGACCCGGCCGCCGGCCGCGTTCTCCTCGTTGACCGCCAGCGCGAACAGGCTCACCCAGTCGAGCGCCGCCAGCGGGTCGGCCGTCACGGGCCGCTCCTGGAGGTTGCGGAACAGGCGGCCGGCCCGTCGAGGCACGTGCAGTCCGCCCGGCAGGACGCCCTCGCCCCGACAGCCGCGCTCGATGCACTGCTCCATCACGGCCCAGATGCGGTCCAGGCCGGCGTCGGTCTCGGCGGGCGGCCGCCAGGCTGTCTCATTTCGCCGCACGATGTCCGCGATCGACAGCCCCGTCCGCCGGCCCGAGCTCCAGGAGCTCCGCCGCCGAGCCGAAATCGTGGGGGATCCGGCCGGCCGGTTCGTCCCCGCCCGTGTGGCCGGCCTCCGCCTCGGCCTCGCTGACCACGAAGCCGCCGCCCACGGAGTAATACGTATCGCCCGCCAGCGTGCCGCCCGCCCCGTCGAGGGCGGTGAACCGCAGGCCGTTGGGATGGCGCGGCAGCGATTCGTCGTCGTGGAAGACAAGATCGTCCGCCTCGTCGAACGGCCTGTCAATGCCGCCCGGCAAGCCGGAGCGCGGCGGCGGGACCGGACCTCCGCCAGGAGCGGCTCGACGGCATCGGGATCGATCGTGTCCGGCCGCTCCCCGGAGAGGCCCAGCACGATCGCCTTGTCGGTGGCGTGCCCCCGGCCGTCAGGGCCAGCGACCCGTACAGGTCGGCACGGACCCGCCGCACGTCCGTCGAGCATGCCACGGGCTTCCAGGGCATCTGGACGAAGCGCAGGGCCGCCCACATCGGCCCGACCGTGTGCGAGCTCGACGGCCCGATGCCGATCTTGAAGAGGTCGAAAACACTGACCGCCATCGGTGTCACTCCCTGCTCTCAGGACCACGGCGTCCCGGCGGGACGGACTTGGCGGCGGGCCGCCCCGTTCCCGTTCTATGTCTTTATCTTGCGACCTGCCGGATCATATGGCGCCCGCAGTCCGACGACCGCGGATGCGAGCTGCCCGCCCACGTTAACCTCATACCGCCCAGACCGGACGAATTCTCCCGTCACCGGATCGCCGTCGGGATGGCGGATGTAGGCCAGGCCGACGGCGGCCGCCGAGGGTCTCGCCCCAGGCGCCGAGGTCACCTGGCCGACGGCAACGCCGTCGCGCAGCACGAGCTCGCCGCCCCAGATCATGGCGTCCTGGCCGACGTCGGCGCAGGACGAGCGAGACCAGCCGGCGCCGGGGGCCCTCGGCGCGGGCCTTCTCGACCGCCTCGCGGCCGAGGAACGGGATGTCGCTCTTGAGCTTGCAGGCGAACAGCAGCCCGGCCTCGACCGGGTTGTAGTCCGGGGTCAGCTCGCGGCCGAAGGCCCGGTACGCCTTCTCCAGCCGCATCGACTCGATCGCGTAGTAGCCGGCGTTGACCAGGCCGAGGTCGGCGCCCGCGGCCGATCAGGTCCTCGTAGGCGCCGACCGCGAACTCGGCCGGGACGTACAGCTCCCAGCCGAGCTCGCCCACGTAGGTGATCCTGGTCGCGCGGACCGTGGCGTAGCCGAGGTCGATCTCGCGGCTGGAGCCGAACGGGAACGCCTCGTCGCTGAGGTCGGCTGCGGGACAGCCGGGACAGCAGCTCCCGCGACCGCGGGCCCATCACGCCGTAGACGGCGTAGGCGGAGGTGACGTCGACCAGCGACGCGTGGCGCGCCGCGCGGGATCCGCCTGGTGATGTGGTCCTTGTCGCGTTCGGTCGTCGCGGCGCTGCTGACCAGCAGGAACTCGTCCGCCGACAGCCGGGTGACGGTGATGTCGGCCTCGTAGGTGCCGCGCGCGTTGAGCATCCCGGTGTAGACGGTCCGGCCCGGCTGCGACCGCGACGTCGGCGGTGCACAGCCACTGCAGCACCTGCTCGGCGTCCCGGCCGGTCACCAGGTACTTGGAGAAGCTGGTCTGGTCGAACAGGGCGACGCGCGGTCCGGGCGGCTCGCTGCTCGGCCGAGGACCAGGGCTGCCAGTTCTGCTTGTCCCCAGCCGTACTCGATGACCGGGCTGCTGCCCGGGCGGCGGCGAAGAAGTTCGCCCGCTCCCAGCCCATCTTGCTGCCGAAGCACGCGCCGCCCGGGCGAGCAGGTGGTAGGCCGGGGAGCGGCGGAACGGCCGGGCGGTGGCCAGCTCGCGGTTCGGCCACGGCACCGCGTAGTGCAGGCCGAGGACCTCGCCGACCCGGTCGTGCAGCCACTGGTTGTTGCCGTTGAAGGCGGCGAAGCGGCGGATGTCGACCGCGGTCAGGTCCGGTCTCGGCTCGCCCTCGAGTGATCCACTCGGCCAGCGCGCGACCGGCGCCGCCGGCGGAGGCGATGCCGACCGAGTTGAAGCCGGCGCGCGACGAAGAAGTTCCGCAGCTCGGGGGCCTCGCCGAGGATGAACTGGTTGTCCGGGGTGAAGCTCTCCGGGCCGTTGTAGAACATCTTCGATGCCCGGTCCGCGCCAGCGCCGGGATCCGCGCGATCGCGCTGTCCATCAGGATCGCGAAGTGGTCCCAGTCCTCGCTCGAGCAGCTGGAACTCGAACGGGTAGGGCAGCTCGTCGGGGGCGACCCAGGGCTTGGCGTCCGGCTCGAAGCCGCCGACGACCAGGCCGCCGACCTCTTCCTTGATGTAGGTATAGCCGTCCGGGTCGCGCAGCACCGGCAGGTCCCGGCTGCACCCCGTCGATCTGTTCGGTGACCACGTAGAAGTGCTCGGCCGAGTGCAGCGGCACGGTCACCCCGACCAGGCGCGCGACCTGCTTGGCCCACTGGCCCGGCGCAGTTGACCACGATCTCGGCCTCGACGTCGCCGCGCGTCTGCGCGGACACCCCGGCCGCCCGCGCCGTCCGCGGCTAGGATGCCGGTGACCCTGGTCCGCTCCCGGATCGTGACCCCGCGCTGCCGCGCGCCCCGGGCCAGCGCGTCGGTCAGGTCGACCGGGTTGGCCCGGCCGTTGTCGGGCAGCCAGATTGCACCGGCCAGGTCGTCGGCCTGCCAGAGCGGGTACCGCTCCCGGGCCTGCCGCGGGGGTGATCATCTCGGCCTCGATGGCCGTAGGCCTCCGCCGCGGTCGTGGTCCGCCGCGAGCTGCGGTCATCCGCTTGCGCGGTCGGGCCACGATCAGCCCGCCGCAGCGCCGGAACCCGGCGGTCAGCCCGGTCTCGTGCCTCCAGCCGCGCGTACAGCCCCGTCGAGTACTGGACCAGCCGGGTGCCGCTCTCGGAGGCCCGCAGCAGGCCGACCAGCCCGCCGCGCGCCAGGTCGTCCCGCAGGACAGCTGCCCCTGCTCAAGCAGCAGCACGTCTGCCCGCCCGCGCAGGGCTCAGGTGATAAGCCACGCTCGTGCCGATCACCCCGCCCCCGATGATTACGACGCGCCCGTAGCAGGCCGCCTGCGTCGCCCTGTTCACTCATCGCGTGGCCGCCGCGTCCGAGCAGTCCGCCCTGCAGGCCGGGCTGGTCCATCGCGGCCGCGGCCGCGCCTCGTACCGCTCCATCGCCCAGCCCCAGAAGTCGAAGTCCATTGGGCTCGACTGGCGTCCTGGATCGCCCCCCACAGGGTCCATCCATACCTGCCGATCAGCCCGGAAGAGCCGGGCGCGCGCGATCCGATTCCGGACCCGGCCGCCGTAGTACGCGCTGACGAGGGCCGCGAGCGCGTCGCGGGGAGGCCGCATTCGCCCCCGATGTTCCCGAGCTCGAACAGGCATCGTTGTTGCCCGAGTACTCGTAGTCGATCAGCCAGATCCTCTCGCCGTCGTCGATGAAGTTGGCCGCGAGCAGGTCGTTGTTGCACGGCACGGTGCCCTCGGCCCGGACCGCGAGGGCCCCGCCGGGCGGCGGTGACCCGGCCGCATCAGCTCCGCATACCCCGCCGGGACCCGAATCCGCGGCGCGGGTGGCCGACGGTCCAGGTAGCGCCGCCTGAACCTCGAACATGTCGAAGTCACCGGCGAACCGGCCGGCCTGGTGCAGCCGCCCGCAGGCGGCAGCGATCCCTGGTCAGAGTGGCAGGCCGGGCCACGTCGGCGTTCGTCAGCGTGCGGCCGTCGAGGAAGCCGAGTACCAGCACGCGGTCCTGCGGCCGGGCACCCGACGACCGGCGCGCCGACTGCGCCGGCCGCGGCCAGATGACCGAGTTGCGGTACTCCCGGTCGCGGTCGATGGCCAGCAGCTCCGCGCCCTCGGAGAACAGCCGGGCCACGAAGACGCCAGCCGGAGTCGTGACCTTGAAGTTCTGGTTGGTCAGCCCGCCGGGAAGCGCGGTGACCTGCCGCGGCGTCCCGGCCAGGGACGGCACCCTGGCCAGCACGGACAGCGGGTCGGCGGTCAGCTGACGCGGATCGGTCACGATCGCACACTACGGGCGATGGGTGGCAAAGGTCTAGACGGTTGGTGGCGAGAGTCGGAGGGCTGACCGCATCCGCCAGCCGGCCTTGAGCGGGAACGAGGTAGCCTGTCGCGAATGTCTGCTCTTAGGGTCTGGACAGTTAACTAGTCAGGTCCTACGTCTCTGCCACAGTCTCAATCAGACCAGTGGTCAATCCGGCGCCGTGTTGAGTCCAGGGTCAGTGTTCCCCCGAGAGCAGGAGCCCGTCGTGAGCGCAAGCCAGGAGGTCAGCAGCGGCCATGACCGTGATGCCGCTGACCTGGCCAAGTTTGGCTACCAGCAGGAACTGAAGCGGTCCCTCGGCACCTTCAGCTCGTTTGCCGTGGCCTTCAGCTATCCGGAAAGGTCGAAAGCCGGGCCATCGGCGTGCAGTCCGGTTGTAACAAGAAAGCAGAGGAGCAGGAACAGCAGACAACGGCGCATATCTTCTATTGTACGAAGTCGCAACGCTTAAGTGAGCGCCGAGGCGCCGCACGGAGCGGCTGGAGTAACGCCGCGTTGATGCTAACTTGAACATTTTGCAGTGCGCAGGAGCAGAATCTGGGTTACACTGTGGGCTGTATAACGCTGAATTGATAGAGGGCCCGGCAGTTTTAACTGGCCCCACAGCCGACTCCAACGTATTTCTCGAACCTATGTAACGTACAAAGAGAACGCAGGAAGACGGCTTTTGCGATTGAAGAGCCTATTGATGAACCACGCATCGTCAACCATTGCTTCGAGAGACGCCATGGGCCCAAATATTGGCCGGAGAGTGGCCTAAGCCAGCGGAACCGGTCATCACACTGAAAATTACAAACGCCCGGATCGCTTAAAGCGAGGCGGCGGAGGATTCAACGCCTCCAAGCCGGGTACGGTCAGGATCCAGAACCAGCACAGCTGTCTTTTGACAGCGCGGGGCGATGCGCCGTCCCCAACCCATGCAGTGAAACTGCAGGGGCGCCGGCCGCGTCAACTGAACCACCAAACGGAGAGAAGAAATGAAATCGGCGAAGGCTGCACTCGGCAGCATAGACGGCGGCAATCTGAGCATTCCCGCTGCGGAAGAAATTATTGAAGAAGCACTGAACGAGCTGGCGTATTCGCAGGACCCCGGGTTGGTGAGGGCCTTGCGGTTTCTTGCTCCGGAGGGATACCAGGCGATTGTTGAGCTCTGCAGCGAGAATGGACGGAGCAAGCGGCGCAATGCGTCTGCGGATACCTGGTCACCTGACGACGATGAAGTGCGCATCTATTTTGAGCGCGTTGACGAGGGCGAAGCCACTCCGCGCGCAGTGCGCGCACACCGCGGTGGCGCGGTGCACGTTGCGGACGAGGAAGGAGACGACGCCCAGGAGGCGGTGCTTCCGGCAGACATGGATGCGCGCGTGAAAGAGCTTTGCGCGGCGCTGGCCGAGGCCGAACGCGGCGGACATGCGTTTATTGCGCTGAAGTGGTTCCGGGATTCATTTCTTCCGCGCAAGGCATTCCGTTGGAACCAGCATCCGGAAATGCGGCAGATGGTGTTGGCCGAGGCAATCCAGCGCGGCGTTGTGATGACGAGCAAAATTGCGAATCCGAAGACGCCGGCATACCCGACGACGACCATCCGCCTGAACCGCGCGGAGGCGGGGATTCCGGAAGAGGCACAGCGGTTTCATCCAGTGGCCGTGCAGGGGGAACCGCTCTCAGAAACCATCGATGAAGAACGGGGTGAGATTTGAGCTTCTACTTTCTTGAGGCGACCGCGTTCGTCAAGCTCTTTGCGCAGGAACCGGGAACAGCGGAACTGATTGGGCTGATGGAAGCGGCGGAGGACAATCGCAAGCTGATCTCCGCTTCAACGCCTCTGGAGGTTTATGCGGTGCTGAAGCGCCGCGAGCGCGCAGGCGACATCTCACCTGAGGATGCGGCGTCAGCATTGTCGGTTTTGCGCGCTGAGTCGGCACGCATGGTGCAGCAGCCGCTGAATCCGGCCGTGATTGAAGCGGCGCGACAATTGCTTGACCGCAGCAGCCTGCGATGGACAGATGCCTTGCAGTTGGGCGCAGCGTTGACGGCGCGCGATATGTTTCAAGGCATGGAAATCGTGTTTGTGTCTGCCTCGACGCATCTTCGCGAGGCAGCCGCGGACGAGGGGTTCACGGTTCTGAACCCCTCGGATGCGAAAAAGGAAGCGGCCAAAGAAGCGGACCAGGCGAACTGAGCGGCGGGCCGCGATGAATCTTGCGGGTTATTGCGCTGCTTTCTGTGAGACATCAACAATCATGAAGGAATCGGGCTTTGGCCTGGGCCTTTTGTTCGCCGCTCCGGCGGGCGCGGGCTCAAGCTCGGCGGTTGGCAGATAAACGCTGAAAGTGGAGTCGTCGATGCCCATGGTCCGGGCTCCATTCGGAGTCTTGACGATCTGGTCTACGCTGAACTTGCCGTCCTTTTCAGAAGTCACAACCAGCTGACCGTCTCCGCAACTCGCGAAGACTTTGCCTGCGTGGAATTTGGTTGCGTCGACGCCCGCCCCGATGGGTAGATCGGCCAGAATCTTGCCGTCGTCGGTACTCATGACGACGAGCTTTTGCGGATTGCGGCAGCCGATGAAGAGGCGATGCGTCTTGCGATCGATGGCCAGACCGACCGGATGGCCGCCGGGTGCAACGGGCCAGCGCGCGACCACCTTGCGCGTCTTCAGGTCGACGACCGCAACCAGGTCTTTGTCTTCAAGATTGATGTAGGCCTTTCCTGCGTCGTCGTAGGCAAGATACTCGGGGGCGCCTCCAAGGTCGATGGGCGGATCGATCTTGCCATTGACCGGATCGATGTCAGGCTTGAAGGTCATGAGCATGCCCTTGTCGCCGGAGACTGCGAGAACCAGGTTGACCGCCGGATCGTAGATGATGCCATCGGAGTCCGGCATGGTGGCTAGCGTGCCGAGGGTGGCGTAGGTCTTTAGGTCAAAAACAACGATTGCGCCATCACCACCGCCGTCGGTAATGAAGCCGCGCCCGACAGCCGGGACGATTGCCGTGCCGTGAGAGCGCTTCTGGCCGGGGATGTCGCCAAGGGCCTTGCCGGTGACCGCGTCGATGACCATGGTGTGGGTGGTGCGCGTAACAAACAGCCGATGTGTCGCGGAGTCGACGGCAAGGTAGTCCCACGCGCCTTCACCGCCGATGTGCATGGTTTTGGTTACGTTGAAATCGGTCTGCGCTAAAGCCGGCAAACCGCAGACGAGCGCGAGCGCCGCCGTCGAAATGAAATACGCCAGTGTCTTTTTCATGGTTGTCTCTCCAAATGATTCGGCAATTTGTGGCGGAATTAGAGTGCTCACGATCTCACCCGTTCACGGTAGCACAGCCAATCTGCAAACTTGTTAAAAGCCATCCGGTTCAACGCCGGGTTTGTCCGGATCGGGTTTGTCCGGATCGGGTTTGTCGAGATCGGGTTAGTCCAGGCCGAGCTCGCTTTTGGCCAGGTCGACGATTTGCTGGCGGCTGGAAATCCATGGCTGCCATGCGGACTCGCACCAGCGGCGGATCAGCTCGTCCCGCTCGGAGCCCGGGGCGGCCGCCAAAACATTCTGAATGCGAATTGCGCCACGATCGAGCGGCAGAGCGGGCATGAACCATTGCCTGCGGTACTTTGCAAGCTGCATGTGCGCCCGCTGCACCTGTTTGCCTGTGAAGCCCTTCTCCACATGAAGATACAAACCAATCAGCGCGAAGACGATGGTGATCGGCTTTGTTGACGGCCCAGCGGTCTGAGCGGCAAAGGCGTCCACGACATTCTGGTGAATGAAAGCCGGATCACCGTGGGCCAGTGTGTAGAAGGCCAGTTCGTTGTAGAGGTCCTGATCAGAGGGCATAGTCGACCTGCCGGGTATTGAAGGACGCTATTCGCGGCGAAAGCGGTTGGCCTGGTCAAACTCGTCGCGAAGCTGGGGCGTACGCAGGTTTTCGCGAAGATGGGCCAGGCGCTGTTCGAGCGCGGCGAGCGCTGCCTCAACGGGCTCGGTGTTGGTGTAGGCGATATCGCGCCACATGGAGAAGGGGCTTGCGCCGAGGCGCGTCATCTCGCGCAGGGCGCGGCCTCCCACATCTTTCAACTCGGGCGCATCGCCGACCTCGTCTTCAAGAAGTGCGCTGAGCGCCGTGGCCAGGAACTGGGGCAGGTGGCTGACCCAGGCGACCAGCTCATCGTGGCGCGTGGCGTCTAGATCGAGGATCTTGGAGCCCATGGAGACGACCAGTTCCCGCCAGCCATTCACAAGTTCGGCCGAGTGCGGAGAACGCCGCGCGGAAAAATCGTCAGTAAACAGCCAGACGGCACCGCGAAAGAGATTGGCGTCGCCCAAAGATGCTCCGCCGCGCTCCTTGCCCGCCATGGGATGACCGGGAAGAAACGCCGCGCGTTCGGGCGTATTGAAGAGGCGCGTGCCGGCCTCGGTGATCAGGCGCTTGGTGCTGCCCACATCGGTGACCAGGTGCTCCGAGCCGAGGATGGGCGCCAGCTTCTCCATAAAATCGAGCGTGGCATAGATGGGGACCGAGAGCAGAACTATCTGGCAGGCGCGGGCGGCTTCGAGGGCGTCGGTTGCCACAGAGTCGATTGCGCCCATCTTGAGTGCCACCTGCGCGTGCTCCATGCTGCGATTCCAACCCGCAATTTCGCCGCGAAATCCGGCTGCACGCAGAGCGAGGCCCACGGATGTGCCGAGCAGGCCGGTGCCGAGGATGGTGATGCGGGAGATCATTCTGTCTATTTAGACTACTGTACACAGATTCGAGCCGGTGGAGCGGAAGGAGATTCGACAAGCGACCGCGCTCACTCGCCGGGAGCAATATGAATCTCGTCGGGAAGAGCGTCGCTCTTGCTTCTTCCCTCTTGGTCTTCGGGATCGGAATCATCTTCGCCTTTGCTCTTGCGGCTCACAATGGCGATGACTGCCAGAGCCAGCGCGTAAAGAGGCAAGCTAATCGCGATCGTGGGTATGCCGATGTGATAGGCGTGGGTGCTGGCTGTAGCGAAGTCTTCAAGACGGGAGTTCGAGTAGGGCTGGTATGAGTAATACACCAGAACGGGCCCGTGGTTGTTGCATGCGCCGGGCGCCAGTGGAGTGCGGCAGACGTCGCTGTGATCGTCCATCTTCACCCCATTTACTGAAAACTGATAATAGTAGGCTGTTCCCTTCGCCGAGGCATGAACTCGCACGATGTTGCCGACCGTCGTAGCTTCATGCTGCGCGGCTACAGAGTAATTGTGTCCCATGATGCACTGGTAACCGCCAATAAAGAGGGGCATGAATAAGAAGGGAATATGGCGCACATAGCTAATATTCACTTACGACCTCCTGAGGACGAGAAACGGGATGTGTTCGCGCGGCCTGGCAGAGTTAGAACTGCGGGTGGATAATCTAACTCCGCAAGCCACGCAAACGTCGCGGAACCCGCCGTCTTCACAACGTCCTCCCCACTGCAGTGGCAATCACCTTGAGTTCGCCCATCAGCTTCTCGAATTGATCGAGGTAGAGCGTTTGAGCGGCGTCAGAGGCGGCTTTGTCAGCGTTGGGATGGACTTCCATGAGGATTGCGTCAGCCCCGGCAGCAACGGAGGCCTTGGCCATGGGCGCCACCATGTCGCGGCGGCCCGTTCCATGCGAGGGATCGGCGACCACCGGCGAATGTGAGAGCTTCTTCAGCACTGGAATGGCCGAGATGTCCATGGTGTTGCGCGTGGAGGTTTCGTAGGTGCGGATGCCGCGCTCGCAGAGGATGACGTCGTAGTTGCCGCCGGACATGATGTACTCGCTCGATAGCAAGAGTTCTTCAATGGTGGCGGCGATGCCACGCTTGAGCAGCACCGGCTTGCGCACCTGGCCGAGTTCGCGCAGCAGATTGAAGTTCTGCATGTTGCGCGCGCCCACCTGGAAGCAATCGACGAAAGGCAACATGGGCTCTATTTGCGCGATCTCCATGACCTCGCTTACGGTGAGCAGTCCATGCGCATCGGCGGACTCGCGCATGAGTTCGAGCCCGGGAATGCCAAGGCCCTGGAAGGCGTAGGGCGAACTGCGCGGTTTGAAGGCGCCTCCGCGCAGAAAGCTGCCGCCGGCGGCCTTGACGCGCGCTGCGGTTTCAAACATCTGCTCGCGGGTTTCAATGGAGCACGGCCCGGCCATCACGTGGATCTGGTCGCCGCCGACTTTTACGCCGTTGCGAAACTCAACCTGGGTGCCTTCAGGACGAAAGGCGCGACCGGCCAGTTTGTAGGGTGCGGTAATTCTGTGGACGTAAAGCACGCCCGGCAATAATTCAAATTTACGAATGTCGACGTTGGCTGTGGGTCCTACTCCGGCCAGAATGGTCTGGTAGGCACCCGTGGTTCGGTGAACATTGACTCCGGATTCCACCATGGCAAAGATTACGGTATCAATCTGCTCTTCGGTGGCCTTCTCCTGCATGGCTACGATCATTGCTTGTTCCCTGTCTCGAATGTCTTTGCATTCGCGGCATTGCCAAGGCCGGTGGCCTGTGCGTTTCTTTCTGACGCCAACTCGTCGCTTTGCAGGCATCGCATCACGTCGATGATGCGCTCGTAGATATGCGTCAACTCGATGTCGGGCAGCGGCCCCTTGTTGGCGGCGCGGACGTTGGTGTAGACCACCTTTTCGCGGGCCGGCTCGTAGACCGGGAGAGATGTGGCAACCTTGAGGTGCCCCACCATCTTTGCTGCGCGGGCCCGCTCATTGAGCAGTTCCACCAGCTGGCGATCCAGCTCATCGATTCGTTTTCGCAGTTCTTCCAGCGTCATTTCATCCTCGTGGTGCGTCTCCGGCCTGGGCGCGGTGACTCAATCAAGAACCGAGTTAGCGTTCAGTCGTTGGCCTTCGCCTTTCACTTATCGCTTGCCAATCAAGAGCGCGTCGGCTCAATGTGGCAGAGGAATGGTTGAAAGCTAAAGGCTCAGGACTGAAGGCTGATAGCTTCTACCGGGCCAGAGTCGTCCGCGTCGGCGGACAGCTGCAGGCCCTTGATAAATCGGGCCACTGCGCCGGGCGCCGATTCACACCCCACGGACAAAGACCCATCCGTGGGGGCCCCGTTCTCAGGTGTCGAGCGTTCAATGAGCTCGACAATGGCGCTGCCGACCACCGCGGCATCCGCGAACTCCGCCACCTGGGCGACGTGTTCGGCGTTGGAGATGCCAAAACCGACGGCCACCGGCAGCTTGGTCCATCGCCGGATGCGGGCTACGAGCGCGGCCGCATCGGAGGTAAGAGTCTGTTGCTTGCCGGTGATGCCGGTGCGCGAAATGGCGTAAACAAAGCCTTTTGAATGAGTGGCAATTGCCTCAAGCCGGTCGTCGGAGCTGGTGGGTGCGGCCAGAAAGATGGGTGCTAGACCTACGCGTCCAAGCTCGGCCAGGTAGTCGCCGGCCTCCTCGACAATCATGTCGGTGGTCAGCACGCCGTCAACCCCAGCCGCGGCGGCATCGTCGGCAAAGCGGGTGAGGCCATAGCGGAGAATCGGGTTGAGATAGCTGAAGATGACCAACCCGGCTGCCGGACGCTCGGCACGAATTTCTTTGGCCAAGTGCAACACATCGGCGAGGCGCACTCCGCGGGCGACAGCCCGTTCCATGGCGCGCTGGATGACGGGGCCGTCGGCAAGCGGGTCGCTGAAGGGAACTCCAAGTTCAATCACGTCGGCGCCGGCATCGATGGCGGCCAGAACGATGGCGCGCGTGGCGTCAAGCGAGGGATCGCCGGCAGTCAGGTAGACCACCAATCCCGGTTTGTGATTGAACTTAATCGCCATCGAAATCTACGTTCAAGCTCCCTGGATGTTCAACTCGCGAGCTAGAATCCCCATGTCCTTGTCGCCGCGTCCGGAGAGGTTCACCACCAGTATTTCATGAGCGGACAGCGTCGGAGCCAGGCGCAGTGCCTCCGCCACGGCATGGGCGCTCTCAAGAGCAGGAAGAATGCCTTCAGTGCGGGAGAGACGGACGACCGCATCGAGAGCGGCCGCGTCGGTGTGAGAAAGGTACTCGGCGCGGCCTGAGTCGTGAAGTGCTGCGTGCTCGGGACCGATGGAGGCGTAGTCGAGGCCCGCAGAGACGGAATGGGTGAGCGCGATCTGGCCGTTCTCATCCTGCAGAACGTAGGAGAAGGTTCCTTGCAAAACGCCGGGCGCGCCGCCCTGGAATCGAGCTGCGTGCTCGCCGAGAGCGGATCCACGGCCGCCGGCTTCGACGCCGATGAGGCGGACCTGACGGTCGGGAATAAATTCATAAAACGCGCCGATTGCATTTGATCCGCCGCCGACGCAGGCGATGACGGCGGTGGGCAGGCGGCCTTCCTTCTCAAGTATCTGCCGCTTCATCTCGATGCTGATGACCCGGTGGAAGTCGCGCACCATGGTGGGATAAGGATGCGCGCCGAGTGCGCTGCCGAGCACGTAGTAGGTGGTGCGGACGTTGGTGACCCAGTCGCGCATGGCCTCGCTGATGGCATCTTTCAGTGTTTTTGAGCCGGAGGAAACGCCGCGTACCTCAGCGCCGAGCAGGCGCATGCGCAGCACGTTCAGCTCCTGGCGGGCCATGTCCACTTCGCCCATGTAGATGACGCAATCAAGGCCGAGCAGCGCGCAGACGGTAGCTGTGGCCACGCCGTGCTGACCCGCGCCGGTTTCGGCAATGATGCGCTTTTTGCCCATGCGCTTTGCCAGCAGACCCTGTCCGAGGGCGTTGTTGATTTTGTGTGCGCCGGTGTGGAGCAGGTCTTCGCGCTTGAGATAAATCTTTGCTCCGCCCAACTGCTCGGTCAACCGCTTGCAAAAGTAGAGCGGCGTGGGGCGGCCGGCGTAGTCGTTGAGCAGAGAGGTGAGCTCGGCCTGAAACGCGGCGTCGGCCTTGGCAGCTTCGTACTCGCGCTCCAACTCGACGAGGGCGGCCATGAGGGTTTCAGGCACATAGCGCCCGCCATAGATGCCGAAGCGCCCTGGGCGCGACTCGGATGGAACCGAGGGAAGAATGACCGATGCCATATGTAGGGGCCTCCTCAAAACGTGCCCGGAGAATGGGGAACATTTCAGTTTACTCGGAGGGGCGAGCAAGATGGACTTTCCCTGATCTGCTCTGCGTAAGAACCGGGAAGTAAATCGTCTCACGGTGAAGGAATACATCTACTTAGGTTGTTTGGACATCTCTTCCGGCCACTCTTGCGCACCGTGAATGATGCGCAGAATTCGCAGGGCGTTTCCGGCAAGGCGATAGGCGGCAATGTAGGGAGTGCCAGAGATAACCAGCTCTCGCGTGCCTGGAACCCGGCCATTCCGGCCCATATTGGGGAACTGCGTTAAACCTTCAACACATACTTGAATGCGGTCGTCGACGGCAACTGCTGCTTGCGGACTATCGGCCTCAATGTAATCGAAGATGGCTTCGCGATCGGCAAGTGCAAATACCGACCATTCCAGAAGCACGAATTAACTCTTTATCTTGCGCAGCGCGGCAGCGCGGCGTTTTGCGAAATAAGCCTCGACCTTTTTGTTAGCAATTGCTGGCCGCGTATCGTCGAGTGCCTCTTGCACTTTGGCTTTGAACCACGCGTCGTGTTCCGCGGCATGATGAGCCAGGCTGAACGGGAGGGCACCCTCAGTGGCAGTTCGCGTCAGAAGAATTCTTACTGCATCCGAGACTGTGATACCCATTTTGCCCAAGATGGCAGCGGCCCGTTTTTTCACAGCGGGATCGATCCTGGCTTGTATTAAAGCATTCGCGGGCATGAAGGACTCCAGAAGCAATTGTAATTCAACTGCATTACATGAGCAAGCAGCAGGGCGATCAACGACCAGCTGTCCTGGATCGCACAACAAATGCGCGTACCTTTGCGGTGTCTTTGCGACCGGGCGCGGCTTCGACGCCGCTGACGACATCGACGCCCCAGGGGCGTAGCGTGGCGATGGCTTCGGCTACGTTTTCAGGATTCAGGCCGCCGGCGGCTACGAGCTTGGGTCCGTTAGGGTTCCGGAACAGAGTGTTGCTCGCCGCGTGCCAGTCGAAGGATTGACCGGTGCCGCCGACGGCGGAGGGTGTTCGCGAATCGACAAGAATGGCGTCGACGCTGGGGTCGTTGATGATGTCGGAAGCGGCTTGAGCAGCACGTGGTTCAAAGTGGATGACACGGAGAATGCGGAATTGGGAACCGAAACGCTGGCGCAGGCGCGAGGCCAGGGCATGTGAGGCGTTGAAGTGGAGCTGCACGCCGGTAAGGCCACTGGTCATCACGGTTGACTCGATCTCTTCGAAGGCGGCATCAACGAAGACGCCGATTTTCTCAAGCTTCGTTGGCAGATGGGGCACGATGGCTGCAACCTGCTCTGCGGTGACTCGACGCGGGCTGGGCGCAAAAACAAATCCCACTGCATCGGCACCCGCTTCCCACCCCGCAGACGAAGACCCGTCTGCGGGGACCCCGGCTTCTGCCGCGAGCAATGCGTCGGCGAGCGAGGTGTTGCCGCAGATTTTTATCCAGAGACTCATCGCGCAGCCGTGGCCCCGGTCAGCAGTACGGCGAGCGCTTTTCCAGGATCGGGTTGGCGCATGAGGCTCTCGCCGATCAGAAATGCGTCAAAGCCGGCTGTGCGCAAACGAGCAAGGTCGGCGGGCGTAATAATCCCGCTCTCCGTTACGCGGATCACGCTTGCAGGAATTCGCTCGACCAGGGAAATTGAGGTTTCGAGCGAGACTTCAAAGCTTTTGAGGTCGCGATTGTTGACGCCGATGGCGTCGGCACCCGATTCTCCAATTGCATCGAGCACGCGGGTGAGCTCGTCGGCGGTGTGCACCTCGACCAGCACGTCGAGTTCGAGGGTGCGGGCCGCCTGGGCAAAGCGCCTGAGCTCAGCGTCTGAGAGCGCGGCGGCGATGAGCAGGATGGCGTCTGCGCGGTGGGCGCGGGCTTCGACGATCTGGTACTCGTCGACAATGAAGTCCTTGCGCAGGCAGGGCAAAGGCCCTGCGGCAGATGCAAGTTCGAGATTGCGCAGGCTGCCCTGGAAGTAGGGCTCGTCGGTAAGCACGGAAAGCGCGGCTGCCCCGCCCGCCCGGTAGCGCGAGGCGAGCCAGGCCGGATCGAAGTCGGCGCGAATGAGCCCTTTAGAAGGAGAAGCTTTCTTGATTTCGGCGATGACCGCCAGCGAGGTTTGAGCCTGACGGCGCAGGGCGCGGGCCCAGCCGCGAGGCCGATGCGAGGCGGCGCGGCGCTCCAGTTCGGCGGTGGAGACATGCGTTTTCGCCGCTTCTACTGTGGTCCTTGTCGTCGCCAGAATGATGTCGAGTTGCGTTGCCATGTGCTGGGAAGAGTATACGGTGATTCGGGCTGCGGGTTTAGCTTGACGACTTCACCCGGACCCTGTAGACGGAACCTATAATTGGGGCGGCCCAAAAACCAAGAGGGAAAGAACACGATGCTGAAGAAGACTCTCTGCCTTATTGCCTTTGCCGCCGCGGTTTTGCCCGGCACGGCTGCGTTTAATCAGACTTCCGACGTGATTGTGGAGCGCAACGTTGCCATGAAAACGCGCGACGGCGTGACGCTCTACGCGGACGTGTACAGGCCGTTTGGCGACCAGGCGGATCCTGTGCTGCTGACGCGGACTCCCTACGACAAGAGCGGCGGTTCAGAGGTCGGCCGCCTGGGCGCGTTGCGCGGCTTCATGATGGTGATCCAGGATGTGCGCGGGCGGTACACATCAGAGGGGGAGTGGTACCCGTTCAAGCACGAGATCGAAGACGGCTACGACACAGTGGAGTGGGCTGCGGCGCTGCCGCATTCGAACGGCAAAGTGGGCATGTTCAGCGGCTCGTATGTAGGGGCCACGCAGATGCTGGCAGCGATCGGCCATCCGCCCCATCTGGCCGGAATCTGCCCGGTGGTGACGGCATCAAATTACCACGAGAACTGGACCTACCAGGGCGGCGCGTTCGAGCAGTGGTTCAACGAGTCGTGGACCTCGGGGCTGGCGCAGGACACGGCGAATCGCACCATGAGGAATGCGACCAATGCGATGGTCGGCAGCAGCGTACTGCCGCTGAATCAGTATCCGGTCTTCAATTTGAAACAGGAGGGGGGCGCCGAGATTACCGGCAAGCTGGCGCCGTACTTCCTGGATTGGCTCGCGCATCCCGAGTACGACGGCTACTGGAAGCAATGGTCGATCGAGGAGAATTACGCGAACATCCAGGTGCCGGCGCTGGTGATCGCGGCCTGGTACGACATCTTCCAGGGCGGTTCCATTCGCAACTACGAGGGAATCCGTGCGCATGGCGGATCGGAAGATGCGCGGACAAAGACACAGCTGGTGGTTGCCATTGGCGGACACTCCGGCTGGTCGCGCAAGGTGGGCGCAGTCGATTTTGGACCGGATGCGCCGTTTGACGAGAACACCATCATGCTGGACTGGTACGACTACCTGTTCAAGGGCAAGCAGAACAAGTTTGCGAATGGCAAGACGGTGAAGATTTTTGTGATGGGCGAGAACAAGTGGCGCGACGAGGCAGTGTGGCCGCTCGAAAGAGCGCAGTCGACGCGCTACTTTCTCGAGTCTGACGGCAAGGCGAATAGTGCTGCCGGGGATGGGTTGCTGAGCACATCCGCGGAGGGCAAAGGAGCTGCTGACAGTTACGTATACGATCCGGCGAATCCGGTGCCAACCATTGGCGGGCCGCTTTGCTGCGATCCAGTCCATTTGAGCCCGGGACCGCAGGATCAGCAAAAGGTGGAGAGCCGTCAGGATGTGCTGGTCTACTCCACACCGCCGCTCGATTTGGATACTGAAGTGACTGGACAGGTGACGCTGGACCTGTATGCGAAGTCGTCGGCAGTGGATACGGATTTTACGGGCAAGCTGTTGGATGTGGCGCCGGATGGCACGGCGATCAACTTGACGGAAGGGATTCTGCGGGCGAAATACCGCGAGACCCCAGCCGAAGCAAGACCGATTGAGCCGGGCAAGATTTATGAATACAAGATCGACCTTTGGTCCACGAGCAACGTGTTCTTGAAAGGCCACCGGATTCGCGTGGAAGTGAGCAGTAGTAACTTTCCGCGCTTCGACCGGAACCTGAACACGGGCAAGAACGACGCGGAGAGTGCGGAGTTTGTGAAGGCGACCAATACGGTGCTGCATGACAGCGCACATCCGAGCGCGCTGGTTCTGCCGGTGGTGGCGCGCTAACTACTTTGCTGCGTGGAGGACGCTTTCCGTCGCAGCGGATGTAGCCGATGCCACGAGATCTTTGGCAGCCTGTCGGCCTAATCGAATGCAGTCGGGAATGCCGATGCCGTCGTACGCGTTGCCGGCGAGTCGAAGTCCCGGAAGTGTGGCCGCGCGGGCGGTGATGCGGGCGATGCGCTCCTGATGGCCCACTGCGTACTGGGCCATGGCGCGGCGCCAGCGCGCGACCTCTGCATGTTCCGGCTCTGCGGAAAGGCTGATCGTTTCTTCCCCTAGAATTTCGCTCAACTCGCGACGGACGATGGCGAGTAATTTGTCATCGGGCTCCGTAAGCAGGGCTTCGTTGCGGATACCGCCGAGGAATGCGCGAAAGACTGCTTTACCCGGCGGAGTGCGGCCCAGAAACTTGCGATGAACGAAGGTGCAGGCCAGCATGGCGCGCCCCTCGCTTGCGGGAACGAGGAATCCGAATCCCTCGGGCAGGGGGCCAAGCTTGTTCTCGTCATAGACGAGGTTGATGGTGATGGACGAGGAGTACGGAATCGCGGCGAGATCCTCAGCAAGCGCAGGGTCAACGCCGGCCAGTAACGCGCCCACGGCCCATGCGGGTGAGGCGGCGATCACTGCGTCGTAGTGCTCCGCGATTCCTGACGACTCAATCGTCCAGCCGTCGGCTGTTTTTCTGATTGCACTTACCGGTGTGCCCACCCGGATGGATTCGCGTTGGAGGCGCGTGGTAAGAGCGTCCACCAGTTGCTGCATGCCACCGCGCAGGGCGGTAAAGATGGGACGCGGCGCGGGCTTGCTTGCGGTGCCATTTTTCGATGGTGCGGCTTTGGCCTTCGCGCGCATCTGGCGGTGAGCAGCCAGCATGCCGCGGGTGAGCGAGCCGTACTTGGTTTCCATCTCCACCAGGCGCGGAAGAACAGTGCGGGCGCTGAGTTCAGCGGAGTCGCCGCCGTAGATGCCGGACAGGAGGGGATCGGCCAAGCGATCGACGGCCTCTGCGCCAAAATGCCGCTCTACGAGCGAGGCCACAGCTTCGTCCGGCAGGCCGGTGGGACGCGGCGGGTGGAGCAGTTCGAGCGCCATGCGGATTTTGGTTCGAAAGCTGAAGAGTCGCGTCAGCGCGGTGGGCACCAGCTTGGTGGGCACCAGGAACATGAGGCCGTCAGGGAGAGGCACCAGCCGGTTGCGGACCAGGATGTAGGTTTTGCGGGCGGCGTCGTTGGAGGGAAGCAGTTCCGAGCCCAGGCCCAATTCGCGGCAAAGTTCGGTCGCTGCGGGCTTCTCGGTAAGAAAGGAGTCGGGGCCGCGCTCGATGACGGCGCCGTTCACTATTTCGGAGGCCAGCGAACCGCCCAGCCTCTCCCGCGACTCAAACAGCGTGTACTCAACGGGTGCGCCCGCGGCACGTGCCTTTTCAAGCTCGTAGGCAGCCGCCAGCCCCGCTATGCCGCCGCCGATAATCGCAATCCGCATCGTTAGCCTCATCCCATGATGACAGCAATTTCCGGGGTTTCGCACGGGTAGACTGGGGGAAACTTGCGACCGGACCGGGAAAGCCTGCTCACAGGTTTAGAATCAAGGCGAAGACCCTCCGTTGCATGTGATTTAAATCACATGTATGGGCGACCTGAGGCCTTTAGGCTGTTTCAAGTTGGACGAGAGTCCGAGTCCCCGCGCCTCGACATTTCCACGCGAATAAAGTACCGAGTCGCCATGGTTTTTTCGCGCGCGCCGTAAAACCGCGTGCGAGCCCTGAAGGAGACACTGTATGGACGCTGAGCTGATTCACCGGTTGCATTTTGGCTTCACCATCACTTTCCACTACCTGTTTCCCCAGCTCACGATGGGGCTGGCGCTGCTGATCGTCGTCATCAAGACCGTTGCGCTCAAGACGGGAAGCGAGGAGTGGGACCGGGCGGCCCGCTTCTGGGGACGGATCTTCGCCATCAATTTTGTGATGGGCGTGGTGACGGGCATTCCCATGGAGTTTGAGTTCGGCACCAACTGGGCGCGATTCTCGCAGGTCTCAGGCGGAGTGATCGGGCAACCACTGGCGATGGAAGGCGTCTTCAGCTTCTTTCTGGAGTCGGCGTTTCTGGGCCTGTTCCTTTACGGAGAAGGGCGAATCTCGAAGCGTATGCACTGGTTTTCGTCGGTGATGGTTTTTCTGGGGTCGTGGATCTCGGGATTCTTCATCATTGTGACGGACGCATGGATGCAGCATCCTGTGGCGTTCGACCGCATGCCGAACGGGCAGTTTGAGGTGCTGAGCTTCTGGCAACTGCTGATGAATCCGTGGGGACTGTTGCAGTACATGCACAACATGACCGGCGCCGTGATCACTGGTTCGTTCGTGATGGCCGCAGTGGGCGCGTTTTACCTGCTGGAAGGGCGGAATCGGAATTACGCGCACATATTTCTCAAGGTGGGCGTGATTGCGGGCGTGATCGCATCGATCGCGATCATCTTTCCGACTGGCGATTTGCACGGCAAGTACGTGGCGCGCAATCAGCCGGCGGCCATTGCTGCTATGGAAGGGCTTTTCAAGACGGAGAACGGCGCGGGGATGGTGTTGATCGGCCAGCCGAACGAGGAGACAGGCGAAATCGACAACCCGATCGTCGTGAACGACATGCTGAGTTTTCTGATCTACGGCACCACCAAGGCAGAAGTGAAGGGGCTTGATCAGATTCCGCATGACCAGTGGCCGACTGCCTTGCCGCTGCTCTTCTACGCGTATCACATCATGGCCGGGCTGGGGACATGGTTCGTGCTGTTGATGGTGGTGTCCGCCTTCATGCTGTGGCGCGGATGGCTCTTCAAGGCGCGCTGGGTTCTGTGGGCGCTGCTGTTGAGTTTTCCGCTGCCCTATATTGCCAATACGGCTGGATGGATGACGGCCGAGCTGGGACGACAACCGTGGCTGATCTATGGGTTGATGCGCACCAGCGAGGGCTACTCAAGCACAGTGTCGGCTTCAAACGGCCTGTTTACGCTGCTAGGTTTCATGGGGCTCTATGCGCTGCTGGGTTTGCTGTTTACCGTGCTCATCTATCGCGAGATTGATCATGGGCCGGATCCTCGTGTCGTGGAAGCAGTGCACGCCGATTGAGTTTGAGTAACCGAGCAGCGGACGAAACAAGAATGAACAGGGCGGAAGAAAAGGGAGCCTGGCGATGATGGGTCTGATCTGGTTCTGGCTGGTTGCCGTAATGATTGTGGGCTACGTTGTTCTCGACGGCTTCGATTTGGGCGTCGGAGTACTGCACCTGTTTCTGGTGCGCACCGAGGCCGAGCGCAAAGCCACGCTGGGCTCGATCGGGCCGGTGTGGGACGGCAACGAGGTCTGGCTGCTGGCCGGCGGAGGCACGCTTTACTTTGCGTTTCCGTTGCTGTATGCATCGGCGTTCAGCGGATTCTATTTGCCGCTGATGATTGTGCTCTGGCTGCTGATTGTGCGCGGTGTGAGCCTGGAGCTGAGGAACCACATCGAAGTGGGGGTGTGGCGCGCGCTGCTTGACGGCTTGTTTGGGTTGTCGAGCGCGCTGCTGACCATCTTCTTTGGCGCGGCGCTGGCGAACGTGCTGCGGGGCGTGCCGCTGCAAACCGACGGCTACTTCTTTTTGCCTTTGTGGACGAACTGGCGGCCTGGAGTGCATCCGGGAATTCTGGACTGGTACACGGTGATCGGCGGGTTGGTGGCCCTGGTGGCGCTCACCATGCACGGGGCGCTCTGGCTGGTCATCAAAACGTCGGGCGAGCTGGGAAAGCGCGCATACAACATTGTTAAACCGCTGTGGCTGGTTCTGGCCGCGCTTACCATCGCCAGCCTGGTGGCAACGATCATCGTGCGCCCTGAAAGTTTGAACAACTACTTCAACTACCCGGTGACATTTGTTGTGCCGGTGGGCGTGGTGGCGTCGCTCGCGGGCGTCTGGCTGATGAACCAGAAGATTCAACCAGTGAAGGCGTTTCTCTGTTCGTGCCTCTACCTGTTCTTCATGCTGGCAGGCGCTTGCTGGGGACTGTATCCCACCCTGCTGCCGGCCTCGACAGGTGCGGCCAACGACATTACGCTGAGCCGCGCTCTCTCTGGCCCGCATACGCTGGCGGTCGGGCTGGTGTGGTGGATGATTGGAATGGCGATGGCCGTTAGCTACGTGGTGTTCGTCTACAGCAAGTTCCGCGGCAAGGTGGATCTGCTGCCGCACCGTCATTGAGGCTTTAGTGCCACGCGCCGAGCAGGCGCCGCAGCAGAACCAGTTCTCCTATGTGATAGGCATTGTGGTCGGCGACTAGGAGAGCTTCGCGCAGAATGGTTTGCCCGTCGCCGTGCGGGATCTTCGCAAACAGGTCCGTATCTTCTGAGCTGACCAGTGCGCACATGCGCTTGAGGTCGCGGCGGAACTCCTCGATGCTCTGGTCCCACTCCGCATCAGTCTCAGGAGCCTGAAACTTTGGCCAATAGCCGGAGGGCCAGTCGGGCGAGACGTAATCGGGATTGACTGAAAACTCCAAAATGTCCGATTGGGCGATTCTGAGGTGCTCCAGAACTTCCCACGGGGAGTGTTCCGCTCCCTTGGGCCGCTGACCGCGCGCGGCCTCCGGCAGGTCCTTGATGGCTGCTTCAAAATCGGCGTGAGCGCCCTTGCCATTAAGCAGATAGACGACGTGCTGGCGCAGCGACTGCATTTCCATGGTTCTCGCGTCCCCTTGTGGTTTCGATGCATCCAGTTTCAGTCGGATGCATCGAAACGTGATTACGCGGGCATGAAAAATTGAGAGGCTGTGGGCCGGCGCTAGAGACCGGCTACGTGGCCTTCGCCCACAGGGAATTCCATGGCCGGGTTGGCCCACCGCCTGGCAGGCGAAGGACGTGTCAGGAGACAGCTCATTCTACGCAAAATGCGTAGATATTTACGCGTCTTGCGTATATAATTACGCATTATGCGTAACGTTGGCACACTTGACGCGCTCTTTCCTTCAGCCCGGGGCGGGGTACTCACCGCGACCATGCTGGAACCGGAACGCTGGTGGTTTATGACGGAGTTGGCCAAGCATCTGGGGACGGTGCCGTCCAGCCTTCAACGCGAACTTGAATCGATGGTGGCGGCAGGACTGCTTTTACGCCGCCAGGACGGTCGCCGCGCCTATTTCAAGGCGAATGTCGAATCTCCAGTGTTCAACGATCTGCGAGGCTTGCTTGACAAGAGCGTCGGGCTCGTACCTTCGCTTTCCGCAGCCTTAAAGCCGTATGGTGATCGGATCGAACTGGCATTGCTTTACGGCTCAGTTGCTCGCGGCGAAGAGCACTCCGGCAGCGACGTGGACCTTATGATTGTAGGTAGTCTGCAGCAGATCGATCTGCTTCCGGTCTTGCGGAGGCTGGAAGCCCGATTCCGGCGTGAGATCAACGTCACATTGTTTTCTCCGCGGGAATTTCAAAGGAAACGGGCTAAAGGGGATCATTTTGTCAGTTCGGTCCTGAAGGGTAAAACCGTACAGTTGAAGGGATCGCTCCATGAGCTGGAAGAAACTGCTTCAAGATAAAAAGGTCCATAAGCACCAAACCAGCCGCCAGGAGATCACTGAAATCCGCCGCCTTGTAGCCCGCGACCTCACCGATGCGGAAATACCGGTACTCTCCGAGGATCGCCGCTTTGCAACCGCCTACAACGCGGCGCTGCAAACCGCCAAGATAGCCATCGCATGCGCCGGGTACCGCGTCGCCAGTGTTCCCGGGCACCATCGACTTACTTTCGAGGGGGCCAAGCTGGCATTAGGAAAGTCTGCTGCGCAATTGGCCGACTACTTCGACGCCTGCCGACGCAAGCGGAATGAAATTGATTACACCGGCACCGTAATAGCCACAAGCACAGAAGCCGATGAACTTCTTCTGCACGCGAAGGCGTTTCAGAAAATGGTGGAAAGCTGGATAGCCACCACCCATCCGGCATTCAAACCCTGACTCATTTCTGCAATTTCGTCGCAGAGCCTACAGTGCGACTAGCGTCTCAGCCGGTACTGGCTCGCGGAAGGCCTCAGCCTTGTGCTCGAGCTCGGGATCCCAGTTTTTTGGCTGGTAGATGCAGCAGGGTTCTTGCGCAAGCGGGTCGCCAGTGACGGCATAGGCCCGGGCGCGCGAGCCGCCGCAGATCTCCTTGTATTCGCATGCGCCGCACTTGCCTTCAAGCTTGCTGGTGTCGCGCAGCGACTTGAAGATGGGCGCCTCGCGATAGATCTCAGCCAGCGGCGTCTGGCGGATGTTGCCGGCATGGATGGGCAGAAATCCGCTTGGATACACGTTGCCGACGTGGGAGATGAACATAAATCCCTTGCCGTCGTTGACGCGGCGCGTGGCCCAGCTTGCGGTGCGGGTTTGAGCGTCAGAGGTTGGCGCGCCCGGCTCATACTTGTGTGCCGCGCCGGGGTGTCCGTGGCCGTGGCCCATTTTGCGCTCCTGAAGGTTGTTCTGCAGCAGGTAGCGGCGATAGTGCATGGCCTCGGTGGTCTTGATCTGGAAGCTGACGCGGTGCGACAGCTCATAGATTTTGCCGAAGACCTGCTCGAAGTCCTCGCCTGAGAGCAGATCACCGAGCTGGCCGCGTCCTACGGGAACGAGGAAAAAGACGTTCCACATGACGATGGCGAGCTTTTCAAAGAGGTTGCAAAGATTGTCGAGATCGTGCACGTTGTGTCGGCTGATGGTGGAGTGCACCTGGATGGGGATTCCGGCCTCGTTGGCCCATTCGATGGCCTGAATTGTGCGCGCCCATGCGCCGGGAAGACCTCGGAAGGTATCGTGAATCTCGGGAGTGGAACCGTCGAGCGAGATGCCGAGGCGGACCAGGCCGGCTTCCTTGAGTTTGAAGATGGCTTCGCGGGTAAGCAGCGGAGTGGCGCTGGGCGTGAGCGCGACTTGTACGCCTTTTTGGGCGGCATAGGAGATGAGCTCAAACACATCGGCCCGCTTGAGCGGGTCGCCACCAGTAAAGACGAAGATGGGGATGTGCATGTCCGCAATCTGATCGATAAGCGCTTTGCTCTCCGCGTTCGTCAGTTCATCGGGATGGGCAATGGGCTGTGCGGCAGCGCGGCAGTGCTTGCAGGCCAGGTCACAGGACTGCGTGACTTCCCAGATGGCCAGAAACGGGGTTTCGTCAAAGTTGAGCCCGCCACGAGCGGGAATATTGTGCATCGGTTGCATAAGACCTCCTGCAGAATCGGGGCGGGCCGGACGGGATTCGAGCCGGACAACAAGTACATGGACCCGGGGGCGGAGCGACTTCAGAATCTGGAGGAAAACCGCACCGTTACGCCACGATTCCGGTCTAGAAGAACAGGTGAAGTGATGGTCTGACTGTGATTCAGATCACTTTACTTGGCAATGAGGGCGAGCCTTCGTGATAGGAAGGGTCTCCCGAAACGGCAAGAGCGACGCACATTTCAGCAGCGCGTTGACGATTCCGCTGCGAAACGGGTCTATAGTAGCCCTAACGGAACTGCCGGTGCTCCGGCGTGAGTGCGATCGAAATCGAGTGAGTTGAATCACCATCTCATGTGCGGCCCGGCACTGCGAATCCTCTAACGTGTCTGCAATCGTTTGAGCGCACCACAGGAGGTGGCCATGACCACCGTCATGAAACCCGGATGGAGCAAACCCTCCACCATTCTTTTTGCCTCCGAGATTCCCGCCAACCAGAAGGCCTTCGCGTTTGCGCTAGCCCAGGCCAAGGAATTCGGTGCGAACCTCATTCTTTTCCACGCATACGACACGCTGGTGGTGGCCGCGTCGGAGACCTCGGGTATCCGCTACTACGACTATGCCGCCGCAGCGCGGTCAGAGAAACATCATCTTGAGCCGATGGCTCAACAGGTAAAGGACGCAGGACTTCAATGCGAGGTGGTGGTGCGGCCCGGACTGGCCGCCGACCAGATTCTTGCATTCGCGCGCGAGCGGGAGATCGACCGCATCGTGATGGGCACGCACTCGCCGGGCCCCATCGGCAAGCTGCTTGTGGGTTCAGTGGCCGAGGCTGTGTTGAGGACCGCCAAGGTTCCGGTGTTCATCGTCGGTCCGGTAGTGGTTGACGGCAGCTTCCGCAACTTTGCGACGCGGACAATTCTGTGCGCAGCCAGCCTGCATGAGGCAAGCGGACCGGTGGTAGCCTTTGCCTCGGATTTGGCGCACGAACACAACGCCCGCCTGATTCTGCAGCACGTGATCCGTCCCCAGGACCGGTCAGAGGTTCTGGCCAGCCACACACTGGACGAGATTGAGACGGAGCTGATGCAACTGGTTCCGCATAAACTGCGCAACAAGATTGCCGTTCAGACCATCGTTGTGCCTGGCGACCCGACCGAGGAGCTGCTGTACCAGAGCAAGACGCAACAGGCCGACCTGATTGTGCTTGGCGCCCAGGGAGCCTCGGCATTTGCCGCCATCACGCGCCACGGCGTGGTGTACAAGGTGCTGGCTCACTCGCCCTGCCCGGTGATCACGATGTCGCCAGTGGTGCTGGCCGCGTGCGGATCAAAGTCAGAGAAGACGCAGCCGGCGGAAGCCTACATGGCCGGCGTTTTCTAGACCAATCAACCAGCGGGTGGATCTCTCGATCAGGGAGGTCCATCCCGGGCTTATCTCTTCCTCTTCAGGCATCAATTCTCTACATTCGCACCCCCCAAGGATCTTCTTCCGCTTGCTTATGGCGCTGGCGGACTGAGCCTGTCTTTGTTGCAAAAATGCGTACCTGGGTTATCCGCCGGCGCTCGCAAACTTCAAAGAAAAGTCATTCTCAGTCAATCTCTTGCACGCGAACAACCGCGCTGATGGAGCATGCGTCAAAGCCTGAGTTGCTGAAGCAGGAATGCACGGTGATTGGAGGCAAAGCATGCTCTGGACAATTTTCGTAATCCTTTTAGTTCTGTGGCTGCTGGGAATGGTGAGTTCCTACACGTTGGGCGGATACATTCACCTGCTGCTCTTGATTGCAGTGGTGGTTCTGGTGATTCGCTTGATTCAAGGCCGCAGGCCGATCGTGTGACGGCGACAGGGCGATTCCACAATTGCATTCCTCCTATTGCTGCACCGCTCAGTTGCCTTTTCCCGTGATGGTACTTCCCCACAGATCGAAGCACGGACATGAGAAAGATGGAATCGCTCTGAGAGACTGGTTCGCCTCGAACCGGTTGCCGTGAAAGGGTAGCAAGGGCGAATGGTCGCCGACCAACATATCGCTATATATCCACGGAGGTGGACTCATGGACAAGGACAGAGTGAAAGGTGCAATCGACGATGCGGCGGGTCGTGTGAAGCGTCAGGTGGGCGAGTGGACAGGTGACACGGGCACACAGGTTGAAGGTGCGGCTCAACAGGTGAAGGGCAAGGCTGAGAAGGCCTGGGGCACCGTAAAGGATGCGGCCAGGAATGCCACAGACGAAGCTCAGCGTACCCAGGAGAAGCTCGCAAAAGGACGAGCCGAAAAAGAACATACAGAACGGGACCACGCCGTCCAAGGCAACCGTTAGTAGCCTCCAAGTAACTGACTCCAAGACAATCCGGAGGTTGACCCGGTTTTGCGCATCAACCGCAATCCTGGTCATCCTCCGGCGAACCTCCCTCATCCGCGTGAATTTGCCGCCATTAAGGCTCTTCGATTCAGCGCGCTATCTGCGCCGCCCGCATTGCACACCGGTTTAGGCAGGGGCAATCCAGCTGGCTTTGCAAGGTCAGCTCGCCCATGCGCAGGCTTTGCCCTCACTTGCCATACATCTGCCCTTGGGTTAAAGATAGGGGTAAGGCAGCGTGCATGCCGTGGCGCTCCTTGAAGTGAGGTGCGTCTTCCGCAGGGACTCCGGTTCACTGACGTTCGACGTTCCGCCATCGGAGATTTCGCGTTGGCGCGCAGTGGCTCGTGTGCTTCGAAGTCCCATGGATGCCTTGGGTTGTGCCCTCCTTCCTGCTTCCTGCACCCTCTGCGGCTCCTCTCTGCCGCGGCTTTCATCCGTGCCAATTTGCGATGCCTGCTGGGTTGAGTTTCCTGCTCACGACGGACCCGTGTGTGCACGATGCGGCGACACGGTTGACCGTGCTCAATTCGGGCTGGGACCTGCAGCCTCAGCACTTTGCCGTGCATGCCGGCTGGCGCCGCCACCCTTTGTCCGCGCTGTCGCGTATGGGAGCTATCAGGGGCGCATGAAGGCGGCAATCCACGCTCTCAAGTACGACCGGCTGCACCCGGCGGCCCACGAATTGGGCAGGATGCTGGCCGAGGCCATCGCACAACTGGCCGAGGAAGCGCCCGCCGACATGCTGGTGGTCCCTGTACCGCTGCACCGCTCAAAATATGCCGAGAGGGGCTTTAACCAGGCTCGGTCTCTGGCGCATGAGGCGTTGGGATTCCTGCGCAAGAGCCATCCCAACTGGCGCCTTACGCTGGCTTCGAGCACGCTGATGCGCTTGCGCGCCACCGAGAGCCAGGCAGGGCTCACGCCCCGCATGAGACGCATGAATGTGCGCGGAGCCTTCACGGTTTCAGATGCTTCAGCCGTCACACTGAAGCATGTGCTGCTGATTGACGACATTTTGACGACCGGCGCTACTGCGCGAGCTGCGGGGCAGGCGCTTGCCAAAGCGGGAGCAGCCTCAGTGTGGGTAGCCACGCTGGCGCGGGCGCGGCGGATGAGCGAGTTCGGCCGCGGCGTCCAATTTGAGGATCAAGAACAGGAAGCAGAGAAAGACAACTACGCACTAACGACATAAATGCACGAGGTGTTCAAGGATTCATCGCACGACCAACGATCTTTTTGACGAGGGGAAAAGAGATGTCGCTGGGAAAAGCAATGATTCATGCACGTAAACAGAAATCGATTGCCAGGGCCGCGGCCATGGCAGGCGAACACACGGCCGGTCACCTGAGCGTGCACACCACGCACATGCTGCAGATGCCGGTGCTGGTCCTGAATGCATCGTACGAACCGATTAATATCTGCGGCGCACGGCGGGCACTGGTGCTGGTGCTCAAGGGAATTGCGCGCACAGAGGAAGAGCACGGGCTTATGCTGCACGCGCAGCGCAGCAGAATCGCCATGCCTTCGGTGATTCGCCTGCTTGAATACCGGCGCATCCCGCACCAGACGCGCGCCCTATCGCGCAAGAACATTCTGCTGCGCGATCGCAACACCTGCCAATACTGCGGTGAGGCGCTACCCCCCGGCGACCTCACGCTCGATCACGTGATTCCCCGCTCGCGCGGTGGCAACTCCACCTGGGAAAACCTGGTGGCGTGCTGCCACGACTGTAACCGCCGCAAGGGAAACCGCATGTTGAGCGAGCTCGACGACATGGTCCTGCTGCGCGACCCACGCCCCTTTTCGCTGCATACCAGCCGCCAGATCATGCGCATGCTGGGCCGCGGGGACGACCGTTGGCGGAAATATTTGTTCTATTAGTTAAAAGAAAAACGGCGTTCATGTCCGCAATTTCGTCGTCCTTGCGACGAGCATCTTGCTCACGCCGCCCGACAAATTTTCAGCCTCATTCGCCCCCTGCTGTCAATGATCTTTGCTGGGCCGCGCGATGCCCACCAAGCCGGCGCCGCGATGGTCGATGATTTTATAGCCTTGCGGAATTTCGAACGTGGCTGGATCGGGGGCAGAGAGCGTAAGGTTCGTAAGCCACAGAGTCTGATCGCCATCGCGAGGATCGTGACGCTTGACCTGCAGATTGACTCCGAGTTGAGGTGAGTACCAATACTCGACCGTGCGGAGAATTGTTTTGGTGTTTCCGATGGCCAGCGAAAAGAACGTGTAGATCTCGCGGGAACGCTGGACTTCGAGGTCGTCGAAGGTATCCACGCCAAGATTTTCGCGGGTCAGGAAAGTTCTCTTATCAGGCTGCAGGCCTGCTGGGAACTCAGTCGCGGTTACGGGATTGTAGTAGTCAAAAAGATTGCAAACCTTCAGATTCGGATTGCAGTTGGCAAGCGTGTGCTTCAGAGGATCGGAGTAAACATTCACGTAGGCGATGGACTGCTCGTTGTCCGGGTTGGGCACGGGGGTAAATGTGCGCCGCTCCTGGAAGATGCGTCCGTCCATGTCGCGCGCCACCACGCGCTCGTTCTGGTGGGAGACGGTAGAGCCGTCCGGCAGTGTCTGCACCCAAAGAGTTTTGGCGATGGCCATGAAGGGCGCATTGGGTTTGGGAGGGAAGTCGAGCGGGGCAATGTGCTCAGGAGCGCGAAAGTCGGGAGCGTGCGTGGGGGCCGGAGCCTGCGCGAACGCGGAGGCAGCGAAGACGAACGCAAGAAAAGCGCGAGCCACGGTCTCTTGATGAAGCTTCAAGTTGTTTCTCCGCAAATTGCGCCAAAAGGAGCCGCGCGGTTTCAGATTATACCCCGGAACAATTTCAAGGTTTAGAGTCGCCGGAGTGTTCTTGCAATACGTGCATTGAGGGAAAGCAGCATTCGTAGGCACTTTGATCAAATGGGCCGCATGGCCGATCAATCTAGCTTCCCGCCGTAATCCAGAGGTCACGGCCTGTCACGGTGAGGTCCGTTTAGCCCCTGCCAATTCAGCTCGACCGCCCCTGTGATTTATAGTCAGAAAGGAATGGCAACTGCCGCGAACAAGACCGCTGCTGAACCGAACTCCGCGCAGGGATTCGTTTATCTTCCGCTGATTGCCGGATGGTTGTTTCCGGGGGCGGGGCATTTTCTACTGCGCAAGTGGGGCCGGGGAGCGCTGCTGTCCGTTTCCATCATCGGCATGTTCGTGATGGGCCTGGCGATGAAGGGCAAGATCTACGGCGGCGCCTCGGAGATTCTGGAGATGCTGGGCATGGCCGGCGACCTGTGCAACGGGCTGCTCTACTTTGCGGGCAGGACGCTGGGCTGGGGCGCGGACCAGGTGATGGTGACAACGGCCGATTACGGGACAAAGTTCATCGAGGTGGCGGGGCTGCTGAACATTATTGCCGCGGTGGATGCGCACAACCTACGCACAGGGAGGAAGGCGTCGTGACGCACATCTCCCATTTCATGGCGGTGGTTTTATTCGCGCTGTTCGCGTCGGTGGTGTTCGGCATTACACAGCGGGAGACGCCGCGTCGCATGTTGCGTTACGGAACCTACTGCTTCACCTTGTTTGTGGGCTCGGCGATTGTGCTGAGCTGGGTGATGTTTCTCATCGCGCGTTAAGCGCGAAAAACACGCAAAATCAGGCGACCTGGTCGCGCTGCCACACGGCGGCGTCGAACCTGTGCTTGCAGGTGTAGCCCTCTGCCAAGTAAAGGTCGACGGCCGACTCGTTGGCTTCAGTCACGGTGAGCGAGATCTCAGTGGCGCCCTGGCGCATGAAGTGGAATGCGGCCTTGGCCAGCAGCATGCGCGCCATGCCGTGCCGGCGAAAGTGTGGGTGGACGCACACCTGTGTAATGTGTCCGCTTTCAGCGCTCACGCGCGAACCAAGGATGAGCCCGACAAACTCACGATTGGTGCGGTGAACGACTACATGAGAGGTGGGTGCGGAGAAGGTTCCGCAACCGGCGTAGCGCACGATGTTGTTGAGGAAGCGCATGGAGCCGTGCACGGAGCGGTACTGGTCGTTGATGAGGCTGTCAGGGTGGTTTCGATAGGCCTCTGAGATGAGCCGGGCGGCGGGAGCCAGATCCTCGTCGCGCCAGGGGCGGAGCTCAAGTTCCGAGGGCAGATCGACCAGCGGCGGGGTCCAGAGATCCTTGAGCGGATGCACCATGAAGAGACGGCGGTAGAGCTTGCAACCGGCTTCGCGAAAGACTGCGGCATGAAGGCCGGACGGGTGGACGAGCAACTGGGACTCAATACGCTCGACCTGAGGCGAGTTGACGAGCAGCTCCAGCAGGTGGCGCAGTAGAGTCTCTTCCAGTTCGTGCGTGGGAGTTCCGTTGGCAGGCTGGTCAGCCATGGCGAAGACATCGCCGATGACGGCCTTGGTTTCTTCGTAGATGCAGAAGACATAGCCGGTGACGAGGTCGTTGGCGACTGCGGCGTAGCCGGGGAGCATGTGGTTGTCAAGATACTGCATGAGGAGGCGGGCGGAGGCGCGATAATCCCAATGCAAACGTTGATTCCAGAGTGCACCTTCGGCCTCAAGCACCGGGCGCAACATTCCGCCTGCAAAGTGCCGCAGGTCAAGAATTTCGCTGGAGGTGCTTGCCGCCATTATTCTCCCCAGGGTTTGTGTGCCTGCATGGACGCTTTTGCAGGTGCCTCACAGAGCAAAAGACCCTTCCGGACACTTTGACACGAGTTGGAGCCAACCGCAACTTGGTGCTTACTTTACCCGGTTACTTCAGTACGTGAGCGCCAACGCGGTACACTGCAAGACCCTGTTCAGGCCAACTGAAGACCTGCTGAACTTGGCGGCCTTGAAGATATTCGACAAGAGCCGCCTGTGTATCGAGGTCGGCGCCACCTCGGCCTGTGACGCGGGCGACGAGCAGGTGTTCCTCGTCAGGAACGCCGTCCTGCTCATAGTTGACCACTTCACTGTTTCGATAGAACGAGAGCCCGAATTCGACGTCGCGCCGGACGCGAAAGACGGCGATCGGTTCGCTTTGAGGTGCGATTGTTGCGAGCTTCTCAGCCAGGGGGCGGGCGGAGTAGGAGCGGTCCAGGAGATGAATTACGCGCTTGGAAGCGCCCACGGCAGGAATGCTGAAGAATGGGCCAACGCCGTAAAGAAAGAAGACCAGGACGACCAACACAGCGCAGGTGACGAGGCGGAGCCGGGCGATGCCGTAGCCCTTGGTGACGACGAGAATGAGCAGAGCCGCACCGAAGGCAGACAGGAAGGCAGCGACGAGGGCGCGCGCAGGAGGAACCACGGCGCCGTGAGCGACAAACCACGGGAGCAGGAGGACGGCAACGGTCATGACTCCGCAAAAAGCGGCGTGAGCGATCAGCATCCAGCGGTTGAGGCCAACGTGTCGGCGGCGATAGAGGAAGTCACCGGTGAGGATGGCGATGGGGGGGATGGAGGGCAGGATATAGCCCGGAAGCTTGGACTGGGAGAAGGAGAAAAAGACGATTGGAATGAGAGCCCAGAGGACCAGGAACTCAGGGAAGGCGTCGCCGGGGCGGCTGACGGGGGGAGATCCGTTTCTTGAGTGGCGCAGACGCCACTCGGCGACCGAAGTGAGGACACCGTCCACGAGGGCGCGGACGGCAATGACGGTCCATGGCATGGTGGCCAGCAGGCCCACGACGATGTAGTACCAGAATGGCTGGTTGTGCTGATACCGATCGGTGGCAAAGCGCTCAAGATTGTGCTCGAGAAAGAACTCGCGGAAGAAGGTGGGATTCTGGTGCTGCACGGCAAGAAACCAAGGCAGGACCATGGCGAAGTAGAGGAGGACACCGGGCCACCAGAAGGAGCGGAGCACAATGCGCCACTCACGGCGTAGAAAAGCGAAGGCGGCGATGATGAGGCATGCGAGGAACGGGGCAACCGGTCCCTTGGCGAGGGTGGCGAGGCCGGTGAAGAAATAGATGTCGTAGAGCCAGAACTTGGAGCCGGTCTCATACCACGCGTACCAGCCGAGGAGGCCAATGGCGAGGGGAGCGGCCATCTGCATGTCAGTGGACGCGCCGCGGGCAAAGCCGATGATGCCGGCGCAGGCCACGGTGATGAGTGCCGCATCCAGGTGCCCGCCGGGACGGAATCGTCGCATATGCAGGTAGATGAGGCCGATCATGATGAAGGCAAACGTTGTGGAGGGCAGGCGCGCGCTCCAGTCGTGAACACCGAAGTCCTGAAAGAGGAACATGGCGCGCCAGTAGTAGAGGGCGGGTTTTTCAAGCCAGGGATGGCCGTAGAGATAGGGAGTGACGCAGGCGCTGAGGCGGGCTTTGAGGGTTTGAGCGGAGTCGAAGCGGACCAGCATCTCATGCGCGATCTGCGCATAGCGGGGCTCGTCGGCGCCGACCAGGCCGAGGCCATCGCCACCGAGCATGGGGGTTAGGCCGTAGATCAAAAAGAAGATGGTAAACGCGAGGAAGACAGCGACCTCGCGAACGGTGGCCCAGCGCGGCAGCCGTTGAGGCTGTTGTTCGGGGAGATCAGCAGCGGGCGGTACCAAGGTTGTTTCCACTTCCAGCAATTCTCCAACAGGGCGCAATCACCTGCGGCATTGAGCAAAACGACTATCATTGCCCGGCTCAGGGCTGTTCTGGCCACGCTCAGGACGGCTGGGGTACCGATCTGGCCCAAGCACCGTTCGCGGCTTGAAAAAAGGCGCTGTGGGTGCTGAAGTATCGACTTGGTCAAGGCTATCAGATTGGGGCGGCGAAGACAGGGAACAAAGGAACAAGGGAACAGGGAACAGGGAACAGGGAACGAGGGAACAGGGAAAAGCTCTTAGCTGTCGGCTGGCGGTTTTCAATTCTCAGCCTCGTTACTGTCCGTTGCGACGGGTTGTTCTGGAGCAAAAATATCGTGTCCGGGCGCGACGAAATGCGTGCATGGACATGAATGGGTGCTTATAAATACCCATGTTTTTGGCATTATGGACATGAAGCACGTTTTCAGGGTGTTTCACGCATCGATGAAAAACACGCATAACTTATGGTTTTTGAATGTCTTGCGGGGACTTTTTGAGGAAAAGTGCGGATGCAAAAAAGCGAATTTTTGCGTGTTTTTGCGAGCACGGGAGAGTGAAATGCAGGCGTATGAGCGGACGAATTTGTTGAAGGAGCTGGAGGAGCGGCTGTTGCCGCTGCGGCTGGCGCTGTTGCTGTCGGGGCCAGCCGGGGAGCGGAAGGGCAAGGGGCAGAGCGGGTGGCTGAGGGAGATGCGGCTGGCGATCGGGATGCCGGTGGATGACCTGGCGCGGCGGATGGGGGTGAAACGCCGGGAGGTTAACCGGATGGAGCGGGCAGAGGAGAACGAGCGGATCATGCTGGCGACGTTGCGGCGGGCGGCCGAGGGGCTGGGGTGCGAGCTGGTGTACGGCCTGGTTCCGAAGGAGGGGACGCTGAAAGGCCTTGCGGAGGAGCAGACGCTGGAGCGGAAGATTGCGGCGGAAAAGCGGCAGCGGAAGCTGAAGAAGGCGAAGCAACCGTTTCTCGAAGCCATCGGATGGGAGGAAACATGGATGCAGGCGCTGCGGGCGAGCATGCGCAGGGACGGGTATCGTGTGCGAGAGGCCAAGACGGACCGTAACGTCAAGAATCAGATGGAGGAGTTCGGGATGAAGTTGAAGATGCTCGAGATGGCGGGGGCGCTGGGGCCGTTTGTGAATGCGTACTTGGAGCGGCGGGAAGCTAGGGAACGAGAGGGGGTGGCTGAGGCGGGTGGTTAGGGAGTGCGGGGCTGAGGGGCCCCGCTCGTCGGTTGATTTGCGCTGGGGCGTGATGTAAGCTGGCCGCACTTATTCTCAACGCGGTTCTCATTCCGTTCAGTGGAGATTATGTGATGCAGATTTATCGTGCATCGATCGTGTTCTGCTTTTGCGGTATACTTTGCCACGCTCAAGCGACTAGGACAGACCAGGCATTTCTCAGCCAAGCGCGGGAGAAATACGATGCTCCGTTCGACAGGAACTTGCAGTCCTTTGATTGCGCTGTCAATTTCAGTTGGAAGGGGCACTTCGCTGAGACGACGCGCGTGGGAGATGAAGGGACCGACGAGGAACTCGAAAAATTCTTTCAGCCGATTCAGAATCGCGTCAAGGTGAAGCGAGAGAATGTCTCCGTTTCCTCCGGACTTACAGACGACGCAATAAGCAAGCTTCCCCGTGGCGGCATTGCCGAGTTCCTGCTGGAGCACGCAGTACAGAAGAGCCTGTATACCTGGTTGCCCGCGAGTACGAACACGATGCTTCCGAGTTCCGATACGCCGGTCTCCTTCGAGCAGTCCAAGTCCGGGTACAAACTTGACTTCAAGATGCAGACCTTTGATGTCGAGATGACTCTTGCTCCGGATATGCGCCTGCAGAGCGCAGCTGTCAAAGCACCTCACTCCGACCACTTCGAAACGTCATTCGCTTGCGGCCGGCAAGGGTTCCTTTTGACTTCATTGACCATGGGTGAAGACGGAAACTCCGAAGTGGGCCACCGCCTGATCTATACCTTTACCTACCAGACCGTGGATGGTGTGGAGTTGCCCGAGCACGTTGTCGTAAACAGAGAGAGTCACCATGAGGTGTGGCGATACCGACTGAGCGACTGCGTCGTGAAGACCAGTCAATGAGTCATTGATTGCGGATCAGCCCACCCCGCGCATGATAGTTAAATGCAAAACGAAAGGCCGACGTCTATTTTGCTGCTCGTGTGGCCCGAGCAAGTTCGTGCTCAGACACTAGAAACGAGGTGCAGTTCTCTGCGATCCCCGGTCTCAAAGCGAGACCGGGGGCACCCTACGCGTTTTTTTGAGATGAGCGAAAAGCAAATGCAGATTGTTTGGCTGCGCATGGCACGAAATGCGCGACCATCTCCGCTCTGGATGATGGCCCATTTTGATATGACCTTTTGGGGGAAATTGGCCGTGCCGGGGTCTGCGCACGAAACCCGCTTATCGCGATAGGGCCCGCGATGAACGGGGCACAGCTTCTCAACGGCGGACTCTCCAGGCTCAGGGTGGTTGGTCGGGGTCGATGAGCGGACTACCTGCGTCTTTACGCGGCTTGCGCCGCGTACACGATCTTTCGGGGATTTGGGGAGGGATTTGCGGCACGACTGAAGTCGGGCCCTGACACAAGGCGCGAAGTGGAGTTTTCTGCGCCCCCCGGTCTCAAAGCGAGACCGGGGGGCACCCTACGCGTTTTTTTGAGATCAGCGAAAAGCAAATGCAGATTGTTTGGCTGCGCATGGCACGAAATGCGCGACCATCTCCGCTCTGGATGATGGCCCATTTTGATATGACCTTTTGGGGGAAATTGGCCGTGCCGGGGTCTGCGCACGAAACCCGCTTATCGCGATAGGGCCCGCGATGAACGGGGCACAGCTTCTCAACGGCGGACTCTCCAGGCTCAGGGTGGTTGGTCGGGGTCGATGAGCGGACTACCTGCGTCTTTACGCGGCTTGCGCCGCGTACACGATCTTTCGGGGATTTGGGGAGGGATTTGCGGCACGACTGAAGTCGGGCCCTGACACAAGGCGCGAGGCGGAGTTCTCTGCTATCCCCGGTCTCAAAGCGAGACCGGGGGCACCCTACGCGTTTTTTTGAGATGAGCGAAAAGCAAATGCAGATTGTTTGGCTGCGCATGGCACGAAATGCGCGACCATCTCCGCTCTGAATGATGGCCCGTTTTGATATGAACTTTCGAGGCGGGAAATTGGCCGAGCCGGGGTCTGCGCACGAAACCCGCTCATCGCGATAGGGCCCGCGATGAACGGGGCACAGCTTCTCAACGGCGGACTCTCCAGGCTCACTGGTGGTTGGTCGGGGTTGATGAGCGGGCTACCTGCCGATTCATAGCCCGGCATTTCGTGAAAACTTACGAAGGCTGGCTGGCTCGTGATAAAGATAAAAGTCATGCGCATACCACTTGAATCCTTCACGGTTCTCTGCCTTGCTTCAGTCATCGGGGCCTCAGTTAATGGGGCATTGGCGCCTGCACTGGTTGCTCAGTCTGCTGGCGTGACGCCGGACATGGTGCAGACAGGCTCCGACATTCCCGCGAAATGGGAAGAGCCGCGCCCCGGCTATGACTATGAAAAGCGCGATGTGATGATTCCGATGCGCGACGGGGTGAAACTGCATACGGAGATCCTGGTGCCGAAGGGCGCCAAGGGAATGCCGATACTGCTGGAGCGGACGCCCTACAAAGCGGACGGCACTACCCAGGACAAGCCGAAGATGCGCGATGCTGTTTGGGCGGCGCAGCGGGAGTGGGTGGACGACGGCTACATCATTGTGGGCCAGGACATTCGCGGCAAATACGGCTCAGAGGGCGATTACGTAATGACACGGCCGCCGATGGGGCCGCTGAATCCGACGAAGACCGACGACACGACGGACGCGTGGGACACGATCGAGTGGCTGGTGAAGAACGTACCGGAGTCGAACGGGCGTGTGGGGATGATTGGGTCATCGTATGACGGCTGGACGGTGACGATGGCTCTGCTGGGGCCGCACCCTGCGCTTAAAGTGGCCGCTCCGGAGAGCCCGATGATCGACGGGTGGATGGGCGACGACTGGTTCCACTACGGCGCGTTCCGGCAGGTGAATCTGGATTACTTCTCGGAGCAGTCAACGAAAAGGGCCGATGGCGCCGAAGTGCCACGGCCGGGTGACGACGACTATGCAGTTTTTCTTGAAGCGGGGACCGCGGGCCATTGGGCGGAAGTGAACGGCTTTGCGCAACTGCCATGGTGGAACCGGCTGGCGGCGCATCCGTCGTACGACGCGTTCTGGCAGTTGCAGGCGCTGGACAAGCTGGTGGCGGCGAAGCCTGCGAGCGTTCCAACCATGTGGCTGCAGGGACTTTGGGACCAGGAAGACATGTATGGCGCGGTGCATACGTGGGAGGCGCTGAAGGCCGCAGGGCACGGGGCGAACAACCACCTGGTGATGGGGCCGTGGTATCACAGCCAGATTAACCGCTCAGCCGAGACGCTGGGACCGCTGAAGTGGCCCGGGGATACGGCGGCGGATTTTCGGCGTGACGTGCTGATTCCGTTCTTTGATGCGTGTCTGAAGGACCGCAAGCCTGCTGAAGAACTCGCCCCAGTGATGATTTACAACCCGGCGGAGAAGCACTGGGACCGGTTCGCAGATTGGCCGGGCGAGGACGAGAAGCACCTTACGCCGATGTACTTTCAGCCGCAGTTCGGGCTTGGGCTGGTGAAGCCGGAGGGGGGCGAGGACAGCTATGTGTCCGATCCGGCAAAGCCCGTGCCGTTTCTGACGCCGCCAGTGCCGGCCAACGGAGGCAATCGGTGGCAAACGTGGCTGGTGCAGGATCAGCGAGCGGTTGGAACGCGGACCGACGTGCTGAGCTACGAAACGCCGGTGCTGGAACACGAGGTCCGCGTCGAAGGCGCGCCGGTGGCGGAGCTGTTTGTGAAGACGACAGGGACGGATGCGGACTTTGTGGTGAAGGTAATTGACGTTTATCCGCCAACCTTTGCGGAGCAGCCGGAACTGGCGGGGTATGAGCTCGCGATCAGCATGGACATCTTCCGCGGACGCTACCGCAAGAGCTTTGAAACGCCCGAGGCGATTCCAGCAGGAGAAGTGCAGGAATATCGTTTCCGGCTGCCGACCGTGAACTACACGTTCAAGCCGGGGCACCGGATCATGGTTCAGGTGCAGTCGTCGCTTTTCCCGCTGTACGACCGCAATCCACAGACGTTTGTGCCGAACATTTTCTTCGCAAAGCCAGAGGATTTCCGTGCCGCGACGATGACGGTGGAGCGGGGCGCGAGCTCGGTGCTTCTTCCGATTGTGGAGAAGGGCGCTTCGAACTGAGGATGATGGTTGGTTTTGATCTGGACTTTGGAGACGCGGCGCTAAGGAGTGGTCAAGTGCAAAGCCCGCAACGCTCTGGCGGAGTTCGGTCATGACTTCATCTATAGCGCGAGCGAGAGGGCCTTCCAGGGTGCATCCGGCGGCGTTGCCGTGGCCGCCGCCGCCGAGTCGCTCCGCAATCTCTGCCACGTTGATTTTGCCCTTGCTGCGCAGGCTCAGGCGGATGTTGCCTTCGGGCAGCTCGCGCAGGAATACTGCGACTTCAACGCCGGCGATGCCGATGGCGACGTTGACGATGCCCTCGCAGTCTTCATCGCTGGCGCAGGTGCGGACCATGTCCTGGTGGGTGACCCAGAGCAGAGCGATGCGGCCCTCGCGCTTGAGGTTGTTGAGAGCCGCTCCGAGCAGCAGGACCTTGGAGGTGGACGCGGAGTACATGACTTTTCTGGCAATGTCGATCGGGTCAGCCCCGGCCAGAACGAGTTCGTGCGCAATCTGGAAGGTGGAGGCGCGGACTGCGCCGTAGGTAAAGCCGCCCGTGTCCGTGAGCAGGGTGGTGTAGAGGCAGGTGGCCATTTCAGCGGTGATGGTGGCTCCGGCAGCCTTGACCAGGCGGTACACCAGCTCGCCGACGCTGGCCGCGTCGAAGTCAATCCAGTTGAGGTTGGCGAAGGGTCGACCGCTGATGTGGTGATCGATGTTGATGAGGGAGAAGTTTTCAAGTCCGCGTAGACCGGCGCGCTGGATGCTGTCGCACTCAAGCAGGATGACGGCGTCATAAGGACCGTGGACGCGGAGGGCATGGCGGATACCGGAGGCGCCGGGCAGGGAGCGATAGATGCCGGGCACGCTATCGGCGGTGACCAGGTCAGCGCGTTTGCCCATTTGCTGAAGCAACATGCCCATGGCAAGGATGCTGCCGACCGCATCCCCGTCAGGGCGCGAGTGGGAGCAGACGAGGAAGCGCTCGCCGTCGCGAAGAACCTCGGAGGATGGCGGCGATGGGCGAAGCCGAAGCATCGATGGGCGAGTCGGGGCCGGACGGAGCGGGGGGTTTCGGATTGAAGAGGGTTTTCTCCATGTAAAGCTGGAACCTCTATGCGAGTGCCTAAATCTCGGCTGCGGGCTTTTGATCGACGGGCGCAGCTTGATCGGCCTGCGCCTTCTTCCGCTTGCGGGAGCGGTCCATGAGCTCGTCGATGCGGGCCTGGAAGCGACCGGAACGGTCGGCGAGGAAGGTAAGCTCGGGCACGTGACGAACGCCCATGCGCTCCTTTAACTCGAAGCGAATGTATCCTTTGGCGGCTTCAAGGCCGGCGATGGTGTTCTGCTCGGCTTTGACGACGTCTTTGACCGAGCTGTCGATGGCCACGTAGACGCGGGCCGACTTTGCGCCGGGATTGAGGGCCACTTCGGTGACGTAGCAAAAGTCGATGCGCGGGTCAGAGAGCTCGCCCTCGATCATGGCGCCGATCTCGAGCCGGAGCGTTTCGGCGACCCTGTCCTGATGGTGTTTCCGCGCTCGATGCTCGGGCATGGTTCCTCCTTGCGGGGTAAACCATTCAGCATAGCAGAGCGGCGGGGATTGGAGCGGGAGCGGGGTCAGCTTTCGAGATATTCCCAGAAGGAATCGGCGAGTTCGGCCCCGAGCTCATTTAACATGCGGCGGGCGGCGCGCTCGACTTCGTCAATGAGGCCGTGCAGGTAGTCGCGGGAGCGGGAAACGGCGACCACGCCGATGGTGGCCGACTGCCAGGTGACAGCCTCGTCCATTTCGGCCACGGAGACGTTGAATCCCTGCTTCAACTGGTCTTTGAGCGAGCGCACCACCTGGCGCCTGTCTTTAAGCGACTGGGCGTGCTCGATGCGGACTTCGAGAGTCAACTGAGCGACGGGCATAAGCGGCACAGGAATTTACAGATGCAGTGTAAGCCCGTTTTGGAGGAAGGGCGCGAATTATTTGTGAAGTGAGCGGCGCTTGCGGCCCGGAAGGAGGCGACGAAACCTTCAAGTGGCGATCACAGCGGAGCGCTATAATCGTGCGTTACATCGCGAGGGAAGCGAAGGAGAACCGGAATGACGACAGTTTTCGTGATTTTTCTGGCAGTGGTGGGCATCATCGCGCTGTCTACGATCATGGGCAGCTTTTTCACGGTGAGTACGGCGCAGATGGCTGTGATTACTCGGTTCGGAAAATTTTTGCGGGTGGCGGAACCGGGGCTGAACTGGAAGATGCCGTATTTCGATACGGTGGCCGGGGTGGTGAGCCTGCGCGTGAACCAGATCACCCTGACGATGGAAACCAAGACTAAAGACAACGTGTTTGTGACGATTCCGATTTCAGTGCAGAACCGTGTGCGGCCTGAGAAGGTGTTCGACGCGTTTTACAAGCTTTCGGATCCGGTGGCGCAGATCAAGTCGTACGTGGAGCAGGTGATTCTGGGACACGTGCCGGGGATGACGCTGGACGAGGTGTTCGCCACGCAGTCGTCGATTGCCGCTGCCGTGAAGCAGGAGCTGGATGCGGATATGTCCACCTTCGGCTATGAGATTGTGAACGTGCTGGTGACGGATATTGTGCCGGACGCGAAGGTGAAGTCGGCGATGAACGACATTAACGCGGCGCAGCGGGAGCAGGTTGCGGCCAATGCGCGAGGCGAGGCTGAGAAGATCCTGGTGGTGAAGAAGGCGGAAGCCGAGGCCGAAAGCAAGGCGCTGCAGGGACAGGGAATCGCGAATCAAAGAAAGGCGATTATCGAAGGCTTGCAGGTGTCGATCGAGCAGTTCCAGAAGGTGGTGGATGGCGCGTCTTCACGCGACGTGATGCAACTGGTGCTGGTGACGCAGTACTTCGATACGCTGAAGTCGATTGGCGAAAGCGACAGGACGAATACGCTGTTTCTTTCGCACTCGCCGGGCTCAGTGAAGGAAGTGTCGGACCAGATACTGGAATCGATGCTGGTGGCGCAGCGGGCGAATGTTTAGCGTGAATTATTAAGCCAATGGTGCGGGCCAATGTGCGCGCGCGACAGCCGGATCTAGATTGCTTCCACGCCGTCGCGCCGCACCAAGCGGTCATAGATCAAGAGCAGCCCGGCCGTCGCCACGCCCACCCCGGATACCGCCCACCAGATGAGAGCCGGCTGATGTATCACCTCGCCAAAGTGGTGAATCAAGCGCCCGCCAAACCACCCGCCCACGAGCGAGCCAATCCCAATGGGCAGGAAGGCAAAGCCCATATAAGTTCCTTGCTGTCCTGAGGGCGCGAGGCGCGAGATGTACTCGTAGTAGCGCGGTTGCTGCGTGATTTCGCCGATCGCGACTACGATCAGCGTGGCCACTGCCATGGGCACGCTGGGGTGCACAACGAGCAGGAGCCAGGCCAGGCCCGAGATGAGGGTTCCCAGCATGATGCCGCGAAATGCCGGCATTTTCTGGGTGACAATACTCACCACCATTTGCAATGCGATAACAGTCAATGAGTCCCAGGAGAGCAGCGCTTCAGTATTGGTGTTTGCGTTCACGTACGCATGGATATAGAGGGGAAGAATGATGAATTCCTGCCAGAAGGCAATGTAATAGCCCGAGAAGATGATGAGAAACAGCATGAAGCGCCAGTTTGACGCGACGGCTAGAAAGTTCCTGGCCACATGGCCGAGGCTTTCGGTCTGCACCTCGCCGGAGCGGCGGGGCTCCTTGAACAGAAGCAGCACGGCGAAGAACATGGCAAAGACGCTCAATGCGGCCATGCCGAAGACTTTCTCAACGCTGAGATGCTTGTGCACCCACCCGGCGAGAAGAGGCCCCAAGGCCCCGCCAATGTTCACCAGGGTGTAGTAGATAGAGTAGCCAATGGAGCGTACGTTCTGCTTGGAAGCGCGAGCCGTGGTGCCGACGACGCAGGGCTTGACGAGCGCAATGCCAAGCGCTGGAAGCATCAGGATCAGCGTGACCAGCACAACTAAAGGCATGGCATCGCGAACTGGAGCGAGCCAGGGCGACCCGATGGAGCCGAGCAGGAAGTAGGAGATGGTGAGAACCAGGTAGGCGAGCGACAGCGCCCGGCGAAAGCCCATCCGGTCGGCGAGCGCACCACCGAACGCGGCCAGAAACCACACCAACCCGCCAAACAATCCGGCCAGGCTGCTGGCCCGCTCGACGCCGAAGTTCAGGCTCTCATGCAGATATCGGGGTAGCGAGGCAAACGCCGCGTAGTAGGACAGCCGTTCAAAGAGCTCGCTGACGTTGGCAACCCAGAACGACCGCTCAAATCCGGTGCGAATTTCGTGGAACCGACTGGAAAAGGTCAAAGGGTCACCTGGTTTAGGTGGAGTGGAGGCGAGAGTTTTGCACCTGAATTCATTCCGCAACTCGAAGAGGAGGGTTTCCGCGGGCTCCCTGGTGAGACGGGACTGCGATTTCTGAAGAGTTTACAGGATAGGCCTTATGAGGCATTAGCGGGGTTTGATTGACCCCCCAAACTAGACTTTGTTAAACTAACTCTGCGGGGTGGAGCAGCCCGGTAGCTCGTTGGGCTCATAACCCAAAGGTCGCTGGTTCAAATCCAGCCCCCGCAACCAATCAAAACGCCCCTCATCCGAGTTCAAAGCAGCCAACTCCTCCCGAGGGGCTTTCTTGTCTTCGTCGAACAGATTTCACAGACATCCTGCCGGATCATTCCGTTCCCTACCGTTCCCAATCGGGCGCATATTTACCACGCCGAGGCGCGGGTGGAGTTCCGGCATGTTCGGCGGTGAGTTGGCATGGAGCAAGTCAGGGGGCGGGCTGAATCCCTGGTTGTACAAGGCTCCGAATGCTTGCGGCTTTTCGCAAATCTAATCCTAAAAAGAGTTTCCCGATGACGTTACGAAATACCATTTATCTCGGCATCGCTTTGTTTGGAGCGTTTTCAATGGTTCAAGCCGCATCTGCTCAGGGCCCACTTCAGTCCGTACCGAACGTCGACTTGAACCGCTATACGGGGCGCTGGTACGAGATTGCAAAGTACCCCAACCGTTTTGAGGCCAAGTGCGACCGTAACATTACGGCGACTTATACCCTCCGTTCGGATGGCAAGATCTCGGTTGTGAATGCATGCATAACTCGCGAAGGCAAGCTCACCCAAGCAAGCGGCTGGGCGAAGGTCGTTGACCAGAAAACCGGCTCAAAGCTGAAGGTGACATTCTTCTGGCCGTTCTTTGGTGATTATTGGATCATCGATCTGGGCCCCAATTATGAATACGCTGTAGTAGGCGAACCGGGCAGGAAGTACTTATGGATTTTAAGCCGCACCGCGAAGATGGACGCCAAGCTCTATGCCGAAATTACAGGCCGATTAGCGGCCAAGGGATACGATGCCACAAAGTTAGAGCCGGTAAAGCAGACCGATTGATTCGGGTAGTGGCGGCGATGACTCCCCAGAGTTCAACGACGCGGTTCAGCGGAGAAAAAGGATGTGAAACCGGCCGTCGATATCGTAATATCCTCGAATGCCGAGCAAAACAAGAGTTCTTTTGTCTGACCCGCGGGCTATACCGTTCTTATTCAAAAAGTTTGCCAAGTTTTTCATCGATAAAGCTCAATGGATCGAAGTGAAATTCCTGACCGCATTCGGTGTGATCGATTTCAAGGTTCCGCCAAATTCGAGCATGCGCGAAAGCTCTTCGACGAACATACGGCACTATTATGAATCCGGACTCACGACGACCCTTCCCATTGTGACTGCCGCGTACATCGAAGGGCTTGATCTGCGCCAGCCTGCGGAGGTGTTGGACTTTGGCTGTGGCGTGGGGCGCCAGTTATTGCAACTGGCCAGAAGGTACCCAAAACTGAATCTGCATGCTTGCGATGTGAATGGGCGGTCGATCGCTTATCTCAAGCGCGCCTATCCAAAGATCGATTCGTATGCCAACGAATTTTCCCCGCCTCTCAAGTTTCCCGACGCCCAATTTGACCTTGTTCTTTCGGTTTCGATTTTTTCTCATTTAAGCATCAAGGACAATCCGATCTGGCTCAAGGAATTGGCCAGAGTTACGCGCCCCGGAGGCTTGTGCTGTTTAACGATCCTGGGGAGTCATGCGATGGGGTTGCATGCAGGGGCGTCTGCGAGCGATCAACGCAGTCAGCTTGAAGAACAGGGATTCTTGTTCCAGAACTACGAAAGGCCCGATTTTCAGCGAGCTGCCGCGGAGTTGTGGGACAAGGGCAATACTCTTCAACTGATCAAGGAAGAGTACGGCAATACGTACCTGTCAGAACGATTCATCAGGGAGAATTGGGACAACGGTGACTTTGAACTGAGACAGTTCATCCCGGGGATCATCGATCAACAGCAGGATCTTGTGGTGTTGAAGCGGCGTTAGGGCGGCGAGGTTGCCGGATCAATGCTGGGCGGTTTTCGGCATGGTGAGCGATCCAGCGGATTTCTCCATCCCCTTGCGAATCTCGTTGGAGTCGTCCATGTTGTGCAGGGCGTCGGCCTCTTTCTTTGTCTTTGGCCGGGCAATGCGCGCCTTGGCGGGGTCAAAGACGCGTGGGTCAGAGGGAAGGGCGTTGAAGGGCTCCAGGTGCGGAGTTGTCGAGAAGATTCCGGTGATCTCTCCCGCGAGCGCGTCCTCAAGGTTCAAGGGACCCAGGCCGAGTAGCTCATCGATCGTGCGTGTAATGGATCCCATGTCGGAGTGGCCGTGGGAAACAACGCCGGGCTTGACCCAGGGGCTGGCAACGAGCAGAATGCTGCGATGCGCGTCAACGTGGTCCACTCCGCTTTGGGCATCGTCCTCGGTGACAAAGACTGCTGAATCCTTCCAGATGTTGCTTTTTGACAGGAACTCGACGATGCGGCCGAGGGCGAGATCGTTGTCGGCCACGTAGGAAGCCCGGTAAGGATAGCCGTCAGAGGGGCGCGGCTTGGTGGTGTGATCGTTGGGCAGCCGGATGACGATGAGAGCAGGGACAGTGTTGGCGGCGAGCCTCTGTTTGAAGTCGCGCTCGAACTCAACGACGCGAACCTGGTCGGGAATGCCGAGGTTGAAGGTAGGAAATTTGCGATCGGTATTTTCGAAGACGGGTTCGAGCAAGGGCGCGTTCAGGAACAGACGCTGCCCCTCTGGTTCAGCGCCTTCAATCTCGTCGTCGCCTTCGATCTCGAGGCCTTCACCGTAGTTGAGCAGGCCTTGGCCACTGGCGGCAATGTGCTCCCATAGCGAACCGAACTCGGGCACGTCCTCTGGCATGGGCCCGTCGGCATCTCCGAAGACGGCTCTTCGACCGGGTTGGGCTGCGGCGAAGTCTGAAGTGCGCCTGCCGCCGTAGCGGGAAGTCCACGCAGTGTTGAAGAAAGGCGTTGGATCCATGCCAACGATCCAGCGATGACCGTCGTTGGAAACATCGCCATCGACATAGAAGTTGTCGCTCATGGCAAATTGAGAGGCCATGGAGTGCAGATTGGGCGTTACGTGGAGATGGGTTGCGCTGCTTTGCTCCTCGGCCCAGCCGTCGAGGCCGTAGCGTGCCAGGGTTGGATCGCCGTTGGCGCGGGATATGTCGCCAAGGACTTCGTCGTAGGTACGATTTTCGCGGATGATGAGGAAACAGTGCTTGAGGCGGGGCAATGGGGAGCGATCGGCGATGTCGGCGGAGTTGGCAGCGATGACGGATTGGGTAAGCGCATCGGGGTTGGGCAGGCGAGCCAGCGCAATCACGCTCAGGCTGCCCATTTCAAGCTCGCCTATGTAGTTGGGACTGGAGGGATCGTGCTGCTTGCCGCCATTCGGTCCTGTGCCCTTGCCCTTGGTGTTGATCACGTAGAGAACCTTGCCGTCGGGCGAGAGGGATACGGCTGAAGGATTCCATCCGACTGGAATATGTTCGATGACGCGGAGCGTGGCGGCATCGAGGACGGCGACTGCGTTAATTCCCGACTCAGCTACATATATGCGGCCGTCGTGAACGGCGAGACCGCTTGGCATGACGCCGCGGAGAGGGCGGCCACTGCTGTCTTGAAACGCGGCCCCACAAAGGGGGAGAGCGCGGCCTGGTCCAGCAGATGGCTTCCGTCAGCACTCACCTTGACGATAGCGTCGTCGTGCGCAAGGGAGACAAAGACGTCATCATCGGTAGCCGCGATTCCGGTGGGAGCTGCGCCACCAACGGTTTCGCCGGGAGTCTCGGTGATTTTTGTGCCGAGCCGTAGCTTTGCGGTGACGACGGGATGGCGACGATCATGCACATCGCAGGTCCACAACGAGCTGCCGCGCGTAGAGTTTTCATCGCCGAGGCCGGGAATCTTTTTTCCTTCGACGATAACGCCCTCGCGTGCGGCTCTTGATGGGTAGCCGAAGGGCGGGAAATGCAGGCCGGTGCCCAGCTCATTTTCTTTTCTGTAACCGGGGATGGTGCTGTATGTGAAGAGCCCGGTATTAGCGACATAGAACCTGTTGCCGTCAGGCGAGAGCGCCAGGGCGAAGGGGTAATTGCCGGTGGGAATCTCGGCGAGCCGAATGAGTTTTGCCGCATCGAGAATCACGACGCGAAAGTTTGCCTGGTCGAGCGCGTAGAGGGTTTTTCCGTCGGCAGATATTGTGACGCTGGCCGCGAAGCTACCGTGCGAGATCTTGTTCCCGATCGGACCGTCAAGCGAGACGACGCCCGTGGGCCTCCAGTCGCTGGTGCGATAAACGCGAATCTTGCCGGAGTCTCCGGTGGCGACATAAAGCAGGGTGCCATCGGGCGAGTAAGCGAGGCCCGCATGGACTTCAACGGCAGGATCCTTTTTCGATCCCTCGGGCATTCTCCTCACCGCCGGATTGGCTGCCGATGGATTGTCGATGACGTTGAGAGCGAAGGGAAAGCCGATGGAGGGAACGGCGAGTTGGCCGCCGTCTGGCCTGACTGCCAATGCGAAAGGATAAGGAGCCAGCGGGATCCAGTTGCCGACTGGATGAATAGCGCGGCCATTGGGCAGGATTGCGGTGACACCGGTCTGGGCAAGCACAACAGGAACGGACGCCAATCCCGCCAGGCAGAGCAGCGGGGTGAACACTCTTGGGCACTTCATGGGTTTCTCCGGGAGGCCCAGCCAGACTGCAGCCCTGGCGTCTGGCCTGCCTACGTATTCATCGACAAAAAGAAGACTAACGCAGCGGCTTGCCCTCGAGTGCGGCAGGAGCGTTGACGGGATTGGCGCGCGCAGGCTCCTTGCCGGGAAGCGTGACGACGAAGTTTCCGGGCCACCGCGCGGGCTCATTGACTGGATAGTCGGTGGAGAGAATCTGCGCGCCGGTGGCAATCATTTGATCGCGGCGCGCCGTGTCGTTGGTGCGGGCCTCTTTGGTGTCGGCGTCAGTGCGCGTGCGAACGAGGTAGCCCTTTTTGACGAGCGCGGTAATGTCGGCGGCGGGGCCGTCGTTGCGCTCAATGAAGGCGGCATCAGATTCGCCGGGCTCGGCGTTGGTGAAGAGCACGCGGCCGCGAAGCGACGGATGACCGGCAAGATAGATGGGTCCAACCGGGCGCTGATCCATGAGAAAAATGATTTTGCCGCGCGACCTTGCCAGGGTGGGCCAATTGCCGGCGAGAACAGCCTCATTCAGCGTCTCGTAGTGGCCGCGCACATCGTCGGGCGTGATGATCTCGCTGGGAGGAAAGACGGAACGGATCTCAGCGTCGAGCGCGTCGAAGGTGCTCTCTGTAAACGGCTCGGGCACCGTCATTTGAACTCCGGGCCGCGGCTTTCCCTCCTTCGTCTCGACCAGGATGAAGACCGGGATGTGATTTGGATGAGCGTGCGACCATTGCCGCACTTCCTTAAGGCATGCGGTGAAGGGCTCGCAGTTGCTGCGGTAGTCAATATCCTGCATGTGCATGACCTTGAAGCCAGGCTTATCCATGATGTGGTCTGGATCGAAGGGTGGATCAGGCGGCAACCCTGCCGCTTCAACCATGTGCGGACCGTTGGGGTGCGCGTACTTGCCGCCCTGGCTGTCAGCATAGATGTCGAGCTCGATTTGGCGGACGCCGCTGTCAAGCTGCTGGGTGAGCGGCTGATGCCGATATTCGAGACCTTTGAACGCATCAGGATTTTTTGCCATCCAGATCTTCATCTCGTTGGGCGCGATGCCGGCATGATAGCTGTTGTGCGAACCGATGACCTGAATCTGATTGATGTGAAGTTGGCTATCGCTCTGCGCTGGAGAGGGTAAGGCGCATGCAGCAACGGAAAACACAGCGGCGAGCACGGCGATTTTTCGGGAAAGCATGGGAACTCCTGGAGTTTGACGCATCGAAGCGGGGATAAAGCCTGGAGAATCCGGAAAAAATAATTAGGCATTGAAGAGAAGACCTCACGCGCTCTTGTCGAGCGCGTGAGGTTTCTGGTTTGAGTTGCGCTCTGCGGCCAGGCGAAAATGCGACTGGCGGTGTGTTGTTCTCCGCGGGTTTAGAAGGTCAACTTGAGTGCAAGTTGGATCTGGCGCGGCGGGAAGTACGAAGTGATGTTGCCGTATCCACCGTCGGAACGGTTGGAATCGGGGTTGTTGTAGTTGACCGCGTTGAGAGCGTTGAATGCTTCGCAGCGGAAGTCAAGGTTGGATGATTCGCTCCACAGCGGGAATGCTTTATGCAGGCCGGCATTCATCTGGTAGAACGGGTTGTCGCGGACCGAGTTTCTGCCGGCGTTGCCATAGGGCTGCGCCACGTTGGTTGGCAGCGTGACGGCGGTGGAGCTAAGGTAGCTGTTCAACGAGGTTTTCGTCTTGACCCAGGAGCCGCGCGGATTCCGCGGGTTCCCGTTTACGTTGGGACGATAGTTGAGCAGGTCGCTGACGTCCATCTGCGACGGTTCAGAGTAGATCAGGTTGATGGGAGCGCCGGCGGTTGCTGTGTTGATGACGGTAAACTGCCATCCGCCAGCCAGGGTCTGCATGGCGCGGTTGGCGCTGGCTCCCCAGTGACGACCAGTGCCGTAAGGCAGGTCCCAGATTGCAGTAAAAGTGTCGTTGACCGGCTGGTTGTAGGCAGATTGTCCGCGCTCTCCCCTGAGGTTCGCAATGTTCACGCGGGAGTTATCGTTGTTGGGCGTATCCAGGTGGCCCGACGCATTGTCGATGTCTCTGGAGTAGGAGAATGCATTGAGCAGGTAAAGCCCGCCTGAGTAACGATGCTCAACCCTGGCCTGGAACCCGTGGTAGATGAGCATGCCAAGGTTGGCCGAGCCTTCGATACCCGTGAAGCCGGTAATGGGACGGCGGCTCAGCAGTGGTACGCAACCGCTGGTGACGTAGCTGTTGGTGACCGTGTTGAATTGGCAGGTGGCGCTCGGTGTGTTGGGTGGCGCCTGGTTGATATCGTCCAGTACCCAGATGTGGACCCCGTGCTCGCCAACGTAGGAGAGATCGATTAGTGTGCCTTCGCTCAACTTCCGTTGCATGCCGAAGTGCCATGCCTGCACATAGCCGGTGCTGATGTTCTTGGGAATGTAGCGGGTTTGGGCCAAGGCGGTGCTGAAGCCCGAAGGTGCGACAAAGTTGACGCCGAAGCCCTGCATCGTTGGGCTGAAGCAGGAAGTGGACTGAGCGTTTGTTGCACAGATTGGAACGTTTGCGCCGCTCTGGTAAACCGTCTGCGTAATCGACGAGTTCACAATGTAGGGACCGTTGTAGGCGAGCAGGTTCTCTCCACCCTCGCGATTGAACTGAATGTAGCTGATACCGTATCCGCCACGGAGAACAGTTTTGTTGTTCAGACCGTAGGAGAATCCGATACGCGGGGCAAAGTCCTTGGTGGGCATGTTGACCAGTGCCCGGTCAGTTACCGAACCGGACTTGGCCTGCACCAGGCTACCGCTGGTGATGCCGAGGTAGGGGGCCTGAAACGCAGTGCTCGTGCCTGGCACGAAGTTCGCCAGGTGGTTTCCACTTGTCCACTGCGGCGTAACCAGCTCATAGCGCAGGCCGGCGTTGACCGTAAGTTTGTTGGAGAGTTTCAAGTCGTCCTGGAAGTACATGAAATTCATCATCTGGTGGTAATTGACGATGACGAAGTTGTTCAGCTGATAGGCGCTGCGCGCACCGACGAGGAAATCTGTCAGATATGCCGCTTCCTTGATGCCTGCATCGCTGCTTCCGGTGTAAGCACCGACGTTGGCATTCGAAGCGCCGGCGCTGAAGCCGCCGCCATAGGTGTCCTGCCCATAGGTTGGATTGAAATCGTCGATTTCGGTGTTGACCGCCTGATATTCGTAGCCGAACTTCATGCTGTTGTGACCCTTGATCAGCGTGTAGTTGATCTTGGGATCGACGGCAAAGGGGTTCTGGAACTGCGGGTTGCTGCCCTGCGCGCCAAACTGGCTGAAGCTGCTGACGCTCTGAACGTTCAGGGAGCGGGCAACAATCGCCGCGGTGGGCAGCCCGGGGATGCCGGCCTGCACAAGCAAGCTGGGCTGGCCAAGGCCGTAAGGCGTCTTGCCGCCCAGCGTCCAGGTAAAGGCAACGCGGGCATCGATAATGGAGTTCTGGCTGAAGAGGAAGGTGTATCCGGCTGCAATCTGTTTGTTGTAGTCGTGAATGGTTCCGTTGCCATTGCCGCCAGCGGGACCCGTGATAGGCTCGGCGTCAACAATGTTGAGATGGTGCCAGCTCCAGCGGAAGAAGGCCGTGGTACGCGGATTCAGGAAGAAGTCGAATCGCGCGTCGGTCTTGTTATCAGCAAAGTTGGCCTTTGGCACGTTGACAAGGTTGTTGGAGAATCCAGCCGAGCCGGCCGTGGTTACATTTGGCGCCGGAAGGGCAGGAATCACAAGGGTTGCCAGGGGATTCCAATCCGATTGAGGCACCACACCATTTGCATACACCGCGCCGGTGAGGGGGTTGTGCAGCGAAACTGGATTGCCATTGGTGTCTGTGAAAATACCCTGCCGTTGATTGTTGTTCGGGACCGTTGAGGCCGAGTACTGGCCCTGAATCTGACGGTTACCTTCGTAGTCGCCAAAATAAAAGATCTTGCCTCGAAGGAATATCGGAACAGGACCGCCGATTGCGCCGCCGAATTGGTTCTTGATCAATACCGGCTTGACCGATTTGCCGGTCAGTACGTTGGTTGGCAGAGTGAAGGGTCCGATGGCGTTGAAGTCAGTGTTGCGGACGTATTCCCAGGCTTTACCGTGGACCTTGCTGGTACCGCTGTTGATGCTGACGTTGAAGACGGCGCCTGCGGACCGGCCATACTCAGCGCTGTAGTTGTCGGTTTCAACGCGGAACTCGCTGATGGCGTCCGGTGAAGGCTGAATCGCCTGGTTGGAGAAGCTCTGATTCGATGTGCCGTAGGCGTTGTTGTCGAGACCATCCAAGAGAAAGTTATTCTGTTCGCTGCGATTGCCGTTGACGTTGTATGAGGCATCGCGGCTAGTCACCGTCTGGTTCTCGAGCGTGTTAGCGCGGACTCCTGGAGTAAGCAGCGCCAGATCGGCATAGGCACGGCCATTGAGGGGCAGGTTATTGACGTCGCGCGCGGAGATGATCTGTCCACGTTCACTATCTTCCGTGTTGAGCAGGGCGGCAGCGCCAGTCACGGTCACAGTCTCGGTTGCTGCGCCAGGTTTCAGAGTCACATCGACACGCTGACGCGCATTGACTTCAGCAGTGAAGGCTTCCGTAATGGTATCGCTGAACCCAGACGCCGCGGCCCGAATCTTGTACTGCCCAATGCGCACGCTGGTGAATTCGTACTGCCCTTGGGCATCGGCGTTCACAGTGACTTCAACGCCTGTGGCGCCGTTCACGAGGGTAACTTTGGCATTCGGGATCGCTGCTCCTGAACTGTCGTGGACAAAGCCGAGAACCGATGCGGTCTCGAACTGCGCATGTGCCGGAAGGCAGACAAACGTGCCGACGGCGACAAACAGGAGAGCAGCGACGAGCCCGCGAAGTTTTCCCGGCCAGCTTGAAAACTTTTTCGACAGACTTGAATAACTCATTTCTGATGGATCCTCTCTGAATTCTGGTTACTTTGCGTTTTAACCTGGCTTGAGCATCTTTCGACGCCCGGCCTCCTGAAATGAAAAGTGAATCGACTGCGCCAAGCTTCAGCAGCCCCGCGCCCTCACCCAGCTCCGGAAAAGGAGCGAGCGAAAGCCTTCAAAGTGGGGCCGATCAAGCAGGTTCCCGGTGCGGGCCGCACGCCCGCTGTCATCACCTCGCCGGCAACTATTTCTCCATCGCGTATCCAGCTCCGGGCATCCTGCGCCCTGGCGGGAAGGACCAGGCCGATAGAGTTCAGCGGCGGCGAAGATTGAGGCTCGCTGTTGCTTCTTCAAGGCAGATGATCTTCAGATGCATCCAATCGAAGAATGCGGAAATGCACAGAAAATAAATCCCTCAGGGAAGACAAGAGGGGAGATGTGCATCAGTCGACCCCAAAAGCAATGAAACATGTCATGACCGCAGCCCAGCGCCTGGGTCCACGAGCACGTTAGCGCTTACGTTAGAAAACCCTAGAGCACGCGCAAGTTAGTTGTCAAGAAATTTCACCGTCGTTCCTGAGGGGTTAGTAAGGCGAATGCTCCGGCCGTTCATTAAGCCCCTATGAATGAGCATATTAGAGGATCAAGTAAACCAATTCCGACTCCCCGTCTTGCTCACCATGAGAGTAGCGCACCGATCATGAACAGGTGATGAAGCTTTTACGAAAGCGCTGTAACAAAAAGCGCCTTCGTGAGCGAAAATCACGATTGATTCGGAATTCAAAGAAGCCGCTTTTGAACATCCCCGGGGTAAAGAGGCGCCCGTTGTCCAGGTCTGAAGCGGCGAGCAGAATCCGCGGACTGCCGGGTTGACTGAAAGATCTCTTTAATATAGATGCGCCTATTGCTGTGATACATTGGCGCTTGCGAATCGCATGCTTGGCGCGAGAGGTAAGTTTGCATGGCTGTTCGAATGAAGGATATTGCCGCAGAACTCGGCGTATCCCTGGTGACGGTCTCCAAGGTTCTCCGCAATAAGAAGGACGTGGGCGAGGCGACGCGCAAACGTGTTCTTCAGCGTGTGAGGGAACTGAACTACCAACCGAACATGCTGGCGCGCGGCCTTGCCTCGGGAAAGAGCTACGCGATTGGCCTGATCGTGCCCGATCTGCTGCACACCTTCTTCGCGGAGCTCGCGAAGGGCGTGAGTGCCGGCCTGCGCAAGGAGTCTTATCAATTGATTCTTGCGTCAGCGGAAGAAGAGCCGGAGCTGGAGCGTCTTGAGATTGAGCACCTGCTTGCACGCGGAGTGGATGCCCTGCTGATTGCGTCTTGCCAGAACAGCGCAAGCGGATTCGCATCGCTGATGAAGTCGAAGATTCCGTACGTGCTGCTCGATCGCCATCTTGAGGCGCTCAATCCACATTTTGTGGGGACCGACGACGTTGCCGCGGGCCGCATTGCGACCGAGCACTTGATCCAACTGGGCCGGCGCAACATCGCACACATCGGCGGGGAGCTGATCAGCACCTCAGTGGGCCGCCTGAAAGGCTACAAGGACGCGCTCAAGGCAAACCGGATTCCGTTCCGCCAGCAGCTTGTTTTTATTCGATCGAGACTTGAAGAAGCCGGCGTTCAGATTGGGAACAGCGCGATGAGCGAGCTGTTAAAGCTTAAGAAGCGCCCTGATGCCGTATTCTGCTACAACGATCTGACAGCAGTCGGGGCCATCCGCTGCCTGCTGGCAAACAAGTTGCGCGTTCCCGAGGATGTGGCCGTGATTGGTTGCGGCAACCTGCTGCTGTCGTCGTATCTCGAAGTGCCACTTAGTTCGATCGACCAGTCGCCCCAACAGCAGGGAGCAGAGGCGGCGAGCATGGCTCTGTCGCTGCTTGAAGGCAAATCAAAGGGTGCGGCGAAGTACGTGTTGCTCAAGCCCAAGCTGATCGCCCGGCAATCGACACTTGGACGCGCCCCAGAGGAACCTGTCGACGAACGTTTCGCGGCGCATCATCCTGTCGAATCGAAGATCCGATAAAGCTGATTCGGAAATGGCGCAGACCATAAGGCTTTCCCTCGGGGGCTAAAGCCCATCGGTCTTCATTGATGTTGAGCGGCGCAGCTGAAGCCGCGCCCTTTCAAAACGGTCTGCGGCAAATGCGAAGATCCGATAGTACCGGTCGCATCCGTTTCTAGTTTTTTTGCTTGAGCTTTCGGTAGCGTCGGATCAGGCTATTTGTGGAGCTGTCGTGGTTGAGCGGCGGCTCCTGCTTGCTTTCGAGTTCGGGAATAATCCGTTGCGCGAGCACCTTGCCTAGTTCCACGCCCCATTGGTCAAACGAGTTGATCTGCCACACGACTCCCTGCGTAAAGACGGCGTGCTCGTAGAGGGCAACCAGCTTGCCCAGAATATTCGGAGTAAGTTCCTCGGCGAGGATGGTATTTGACGGGCGGTTGCCTTCAAAAACGCGATGCGGCGCAAGCCAGTCAGGCGTGCCCTCCGCTTTTACCTGCTCCAGCGTCTTTCCAAACGCGAGCGCCTCGCTTTGGGCAAAGACGTTTGCGAGCAGCATGTCGTGATGACGGCCGAGCGGGTTGAGCGACTTGGCAAAGCCGATAAAGTCACATGGGATCAGTCTCGTTCCTTGATGGATGAGCTGGTAGAAGGAATGCTGACCGTTGGTGCCTGGTTCACCCCAATAGATCGCGCCGGTGTTGTAGTTGACTTCTTTTCCGGCAAGGGTAACGTGCTTTCCGTTGCTCTCCATCGTCAACTGCTGCAAGTAGGCTGGGAAGCGCTTCAAATACTGCTCATAGGGCAACACGGCCACGGTTTGAGCACCGAAGAAGTCGGTGTACCACAGGCCCAGCATCCCCAGCAGCACAGGCAAATTTCGCTCGAAGGGCGCGGTTTTGAAGTGCCTGTCCATCTCGTGAAATCCGTGGAGCATTTCGCTGAAGTTCTCAGGCCCGATGGCCAGCATGGTTGCCAGACCGATCGCCGAGTCCATGGAATAGCGGCCGCCGACCCAATCCCAAAATCCAAACATGTTGCGTGTGTCGATTCCGAACTTTGCCACCTCAGCGCCGTTGGTGGAAACGGCGACAAAATGTTTGGCCACGGATTTCTCGTTGCCGCCAAGGCCCTTGACCAACCAGGCGCGCGCCGATTTCGCATTGGTGATGGTTTCAAGAGTGGTAAAGGTCTTTGACGAGATGATGAAGAGAGTTTCCGCCGGATCAAGGCCCAGGACTGCCTCGGCAAAGTCAGTGCCATCCACGTTGGATACGAAGCGAAATGTCATGCGGCGATCGCTGTACGCCTTGAGCGCCTCGTACGCCATGACCGGCCCCAGGTCGGAACCGCCGATCCCTATATTGATCACGTTGCGGATGCGCTTGCCGGTGTGGCCCTTCCACTTTCCGCTTCTGACGCGATCGCAGAACGCGGCCATTCGGTCGAGTACGGCGTGGACTTCAGGAACGACATTCTTGCCGTCGACCAGGATTCTGGCATTCCTGGGCGCACGCAAGGCAATGTGCAAGACCGCTCGTCCTTCAGTCACGTTGATCTTGTCGCCGCGAAACATGGCGTCGATCCGCGAGGACAGTTCGGATTCCCGCGCCAACTCCAGGAGCAGATCAACTGTTTTGCCGGTGATGCGATTCTTTGAGTAATCGAAGTAGAGGCCCAAAGTCTCAACCGTAAACCGCTTCGCCCGCTTGGGGTCGGCCGCAAACAGATCGCGCAGATGCAGGCTGCTCACCTGCCGGGCATGCTCTTTGAGAGCTTTCCAGGCGTCTAATGCGGTCAGTGATTTTGGAGCTTTTATCCTGGTGGCGGGGCTCACCGATTTGGGCATATTCATCATCCTCTCGTATTTCATGTTGCCTGAAGTGTGGATCTCGAGGCAGGGCTGACCCTCGATCGCAGTTCTGGGCGCGTCTCGCTGAACGGGCTGAAGAGGACCCTTTCTCAACGGACAAGAACAACTGCAACCAATATAGAAGACGCGCGTGGCTTCCGCGTTACGGGAGGCGGATGATGGATTACTGTTTCTGAGCCGCGGAACGTTAACCAGGCAGTGCGGCACCTATCCGTCGTACTTTATGATCTTTGAAATGCATATCGGCGCCTATCCCGCGTCAAAGGCAAATTCATGACATCGTCCGCGCCAACACCGCTCGATTCAAAAGTGCAGTTGCGCAAGACGATGGGGTTTTGGGACGTCCTGCTTTTCAATATTGCAACAGTCCTTGGGCCACGCTGGATCGCGGCCGCGGGCCACAACGGTCCCTCATCGATCAGCCTGTGGGTGCTTGCCGCGGTGTTCTTTTTTGTGCCGGGAGCGCTGGTGATCAACGAGCTTTCTTCGCGCTTTCCTGAAGAAGGCGGGCTTTACGCCTGGTCGAGAGAGGCCTTCGGCCCCTTTCACGGTTTTGTCGCCGGCTGGACCTATTGGATCTACACCTTTTTCTATTTTCCCGGCCTGCTGCTCGCGAGCGCCTCAATGGCCGCCTACATCATGGGAGGGCGCGGCACCGTGCTGGCGCAAGATAGAACCTTCCAACTGACGGTTTCACTGGGTATCCTTCTCGTTGCCGTTGTCTTGAACATCATTGGTCTCAACATCGGTAAGTGGCTGCAAAACGCTGGCGGCGTGGGGACGTATGTTCCCCTCGTTATCCTGGTTGTGGTGGCGGCAATTGTGTGCTGGCGGCAGGGTTCCGCAACCCATTTCACTGTCGCAAACATGATGCCTACATGGAACTGGGATACGGTCAACTTCTGGTCCCAGATCGCCTTTGCCTTTACCGGCCTTGAACTGGTTTCAGCCATGAGTGAAGAGGTGCGCGACCCGCGCCGCACGTTGCCGCGGGCTGTGTTCGGAGCTGGCGCGCTCATCGCACTCATGTACATCGTGGGAACCTTTGCCATCCTCGCCCTGGTGCCTGCGGCCGACCTCGATCCTCAGAGCGGCGTTTTTCATGCCATTACAGTTGGATCGGTTGCACTCAAGGTAGGCTTCCTCGGCGTGCTCGCCGCGATTCTGGTGACCTTTGGCAACGCCGGCGGCGTCGGCAGCACGGTTGCCGGCATTGCGCGCGTGCCTTTTGTGGTTGGAGTGGACCGTTATCTGCCCGCCGCCTTCGGCAAGATTCACCCCAAGTGGAAGACCCCGTGGGTTTCGATCCTCGTTCAGGCCGCGATCTCTGCTGCCATTCTGCTCGGAAGTCAGATCAATGAGACGACGCAAGGTGCGTATCAAAAGCTGATCGACGCAGGCATCATTCTCTACTTCATTCCATTTCTCTATATGTTCGCAGCGGTTATCAAACTGGCGTACCGCAAAGACCGAAATGAAAACCCGCATGCGGTCCTGGTTCCCGGTGGCATTCGTGGCGTCTGGATCTGCGGGGGGCTGGGCTTCGCCGTTGTTCTCGGCGGTATCCTGCTCTCGCTTGTGCCTCCAGGCGGAACGGCGAACAAGGCGGGGTTTGAAATGACACTGGTTGCGGGAACAGCGGGCTCGATTCTGGTCGGCCTCATTCTTTACTGGCGGGGCGCTCGGGCCAAACGCTCCCTGCCATGAAGAGTTCATCTCAACGGAGTAAACTTGTGCACAAAACAGGCACAGAGTTCATAGGCGAGAGATGGCGAATTCTCGAGATCTGCGACACGAAGAAGAGATGAAGCAGGCGCAGTTTGCCATGCGCCTCTCACTTGTTTTCGGCGTCATCATGCTTTTGGGGAAGTCGGCCGCGTACCTGATGACGCATTCGGTGGCCATTTTTTCCGATGCAGCCGAATCAGTGATTCACGTCATCGCGGTGGCCTTTGCAGCCTTCAGCCTTCGGCTTTCCGCGCGTCCCGCCTCCCGCCAATTCCTCTATGGTTACGAGCGGATCGCGTTCTTCTCAGCCGGCTTTGAGGGCGCGCTCATCGTTGTGGCTGCCATCACGATTCTCGTTGAATCGATTCGCGAATGGATGATGGGCCTGCAACTGCAGCATGTTGGATGGGGTGTCGTGCTGATTCTGGCGGCCGGAGTTCTGAATGCCGGGCTTGGCTACTACCTGATCCGCATCGGCAGGCGAACACACTCCCTCATCCTTGAAGCCGATGGCAAACATGTTCTGACGGATAGTTGGACCAGCATCGGTGTGGTGCTAGGGCTGGTGCTGGTGCTGCTGACGCATTGGAAACCCCTTGATCCGCTGGTCGCCATTGCAGTGGCCATCAACATCTTATGGTCAGGCAGCCGTTTGCTTTGGCGATCCGCCGCGGGCCTGCTTGACTACTCCGACCCCGAGGCAGGCCGGAGGATTCGCGCGCGGCTGGATGCAATCTGCATGGACTTGAACATTCAATATCACGGCGTGCGTTTCAGAACTACGGGGTACCGGCACTTGATCGAGGTGCATCTCCTCTTCCCGAGCGTGACGCACGTGGGCGAGGCGCATGCGCTGGCCACAGCGCTTGAAGAACGCCTCACTGAAGAAATAGGAATGCCGGCCGAGGTGATTACGCACCTTGAGTCGCTGGAGGATCATGCGGACGTTCATCACAGCCAGCACTACACCGGGAAGCCCGAGTAGCACCGGCTGCGCGTCATCCCTTGCTCTTCGCCGCCCTATCTTTGTTCGGGCTCCAGTTGATGACGTGGTACGTTGCCGGCGTTGTGCCGACATTGCGGAAGCCGTGCAGGCTGTTCGACGCGTTGAAGACTACGGAGCCCGGCCCCACCTTGACCCAGTTGCCGTCTGAGAGCGTTTCGCACTCGCCGTCGCGCAGGATGATGAGTTCTTCATTCACGTGACGATGGGGTGGATGCGACATAAGCCCGGGATTCAGCGTGCTCACGTGCATCTCGAGCTGGTCCAGTGTGGCAGTTGGCTGCTTGCAAAGCGACCTGACCTCACCCACTTTTGTCTTTACCACCTTCATCTCGTCCCAATGGAACACGGTGGGACCAAGAATCTGTTGTTGATCCTCTGCTGCGGCAACAGCACTCAGGGCGCTTGGCAGAGCCAGCAGTCCCACCAGGGCATCGCGTCTCGTTATCATCTGTTCCTCTCTTTACGAAAGCATGTAAGGCGAGCGTTGCGGGCGGCTCAACATGCTGTTCGCCTCGTCGTCGTTGTTGAAGCGTTCCTTCACGGGATCCCAGTAGAGCTTGCGCTTGAGCACCATGGCCATGTCGTGGATGAGGCATGCGGAGCAGGCGCGGTGGCCCATCTCTACCGGCGAGATCGGCTCCTTGCGGCTGATGATGCAATCCAGCCAGTTGCCATGCTGTTCCTTGCTTTCGTACAGGTGAATTTCGTCAGGACCGATGACCGACTTGATGATGGCCGGATCGCTTGAAGCCAGGGCTGTGGCGTCGTTCAGTTTGGCCACTGGATCGCTCTTGGTCACCTGCTCGTTGCCACGCGAGACGAAGATCCATCCCTTGCTTCCGTAGAACTTGATGCCGTTGGCATAGTCGCCGCTTACGCTCATATGGACGCCGTTCGACGATACGTCATTCGGAGAATAGATCGCCTCGGTCTTGAACGGTCCGTGCACGTCCCACAGTCCGTGATCAGGAAATTCCGCGTGTCCCCAGATTTCCGCGGGCCCCGAGTATTCCGTGTTCATGCCCCAATGCGCGCTGTCGATGTGATGCGCACCCCATCCTGTAATCATGCCTGCGCCGAACTGCCGGCAGCGCAGCCAACCGGGGCGGTCGTAACCCGTTTGAGGATGTACGCGGTCCACGGTGTAGTACTTGTAGGGCGTTTCGCCCAGCCACATCTCGTAGTTGAACCAGTCGGGAACGGGCATGGGCGTCTTGTCTCCGCCTGCCGGATCACCGGGCAAGCCAACCTCAACCCTCTGGAGGTCGCCGATGCGTCCATTGCGCACCAGTTCGGCAGCGTAGCGGAATTGCACTGTCGAACGCTGCTGGCTGCCAATCTGCAGGATGCGTCCGGAAGCCTGGACGGCGTTGCTTAACGCGCGGCCTTCCGCAATGGTGAGCGAAGCCGGCTTTTGGAGGTAGACATCCTTGCCGGCGCGGACGGCGTCAACGCCGATGAGAGCGTGCCAGTGGTCCGGAGTGCTGACCACCACCGCATCGATATCCTTGTTGGCCAGCAGTTCATGGTAGTTTGCGTAGCCGGTCACTCCGTCGTAGGGCGCGCCTGTCTTTTTTGCATAGAAATCGTTGATGAGCTTCTTGCCGTCTTCTACGCGATGCGCATCCAGATCGCACACCGCCATGATTTTTGCGCGGTCATAAGGCAACAGCATCGCCATATCGTGACCGCGGGAGATGCGCCCCGCGCCGATGCACCCGATATTGATGCGCTTGCTGGGCGCATACTGCCCGAACACTGAAGACGGCACAATTGCCGGAAATCCCATGGCCGCCACTGCGCCCAGCCCCGTCTTCAAGAAACCGCGCCGTGAAACCCTATTTTTCCCCATTTCGCTCAAGGTCCTCTCTTCCCGCACGAGAATTCTAAGCCCTCAACGTGAGCACGCGGTAGGTCTTGCCCCGCGCTTCGAAGTTCGGGCGTCGAAACGCGGATCAGGCATCAACGCAGAATTTAGTCCTTAGCCCGAACTTTATATCACGCAGGGGCGCAGTTTAGTCCAGCCTAAGTAGTTGATCTGTCTTATTTTGCTTTATTTTCCGGTGATTTCGCTTTCAATCCAACTGTACTTTTCTAGTTCGACTCACGTATAAAATATGCAAATACCCTCTTGTTTCCCACGAACTCTTTTCGCTTGTGAAATCATGAATTTCAATGCGCCATGCGCTAGTGGGTTGCACGCAAACCCGCAGAAGGTTTCAAGGATGAGCCAAAACCTTTTTGATTTGACCGGAAGCGTAGCCGTGGTCATCGGCGGCACCACTGGACTGGGCCATGCCATTGCCCTCGGTCTCGCGAATGCAGGAGCAGACGTGGTGCCCAGCGCTCGCAGAATAAAGGAAGTGGAACAAACGGCCACAGAGATTGAGGCTCTGGGCCGGCGTTCTCTGCGTATTACGAGCGATGTACTTAACCGCGCGTCTCTGCAGGCTCTGCACGATGCAACAGTTGAAGCGTTTGGCAAAGTCGACATTCTTGTGAACGCAGCCGGCACCACCTCAAAGTCGCCCACGCTTGAGGTTCCCGAGTCGGATTGGTTGCGCATTATCGACACCAACCTCACTGGCACTCTGCGCGCCTGCCAGATCTTCGCGCCAACCATGGTCAAGGCCGGGTACGGTCGAATCATCAACCTTGCATCGCTCAGTTCGTTCGTAGGATTCTCGGGTGTCGCTGCCTACTCCGCCAGCAAGGCCGCCGTGGCCTCACTCACCAAGGTGCTCGCCATTGAACTGGCTGACAGCGGAGTCAACGTAAACGCAATTGCGCCGGGCGTATTTCCAACGCCGCTGAACGCCAAGCTCGTGCAGGGCACGGCGCGTGGCGAAGAACTGCTGTTGCGCACACCCATGCGTCGCTTTGGCAAGGCGCAGGAACTTGCGGGTCCCGCGATCTTCCTGTCGTCACAGGCGGCGTCGTTTGTTACAGGAGAAGTGATTGCTGTAGACGGTGGATTCCTGGCCAGCGGCGTGAACCAGTAACTCCCGGCTTCGCTAGAGGGCGATTGGAAGGATCTTCACTTTTCGCGCCTCGGCGCACGATGTGTAGATGCTTTTGACAAGTTCGAGTGCGTGGTACCCCTCCACGCCGGAACTGGATGGGGGGCGGCGTAACGTACAGGCCTCTCCAAATTCGGAGAGTTGACGTTCGAACGGCACAGTCGAAATCGCCATCGGATCAGAAGCCCCCGACTTTGCAAGCTGCGCCACGGGAGCTGGTTCGCCCGAGTCGTTCCGCACGTCCCACGTGGTCAATTGATCTCCGGTGATGATCGCGCTGCCCTTCGTCCCGTGAATCTCAACGCGCTCGGGATAGCCGGGCCAAAGGGCGGTTGCCGCCTGGATGACGCCGGTTGCGCCTGAGGCGTAGCGCATCACAGCACACACGCAATCCTCCGACTCGATCTTGTGGGTTGCGCCAAGCTGCCAGTAGCCAAACACTTCATCCACGGCGCCGACGAGGTAAAGCAGCACATCCACCTGGTGAATGGCCTGGCCGATGAGCGCGCCGCCGCCTTCGCCAAGCCAGCTTCCCTTGACCGGCCGGGCATAATACTCGTCTGTGCGATGCCACTTGACGTAGGCATCTGCCTCGAGAATTCTGCCCAGGCGCTCCTCGGTGAGGGCCTTCTTGAGGAAGAGCACCGAATCGTCAAAGCGATGCTGGCTGACCACGCCTAATTGAATGCCCGCCGCCCGCGCGGTCGAAATCATCTTTGCGGCAGTTTCAAGATCGACCGCCATGGGTTTTTGCACCAATACGTGCTTTCCATTTTTTGCGCAGAGCTCCACCGCGGCCAACCGGTACGCAGGAAAGGTGCAAACATCCGCGTAATCCACGTTGGCATGGCTGCAGAGCTCCTCGGGGGTTCGAACGAATTCCGCACTCGCGGCCTCGGCAAACTTGCGCCCGCGCTCTTCGGTTCGATCAGTACAAACCGTTACGTCGTAGCCGATGTTTTTGTAGGCCTGCAGGTGCTTCCAGGCGATGGCGCCTGTACCGATGATTCCAACTCTCATTTGTGATCCCGCTCCTGACTCAGCGATCGTGGGTCAATCAATGATATTAAAGCTCGCTTAGGACGGCTAAGAGGCTGCTCAAACGAGCACCGCGAATCACGGGTAGAATGATCAGCGGCGGGACAAACCGCATTCGACAGACTCTGCACACAGAGGAGTATCTTTGCCGCACCAGCCTCGCAGATCGAGCCTTCGCTGGGTCGTTTGTGCCCTTCTGTTCCTCGTTACGACCGTCAACTACATGGACCGGTCGGCCCTCGGCCTGGTTGAGCCCATCCTCAAGCACCTTCTTGGAGGTGATGTCGATGTCGCGCTTTACAACCGGCACTACAGCAACATCGTTACCTGCTTCATTGTTGCCTACGGACTTGGCTCGCTGATTGCCGGCCGCGTGATCGACCGCGTCGGAACAAAGATGGGCCTCGCCCTGTCCATCACTTTTTGGGCCGCGGCTTCTATTGGGCATGCGTTCGCGCGCACCGTTATGGGCTTTGGCATTGCCCGCTTCGCGCTTGGATTGGGAGAGGCAGGCAACTTTCCCGCAGCGCTCAAGGCCACCGCGGACTGGTTTCCGCCCGAGGAGCGCGCGCTTGCCACGGGAATCTTCAACTCAGGCACCAGCTTCGCTTCGCTCCTTGGGCCGCTGCTGATTCCCTTCGTAGCTCTCCGCTTCGGGTGGCAGGCGGCATTCTTCACCACCGGCGGATTCAGCTTGCTGTGGCTCACGTGCTGGCTCCTGTTTCCTTACAACCGCATGCAGTTGAAGTATGGCCAACCTTCCGTAACATCAACGCAATTGCAACAGGCGCCTGCGATGGCAACCTTCGGATCGCTCCTCAAGGCTCGCGGCACATGGTCCTTCGCCCTTTCAAAAGCCGCCACCGATCCAGTCTGGTGGTTTTATCTCTACTGGTTGCCTAAATTCTTTCACGAGCGTTTTCAGATCAACATGAGTCAGATCGGATTGCCGATCATCATCGTGTATGTGGGCGCCACTGTGGGCAGTATCGGTGGTGGATGGCTGGCTGAGGTTGCGATGCGCCGCGGCCAGTCGCTTCGATCGGCTCGACGATTTGCAATGATGTTCTGCGCATGCTGCGCCCTGGGCGTGATCCTTGTGCCATTTGTGCATCTCCTTTGGCAGGCGATTGCGCTCTTGTGCATGGCCACGGCAGCGCACCAGGGCTTTTCGTCGAACCTGCTTTCTACGCCATCGGATAACTTTCCATCCGGGTCGGTGGCTACTGTGGCCGGCATCGGCGCGGCGGTGAGCTCGATCGCGAGCGGCCTGGCAATCACGCTCGTAGGCGTTTTGTGGACCCATTACTCCCTGCTCATTTTCTTCATTGCCGGCTTTGCCTACCTGTTTACGATGGTGGCTTTTCAACGCAAGGTTTCCGGTTCGGCGGCTGACGGAACCGCAGGAGCGCAAGCAGTGTGACCGGGCTTGTGCCGGAGAGCTGGATGTGTTTGAGCGTTCTGAGGAATTTGTTCGAGGGGACGCGGCCGTCTCTCCGCGCGAGGGACACCGAAGGCTATTTACGCGATGCAGTCGCGAGCCGGTCACCCCGTTGACCCGGGGCTTGATCGAGCGGCTCAATTTCCTCCCTGGTGAAAAGAACCTTGTGTAGCACCAGCGCTGCTGCGCCGCGCAACCGGGCGGCGTCGCCATCCATTGCGGCCACGATGCGCGGCCTGTGCGAGGTGAACGACTTTGCGATGATCTCGCTTTCGAGAATCGGACAGATGCGCGACCAAAGAGCCGTGCAATCCCCCACAATAATCACAAGCTCAGGGGCCAGCCCAGCCACCAATATGGTTAATCCGCGCGCCAGGCAGGTCGCCATCTTGTCAATCGAACGCAGCGCCCGGATGTCTCCGCCGATCGCCAGGTCCAGCACTTCCTTGAATGTGCCGACCGAGGTCTCAGGCGCAAGTTCCCGATAGTAGCGAAGTGCAGCACGGTTTGATGCGAAGGTCTCCCAGCATCCGGTATTGCCGCAGCCGCATATCGGGCCCGAGTGTTCCAGCGGCATGTGTCCAAACTCGCCCGCCATATCGTCTTTGCCGCGCGCCAGTCGCCCGTCTACCAGCAGGCCGGTACCGAGCCCATCCGACACGCTGACAGCGATCACGTTTGCGGCTTCGCCATGGTCGCCAAACCATCGCTCGGCAAGCAGGCAAGCGTTGGCCGCATTTTCCAGCTCGATGGGGCTCTCAAGCACTCTCTGCAACTCGCTGTGAAGATCCACCTGCGTCCACGAAACGTTCGGGGCAAAGAGCACATGGTGGGTCTTCTGCTCCACGCGCCCTGAAACGCTCACGCCCACTCCAGCGAAGGAGCGCTCTCTGAAGGTGTCCTGAAGCGTACGTGCGGCCTCGGCAATCTTCATGACGGCCTGCCTCACCTCAGCCTTCGAATCTCTGTGCGCCGAGAGTGGAACCGTTTCGCGGATCAGAAAGCGGCCATTGATGTCGACCACGGCCAGGCTAGCGTTCCCAGGCCGCAGGTCTATGGCCAGGGTCACATGCCGGTCGTTCAGCGTGACAAAGGTCGGTCTTCGGCCGCGCGGAAGACGGCCCAACGTGCCGGGCAGCACCCAGCCTTCGTCAATTAACAGGCCAATGATCACCGAGACGGTGCTTGGCTGCAGCCCGGTCAAACGCGCCAGATCCGCGCGGCTTACCGGCTGGTGCCGATGAATGGCGTGCAGAACAATGTCTCGATTGATTTCACGCGCTGTTTCGCTCGAGGCGACACCGCGGCGCTGTCGGTTCGGCTTATCCTTCAAGTTCGTTTTCGTAGGCATTTCTGACCAGGCAATCATCATATGGGGGCGGCCGCATGATAGGGAAGAGATTCATCACCACCGAAACCGGTGGGACGAATCAAGTTGCAGCAAGCCGTTTCAGGACCGCTCGACTTGGCCCGGATGCGCCGAGTGGCTTCAAGCCAGGGTAACTGCGGGCTCTGAGGGCGCGCGGATGAACCTGACCCCGTCGCAAGACGATTCGGCTGACTGCCCTTATCTCCAGGTATTCGTGGCCATTCAACGCAGACCCTAGAGAAAAGCACCGGGTGCGCCGATAAGACACCAGAGAGTCGTATGGGTGAGCTCCGGTTTCTTCGTGAATCAGCGATTCGGACGACAGTGGAGTGCGACGCGACCGCCGAAGACAGGTTGCCGGTGCACGCCAGCGGCGAAACGTGTGTATTCTGCGCCTATAACCAGACACGCGGTAAATTGCTCGGAGTTGAAGTTGAAGTGGCCGACTTCTCTCCTTCCAGCCTTGAATCCCGCCTGCCCGCTCTGACGCCGCAATCGGGAATAGCGCTCTGGATTGTTCCATTCCGGGGGATCTCCCCGGCCAACATTCATGTCCCGCTCGATCTTCTTTATCTTGACCGCAATCACATCGTCCTTGATGTGGTGGAGTTCTTTCCGATCGGCCGCGTCTCCGAATCAAGCAGGCCGGCAGCAAGTGTGCTTGCTCTGCCCGCCGACTCGGTCGCTGACCTCGGGATACACCCAGGCGACCAATTGATTCTCTCGCCCCCAGAGGAGATGAAGCAGCGATTGCGCGATTTGTCGAATGCGGAAGCTGGTGACCGGGGTCCGCGGAGCTCGCCTTCCGTAACAACTGACGGAGCGATGCCTTCGCCTGCCCCCCCTGTCGTTGCGGATCCGCTAACAGTGGGCGGAAAAGAGTTGGAGGCAAGGAAAGGCTGGTTGCAGCGGTTGTTCAAGCGCGGGCCGCGTGAACTAAGAAATGCAACGCGCGTGCCGATCTCCGGCATCGTTGCCTATTTCTTTACTGGTGGCGTCCCGGAGCCACATTTGATTCGGGATATCAGCGCTCATGGCATCTATATCTTCACTGATGAGCGCTGGTACCTGGGAACGGTGATCCGAGTTACAATCACCGATCGGCAGAAGCTCGCTGCCCAACATTCAATCACAGTGAATGCCAGGGTAGTTCGCTGGGGGAACGACGGCGCCGGCCTCGAATTTGTCTTTACGGAAGACAACAATCGGCGCCGCGGACGCTCAGTGGCTGACGAGCAATTCGGAAGCGTGAGCAGGGCAATGATCAAGCAGTTTCTTGAGCGGGTAAAAGCCGCCAAAACCTGAAACTCCGCGGCAAAAGTCACTCAACTGAAGGCTGACATCGAACGCCACGACTTCCGGTGTGTACTCAGGCACCTGCGCCCCCGCCCCTGCCCGAATTCCGTGACACACAGCCAAGATTCGCGGTACCCTCCTATATACGCGCTGAACGCAGTTGAAGGAGCAACCGAACCCCGCCATGCCCATCCAAACCACCACCAACATCTGGCACAACGGCACTCTCATTCCCTGGGAGAAGGCCACCCTCCACGTCATGAGCCACGTCGTCCACTACGGCTCCAGCGTTTTTGAAGGCATCCGCTGCTACGGCCAGCCGCAGGGCTCGGCCGTCTTCCGGCTTCCAGAGCATATGCAGCGGCTGCTTGACTCGGCCAAAATCTACCGCATGGATCTGCCCTTTACGCTTGAAGAGCTTTGCGCCGGCGTGGTCGAGCTGATTGAGGCCAACGGCATCACGCCCTGCTACATCCGGCCCATCGCGCTGCGCGGCTACGGCGAAATGGGTGTCAGCCCCAAGGGCACGCCCATCGAGGTCTACATGGCCAACTTCCCCTGGGGTAAATACATCGGCAGCCACGGCGGCGCCGACGTCTGCATCTCCAGCTGGAACCGTCTTGCGCCCAACACCATGCCCGCGCTGGCCAAGGCCGGAGCCAACTACATGAACTCGCAGCTGATCCGCATGGAGGCCGAGGCTAACGGCTACGAGGAGGGCATCGGGCTCGACGTGAATGGGCTGGTGAGCGAGGGGTCGGGGGAGAATATTTTTGTGGTCCGCAACGGAGTGATCTACACGCCGCCGCTGGCTAACTCGGCCTTGAGCGGCATTACCCGCGACTCGGTGCTGACCATCGCCCGCCACCTGGGCATGCCCGTCACCGAGCAGGCTCTGCCGCGCGAACTGCTCTACATTGCCGACGAAGTCTTCTTCACCGGCACGGCGGCTGAAGTGTCGCCCATCCGGTCTATCGATCGAATTGTTGTGGGGGACGGGAAGCCTGGCGAAATCACAAAAATGATCGCGGAGGAATTCTTTGGCATCGCCAACGGCCTCAAGCCGGACCGCTTTGGCTGGCTTACCCCGGTCAACGTGAAAGCCGCAGAGCCGGTCACGGCGTAGTACATCCGAACGGCTGTAAATTGCGGGCGGCATTCAAGTGCCGCCCGTTACTTTGCGGGTAACGGAACCGCGACAAGGCGCTAGACCGGAAATGCGCGGAGAAGGCTGGAGAAAGATCGGCATTGTATGGAAAGTGACTCTCACACAGGTTCCACCGCAACTGGCCATGTTGCCAACGCGAGGTTCACTCGTCGCGAATCTCAACCCGACACCGATCCCCACTCCGCTTTCTGGGCCAGCGCCTCGCGTGTGGTCGCAGAAGGCGATTTTTACGGCCATCCCATCCCCGGCCATCGAACCGAAATCCTTCTTCAGTGGACGCCCGAAAATCTCTATCTTCTTTTCGTCTGCTCTTACGAGCAGCTGCACCTCAAGCCCAATCCGAACCTTGCCGCCGAAACCTACGAGCTATGGAACTGGGATGTAGCCGAAGTCTTCATCGGCGCTGACTTCCAGAACATCCGCCGCTACAAGGAGTTTGAGGTCTCTCCGCAAGGCGAGTGGGTTGACCTCGATGTCAATCTTGACAATCCTCCTCACGAAGTTGGCTGGGTCTGGCAGTCCGGCTGTGAAGTCGCCGCAAGGATCGATGCGTCTCAGAAAATCTGGTACGGATTTATGCGCATCCCCTGGCTCTCCATCGCTCCGGATCCTCCCACCGCCGGCAAGGAGTTTCGTATCAACTTCTATCGCTGCCAGGGCTCCGATCCAGACCGCAAATACATTACATGGCAGCCAGTCCACCGACCAGGCTTTCACACGCCCGAGGCCTTCGGCATTTTGAGGCTTGGCGCCCCTCCCTCGGGGGTCGCCCTTTAGAATTGGCTGGTTGTTCAAGATCAAGGGGAAACGAAAATGAAATCACTCATCAAGTTTGTCGCCTGCGCCCTGCTGCTTCCGGCCGCAGCTGCCACGCTTTCTGCCCAGCCGGACTACTTCAGCAACTGGCCCGCTGGCCGCTCGCCACAGGAAGTCGGCAAGCGCCTTGCCGACCACTTCGTAACGAGCCCGCACCAGTACAGCCCAACCATTCACTATTCCGAAGTGTGCACGTGGTACGGCGCGCTCACCTTTGCTCAGCTCACGCACGACACCGACCTGACGCAAAAGCTGATCAAGAAATTTGATCCCATCATGCCTGGGGGCGCTGAGGAGTCACATATCCCCCAGCGGCATCATGTCGATGACAACATCTTCGGCGCCATTCCCCTGGAGATCGGCCTTGAAACTCACGATAAGAAGTACCTCTCGTATGGCCAGGAGTGGGCCGATAAGCAGTGGAATAATCCGACCCCCGATGGCCTCTCTGACGAGACACGGTTCTGGATCGACGACATGTATATGTTGACCATCCTTCAGCTTGAGGCCTATCGCGCCACCGGCGACAAGAAGTATCTCGATCGCGATGCTGCCGAGATGGTTGCTTATCTCGACAAGCTGCAACAGCCGAATGGGCTCTTCTACCACGCTGCCGACGTACCTTACTTCTGGGGCCGCGGCGATGGCTGGGTTGCCGCCGGCATGGCTGAGATGCTGCGCGATCTGCCCGCAGATCATCCGCTCCGTCCGCGCATCATGAAGGGTTACAAGATCATGATGGCTTCGCTGCTTCAGTATCAGGGCACTGACGGTATGTGGCGTCAGCTTATCGACCGCTCAGACGCCTGGCCTGAGACTTCCAGCACCGCGATGTTCTCCTTTGCCATGATTACCGGCGTCAAGAACGGCTGGCTCGACTCCTATACATACGGTCCCGCAGCTCGCAAAGCCTGGATCGCCGTCACCGGCTACATCGACCAGAACAACGACATCACCAACGTATGCGAAGGCACCGGCAAGAAAGACGACCTGGAGTACTACTACATGCGTGGTCGCAGGACCGGCGACTTCCACGGTCAGGCGCCGATTTTGTGGGCCGCTTCTGCGCTTCTCCGCTAAACCTCTTCCTCACACAACAAAGGGCGTTCCAGTTGACTGGGACGCCCTTTCTTTTTCTGGTGAGGTCGATCGGTTCACCCGCGCTTCATGCACTCAGTCCAGCCGCGTGAGATATGCTTCGCCTTCGGTCGGCTGAATATGCTGCGCAATGTACTCGGCCCATTCGCGATTGTCGCCTTCCGGCCGAATTCTCACCCAGTAGCTGTTCTCGCCGGCAAACTCAATCACGTTCGAGCCAGAGTAGTTTTGCTGCAACCGCTGCTTCAGTTCGAGCGCCTGGCGTTCGCTGTGGAAGGCCCCGATCTGCACGCACCAGCGGCCGCCACTGTCGATTGGCTTTGGAGTTTCGTATACATCCATCCGTACCTGAGCCATCCCTGTCCGGTAGATTCCCGTAGCCTTGGCAGCGGCGATGGTCAGATCCAGCATTCGGCCTTCAACAAACGGTCCGCGATCGGTAATACGCATCACCCCGGACTGGCCTGTCTTCAAATTAGTGACCACCACAAGCGAACCCATGGGAAGAGTGCGGTGCGCGGCCGTCATGGCGTCATTGCTGAAGACCTGGCCATTTGCGGCCTTTCGCCCGGCGTAGGGCGCCGTGTACCACGTGGCCAGGCCAACCTCAGTAAGGATGGGCGCGTGCGTCGTTACGTATTCCAGATCCTCTGCGCTCACTCCGCCCGGAGGGACAGGCGTAATCGGGATTCTTCCGAGTGGAGCTTCTGGAGCAGAGGCGCGAGCGGGCGGCGCGTACACCTGCGGTGCAGGAGGAAGTGCCTGCGGCGGCGGTACTCTTGCCGCGTGCTTATGGTGGCAGCCGGTGATGACCGCAAGCGCCAGCGACAGGCCGGCCAGCTGAAAAGCAATGCGCCGACTGGATGTCAACCGCCCGATTCGAGAAGCCATCAACTGCGTGGACCCTTTGGTTGGTTGTGAGTCTGCTCGATGCGGTCGGCAAGATCCCGCAGCGTGTTTGACACGGTGCGCATGGCGGAGATCGATTCCTGGCGCACCTGGGGAATGACCGCGTCGTTGATATAGGCGACGGCGTGACGCAACTCCATTTCGATCAGTTCGATGGCCTCTTCAATGCGCTGGCCGACACCGCCTGCCGGATAGCCCCGGTTCGGAGGTTGATTGGGCGGTGGATAAGAACTCATAAGAATGCACCTTCCGTTGGCGCCTACCGAGAGGCGGCCTCTCTCAAGTCTGATCGCCGCCCCACGTCACGTCAATTGCCCATGGCTCAAAGGTGCCGCAAGTGTCACTGAGGAAATTCCATTCGAGAGGCTTAAGTTGCGCACTCGATTCGCACAACGGCCGTGCCCTATCAAAACATGCTCAGGATCAAGGACTTCAACGGCCCCTGAAGTCTCACGCTCCCACTGGAAAGGCCGCGCGTTTTTTTCAGCATGCTGGTTGCCTGTCTTTGCGCCTAAAAGTACACTGCGGACACGCATGAGGTGAACATGACGGAGCCGGTCCCGGACGAGAAACTGATACGCAACGTCTCAGATACCGCCTTGTGGGCGGCGGTGTATCGCGCCGAGGAGAATGAGCGGCCCGACGCGCTGTTTCGCGACCCACTGGCGAAGCGGCTTGCCGGAGAACGCGGTGCGCGCATTGAGAAGGAGATGAAATTCCGCGGGAACCCCAAGTGGCCATGGATTGCGCGAACGGTGGCGGTGGACCAGACGATTACGGAAGAGATCGCGGCAGGAACAGACATGGTGATCAACCTTGCAGCAGGTCTGGATGCGCGCCCCTACAGGATGAATCTGCCTGCAACGTTGACGTGGGTGGAGGTCGATCTGCCAGGAATCATCGAATACAAAGAGGAAATGCTCGCGAACGAAAGGCCGGTGTGCCAGCTGAAGGGGATCAAGTTGAATCTGGCCGATGGGAGCGAACTGCGCCCGGTTCTTGCTGAACTTGGACGAAGAACGAAGAAGGCGCTGATTGTGTGCGAAGGTCTGCTGGTCTACCTGAGCCGGGACGAGGTGGCCGGACTGGCGAGTGACTTGGCGTCGGTGCCGACTTTCAACCATTGGATTCTGGATATGGTTTCGCCAGCCCTGATGCAGATGATGGTGAAGCAGTTGGGTTCACATCTCGAAGCGGCGGGCTCGCCCATGAAGTTTGGACCGGAGGAGGGACCGGAATTCTTTGTGCCGTACGGCTGGAAGCCTGTGCGCGTGCAGTCGATGTTGCATGTTGCGGCGCGCTTGAAGCGGCTGCCTTTCTGGATGCGGCCCTTGGCGCTCTTCCCGGACAAGTTTCCAGCAAAGGGCAAGCGGCCTTGGGGCGGCGCTTGCTTGATGGCGCGTACTTAGCCCTGGTCGCATAAATCACACCCAACCAGAGCAGAGCATCCCTCAGGGGCTAAAGCCCCGCCTCATTTAGGTCATTGAGTGGCGGAGTGGCGCAGCGACCCAGAGGGTGCCCCGGCCGCGCCCTTTCAAAACACGATCTATTCAACCAGTTCTAGGCTTCGACGGGCAGTTCGGCGGAGAGAATGTTCATGGGGGTGAGGCCGCGCTGGCGCATGGAGCGCAGGCTGAGAGCATCGTGGCGCTTGGCGAGACGGTTGCCGTTGTGGTCGACGACGAGTCGGCAGTGATACCACGCCGGACTGCTGTAGCCGAGGGCGCGATAGAGCAGAATCTGGCGCGCGGTGGACTTGAGCAGATCGGCGCCGCGGACGACTTCAGTAATTCCCATTTCAAAATCGTCGGCTACGCAGGCAAGCTGGTAGCTGGGCACGCCGTCTCGGCGCCAAACGACGAAATCTCCGAAGTCTTCGCCGGCGACAAAGCGCTGCGGGCCGAGATTGCGATCGTCAAATTCGATGGGCTGGCCGTCGGGAATGCGGAAACGCCAGTTGTATCCCTCAGGAGTTTCAATGTCGCTGACGGTCGGGCCGGGCAGTTGGGGAGCGCGCGCCATGAGCTGGCGGCAGGTGCCGGGATAGATGGGCTCGTCGTCGAGCGGCTCGAGTTTGCCATTGCTCTGCATGCCGGGAGCACCGGGCAAGCTGCTTTCGTGTGGAGCGCCGACGGCGGAGGCAAGATCTTTGCGAGAGCAGCGACAGGGATAGAGATAGCCGCGCCTTAGCAGCCTGCGCCAGGCGGCGAGATAGATGGGACGGCGCTTGCTTTGCACATAAGGGGCGAAGGGACCCCCCTTGTCAGGCCCCTCGAACCAGCGAATTCCCAGCCAACGGAGGTCTTCAAGCGCGGCTTCGGCATAGATGGCCTTGCTGCGGTCAGGATCAAGATCTTCCATGCGCATGACGAGAGCGCCACTTGCCTCGCGAGCGCGTTGCCATGCGGTCCAAAAGGTGCGGGCGTGGCCTATGTGCAGATATCCGGTGGGAGAAGGCGCAAGTCTGCCTCGATATCCGGACGTCGGCGTTGGAGCGAGGCTTGCCATACTGCCTCAAGTTTAGGCAGCAGGCATTGCCGCGCATATGGACAGTTTGATTCCTTCAACAACTTGAGGGCTTTGCGCGTTGACTAGTTGGATGCGCCGGCGTCTCCGTCGTCGCCGGTATCGGCATCGTGGTGGGGATGCCGGTAGCGACCGATGTCGTCGTCGAGGTGATCAGGATCGACAGAGACTTCGACGACATCCATCTCGTTGCCATCTTTGTCGACGATGAAGAGGCCCATGCGCGCGCCTTCAGGGTGAGCGAAGATGAGTGTCTGTTCGTTCCCGCTGCGCGAGGTGTCGCGGATAATGCGCTCCCATCCCTGGCCAAGCTTTTCTTCGACCATGCGGTTGAGCTCGTCTCCGTCAACGGGAGCGGAGAAGTTCTCAATTTCGGCAACGTGAAAGGAGCCGACTCCACCGTGGGTTGCCTTGCGTGAGATGAGGCTGACGAGGCCCATGAAAGGGATGCGCGTGGCACGGACGTGATATTTGCTCTCAATGGAACTGACGACTCCTTCGAAGGAACCCTCGCCGCCAGCAGCCAGCACGACTACGGCGGGAATGAGCAAAACTGCGAGAACAACAGCATTGACAAAGAAACGCTTCATTGGTCACCATCCTTTTTCGCCTTGGTGTTGTCTTTAGGCTTTTCCTTGTCTTTGGAGTGCTCGTTTTTGGCGACGTTGCCGAGCGCGCCCAGGCCGCTGAGGCCCTTCAGTTCACCGAGTTGATCCATATTGATGGGGCCGAGAATGAGCACAATGGTCAGTTCCTTCGGTTCCGCGGAGAGAATGAACATGCCGCGCGACTCGCCATTGACGGTTTTCATCATGACGTCAGTGGTTTCGCCGGATTTGGATTCGCGCTCATGAACGATAGGTGACCACTCAGTGGTTTCGAAGTATTCGCGCAGCTTGGCGACCTCATCAGGGGAGTATTCACCGGTCTTGTCAAATTCGTACTCGCGGACGTAGATGCCGTCGAGGCCCTGAATGAGCTGGCGGGTGGCCGCATCGTCCTTGTCGTCGCCGTTCATGAATTTGGCGGCGAAGGCGAGCATGTTTTTGCCGAGCGTAACCTCTGTGACGTTGGTGGCGCGGGCCGCGAGGTCTTTTTCGACGGCCGGCGGCAGGGGCAGGGGCGAGTTTTGCGCGGCGGCCGCTGCGGCGATAGAGGCCGCTGCCAAAAATAAAATTGCGATTCGGTTCTTCATGTTGAACTCTCCTTATTGCTGCCTGTCACGGTCGTGAGCCGCGAGTTGAATCTTGACCTCATTGAGGGCGTGGTTGGTGATGCGTAATGCGGTGAGCACCTGTTGACGGGCTTCTTCGCCCTTGCGCTGCTCTTCGCGGTTGCGCCAGGCAAATCCGCCAGCCAGGGCCGCGCACAGGACAATGCAAGCGGCGAGACGCTGGAGGAGCGCGGTGCGGTTGCGGATACGCTCAGTATTCTGCTGGCTGCGCCGGGCCATAATCTTGCGCTTGAGACTGGGAGGGGCGGGACGCCGCGCGAATGCCTCGGCCAGTTCCTGTTCAAAGTCGTCCGTCGGATTATGGTTGTCGCGATCAAACTCCACGGATGTACTCCTTGAGATGGCTTGTTGCCTTGGCCCTGAGCAGCTTGAGCCCTCGCTGCAGGTGACTCTTGATGGTGGCCAGCGGTGCGCTGAGTAATTCGGCGATCTCTTCGGGCGTGAGATCCTCCTGGTAACGAAGGATCAATGCCGCGCGCTGGGGCTCAGGCAACGAGGCCAAAAGGCTCTCGATTCTGGAACCGAGCTGGGAACCAAGCGGGGACGGCTTCTGTTCCGCCTGCGCACCGTGCCCCTCTTCGATCTCGACCCACAAGTCCATGCAACGTACCTTCCGCCGCCGTAAAGCATCTGCGCTTCGGTTCATAGCCACGCGGCGCAACCAGTTGATGGCGTGCGCGGGCGATTCGATCCGGGCGAGATGGCGATCAAGCTCGAGAAAGACATCCTGCGCAATCTCTTCGGCCAGTCCGCGATCACCGGTCATTCGCAACGCAACGGAGAACACCATCGACTGGTGGTCGTCCACGAGTTTCTCGAAATCCGGCTGCCAGTCGGGGGCCATATCTCTCGCTGTTACCTTCTTATCCGCATGGGAGCGGAGGTGGGGATGCAGAGAGTTACGTTTTTGGGATGGAAAAGTTCATCGGAGGACGGGTCTCGGACGCCCACCCATTGCGCAAAAAGCGCGCAATGGATGGGGCACAGTTGTTGGTCTATGGCGGGCTCGAAATGGCTGCTGGCGTGGTCGCCAACTGCACAGCCGGTCAGGAGTCCGGCGCTACGGTCGCATCGGCAAGCCAGCGACTCTAAAAGAGGTCGGGGATGCTGTGGAAGGCTATGCGGGTGGGGGCGGCTTTGTAGGCGGCGAGCATGGTGGCCGGGGCGAGGGTGCTCATGCCGTACTTGTTGTTGAGCTGGTCCATGACTTCGAGCAGGCGTGTGCGGCTCTGCTCATCCTCAGAGCCATCGAACAGGTTGAGGGAGTGGAGGCGGTCAGGAACAAGACCGTTGAGCTGGACTCCGATGAAGTAGGGCTGGTCGTACTCCTTGCCGGAGGGGCGGCTGGCCCAGAGGCGGCTGAGGGCGGCAATGAGGGTGGGGTTGTCGCGGCACTCGCTGAGGCGGATTTCGTGGTGCCATCCTTTGGTGGGAACGCCGAAGCGGCTGACGGGGGCCTTTTCGCCACGGGGGACGGCAAAGCCAACCGCCAGTCCGATGCTGCTAGCCCAGAGTCCGCCGGCACGGAGACGCATGGCAGCCTTGTGAAGCAGCTTGTGAGCGACGGCCCAGGCTTTTTCAGCCGTCCGCATTTCGGGGGCGAGGACGTGCGAGTGGCTGATGGACTTGAGGTGATCCGTCTCAGCCATGTCAAAATCTTCACCGCGGAGCCAGTGCCACAGGCGCTCGCCCCAGACCGAACCCCATAGCTCGCCGGACTGCTCGCAACTGAGGGCGAGCAGTTGCTTCATGGTCGTGATGCCTTTCTCGTTGAGGCGCTTCTCAGTTTTTGCGCCGATGCCGGGCAGGTCGCGCAAGGTGAGCTGGCCGAGGGCCTCAGGCAGAAGATCGATGGGGAGGGCTATGAGGCCGTCGGGCTTTTCCATGTCGCTGGCGATTTTGGCCAGGTAACGGTTGGTGGCAAGACCGACCGAGCTGCGGAGCATGGGACCGACCTGGTCAAGGATGCGGGCCTTGACCTTGCGGCCCAGCTCCATGGCTGCCAGCAGTGGACGCTCGCGACCCATCAGGCGGCAGGCCATCTCGTCGATGGAGAGGACAGCGGAGACGGGCAGACAGCTTTCGACGGCCTCAACAATGCGGCGATGGTAGTCCACATAGACTTCGTGGCGTGCCTCGACCAGGACGATGTCAGGGCACATCCGCTTGGCGTCGGCGACGATTGTCCCGGTACGAACGCCAAAGGCCTTGGCCTCATAACTTGCTGCGATGCAACAGGTTGTGTCTGCCATCATGGGGACGACGCCGACAGGACGGCCGCGAAGTTCGGGACGGACCTCCTGCTCACACGAGGCGAAATAGGAGTTGAGATCGACGAAAAGCCAGTTGACGGAGGGGCCGGCAAGGGGCTCCTCCACGACGGGCGCCAGCGCCTGTTCAGGCGGTTCGCATTCGTCAGGCCAATCTTTGGGCCAGTCTTCCGAGGGAATGGCTTGTTCCGGATTGGAATCGTTAGTCACGCTGGTAACATTTTCGCCTTTTGTTCTCTTGATTTCAATTAAAAACGGCGGGAAATTGGTAATGGTCAACCTGTGGCATGGATACCCGTCAAAGGTTGTATCGAATGCCGCTTGGGGAGATGTTCTAATTGCCGCAGTGGTCTGGTAGCTGGAACCAGGTTGCGTAATTCAAAATGCACACATTAGCTCAATGGTTCGGAACGAATGCGAGCGTGCTTGCCGTGCTGGTGACTGTCGGCGTAGCGGTGCTCCTCGTGTGCTGCCTTGAGTGTTCCGACTGCTCCAAGAGCGAGAAGGATGAACTCTTCCACCGCCATGAAGTGTAGCGGGATCAGGACATTCTTCCCCGGTCTCTTGTAATCGTAGTGGAACACCCGGCGAGAGCCGTCCGGCTTTTGCTTTCCTAAGAAATGATAATGGCGTGACAGTTGATTTCGAACAGGCGCGGGCCTGGGGAAGATTCTGAAATGGTACGGACCCTGGGCTTTCCCTCGGGGGCTAAAGCCCGCCGGTTTTAATCGATGTTGGGCGGCGCAGCTGAAGCCGCGCCCTTTCAAAACGGCCTACAACAAATGCGAAAATGCGCTAAAGCTGCGGTTTGAGGTACGTCTCGAACTGAGCGAGGATGCGATTGTAGAGGTGCGTCTGGACGTCAGGGCCGGCGAGGGAATGGGTTTTGCGGGGATAGATTTGGAGATCGTAGGGAATGCCGGCCTCAATGAGCTTTTGCACGAATTGCGCCGTATTTTGGAAATGCACGTTGTCATCGCCCGTGCCGTGAATAAGCAGCAGCCGGCCCTTGAGATTGGCGGCGGAATTGACTACGGAGAAGTCAGTGTAGCCAGCGGGAAAGACTGAAGGCTCGCTCAGGTAGCGCTCAGTATAGATGGAATCGTAGTTTCTCCAATCGGTCACGGGGGCGACGGAGACTCCGGCGCGGAAGCGATCGGAGTGGGTCATGGCATAGAGGGTGAAGGTACCGCCCCAACTCCAACCCCACCAGCCGAGACGCTTCGCATCCAGTTGCGGATACTGCGCAAGTGCGGCGTCCACGACCGTCAACTGATCTTCAAGCTGAACCGGACCAAAGTTGTGCCAGGCGGCCTGGGCAAAGTCACGGCCACGCATGCCGGAGCCACGGTTGTCAGCATGAAGAACGGCAAAGCCGTGCTGGGCAAGCAGTTCATCGAAGAGCATGGCGGCTGACCAGCGATTGGCGACGGTCTCAGGGCCGGGGCCTCCATAGGGATTGACGATGAGCGGCACGCTGGCTGGACTGGAAGCGCCCTCAGGAAGCAGCAGCGTGGCATAGAGAGTTGTGCCGTCGTGGGCTTTGACCTGAAGTTGCTCGGGGGTGCGTAGATGATAGGGCTCGAGCGCGCGCGTCTGCCAGAAGATGTTGCACTTGCCCGTGTCGTGGCAAAGACGGAGCGTGGGCGGATCGAGACGGGCTGACTGAGTGTCGACGAAGGCGCCGCCGGTCGGGGCGAAGTTTCCGGAATGGGAACCTGCGCCGCTACTCAACTGCGTGCGATGGCCATCGAATCCAACGGTCCATAGTTGCTGCTCAAGGACGTTGCCTTCATTCGATGCGTATTCCACTTTTTTGTCTCTGAAGTTGACGTTGCCGACTTCACCTACTTCAAAATCGCCGCTGGTCAACTGGCGCTCGAGAGTCGCTGTGGCGGTGGTGGGGTGGTCCTTGTCAAAGGAGTAGAGATAGATGTGGTTGTGGCCGTCGGTCCAGTTGGTGAGCACCAGATGGCCGTCGCTGAGCCAGGCGTTGTAGTTTTCGTCGACGTATTTTTCATCGGTTAACTGGAGGATCGCATGGGCCTGTCCGGTCTCAGGGTCGGCGAGATAGATATCGCGATGCTTGTGGTCGCGGGTGACGGTTTCGATCCACAAGGTGCGATGATCGGCCCAGCCAAAACGGGGAATGTAGTCTTTGCCTTCCTGGATGGGAAGCTTGACCCAGACGGTTTTGCCGCCCTGCTCGGGGACGACACCGACGCGAACTTCGGGATTTGGGTCGCCGGCCTGGGGATAGTGCTGCGCATCGACGCGAGCGCGCACAGGAAGCCAATCTTCGATCGGATACACCGGCACTTCAGACTCGTTCATCTGCAAAAAGGCAAGGCGGCTTGAGTCGGGCGACCAGAAGTAGTTGCTGCGGACATCCAACTCCTCTTCGTACACCCAGTCGACCTTTCCGTTGAGGACGGCTTCATTGGGAGAAGGCGCCAGGGGCACGGTGGGGTTGCCGGGGTCGCGAAGGCGGATGACGCAGAGTGCGTTGTCGCGAATGAAGCTGATGGTTTTGCCATCCGGGGAGAACTTGGGGTCGTCGCCCGAGGCGAGGCCCGTGAAGCCGATCTCGACTCCGGTGCCGTTTTTCAGGTCGTAGACCCAGAGCCGGCCGTCAGAATCGAACAAGAGGTGCGCGGAGTCCGGCGACCAAATGTAGCCGGCCATTTTGTAACGCGCGCGATGGTCGCGGTCTGTCTCTGAGGCTCTTCCTTCGATGAGAGTGGCCAGCTTGGAACGGCTGATAAGCACATGCGGTTTGCCGGTGCCGGGATCGAGATCAATGAGTTCGCCACCGTCGAGATAGGTAAGGTGGGTAGCGTCGGGCGACCAGGAGAGCTCGTCTGGAGGGTTTCCGCTCAAGGAACCGTGCGCGTAGATTGCCTCAACCGTCAGCGGTTTTTGCGGAGCCGGGGCGGCGTAAGAAATGAAGGCGAGCGGAAGAACCAAAGCGGCGGAAAGCAGGCGGGCAGCGGTGTAACGCAAATAATTATCCTCCGGAAGCGGAACCTGAAGCCGACCCTGCATGCGGCAACAAAGAGCCCGCGTGGAGGTCACACCCGGCGATTGAAGGGGTCGAGAAGAGCAGCGGGGCCTCTAGAAAAAGTGTAAATCACGCGATGATTGCACGGAGCGCGCGCAGAGTGTATGTTCCGGCTATGCAATGGAAAGCGCAGGAAGAACGGCGGTTACTGGGACAGGCATGCCGCAAGAAGACAGGCCGGCAACAAAACAGCGAACTGAAACCGAAGGCGCGGAAAGCTTCAGCTCTGGCACTGATTGAGCGGTCGATGCACGGGCGTGTACCGGCCCTGATCGCACTGAAGTACGAACTGATGGCGCTGTCGCCGTTTGGCTACTTTCGAGGGGCCGCGCCGGTGATGGCGGCAGACTTGGCTGTGCTGCCACAGACGGGAATCACATCGCAGCTCTGCGGCGATGCGCATGTGCGCAACCTGGGAGCCTATGCCGCGCCGGACGGAAGGCTGGTCTTTGACATCAATGATTTCGACGAGACGATTCGCGGGCCCTTTGAGTGGGACCTGAAACGGATGGCCGCTTCGCTGGTGCTGGCCGGGCGCGAGGCCGGCCAGAAAACTTCGACTGTGCAGCAGGCAGTGGTGCAATGCATTCAACGCTACTGCGCGCAGATGCACTCATTTGCCAAGATGCCGTGCGTAGAAGTGGGGCGGTTCCAGGTACATCGGCTGGGCGACGTTGAGCCTGTTCATGCGGCACTGCTGAAGGCCGAGCGAGCTACGCCGCAATATGCGCTAGAACAACTGACTGAGCCGGTGGGAAAGACGGCGGCTCCGGGGAAGAAGGCGGCGAAGAAGAACGGCGAAAAGCAGAAGGCGGGCAGGCGCTTCAAGGAAGTGAAGCCCACGCTGACGCGCGTTACCGGAGCGGTGGCTGACGCGGTGCTGGCCTCGCTGGGTCCTTACCGCGAAATGCTGGAGCCGCAGCGGCAACATCTGTTGTCGTTCTACCGGCCGGTGGATGTGGCGTTCAAAGTTGTGGGCACGGGGTCAGTGGGGTTGCGCGACTATTGCATCTACTTTGAGGGAAATGGTCCTGGCGACGCGTTGTTTTTGCAGATCAAGGAAGAGGCTGCGTCGGCATATGCGCCCTATCTGCCGGACGCCCACCCGCCGAAGCACAACGGCCAGCGAGTGGCGGATGGACAGCGCGCCATGCAGATGCAGTCCGATCCATTCCTGGGCTGGACGCATATTGGCGACAGACAATTTCTGGTGCGTCAGCTCAACGACCACAAGGGGTCGATTGAGCTGGAGGATCTGAAGGGCGGTGGTCTTGCGGCCTATGCAGAGGTCTGCGGCGAGTTGCTGGCGCGAGGGCACGGACGCTCCGGCGATCCGGTGGTGATCGCGGGCTACCTGGGTACGGGCCCAGGATTTGCCGAGGCTCTGGCGAAGTTCGGCGTGGCCTACGCCGACCAGACGGAAAAGGATTGGGAAGATCTGAAGAGGTCGCGCAAGGTTAAGGGCAAGGCGTAGGTTTGTTGTCGGTAAGCCTTCGTTAGCGCCTGTAGATATCGTAGGCGTGGAGATGAGCGACCGGGGTGAAGGCTGGGAGCAGCGCTTTCAGTGTGGCTTCTCGCTGCGGCGTTGGATCGTCGTTGATCTCGAGTTCCCGTTTCACAATCAGCCAGTGAATTTGATGTTTTTGAATTTCCTCCGCTAGCTGGGCTGGGGAATAGGGGTCGGTTGCGGGGTCGAAAAGCAGCACCGGAAACTTCGGCGTGCGGCCGGTGACAAAGTAGAAAGGGTCTTCGCCGGGAAGCAGGACGATACCGTCAGCAACGGGGATGTTGGCCTGCGCGTAGCGGAGGAGTTCGTCGAAGTTGGAGAGATAGGGGCCCGGGGTCGACATTCCGACGAGCTGCGCGAAGCTTGAATGCGCGACCGGCTCATCGGGCAATTGCGCGTAGGAGAGACGTTCTTCACTTGCGGTGTAAAACGCCCCGCAAACGAGCAGGGTGACGGACAAGATGACGGCCATTGCAGGCGCGGCAGCTCGCGGGAAGCTCGTTGTTGCATCGGGAGCGGCGAGAAAAACGATCTGGTCGGCGGCAAGGATGATGAGCAGGGGCCAAATGGCGTAGGTGGATCCCCAGAGCTGCTGCGACATGAGCGTGCCGTTGATCGCGACCAGCAGAATGATGGGCAGGAGCGTGCGCAGGGTGAGGTTGCGGCGTTGCTTGATGAGATTGGAAAGCGCCAGCACCGTGGCGAGGATCAGCAGCATGGGCCAAAGGGCGAGCAGCGAATCTCCGCGCTCGTCGGCGTCATCGTAGATGAGCAAAGAGCTGAGAGTGTAGATGAAGGGCGCGGCCAGGAGTGCGACGGCTGCTGTCTGCTCCCAAAGGGCTTTCGCAAAGCGGATGTGCAGGAGATAGAGTCCGGCGGCGATTGAGGGCAGCTTCCAGAGCAGGCTTGGATCGCGATAGACGCCGAGCATGTCGCTGAGACCGGGCAGGCGGCGCTGGGCGGCGAACTGGATGGTCCAATGAAGATAGTTGCCGAGGCCGATAGTGAAATGAATGAGCAGCAGCGCGGCCAGGAGTGTAAGAGCGGCGCCGACGAGCACGGCAGACAGAGTACGCTTTTCAGGATTGGACGAGGAAGGGTTTTGCCGGCGAAGGAACGCCGCGGACAGGAGCAGAAGAATGGCAACGGTGGAGACAGCAAGAAACGGAAGCCCGATGTTCTGCTTGAAGAAGAGGGGGAAACAAAGTGCTGCGCCTGTGGCGGCGGCATGCACGAGGGGGGGATGGTTTGAGAGGCGCTGAAGAAGGTAGATGGCGACGAGGATAGAGCAGACGCAGTCGCAGTCGTAGGAAGGGAACGGGAAAACGCAGTAGATGCCGAGGACGGCAAGCGGGGAGGCCAGCAGCAGGGCGATTGCAAACGGCTGCTGGACGCGCCCCAGAAGCGAGCGGTAGACAATACGCCAGGCAAGCACAGTGGAAAGCCCACCCACTGTCGCTGCATAGAGAACGTGATGAAAGTAGACGCGCCCGGCAAGGCGGATGATGACTGCCTGGATGAGGAAGGTAAGGGGCGCATGGACAAGAGGGAAATCGCGGTAGGGCATCTGGCCGAGAGCGATGCGTGACGCAGTGTCGAGAACGTAGGAGAGATCCCAGAGCACGGCGACGCGGGCGTTTTGCCAGAGAACGACTGCGGCTGAGGCAGCAAAAAGACCGGCGGCAGCGAGCCAATCGCGCAAGACCCAAGACGGCTCAGACGAGCCGTTCTCTGCTGTCACCATCCGCGACGGGCGTAGTAGACGTAGTAAGGCGCCGAGCAGATGGCCATGAGCAGCGCTGCGAACCAGCCGATGACGGTCCAGCCAAAGAAGATGTTAATGAGCAGGATTGCGGTGGCATTGTGAGTGTGCCGGGCCGCGGCAACGATGGCCGGCACAAAATAGAGCGCAAAGGCAAAGATCATGAAATGCATAGGGGCTCTCTCGCACGTTCCCAAATGATTACGAGAAGTTTACTCCTGAAGTTCCCGAATTTTGGCCTAGTTTTGCTGGCGCGGCATTGGCTACGGCGCCTGGGGCGACCAGCGCTCACTTTCCCGGGGGCGCAGGAGCAGGATCGTCACATTCATAGTCAAATTTGCGCAGGTTTCTCAAGCATTCGGCAAGGGCGCCGAGGTGCGTTTCGTGCCAGCCGAAGGGCTTGAAGGGGACGGTCTTTTGATTCAGCTCAATATCGGCCGAGGCGTAGAACTTCAGGTCGCTGGTTTTGCAGGTGGCGAACTCCTTGACGGTGATGCGGGCTTCAATTTCGCCGCAAGCGTGTTTCTTGGCGACCGAGTAGAAGTGCAACTTGGCGAGACACTCAGACGGATCCTTTTGCGCAAACTTCCAATCTTCCATGGGTAGGCCTCCGGGGATTCATCATTGCCAAGTCTAGCTGATTCGTGAAGATTGGGACGTTGAATCTGGAGGACGCCGAAGGAAGGTCGCGCTCTACAATGATCCGGTATGCCCACTGTTGTCCGATCGCACGCAAAGATCAACCTTGGCCTTGGCATCGGCGCGCCGCGTGCTGATGGGTTTCATGCGCTGGCTACTGTTTATCAGACATTGGAGCTGCAAGACCTGGTGACGGTGGCGGCAAAGCCGGCCGCGGTGACGAGTGTGCGGCTGACTTCAAATGACCGCCGGGTTCCAACGGACAACCGCAACACCGCCTGGAAGATGGTGGAGCTGGCGCTGAAGATGCTGGGACAAACGGCCGAGGTTGAAATTCATATCGAGAAGCGGCTGCCGGTGCAGGGTGGGCTCGGCGCGGGCTCAGCGAATGCGGTGGCGGCGCTGGTGGGGCTGGAAGCGGAGCTTGCTCGCGTCCCCGGTCCCCAAGAGCGAGGGACCGGGGGCACCCGCGAAGGATCGGGAGATGGGCAGCCCTCCCATCTCGCCATGAGTTTCTTGAGCCGGCGGCTGGAAATTGCGGCCAGGGTTGGCTCGGATGTGCCGTTGTTTCTGATTGGTGGGACCGTTCTGGGTCTGGACCGCGGGCAGGAAGTTTACCCCCTGCCAGATATTGAACCGGTGTGGTGCGTGGTGGCGGCTCCCGAGGTGGGTGTATCCACTCCACAGGCCTTTCGCGACTGGGATGCGCTATGCGCGGCAGAGGGTTTGACCTCAGAGGCCAGTACCGCTAAACTGAATGAGTTGAGTCGCGCTTACGCCAGCGCCTTTGCGGGAGGAATTCCGCTGGGGGGTGGGCAGGGAGCAGGCTCCTCCGGTGTCCTTGCCGAAGGCGGGGACCTTGCGGGACCACAAGAGTCCGCGCTTGTCCGCACCGGGATCAGTAGCTGGATCCAGAACGACTTTGAACGGGTCGTGTTTCCCCAGCATCCTTCCCTTGCAGAAATCAAGCGTCTTCTTGCGGCTTCGGGCACTCCGGAGGCAGCTCTTCATGCTTCGCTGTCGGGGTCCGGTTCAGCACTCTACGGGTTGTACCTGACCCGTGGGGATGCGGAAGCAGCCTGCGAACGGCTGCGGCCGGTGGGAGTCAAGAGTCAGTTGACGCGCACCTTGCCGCGCACGGCCTACTGGCGCGAGATGCTTTCACATTGACAGGCGTCCATTGAGCGGGTGAAACTCGCGGACGGCTGGGGAAATGTTCGGCAAGAGTTGGGCGATCGTCTAATGGTAGGACAGTGCCCTTTGGAGGCACTTGTCCAGGTTCGAATCCTGGTCGCCCAGCCAAGTTTTCGATGAAGGGCCCGAAGAACAGCCAAAGCCAACCAGCTTGGAGGTAGTCGGACATGGAAGTGGGGACGGTAACGGTGACGGCGGAAGAGAAGCAAGCAGCGAGCGGACAGCCGGACGAGACAGGCAAGGAACAGCCGAAGGCTCCGCAGCAGCAGGACGGGGCGAAGAAGCAGGACGCCAAGCCGGTTCCGGAGCGCAAAAAGGCCCGTAACCTGAGCGAGGATAAGCGCTTCAAGCTCTTCAGCGGCACGGCCAACCGGCCTCTCGCCGAGGAGATCGGCCGCCAGATCGGCGTTCCCGTGGGCGAGGTCAAGATTCAACGCTTTGCCGATGGCGAAGTGTACTTCCAACTCCTTGAGAATGTGCGCGGAGTGGATGTGTTTGTGGTGCAGCCCACCTGCTATCCGGTGGACCAGCACCTGGTGGAGCTATTGGTGATGATTGACGCTTTGAAGCGGGCTTCGGCGGCCAGGATCACGGTGGTGGTGCCCTATTACGGTTACGCGCGCCAGGATCGTAAAGACCGTCCGCGTGTGGCCATCAGCGCCAAGCTCATCGCCGACCTGTTGACCACGGCTGGAGCCAATCGTGCTCTTTTTGTGGATCTGCATGCTGCCCAGATTCAGGGTTTCTTCAACATTCCTGTCGATCACCTGTTTGCCAGCCCGGTTCTGGTGGGCTATTTCCGCAGCCTCAATCTGCCCAACCTGATCGTGGTTTCGCCGGACGCCGGCGGAGTGGAGCGGGCACGGTTCTTTGCACAGAAAGTTGGCGCGCCGCTGGCCATTGTGGACAAGCGCCGTACTGACATCAACGTGGCTGAAGTGATGAACGTGGTGGGCGACGTGAACGGCAAGACCTGCCTGATCATCGACGACATTATCGACACGGCCGGCACGCTGGTAAAGACCGTGGATGCGTTGTACGCCTCTGGCGCGGCCTCAGTTTATGCGTGCGCCAGTCACGCCGTGCTTTCGGGGCCGGCCGTTGACCGAATCGCTGCCTCGCGCCTGGTGCAACTGGTGGTGACCGATACGATTCCATTGCGCGAAGCCGCGCAGAAGCTTGAAAAGATCAAAGTGCTCTCCATCGCCGGCCTGCTGGGCGCGGCCATTGAGAGCATTCACATGGAGACCAGCGTAAGTTCGCTGTTCAACTAGAGGCAGCTCTTAGCTTCTAGCCACTAGCTTCTAGCTAGTATTTCCGGGAGTTGGCCTTTGCGCTTGAGCGAGGGCAAAGCAAGCGACGGATCGGCGTGAAAGCCTGTCCATTGCAAGACAACAGCGAGGCAGCTACGGGCTGCTTCTCAACAAAGGGAGCGGTAATTCAGATCGCGGCAGCAGTTAGAGCTGGCAGCTAGAAGCTAGCGGCTAAAAGCTGCTTCACCCGTGCCCGAAACAAGGAAACGAGAGAGAGAATGCCAGAAGTAGTCGTAGCAAAAGCCCGTGAGGGCAAGTTCAACAAGAACGCCGCGCGCCGCGTACGTGTTGCCGGAAAGATTCCCGCGGTGATTTACGGCTCGGGACATGACCCGGTCGCCGTTGAAGTGGACCCGAAGCAGATTTCCCGGATCCTGTTTTCAGAGACCGGCCACAACACGATTTTTGACGTTGAGATTCCCGGCAAAGACACGTCCAAGGCGATGATCGTCGACTGGCAGAGGGAGCCGATCAAGGACCAGCTGATCCACATTGACCTGAAGCGGATTGCGTTGGACAAGGTTCTGCGCGTGAAGGTGCGCGTAAAGCTGCTGGGCATTCCGGTTGGCGTAAAGAACTCTGGCGGCATTCTTGACCAGGTATTGCGCGAAGTTGAAATCGAGTGCCTTCCCGCGAATATTCCTGCACACGTCGATCTGGACGTAAGCGGTCTGGAGATGCACGGTGTGCTGCGCGTGAGCGACCTGCCGCACTCCGAGCTGATCAAGTTTCTCAACTCCGCCGATTCGACCGTGGCGCACGTTGTTTCGATCCGCGAGGAAGCGCCGACTGCTGCTGAAGTTGAAGCAGCCGCCGTTGCCGCGGCCACTGCCGCAACCGCAGCCGAGCCTGAAGTTGCCAAGAAGGGCAAGACTGAGCCTGAAGCCGGAGCCAAGAAGGACGCCGGCGCAGGGGCAAAGAAGTAAGCCTTGGCCGGAGAAAGTGAAAACCGCGACCGGAAGAGCCCTTTCCTTATTGTGGGATTGGGCAATCCCGGTCCGGAGTACCTGTGGACCCCGCATAACGCAGGGTTCATGGCCATTGACCGCATCGCCCAGCAAGAAGGGGTTGTGGTGCAGAACCGGCGCTGCCGGGCCGTTACGGCAACCTGCCGCATAGCAGGGTGCCCAGTGGTCCTGGCCAAGCCGGAGACATTCATGAACCTGAGCGGGGTTTCGATTGCCGCTCTGGTTGAGGAATTTGAAGCGGACCCAGCCAAGGATCTGCTCGTGATTTACGACGAGCTGGACCTGGCGCTGGGGACCTTCAAGATAAGGGAGCGGGGATCGCCCGCGGGCCACAACGGAGCCCGCAGCGTGACCGGGGCCCTGGGAAGTCAGGAGTGGTTGCGCCTTCGCATTGGCGTGGGGCTCGATTTATCACCCCACGGACGTGGACCTGTCCGTGGGGGCCCCGAACTACCTCCTGAAGCGATTGCCGCCGGTGGCGGAAGGCGTCCGGGCAGGGATTATCTGCTCTCGCCGATGCGCAAGGCGGATTTGTCGGTGCTTGACGAGGTGCTCGACCGGGTGGCAACGGCCACCAGACGCATCCTCGAACTTGGACCGGCAGCTGCGATGAACGAGTTTAACCGGAAGGAAGAGAAAGACAGGGAACAGGGAACAGGGATCAGGGATCAGGATTAGAGCCTGCTTCGAACCGTGTTCTTTGAGCTCTGAATTGAGGGTTGAGAGGCTGGGGCAATGAATTGCTCCGGCGGAAAAGGAATACCGATGTCCCGTGTGTATGAGGTTATGTTTATCGTTCGGCCCGATGTGACCGAAGAGGATACCGACAAGCTGATTGCCGGCTTTAGCACCACCATCGCGTCTGGCGGCGGCACAGTAAAGACAGTGGAGAAGATGGGCCGTCGCAAGCTGGCCTACATGGTCCGCAAGTTCAACGACGGCAATTACGTTTTGCTGACCATTGAGGCGGACGGCGCTGGAGTGCTCGAGCTGGAGCGCCGGCTGCGCGTAACTGAGCCGGTGATCAAGTTCATCACCGTGCGCATCGACGAGGAAGAGAAGCGCCTGGCCAAGGTGAAGGCCCTGCGTGGAGTTCGTCGCAGCAAAACGCCCAGCGAGCCAGTGGCTGCGGCGGCCGCGCCTGCCCCAGCTCCTGCCCCCGCAGCGGAAGCTGCCGAGCCGGCACAGGCCGTCGTCTAACGAGATTGCCGTATCTGGCGGCTTGCGGCAGCTCTGACAAGAGAGCCCGGAAGCAGCCACATCAAGGAACTCGGCTGGGCCCAAGGGGCGCAGCCTGGAAACAAAGAGAGTAAAGAGGAAACACTATGTCTGATGAGACTCAAGGAAAGGCGCCCGAAGCGGGCGCAGCGGCAGCCGGATCGGATTCCGGGCCAGTTTCAAGTCAGGGTTCAGGTCAGAGCTCGGGTTCGGGCTCGGGTTCAGGTCCCCGTCCCGGCGGCCGGCCTGGAGGCCCACGTCCCGCTGGCGGTCCTGGCGGACGCGGCAAGTTCTTCCGGCGCAAGAAGGTGTGCAAGTTCTGCACCGAAAAGATCGATGCGATTCCTTACCGCGACGTACGTTTGCTGCAGGGATTTGTGGCCGAGCGAGGCAAGATTGTGCCTCGGCGTTTGACCGGCGTCTGCACCACGCACCAGCGCCGCCTGACCCGCGCCATCAAGCAGGCCCGGAACATCGCCCTGCTTCCGTTCGCGACCCGGCACTAAACGGCTGCCCCACTGACGGCCGTTCGTGCTGTTCACTCACGGGAGCAAAGTTCGCGGCCCGATGGGATGAAAGCGATGCGGCGGCAATGTTGAGGATGGCTGCCGGCAAGGCTGCGTGGCGGAATCACGGACGCACCGGCTGAATAGGCAAAGAAGAACAAGGCGCCCACAGCGCCCGGAAACACTGGAGAGTTTCACATGGAAGTTATTCTGAAGGAAGACGTAGACAATCTGGGTCATCGCGGAGACGTGGTGAAAGTCGCGGAGGGCTATGGCCGCAACTTTCTGCTGCCCCGCAAGCTTGCGATGCAAGCTACGCAGGCCAACAAGGCCGTCATCGAACAGATGAAGACCTCCGCCGCACGCCGTTCGGCTACGGAAAAGGTTCAGGCCGAGGAATTGGCTGCGAAGCTCGAGCCGGTTGTGCTGAGCTTTACTCGCAAGTCCGGTGAAGAAGGCCGCCTTTTCGGCTCGGTTACTTCGTCAGACATTGCCACCGAGTTGGGCGCCAAGGGCTTTGAGATCGATCGCCGCAAGGTGCACCTGCCCGAGCCCTTGAAGACCGTGGGCGAGTTCACCGTTGGAGTGAAGCTGCACCGCGAAGTGACGGCTCACATCAAGGTGAAGGTTTTGGCTGAAGCTGTTGAAGCCGAGACTGTCGAAGCTGCGGCCGCCGAACCCGCGGCAGAAGCAACCCCGGCTGAGTAAACCGGAACAGAGCTCGAAAACGACGCGCGCCGCCTCCCGAAACAGTCGGGGGCGGCGCGTGTCATTTTGTGGCTGTCATGAGCTTCGGCGCAGCGGAAACATGGGCCAGAAGCCGGCCTTACGGCTGCTTTTCCTTGTCTTTCAACTTTGGATCGCCCGAGAAAATGTCTGCCACGGGAGGAGCTCCACTCAGCGCGATGAGTTGCTTGAGGGCCTTTGAGAATTTTTCCTGAAAGAGAGGCCACTGTTCCGCCTTGGAAAAAGAAAACAGCAGACGGACGCGGTTCTTGGGAACGCTGGTATCAACCTCGTTGGTCTTGTCGTAGCAGATCCGGGCCGGTTTGCCTGCCATCGATACCAGCGTGAATCGGACCAGCTTTTCGCGCGTCTGCTGCGCATCGCTGGGATCGAATTGGTCCCAGACCGCGTTCTGTGCGTCGAGGGCGTTCAGAAACTCGTCGCAATGACCTGCGGGCTGCGCTACGGTGAGCACGCTTGTGGCCGGATTAAACGTGACTTCGACGTTGTCGTTGATTCCGTCGTCGGGACTGAGAAGGATAAGCGCGCTGCGGACGTACTGAAATAACTCCTGCTGCGTGGGAGGGGGCTTGGGCGGGGTCTTCTTTTTTGGGGGAGCGTTCTGGGCAACGCATGCAGGCAAAGTTGCAAAAAGCAGAACGAAACTGAAGATCGCAGATTGACTGCGTGCTTGTAGCGTCATAAATTACCTTCTCCTCGTCCCCGCCCGCTCTGCGTCGACTTTATTTCAAAAAAACTCACAACTCGTGCGGAGAGTATACCGCCGATTCATTCGACGAACCAACTGCCACGGCAAGCGGCCTGGTACGATCGGTGCGCAGCGTGGGAACCGCCGCAAGAAGACTGCGCGTGTAGGCGTGCGCGGGAGCTACGAGCAATTGCGCGCATGGGCCTGTTTCGACAATTTGGCCTGCACGCATAACCGCGACACGGCTGGCCACCTGACCCACCACGGCGAGATCGTGCGAGATAAAGAGCATGGCCAAACCGTATTGGCGCTGGAGGCTCTGCAGCAATTCAAGCACCTGCGCCTGCACCGTAACATCGAGCGCGGTGGTTGGCTCGTCGGCAATGAGCAGCTTTGGACGGTTGATGAGCGCCATGGCGATGAGGATGCGCTGCCGCTGGCCGCCGGAAAACTGGTGCGGGTAGTCACCGTAGCGCTCGGAAGCATCAGACAAGTCGACAGCCTCAAGCGCGGCGACGGCTTTCCTTTTTGCTTCACGCCCTGTCCAGGAGGGAAAGTGCGCCTGTGCTGCCTCAGCAACCTGATGGCCGATGGACATGACGGGATTGAGCGCGGTCATCGGCTCCTGGAAGATCATGGCGATTTCGCGCCCCCGCAAACGACGGAGAGCCTTGGTCGACTGGTGAAGAATGTTGGAGCCGCGCCACAGGATCTGGCCTGAGACCTGCGCGGCCGCTCCGTGCAGGCCCAGGATGGAGAGCGCAGTGGCGCTCTTGCCCGAACCTGATTCGCCGACCAGGCCCAGCACCTCGCCCTCGTCGACGTGCAGGCTTACGCCGTAGACAGCTTCAACCGCCGCGAAGCGAATGCGCAGTTCCGCGATTTGGAGCAGAGGGGCCATGCAGTCATCGTAGAGCATTGGCGCCCGATGGTCGCCCGGGAAAAGCTCGCGTCGGCAGGCAGGCTTCAGTCACGCGCCTGGGCTGAAAAGTCGTTCAAGCTGCATGGCCTGGGGGCCTGACTCATCGGATTCACGCCAGGCATAAGGGCAATAAATCCATTGCCCTAAACGGCGGCTTGAATTAACTTCAAATACTATCGACTTTTGTCTCTGGAGGCGCCCGCGATGCCCCGTACCGTACGCTGTTCCCTGATTCAGGCTTCGAATGCAGTACCGGCAACCGAGACCCTGGCCGTTCAGAAGAAGGCCATGATCGATAAGCACCTGGGTCTGATCCGCAGGGCCGCGGCGGATGGCGCGCAGATTGTGTGCCTGCAGGAGATTTTCAACGGCCCCTACTTCTGCGCTGAACAATCAGTCAAGTGGTACGAGACCACCGAGCCTGTTCCCTCGGGGCCGACAGTGACGCTGATGCAGGCGCTGGCAAAAGAGCTGCACATCGCGATGGTTGTGCCGGTGTATGAAGTGGAACAGGAAGGCATTTTTTACAACACCGCGGCCGTGATTCAAAACGACGGCACCTACCTGGGAAAATATCGCAAGACCCATATTCCGCATGTGGCGCCGGGGTTTTGGGAGAAGTTCTATTTCCGCCCGGGCAACCTTGGGTATCCCGTGTTCGATCTCGGTTTCGCGAAGATCGGCGTCTATATCTGTTATGACCGGCACTTTCCTGAGGGCGCGCGGTGCCTGGGACTGAACGGCGCGGAGATCGTGTTCAACCCTTCGGCAACGGTGGCAGGACTGAGCGAGTACCTGTGGAAGCTGGAGCAGCCAGCGCATGCCGCGGCGAATGGCTACTTTATCGGCGCAATCAATCGCGTGGGCACCGAGCCGCCTTGGAATATCGGCGAGTTTTACGGGTCGAGCTACTTCGCCAATCCGCGCGGACAGATTATTGCCCAGGCCTCGCGAGACAAGGACGAGGTATTGACGACGGATTTGAACCTGGACGAGATTGCGGAGGTAAGGCGCACTTGGCAGTTCTTCCGCGACCGCCGGCCTGATCAATACGGACCGATTGTGGCTTCGTAGAACACGCGCTGGCCACGGAGTTGTGAGGGATTGAAACGGACCGATTCGAAAGAGGCTCTGAAGAGAACCCATTCTTTGATTGAGGTGTGAATGAGCACCGCAACTTTACCCGATGATCCGAAATTGCGTGAGCGCTTTAGTGATTTGAAGCCACCGCTCGCGCCCCAGGCCGCCGTGATTGAGGCCAACCGGTGCCTCAACTGTTTCGATGCGCCCTGCACTGGGGCCTGCCCAACCCATATCGATGTGCCCGGCTTCATCAAGCGCATTGCCTCAGGCAATTTGCGCGGCTCAGCGATGCGGATTCTTGACGCCAACATTCTGGGTTCGAGTTGCTCGCGCGTTTGCCCGGTGGACGTGCTCTGCGAGGGCGCTTGCGTGTTGCATCGGCAGAATCACAAACCGATTCAGATTGCGCTGTTGCAGCGCCATGCGATGGATGCATTTCACAATTCTGGCGAACTGGTACCGACAGCAAAGGCTGCGTCGCGGAAGGTTCGCGTTGCCTGCATTGGCGGCGGACCGGCATCGCTGGCATGCGCGGCGGAATTATGCCGGCAAGGAGCACAGGCCACCATCATTGAGCGACGGCAACTGCCCGGAGGCCTGAACACCTACGGTGTGGCCGAGTACAAGCTGCGCGCGGCCGACAGTCTGCGCGAGGTAGAGATGATTCGGCGCATGGGCGTTGAATTTCGCTTTGGCGAGACCATCGATTCTTCAGCGGCGCTGGATGCGTTGGAAGCGGAGTTCGACTACATCTTTCTCGGCCTCGGACTGGGCGCGATGCAGCAACTCGGCATTCCCGGCGAAGACACCAATGGCGTGATCAACGCTCTGGAGTTGATTGCAGCCTACAAAGTGGGACATATTCGCGAGATGCACGGAACGGTTGTTGTGGTGGGCGCGGGGAACACGGCGATTGATGCAGCCAACGCCGCACGACGCCTCGGCGCTGAGACAGTCTATCTTCTCTATCGGCGCGGTGAGAACGATATGTCTGCATTCGATTTTGAGTACGAGCATGCCAAGCAGGAGGGCGTGCAGTTTTTGTGGCGCAGGCAGCCGCTCGCCATCCACTCCAATGAGCACGGGCGCCTGCTGCTGGACACGGTGCAGATGCAGCAAGTGGACAAGAAGCTTTTGCCGATTCCAGATTCGCAGTTCACCATCGACTGCGACTTTGTTGTGCCCGCGATTGGCCAGTCGCCGCTGGCGCAGCTGATCCAGGAATTGCGCGGTGTTGAAGTACGCGGCGGGAGGATCGTGGCCAACATCGCTACTGGAGAGACGGTCAATCCGCGCTACTTTGCCGGCGGGGATTGCGTAAATGGCGGGCGGGAAGTGGTGGACGCGGTGGCCGGCGGCAAGCGCGCCGCACTCGCAATTTTGAAGACTGCGGAGGCGACCCATGCCTGACATCTCTGTTCGTGGATTTGCCGGTACGATCAATTGTCCGAATCCGTTCTGGCTTGCTTCAGCTCCGCCCACCAACTGCGGCGAGCAGATTATGCGTGCATTTGACGCGGGCTGGGGTGGGGCGGTTTGGAAGACAATCGGCGAGCCGGTGACCAATGTAAGCTCGCGCTACTCGGCCACCGACTGGAATGGGCAGCGCATTATGGGCTTCAACAACATCGAGCTCATCAGCGACAGGCCGGTCGAGGTGAACCTGCGCGAGATGGCGGAGGTAAAAAAGCGCTATCCGAAACATGCGGTGATTGCTTCGTTGATGGTCGCTTCAAATCGCGAGAGCTGGCACGATATTGTTGCGCAATCGGAGGATGCGGGAGCGGACGGGCTCGAACTGAACTTCGGCTGCCCTCACGGCATGAGCGAGCGTGGTATGGGCTCGGCCGTGGGGCAGGTACCCGAATATGCGCAAATGATTACCGAGTGGGTGAAGGAGAAGGCGCGAACGCCTGTCCTGGTCAAGTTGACGCCGAACATCAGCGATATCCGCACAGTTGCTCGCGCGGCCAAGCGGGGCGGAGCGGATGGGCTTTCGGCGATCAACACCATCAACTCGATTACCGGGATCGATCTGGACACATTGACGCCACGCCCGAATGTGGACGGAAAGAGTTCGCACGGGGGCTATTGCGGGCCTGCAGTGAAGCCGATTGCTTTGAACATGGTTCAGCAGATTATGGCAGACCCTGAGGCCGCGTTGCCGCTTTCCGGCATAGGCGGCATCGGTACTTGGCGAGATGCGGCGGAGTTTATCCTGCTGGGTTGCGGCACAGTGCAGGTGTGCACGGCGGCCATGCACTACGGATATCGCATTGTGGAGGACATGGCGGAGGGTCTCGAGAATTGGATGCTCTCCAAGGGCTTCAATAGCGTCGAGGACTTCCGCGGGCTTTCAATTCCGCGGGTGACCGAATGGAAGCACCTGAACCTGAACTACAAGATTGTGGCGCGTATCAACGAGCAAAAATGCATTGGATGCGATCTTTGCCACATTGCATGCTGGGATGGCGCTCACCAATGCATTCATCTGGATCGCGTTTCAGGCCCGGTGAACGGCCACGTTGAGCTGCATCCCATTCCGGCAGCTCGTGAAGCGGAGAGCAGGTCAGCAGTCGTGGAGACACCGGTAACGCGCAAGGAACGCGAGGCCGCGGTGCAGGGCCCCTATCCAACGCCGCTGGCACGGATTCCGCGCGTAGACGAAACCGAGTGCGTGGGCTGCAATCTGTGTTCGCTTGTGTGTCCCGTTGACGAGTGCATTACGATGGTGCGTGTCGATACCGGGCTGCCGCCGGAGACGTGGGATGAGCGCACGCGGGGCGCTTCATGTACAACGCAAACGCAGTCCTGAATGGGAACGAACTATAACCTCAGGAAGCGGGAATTAAGAAGTATGGCTACCACGCTGATCAAGAACGGAACCATCGTCAACGCCGACTCCACGGTGAAAGCTGACCTGTTGATCGAAGGGTCGACGATCAAGGAGATTCGTGCGGGCATTCCCGCAAGCTCCGCGGACACGGTTGTGGATGCGCGCGGGTTGTTGTTGCTGCCAGGCGGCATTGATGCGCATACCCATCTGGATATGCCCTTCGGCGGGTCGCAGTCCGCCGATGATTTCTTGACGGGCACGCGGGCGGCGGCGATTGGCGGGACAACAACGATTGTCGACTTTGCGATTCAGGCGCGCGGCACCAAGATGCGCGACGCCCTGGACACGTGGTGGAAGAAGGCCGAGGGAAAAGCGTGCATCGACTATGGCCTGCACATGATCGTGACTGACCTGGGTGATGCGGGCCTGGAAGATATGGACGATCTGGTGCGGGAGGGCGTGGCCAGCTTCAAACTGTTCATGGCGTATCCGAACGTGCTGATGGTGGACGACGCCACTATCTTCAAGGCGCTGCAGCAGACCGCGAAGAATGGCGCGTTGATCTGCATGCATGCGGAGAACGGCTCGGTGATTGACGTGATTGTGCAGCAAGCACTGGCCGAGGGGAAAACCGCTCCCATCTATCACGCACTCACGCGACCCACAAAGGCTGAAGCTGAAGCCGTGCATCGTGCGATCGCCATGGCGGAGATGGCTGGCGTGCCGGTGTACATTGTGCATTTGTCGAGCGAGGACGCGCTGAACCAAGTGCGCGAGGCTCGCGACCGTGGCTTGCCCGCATTCGCCGAGACGTGTCCGCAATATCTCCTGCTGTCGATTGAGGACGTTGCCGACAAAGGGTGGGAAGGCGCGAAGTATGTGTTCACTCCGCCGCTTCGCGAGCGCAAGAACCAGCCGAAATTGTGGGAAGGCCTGCGCAGAGACAATCTGCAAGTGGTCTCGACAGACCACTGTCCGTTTTGTTTTGAAGACCAGAAGGCGTTGGGCAAGGATGACTTTACCAAGATCCCGAACGGCGGTCCGGGCATTGAGAACCGGTTGCAACTGCTGCATCATCACGGAGTAGGCAAGGGCAATTTTTCGATCAACCGATTTGTGGAGCTGGTTTCAACCGCGCCTGCCCGGATTTTTGGCATGTATCCGAAGAAGGGAGTGCTTGCCGTGGGCAGCGACGCGGACTTGGTGCTCTGGGATCCGCACGAGGAACTCACGATCTCTGCCGCGACTCACCACATGCGCGTGGATTACTCCATGTTTGAGGGCTTTCAGGTGCGCGGCAATGCGCGAGATGTTTACTCTCGCGGCGAGCTGATCGTCTCCGCTGGAAAGTTTATTGGAAAGCCGGGGCGTGGGAATTACCTGCGGCGCGAGGCTCGTGGCGGGGCGTGGAAGTAGTCTGACGGGAGCCTTGCATTAATGCAACAGGTTAGCGCTTCACAGAAACGTTGGCGTCTCAATTGCAGTCTCGTTTGGGGGGCTCTGTACGGATGCCTGACCTTTGCAATGGGACCGCTTTCAGTGTTGTCAGGAAATCCGGTACTCGCGGCGTTACAGATTGCGGTGTCACTTCCTATTTTTCCAGGGCTGATTAGCGCAATGGGAATTGCCGGTAACGTTCATGCCTTCTCCATGGCGCCGGCAGCGGTAATAAACGCTCTTTTGAATTTTGGCCTCATGTGGCTTGTATTCTCTCTCGCATTTCGCCTAAAGAAAAATAGGCCTAGCGCTTCGGCCGTTTGAGTTTGCTCTAATATCCCTTAGATTCGACCGCGGAGGAGGCCCCGTGAGTGTCAACGATCCATCACTATCCAATCGCGATCTGGCGCCGACGACGCAGGCGCAGCGCACATGGGGCCTCTACAACTACACAGCGCTCTGGTTCTCGATGTGCATGGAGATCACGACCTATCAGCTTGCATCGTCGCTGATTGCCAAGGGCATGGATTGGAAGCAGGCGATCGGCACAGTGCTGCTGGGCAACTTGATTGTGCTGGTTCCCATGCTGCTGAACGCGCATGCGGGCGCAAAGTACGGAATTCCCTTCCCAGTGTTCATTCGCGCGCCATTCGGCGTGCGCGGCGCCAACCTGGCTGCGATCCTGCGTGCTGTTGTGGCCTGCGGGTGGTTCGGCATTCAGTCCTGGATCGGCGGAACTGCGATTCATGCAATGCTCTCGGTGATCTGGCCAGCGGCAGCTGACAATCACGGGGTTCTGTGGACTTGCTTTTTGGCTTTCTGGCTGCTCAACATGGTGATTGTGTGGCGGGGGGTTGAGTCGATCCGCAAGTTGCAGGCCTTCGGAGCTCCGTTCATGTTTGTGATGGCGCTGGCTTTGGTGATCTGGGTGCGCGTGAAGGCAGGCAGTTTTGGTGAAATGCTTTCCACGCCGAGCCGGTTCCACTCGACCGGGGAGTTCCTTGCCGTCTTCTTCCCGTCGCTCACGGCGATGGTGGGCTATTGGGCAACGCTGGCGCTGAATATTCCCGACTTTACGCGCTACTCAAAATCGCAGAGTGCACAATCGTGGGGACAGGCATTCGGGCTTCCGGTGGCCATGGTGCTCTATACGTTTGTCGGCATCTCAGTGACTTCGGCATCGGCGGTTCTGTTCGGTCACCCCATATGGAATCCGATTTTGCTGATCGGAGCATTTCATCAGCCGGTTGTTGCATTTATCGCCCTCATCGCCATTCTTGTGGCCACGCTGAATGTGAATATTGGTGCGAACGTGGTTTCGCCTTCGAACGATTTCTCGAATCTCTATCCGCGCTTGATCAGCTTTCGTACCGGCGGCCTGATTACGGGGTTTCTAGGTCTGGCGATGTGCCCGTGGAAGCTGCTGGCAACGCCGGATGCTTACATTTTTGGCTGGCTGGTGGGCTATAGCGGACTGCTTGGCCCGGTTGCCGGCATCATGGTTGCCGATTACTTTCTGATTCGCAAGACCGAACTTGACGTGAATTCGCTCTATCACCGTGAAGGGATTTACTACTACACGAAGGGGATTAATCCGCGGGCGATTGTTGCGCTGGTGCTGGGCGTTGCGATTGCGCTGATCGGCCTGGCCTATGCGCCGCTGCACTTTCTTTACGACTATGCGTGGTTCGTGGGCTTCTTTACTGCGGGGATCGTTTACGTGGTGTTGATGAAGGTGAGCGTGCCCGCGGCGTCCTACGCCGACAGTGCGGAGGAGACCGCTTGAATACGTTCCATTGACTCCTCCGGGGTCAAACATTGAGCACCAACAAAGACGCTGCGATTGACTCAGGCTTCGACCAGCGCATCGGCGATGGAGAGGTTCTCATCGAGCGCGGCGATGCCGAGGTCGAGCTCTTCCTTGGTAATAATGAGCGGTGGTGCGATGACGAAGTGGCTTACCCAGGCCTGAATTGAGACTCCTTGCGCCATCATCTTGCCAACAATCTGGTCTACGACCAGCGGCTTGCCTTCCACCTTGTCGCGCATGGTGTTGAAGAGCTGCTTGGTCTTGCGGTTCTTGACGATCTCCACTGCGAAGAAGAGGCCGAGGCCGCGGACGTCGCCTACGGACGGATGCTTTGCTTTGACGGCTTCAAGCTTGGCGCGCACATAAGGCTCAAGTTCGGCTGCGCGTTCGACGAGCTTGAGCCGCTGCATTTCCTCAATGGTGGCCACGGCTGGGCCCAGCGTGATGGGGTGCGCTTCGTAGGTGTGGCCATGAGCGAAGTAATGGTCCTCAAAGTAGTCTGCAATTTTGCTGGTAGTGGCGCAGAGTCCCAGGGGAATGTACGCCGAGGTGATTCCCTTGGCGGTCACGAGAATGTCTGGCTTCACGTTCCAGTGATCGATTGAGAACCACTTGCCGGTGCGGCCCCATCCAGCCATGACTTCATCGGCAATCATGAGTACGCCATGACGATCGCAGATTTCGCGCAGGCGCGGGAAATACTCGGGGGGCGGAACGAGCACGCCGTTGGTTCCAACGACAGGCTCGACAATGACCGCAGCCACGTCGCTCTCGTTGCGAATCATGTGTTCGACGTAGTCAGCGCAGGCGACGTTACAACTGGGATATGTGTGCTTGATAGGACAGTCGTAGCAATTGACTTCAGGTGCGAAGACGACTCCACCGCCTTTGCCGGCGGGCTCCATGGCCCAGCGGCGCGGATCTCCAGTGGCAGCAATGGCGCCCATGGTAGAGCCGTGGTAAGAGCGGTAACGGGAGATGATTTTGTTTTTGCCGGTGACCATGCGCGCGATTTTGAAGGCGGCCTCATTGGCCTCAGTGCCGCTGGTGGCAAAGAAAAATTTATTAAGTCCCTGGGGCAGCACTTCAAGTAGTTTTTCGCTTAGACGCGCACGTGCCCGGGTGGCGTATCCGGGCGTGACGTAGGCAAGCTCATTGGCCTGCTGCGCAATTGCCTCGATCACCCGCGCGTTTTTGTGGCCCAGATTGACGCACATGAGTTGCGCCGAGAAATCGAGATAGCGTCGTCCCGCTCCGTCAATAAACCAGCAGCCTTCGGCGTCGGCGATGTACATCGGCTTCCAGCCCTTCTGGAAGCGCCAGGTGCCGTAGTTGGTTTCACGCGTGATGGTTGAGATTTGCTCGGGCGTAAGTGTGTTTGACGGGGAATTATCGCTCATTTTCGCCAGTCCTTTCAGGACGATTTTCACATCGTATCATTGCGAAGGCCAGGTCGCAGCGTCTCAAGTTGAGCTGGATGAGTACTAGTTAGAGGCTTCAATAGAAGTCGTGAGAGCGCACGTCAGCCTGAGAGATATCGAGAGGAATGATCTGCTTGGCCTTGACGTGCACCACGCCTTCCTGCTGCTGGAGTTGCCCATCGATGCGCAGGATGCGGCTGCGGGTGACAACCAGGCGATTGGCTTCAAAGACATCAGGCGCGATGATGACGTTAGCGATGCCGGTTTCATCTTCAAGCGAGAGAAAGACGAAGCCTTTTGCGGTGCCGGGCCGCTGCCGGGCAATGACGCAACCAGCAATGCTGACGGGTTGATGATTGAAGCCGTGTTCCATCTCCGCGGCCGAACGAATACCATCGGCACGGAGTGATGCCCGGTGATAGGCCATAGGGTGCGGGCCGGTGGTGATGCCGGTTCCGGCGTAGTCCGCGGTGAGGCGCTCTTCATCGTTCATTTTTCTGAGTGGCGCCTTGGGGCGCGACTGTTCCTTCGTGTTGCCTGCGCCTTGCAGCAGAGGTCCTGTGGCACGCGCCGCCTCCTCCACCTGCCATAGCGCATCGCGGCGGTGCTCCACGTCGCCGATGGAGTTGAGGGCGCCGATGCGCGCCAGGGAAACAAGGTCTCTGCGGCTGAGTTCTGGAACACGCAGAGCCAGATCGTCGATGGAGTGAAACTCTCCTGACAGCGTGCGCTCACGTACAAGCGTGTCGGCCGTTGCTCGCTGCAGACCGCGGGCATAATTGAAACCGAGGCGGAGCGATAGCGTGGAATCCGATTCGGCTTCAAGTGTGCAGATACTTTGCGAGCACTGCATGCAAATGGGGCGCACGCGCAAACCGTGGCGCTGCGCATCCTTGATGAGCACGGCAGCCGAGTAGAAGCCCATAGGCTGGTTGTTGAGAAGGCCGCAGGTAAAGGCGGCGAGGTAGTGAACCTTGAGATACGCCGACGCATAGGCGATCAGCGCGAAGCTGGCAGCATGCGATTCAGGAAAGCCATACATGGCGAAAGAAGAGATGCCCTGGACGATGTTGTCCTGAGCCTCGGCACCGATGCCGTTGCGGGTCATGCCGTCGCGGAGACGCCCTTCCAGGTTTTGCATGCGCTGCATCGATCGGCGCATGCCCACGGCGCGACGTAGTTCCTCAGCTTCAGCACCGGTGAAGCTGGCAACTACCATGGCCATGCGCAACAGTTGCTCCTGAAACAGAGGCACACCGAGGGTGCGCTTGAGCACGGGTTCAAGCGATGGGTGAGGGTACGTGATTTCTTCTTTACCCTGGCGACGGTTCATATAGGGGTGCATCATTTTGCCAACGATGGGGCCGGGACGAATGATGGCTACCTGTACGACGAGATCGTAAAACTTCGTGGGTGCGTTGTGCGGTATGGAGGCCATTTGTGCACGGCTTTCCACCTGAAACATGCCAACTGTGTCAGCTTTGCGCAGTGTCTCGTAGACGAGCGGATCTTCAGGCAGGGCGGCCAGGTCCACTTCCTTTTTGTAGTGGCTCGGAATGAGTTCGATGCATTCCTTGAGCGCAGCCATCATGCCCAGGCCGAGCAGATCGACCTTGATGATGCCCAGATCCGCGCAGTCTTCCTTGTCCCACTGCACGACAGTGCGGCCGGGCATGGATGCGCGCTCGATAGGCACCACGCGATTCAACATGCCCGCGCAGATGACCATGCCGCCGGAGTGCTGTCCGAGATGGCGCGGCATGTCCTGCATGCGCATGCAGAGGTCAAGATAGCGCGTAATCTGCGGGTGACGTATATCGAAACCGGCCTGGTCAAAATGGCGCGCCATGGTATCGTTTGCACCACGCCACTCCCAACGGCTGACAAGGCTCGAGAGGCGCGAGATGGTGTTCTCTTCAAAACCAAGCGTCTTGCCTACCTCGCGCGCGGCGGAGCGTCCGCGATAGGTGATGACGTTGGCGGTCATGGCAGCTCCGAGCGAGCCGTAATGATCGTAGCAATATTGAATGACCTTTTCGCGCTCATCTCCCGAGGGCAGGTCGAGATCGATATCGGGCCATTCACCGCGACTTTCGCTGAGGAATCGCTCGAAGAGCAATTCCATTCCGACCGGATCGACGGCTGTGATTTCAAGCGCGTAGCAAACGGCGGAGTTGGCGGCGGAACCGCGGCCCTGCACAAGGATTCCATGTTGCTGACAGAAGCGGATGAGGTCCCACACGATGAGGAAGTAGCCAGCAAAGCCGAGCTTCTGAATGAGCTTGAGCTCATGGCGCACCTGCAACTGGGCTTTCTCAAGCAAGTGCCGCTTGGCCGCTGCGCCGTAGCGTTTACGGACGCCCTCATCGACGCGCTGCGCAAGAAAACTATCCATGGTTTGGCCGGCGGGCACAGGGTAATGAGGGAATTGATAGCCGAGATTGTCGAGTGTGAAGCATAGCCGTTGACTTACGATCGCGGTATTGGCGACGGCCTCGGGGATATCGCGAAAGAGCGCGGCCATTTGCGCGGCTGGCCGCAACAGCCGCTGCGCAGACGAGGACAGCAGGCGGCCTGCCTTGTCGAGCGTAGTGTGATTGCGAATGGTGGTGAGCACATCGAACAACTCGCGGTCGGCGAGAGTCGCATAGCGGACGCCATTGGTTGCAATGACAGGGAGGCGCGACGAAGAGGCAAGCGCAAGCAGAGCCTGGTTACGGCACTCCTGGTCACGGCGGCCGTGGCGCTGCAATTCGATATAGAGATGCGAGGAGCCGAAGATGGCAACGAGACGGTCGATGATCTTATGCGCGGCGCGGCTGCCGCCCTCGACAAGCGCAGCAGAGAGCGGCCCTTGATCTCCGCCTGAGAGACAAATGAGGCCAGAGGAAAATTCCTCGATATCCTCGAGAGTGGCTGCGCCTTCGGCCTTGGTGGATTCACGCATTTTAAGGCGCGTGATCGTCCCTGACTTGCTGGTCCATGTTGACGCAGCAGACGCCCGTCAGCCAGGGGTTTGCCGACTGCTTGACGAGCCGCCGGACCGTCTGGCCAATTTCGTCGGGCGTCTCTCGGACGATCTCGACCGGGCTGTAGCGGATGTTGAGAAACGTGTTGGGCAGGGCATGGCGAAGGCGGGCCATGTTGCCGCCTTAGCCGACATCAAGGAAGTCCAAGTGCGGCAGCCGGGCGAAGGCGTCGGCCCAGCCCTGCGGGGCCCGACCGCAGTAGTGGATGCCGAAAGGCCGATGCCGCTTGCTCCAGGCCGCGTCCAGCGGCCTCAGGAACTGCCGGAAATCGGCCACGGAAATCATCGTGTGCGAGCATTCCGAGTGCAGATAGACCGGCCGCGGCAGCCAGCGCACCGGCGGGTGACGCTGATCGAGGTCGAGCCGGTTTGCCGCGAGAGGACGTTGGTGAACCGCTCGATCACGGCGGCAATCCCTTGGAGGAACCCCGACACGGCTACGGGCTCGTCGCGCATGTCCATGAAGAGCGACTGACCGCGGAGGTTGAGGGCGAGGTTCAGACGCCGCCCCAATTCACGTCGCCCAGCAGAGCCGCCGTCTTCCCCGCAGGGCGTCGCAGAGCGTCTCCCGATTGCTTATAGGCGGGACTTCGGAACGGCTCCTCCGGCGACAGGTTGAGGCTTCTCGCGGCCGGCCGGCTTCACTGCCGGCGGCCCGTCGGCGACGTACTCACTCGGCAGCCGAGCATTTCGGAAAGCAGGAATCCGGCGGCCAGGTGGACTGCCCCGACCAGCGGCAACGTCGTCGTCGCGGTCGGCCCCCAGGCCGAACCGCCCCCAGCGTTCGTAAAGCGTCTGCTCCATCGTTCGCTCGGCCTCGATGGTGCGTTGGCAGGGTGGAAGAAGAAGTCTTCGTCGAACGTGATGCCCGCATGGCGATGCCACCACGACGGCGACAAGACGATCTCCACCGGGAGCATCGTGTTGCCCAGCGGATGAGGACGATGGCGGTTACGGTGCGCGTTCTCCCCCCCTGGCTGTGTGGGGCGTGCGGCAGATGGTGGAGCCGACCTGCGTGGTGGGGCAAGGGATACTGCCGGAAGAAGCGATTCTACTATACAGACGGATGGGCATCAAATCCCGAATTCCGCAACGCGGCATGAAAACCGGGCTATCCCGCAATGAAGGAGAGCGAGGAGGCCGAAGAGTTCATCCTGCGCCGGCAGCGGGCATCAATCGCCGAAATACAGGTCCAGCAGTCGTCGTTGTGCTTGGCAGGGCGCCGCGGTCGGGGACGTGGTCCAGTTGCCGCCGGCGTCGGTCAACAACAGGCCGCTTGGACCGAAGGATTGGCAAACCTTCACCCGGTTTGTCCAACTGAAACTCGGTCGGCCCACTATCGGTCACGAGGGTCATTACATGGTCCTGTACGCCGCGCTGGTCAGCACACTGCTCGCGCGAAATTGGGGCGCACCATGGCTGATATCGGTCCTGACCGACTGGTATCTGCTGCCGCCGCAAATGGTCGCAGGCGCCGTGTTGATCGGCGCGCTGCGCACCATGCGCCCGGACCGGCGCCGGCTTGCCTGGCTCATGGTTCTCGGCGCCCTCGTGGGCGATTTGGCCGCCTCGCTGCTGTTGAACTATTTGCCGAACTCGGACGCATCCTACAACCCGTGGCCCTGCGCCCTCTTCCTGGTCTGCCTTGCGTTCTGCATGGCGGCCATCGTCGCGATGTTCCTGCATGTCGGTGGGACATTCCGCTCCTGGCGCCTATGGCTGGATGCCGCCGTGCTGGCGACGGGCTTCGGCGCCATGGCGTGGCTTTATCTGCTCGGTCCGTCGATCAACCCCGGCCTGCATGGCCTGCAGTACGTTCTCGTGACGGCCTATACCTGCGAGGATGGGTTGATCGTCGTCCTCCTCGCCTTGCTGATCATCCAGATCCAGGACTGGCGTGCGCAGTGGCCATCGCTGTTCCTTATTTCCGGCCAGGCTCTTTTCGTGATCGGCGACATCGGGTGGCTCGCGATCCAAGCGCGCGAGCAGCTGGATGCGGACTCCTGGCTCGCCACCGGCTGTTATTGCATGGCCTATGCCTTGCTCAGCGCGGGCGCGCTGTGCGAACGCATCAACCCGGTGCTGCGGGCCGCGACCGGCGAGCGCGCGGGCGGCGTGGCGGGCTTCCTCCCCGCGTTGGTGGTGTTGCTCGGGATTGCCGGCGTCATTGCCGTCGATGCGAGTCCCATCGGAGTGCGAAGGGCGGTGCTGGTGGGCGCTCTGATCTGCGTCATGACGCTGTTTGCCGCGAGGCAGTTCGCGGCGCAGCACGAGATTCGGCGGCTCTACCGCAGCCTGGCGTTGAGCGAAGCGGAAGCGAAATTGACCGAACTCGTCCGGCGATCTGCGGATGTATTCGGCGTGATCGACGCCTCGGGAGAGTTGGCCTACCTGAGTCCCGCCGCCGAGGAACTGCTCGGCGTTTCGCCCCCGGGGCTCGTTCGCACGCCGGCGGCACGGCTGCTGGGCCCTGCGAGCGAGGAGCGTTTTGCCCCGTTTCTGCGCAATGTGGCCGGACAGCGTGCCGCACGCGCCGAGATGGAATTGCCGATCCACACGCCTTCCGGCAAACGGCGCGTCGTTCACGTCATCGGGAGCGATCAGCGGGACAATCCGGCAATCCGCGGCATCACGCTCACCATTCGCGACGTCACGGAACAGCGCCGGCTCGAGCGGGATCTGGTCGACGTGACTGCACGCGAGCAGCAGCGCTTGTCGACCGAGATTCACGAGGGGTTGGGGCAGGAATTGATCGGCATATCCTTGATGTTGAAGGGCCTGGAGAAGGAGTCCATTCGCAACCCCGCGGCGCTGCAAGAATCCCTCGATGTGATCGGAAACCAGATCAGCCGCACCATCGGCACCGCACGCAGCGTGGCCACGGGGCTCGCGCCGCTGCAGCTCGCCGGAGGGTCCCTGGAGGACGCGCTCAGGCAGCTCGCCGACCGCACGCGAGATGCCTTCGGAGTGCGCGTCGACGTGCAATTCGACATGGATGGCACGCCGGTCGGAGCCTCGGAGGCGGATCACGTCTATCGCATCGTGCGCGAATCGGTCAACAATGCCACCCGGCACGGCGGCTGCTCCGCGATCGAGATCGAGCTGCACGTCACGGAGAACAAGCTGTCGCTGTCGATTTCCGACGACGGCTTGGGGTACCAGCGCGACACGCTGGTCGGCTCGGACATCGGGCTGCGGATGATCAACCATCGCGCCCGCATGATGGGTGGGGAGATGCATTTGGAGACTCCGCGGCGGGGCGGGTCCCGCGTGGTCGTGACCACCCGCTTGTAGCCCCTTGGCCCTCAGGGATTGGCGAGGTTGCCGTTGCGGCGTATGAAGGCCGCGACGTTGTCGTGCAGGGCCCTGAGGGAGGAATCCTTCGCGTAGACCATGTGGCCCGAATCGTAGAATTTGTATTCGATGTTGCCCTGCAGGTCGGCGGGCATCGCCAGATGGTGCATTTCGTAGATGCCCTGGTAGAAAGGCGTCGCCAGATCGAAATACCCCATGTTCAACTGGATCTTGAGATTGGGGTTGATCTTCATGGCATTGGCGAGATCCGGCATGACATTGCAGCCCTGTTCGGAGGAAACCGGCGGCTGGCTTTGGCCCGGCAACTGGTGGAGGGTGCTCCACTGGCGGTAGATGGCGATGCTCGGCTTGAAGCTCTTGTCCTCGCCGTAGTGCAATTCCCGGCGCACGTAGTCGTTGAATGCCGAGACGTATGCGGAGCTCAACGCCGTGGACTGTGGATCGTAGTTCGCGCGCTGGCTCAGTGGATCGAGATCGGGGCCGGCGAAGCGGCTGTCCAGGCGCCCCGTGGTGAGGTTGTCGTCCCCCTCCAGCGTCTGGCGGAATTCTCCGCTGTCGATGCGCAGCTCCGCCTTCAGTATGTAGTTCACGGGAAGCCCGGTGTACTCGCGCAGCTTCGCCGCCACGCCGTTGCGATCGGCCGCGCTCAGGTCGGAGCCCGCCGCAAGCGCGTGCGCGTAGTCTCCCACGGCGAACCGCTCGACCTCGGCGAGCAGCGCCTCCAGATTCCCATGGTCGGCGGGCAGCTTATGGTGATACCAGGCGGTGGCGGCGTAGGTGGGCAGCACCAACTGGTACGGCAGGTCGACGCCCGGATTGGCGGTCGGCTGATCCGGGCTCAGATCGAAATTGAGGATTTGCGAGAGCAGGATCACGCCGTTGAAATCGATCTTGCGGTCCGCCTGCAGCTGGTTGACGAGCACCGCAGACCGCGTGGTTCCGTAGCTCTCGCCGAACAGGAATTTCGGCGAATTCCAGCGTCCGTACCTGGTCAGGAACTGCGAGATGAACTCGGCGAATGCGTAGGCGTCCTGATCGACGCCGTAGAAGGCCTTCTCCTTGTCCTTGCCGGCGATGCGGCTGAAGCCGGTGCCGGGAGCGTCGATGAATACGAGGTCGGTTGCATCGAGCAGGCTGGAGCCATTGTCGACCAGGGAATAAGGCGCGGAATGGGTGTGGCCTTCCATCGCCGTGACGACGCGACGCGGTCCGAAGGCTCCGAGATGCAGCCACATGCTCGATGAACCGGGTCCTCCGTTGTACAGGAACGTCACGGGCCGGACGCCGCCGCCGTTCTTGCCATCGCCGTTCTTGAAATAGGCCGCGTAGAACATCGACGCCTCGGCCGTGGGATTCTTGCCCTCGCCTTCCGCGGGGTTGGCGCCGTCCTTCTCGGCCTTTGGGTCCCGCGGAACATCGTCCCAGCCCTTGGGGTGTACGATGAGGGTGCCGGCGATGGCCTGGTATGTGATCGATTTCCCGCCCACCGCGACGGTTCCCGTGGTGACCTGCGTCTCGGGCTTGAACGGCTCGAATTTGCCGGATTCGCCCTTGTCGGCGTCCGGCGCGGCCTCCTTCGCGGGCCCCGCCTGCGCCATGGCCAGCGCACACGCCGCGGCCCCGATCCACAACCTGCATCCACGCATGACCCACCCCACAGGCGACAACAGCGGCTGCTATTATACCCGCCGCCTCTTCGCGAAGGCGCGCCGTCCCGTTCGACGGGCTGTCTTTCGCACCTGGAATGCTCCAACGTCCGCAGGTACCTGAATGAAATTCATCGCAACCATCCTCGCCGCGCTGGCCTGCATGTCGGCCGCAGCTCAAACGCCGGTGGCCGACCTCGCCGTCCCTCCGCCCGAGGCCCGGCATTTCACCATCGTGTCGTCGGCGGGAAAACACGGCGATTCCGTGCGCTGGACCACCCCGGCGGGTGTCCGCATGGGCCGCGAGAGCATGAATCTGCGCGGTCAAATCTTCGAGCTGGACAGCGCCGCGCATCTGGGCAAGGACGGCATGTTCGATGCCGTGCAAGTGCGCGGCTTCACGCCCAACGGCGATGCCGCAGAGCAGTTCAGCATCACCGACGGCAAGGCCGCGTGGAAGAGCCCGGTCGACGGAGGCTCCGCCGTATATGCCGAACCGGCCATGTATGCAGCCTTCGGCGGCCCCATGGATTTGACGGCGCACCTGGTCGAGAGGCTCGTCGCCGCGCCGGGTAAGACCTTGAAGCTGCTGCCGGGCGGTCAATTGCGGGCGGAGTTGCTCACCACGGTGGCGCTCGGGAACGGCGCATCGAGGCAGCGGGTCACCGCCTATGCCGTCACGGGCCTCGCGAATACGCCGGTTCCGGTCTGGGTGGACGAGCAGGGTCGATTTTTTGCGATGGTCGGGAGCCTCTCCTGGATGCCCGACGATCAGACCAATGCGCGGCCGTTGCTGCAAAAGGCTCAGGACGAAGCTCTGGCCAGGCGGTCGCCGGGCATTCTCAAGTCGCTGCTGAAATCTCCGTCCGGGCCGGTGGCGTTCACGCACGTGCGCGCGTTCGTCGACGGCGATCGTTTTGTCGACGACGAGACGGTGATCGTCGACCACGGATTAATTGCCAGCGTCGAGCCGAGTGCCGGCGCCACCGTCCCGAAGGGAGCCCGGATCATCGACGGGGCGGGCAAGACGCTCGTGCCCGGCCTGTGGGATTCGCACATGCATTTCGGCGACGATGCGAGCGGGCCGATGCTGCTTTCGCTGGGCATCACCTCCGCCCGCGATCCCGGCAACGTCAACGAACTCACCATGTCGCGCGCCCTGCGCCGCGCCGCCAATGAACTGCTCATGCCCCATGTCTATCCCTCCGTGCTGATCGACGGCAAAGGGCCTCGTACCGCCCAGGCGGCGAGCGTCGCGACCTCCCTGCCCGAGGCGCTGGACATCGTACGAAAAGCCAAGGCCGACGGCTTCGTGGCCATCAAGATCTACGGCACGTTCAATCCCGAATGGCTGCCCGCGACGATCGCCGAGGCCCACCGGCTGGGCCTGCACGTGCACGGACATTTGCCGGCCGGCGTGCGGCCCATGCAGGCCATCGAAGCGGGCTACGACGAGATCACCCACATCAATTTCGTCATGATGCAGGCGATGCCCGATGCGGTGGTCGCGCAATCCAACGGCATCGCGCGATTCGAGGGACCCGGTCGGTATGCCAAGGATGTCGATCTGGACGCGGAGCCGATGAAATCGCTGATCGCGACCATGGCCCGACGCAAGATCACCGTCGACCCGACACTGGTCGTGTACGAGGGCCTGTTCGTGCCGGAGAACGGCGACCTATCCCCCGCCTACGCGCCCTACGTGGGGACCCTGCCGCCGGCCGTCGAACGCGGGTTCCGCC
>CAVXVM010000008.1:0-5269 GCA_963765025.1 uncultured Acidobacteriaceae bacterium | reverse complement strand
CGACGGCGACAACTTCGCGTTGATCGGCGTCTCGGCCGCCGACTATCCGGCCTCCAGCCCGTTCGTGACCGCCGTCGGCGGCACGACGCTGGCGATCGGCGCCGACGGCCAGCGGACGGCGCGGAGTACGGCTGGCAGACCGGCCATTCGTTCCTGTGCACGGCCAACATCGAGGGCGACTACCCGGGCTGCACGGCGGCGACCGCCGGCACCTGGCTGCCGGTGACCAGAGGAAGGGCGGCGCGGTGAGCTCGCCGGCTACAACACCAAGCCACTCTGCATTGTATTGGGCCTGGGCAATCGCTCCGCCCGCCGCAGTCGCTGCGGCCAAAACAAAACCAACGACGCATTGTTTCATTGGCTCAACCTCCCGGATGATTCTTGTGCACTTACTGCTGCCTGGCGATCGACGCCGTAGCCAGCGTTCCGCCCAGGCCCATGGTTTCAACCGCCGACGAAGGCACAATGACCATCGCGCCTTTTTCCTTGATTGCCTCATAAAGCATGTTCATGGCGCGCAAATGTAGTGCGCCGGGGTTTTCGGTGTAGACGCGCGAGGCCTGGGCGAATTGGTCGGAGACCTGCACCTCGGCCTGGCCCAGAATCACGCGCGCCCTGCGTTCGCGTTCGGCCTGCGCCTCTTGCGACATCGCGTTCTCAAGCGTCTCCGGGATTCGCACGTCGCGAATCTCAACGGATTGCACGGTGATGCCCCATGGATTTGTCTTCTCGTCGAGAATGCGCTGCAACTCGCGGCCCATCATCTCGCGCTCCGTGATCATCTGTGCCAGCTCGTGACGGCCGATCGACTCGCGTAGCGCCGTCTGCGCGCTCATGTTGATCGCTTCAACAAAGTTCTCAACCTCCAGAATCGACTTCTCCGCATTCCAGACCAGCCAGAATACAATCGCGTCCACACTCACGGGAACAGTGTCGCGTGTCAGTGTCGATTCCGCGGTAACGCTGTGCACCCGCACGCGTTGGTCAATGTAGGCGCTAATGGTCTCAAACACCGGCACCATGTGAAACCACCCCGGCCCGCGCAGGCCCGCATACTTGCCCAGGCGCAACAGTGCCACCTTCTCCCATTGTTGAACAACTTTGATCGAGAATAGGAGATAGAGGCCGATGCACGCTCCGGCCACGAGCGGCGCGCTGTGATGGATCGCCGCGCTCAAAACGGCGCCAGCCCCAACGCAGATTACGCATGAGGTGACTGCAACTCTGTTCATCGGAACCCCTTCCATCTTCGCCATTGTCTTTTACCTCCGGCGGGACTGCTCTGTCGGTAGCCCGCGCAGTTCTTCCATCAAATCTTCCACTGTGAATCCAGCCGCGCCGGCGCGGGAGACGCAATCGGCCACAATCTGAGCCAATTGCCGAGCTCGTTCCGCGTCGGCGCGTTTGATCTTTTGCGCGCTGATGAACGTGCCCGTTCCCTGGTGCGTCTCAAGCAGGCCGCCCAGCTCAAGCTCGCGATACGCGCGAACCACCGTATTCGGATTGATGGCCAGGTCAACCGCAAGCTGGCGGACCGTCGGCAGCTGATCCCCCGGCGCCAATTGCCCTGACGCCATGCCGCCCCGGACCTGGTCGATTACCTGGCGATAGACCGGCACTCCACTGTGGAGATCCAGTTGAAAGCGAAATCGAGAGGATACAGGCCGCGGGCTCATCGCGAGTTCAATGTACTATAAGACTAGTACACCATGTCAAGAGAAAAATATTGGTGGCCGATTTTGAATCGGCCGCGGGCCCGGCGGTTGCGCCCTCCGGTCCCCCCATCAATATGGTCTTAAAAACATGTTTTGTAGATTACACTGGCTCCATGGCGCTCGAGTTCACAACCTCCTATATTCGGGATTCACTTGAAGTCTTCAGGGCCTACAAACGGCTCGCAGAGCGGGCGATGGAGCAGGTGACCGATGAGCAGCTTTTTGCGGTGCTCGACCCGGAGGCCAATTCGATTGCAATTATCGTGAAGCACATGGCGGGCAACATGCGCTCGCGCTGGACTGACTTCCTGACTACAGACGGAGAGAAGCCCGATCGCGATCGCGACCGGGAGTTCCTTGAGCCAGCGGCCACGCGAGAGGAACTGAGGTCGCAGTGGGAAGACGGCTGGGGTCGTGTCTTCACAGCGATTGAGCCGCTGACGGACGCAGACCTGCAGCGCACGGTGACGATTCGCGGCGAGGCACACTCCGTCATGCAGGCCATCAATCGCCAGGTTGCCCATTACGCGCTACATATTGGACAGATTGTTTTCCTGGCCAAGCACCTCGGCAGTGATCACTGGAAATCGCTCAGCGTTCCGCGCAATCAGTCGGCTGCGTTCAATCGCAAAGTCGCGACGGGCGAAGCCAGTCAGCGCTAGACTCACGCGCTCCCATTTTTGCGAACCTTCGGCGTGCCGGGGTGCGATCGAGGGAGAACCTAGCGGATAATCTCGAACTTTTCCCAGGGTGCATTGCACACCGGGCAGCGCTCGTGCTCCTCTTCCGTCTCAGACGTGTAGCCGCAAACCGGGCAAACGTAGAACTCGCGCGTAGACGCAATCCATGAATCGGACTTGCCGCTCTTGAGCATGGCGATAGCTTCGCTGTAAAGACGCGCGTGCGCCTTTTCGGCCTCCAGGGCGCCGGTGAAGGTGCGTACGGCCAAAGTATTATCGTGAGCCTGTGCTTCGGCAATAAAGCCCGGATACATGTTCTCAATCTCATGCAACTCACCATCGAGCGCGGTCCTGAGATTTTCACGCGTTGTAGTCACCACGACGGGATGAATGGCGCACCTGGCCTCGCCGCCGAGTTGCTTGATGACACGGGCATGGTTGGCTGCGTGAATCTGCTCGGCCCGGCCCGCGGCGCGAAACAGGCTGGCTGCTCCGTGGAATCCTTCTTCGTCTGCCTTCACGGCAAAAGCAATGTATTTCGCATGCGCATTCGACTCACCTTCAAACGCGGCAAACAGGTTTTGAACGGTGATCTGATTCTCAACTGCAAGGATCGGCATAGATATCACTCCATAAAATCGTTCCCAGCCTACGCATGCGTGCCAGACCACGCTGTGACGACGGCTACAAGCCAGCAAAAGCGAATCCTTGCTAGAATGTGCGCATGGAAACCATCCAGTACAACCTGCCACAAGACCGGATTCCCCGTGTCTGGTACAACGTTCTTCCCGACCTTCCCAAGCCGATGGCGCCTCCGCTGCACCCCGGCACGCACAAGCCGATCGGCCCTGACGATCTGGCCCCCCTGTTTCCCATGGCCCTGATCCTTCAGGAAGTCAGCGGCGACAGTGAAATCGAGATTCCCGAAGAAGTAAGGCAGATTTATGCGCAATGGCGCCCATCGCCCCTTTTTCGCGCGCGGCGCCTTGAAAAAGCGCTCGACACGCCTGCGCACATCTACTACAAGTACGAGGGCGGCAGCCCGGCCGGCTCGCACAAGCTGAACACGGCCGTAGCGCAGGCCTATTACAACAAGAAGGAAGGCACCAAGCATCTGTCCACTGAGACCGGAGCCGGACAGTGGGGCTCGGCACTTGCGATGGCCTGCGCATTCTTCGGCCTCGATTGCAAGGTCTACATGGTGCGCGTGAGCTACGACCAAAAGCCGTATCGCCGCGCGCTGATGGAAGCCTTCGGCGCCCAGGTGACGGCGAGCCCGAGCCTGGAGACCGAATCGGGCCGCGCCATCCTCGCCGCGCATCCTGATTCAAACGGTTCGCTCGGCATCGCCATCTCCGAGGCTGTGGAAGTGGCTGCAAAGGATCCGAACACAAAATATGCGTTGGGCAGCGTGTTGAATCACGTGCTCCTGCACCAGACCGTTATCGGCCAGGAGGCAATCGAGCAGATGGCGCTGGCTGGCGACGATCCCGATGTGATCATCGGCTGCACGGGGGGCGGATCAAACTTTGCCGGCCTCGTCATGCCGTACATCGGCCGCAAGGTCAAGGGCAAGAGCAGCGCGCGCGTGGTAGCAGTGGAACCGTCGGCCTGTCCGAGCCTGACCAAGGGCCGCTTCACGTACGACTTTGGCGACACCGGCCACCTGACCCCGCTTGTAAAGATGCACACACTGGGCAGCACGTTCATGCCTCCCGGAATCCACGCAGGCGGCCTGCGCTATCACGGCATGGCGCCGCTTGTTTCGCATGTGCTCGATCTCGGACTTGCCGAAGCCGTCACCGTGCAGCAGTTGGACGCTTTCGCCGCCGGCATCCAGTTTGCGCGTTCTGAAGGCATCATTCCCGCGCCGGAATCCAACCACGCCGTTGCCGCCGCCATCAGCGAAGCACTTGAAGCCAAGCAGGAAGGCAAGGCCCGCACCATTTTGTTCAACCTGAGCGGCCACGGACACTTCGACATGCAGTCCTATATCGCCTACCAGGCAGGGAAACTGGAGAACTACGAGTACCCCGCCGAAGAAGTTGCCATGGCCCTCGCAGGACTGCCGGCATTCGAATAAAAGTGATCAATCCTCAAACACAAATGAAAAGGCCATCCCCATCGGGATGGCCTTTTCACTTCACAATTCTTAACTTTCAAGGCTGCACTGGAACGCCCACTGTTCCCGGATTCCGCGCCATGGCCTTTTCAGTGAGAACCTTATGTGCGTTATCCTCGAGAGCCTGCGCCTCGGGTAGAAAAGTGAGGGCCTTCTGAACTTCGGGGTCCCAGTCGGCCAACGTGCGCAGTCCCTGCAACTGCCCGAACTGAATAGTCAGGATCTTTTCCTTGATGCGCACCTTCAGCCAATCCTGCACGCCGTCGATGTCTTTATCGGTCCACTCCACGTTCTGGCTGGTGAGGAAGCTCTTGAAAGCCGCCATTACCTGGTCGTCAACCTGGAAGTTCTTGTCCACGGTGTGCGTCGACACGTAGATGGGCGCAAAGTGGAAGAACACGTCCTTGTACATCAGGTCGTCCTGGAAGTGGTTGCTCAGCGGAGTGTCGACCTTCTCGTCCGGCGTAATGCCGCCGCCGCCGTAGACAGTGCGCCCTGCATCCGTCAGCTTTACTTCCTGATTGGTTGAGTTGGAGGGTAGAGCGCCCGCATGATTGTAGTAGTAGTCATACAGCGAAACGCCGGCGTAGTTCCGCTGGATCAGCCGGCCCGACGGTGTGTAGTAGTGGTAGGTGGTCAATGCCAGGCCCGTATTCTCGCTCAGGTTGTAAACCGTCTGCACCAGGCCCTTGCCGAAGGTGGTTTCTCCCACAATCAGCGCGCGGTCGTGATCCTGCAGCGCGCCTGAAACA
>CAVXVM010000007.1:0-14865 GCA_963765025.1 uncultured Acidobacteriaceae bacterium | reverse complement strand
ATCTCAGCCGCTGAAGCTGTACCGCGGTTGACCAGCACCACGATCGGAAACGCCTTGCCGCCGTTGCCGTGGGTGGCCGTGTAGTTCTGGTCCGGATAGGCGCGCCCGCGCTGCGAAACGATGGTCTGCCCCTTGGTCAACAGGTGGTCGCAGACATCCACAGCCTGGCTCAGCAGGCCTCCCGGATTGTTGCGCAGATCAAGCACCAGACCCTTCAGATCTCCAAAGCCACTCACGGCCTCAGTGATCTCGTCGCCCGTTGTCTCCTGGAACTGCGTCAGATGGATGTAGCCGATGCCGGGACGAATCTCGTACTTCAGATCCACTGAGGGATGGGGGATTTCGTCTCGAACCAGGTCAAACGACAGCGGCGCCGTTTGGCCGGTACGGATGGTCGTTACCAGCACATGGGTGCCCTTCGGTCCCTTCAGTGCTTTCGCCACCAGGTCTGACGTCCAACCGTCTGTGTTCTTGCCGTCCACTGATGCGATGATGTCGCCGGGGTGGATGCCGGCCCGGAACGATGGCGTGTCCTCATAAGGTGTAATCACCACCACCTTGTTGGCCTGCTGCTGGATGACCATGCCCACACCGTAATAGTGGCCGGTCTGGTCTTCGCGCAACCGGGCGTAGGCCTTGGGATCGTAAAAATTGGAGTGTGGATCGAGTACACGGAGCATGCCCGGAATCGCTCCGTCGTAGATTGCCGTGTCGGCCTTGTCGCCGTTGATCGGCTCAGCGTAGTTCTGTTCCACCAGCGAATAGACATCGGCGAACGACTTCAGGCTGTCGCGGAGCTGGCTCTCGTCGGTCGCACTCTGCGCTCCGACACGGCGCTGCAACAAGCTGCCGGCGACGGCGCAACTAACGAAAAAGAACAGCAACGCGAAAAGTGCGCGACGGGCACGGGGAGTCATCGTAGGGCGGAACCTCCGGACGGCAATTGCGGCAGGTGGCAATCTGCGGATCTCCAATTCACCGCCTTGAAGCTCCTCCGGATACCTGCCGGAACGCTCCCTGAGATGAATTTGCCTTGCCCGAACCTGGCAAGGCATACAAAACTGGCTATCCACTTGCGTGGCTCCGCAGAGCCGTATTGGTGCTAGTGTAGCACCGGAATGTTTGACTCCGGCATACACCATTCGGGTAGCTTCTACCCCCTGTCAGGGACGGAAACCGCCAAAGACAGGGGTACCGGCCGGGAATTTGAGTCAATTCAGGCTCCGGACCCGCCTTGCTGGACTTGCCTCCACCCTGCACCCCTCCGCGAAAACGTCCCCGGGAATCGCACCGCTGCTGCCCAGCCATTTACAATGACGTCTATGCCACAGGGGGCGTTTTTCGCCCCGCTTGGCGTGTGCTGACTTATATGACCCTGAGATTTCTTCGCATTCCCGCAGCCTTCGTGCTCAGCACGGCGCTGCTCGCCGGTCCCACGTGGATCCATGCCCAAAGTAACATCGCGCCCCAGAGCCCCTACGGCGGCACCACGGTCGAGGACATCATCGCCCGGGTGAACGATCAGATCATCACGCGCTCTGACTATGACCGCGCCTTGGCAGAAATGGACCAGGAGGCTCGCCAGCACGGCGCAACCACGCTCCAGGAGATCTCCGCGGCGCACATAGATCTGCTGCGCAACCTCATCGACCAGCAACTCTGGCTTTCAAAAGGCAAGGAACTGGGCATTAACGGTGACACCGAACTCATTAAGAAATTGGATGAGATTCGCAAGCAATACCATCTCGACACCATTGAAGATCTCGAGAAGGCCGCCAAGGATCAGGGCGTATCGTTCGAGGACTTCAAGGCCAATATCCGCAACGGCATCATCACCCAGGAAGTGATGCGCGAGGAAGTTGGATCCACCCTTCGCTTCACTCCGGGCGAAGCGGAACGTTACTACGAACAGCACAAGCAGGACTACTCGCAGCCTGAGAGTGTTCGGTTGAGCGAGATCCTCATCTCCACCGGCACCGGCGACGATGCGAAGATGGCTGCGGCCAAGGCCAAGGCAGACGACATTGAGACCCGGTTGCACGCTGGAGGCGACTTCAGCGCGCTGGCAAAATCGTTCAGCGACGGTCCCACCGCCGCGCAGGGCGGCGACCTGGGCGACTACCAACCCGGCGCACTGCCCAAGGCGCTTGAGGACAAAACCTTTCCGCTCAAGGCGGGCCAAGTTACCGATCCGATTCTCACTCGTCAGGGCTACATCATTCTTAGGGTCAATCAGCACATCCCAGGCGGCCCGCGACCATACAAGGACGTTCAGGAACAGGTTGAAAACGACTTCTACATGAGCCGCATGGAGCCCGCAATTCGCGCCTATCTCACCAAGCTCCGCGAAGACGCGTTCATTGACATCAAGCCTGGTTATACCGACTCAGGCGCAAGCCCCAACGAGACCAAGCCGGTCTATAGCGCTTATGTTCCGCCCGCGCCCAAGAAGAAGGCCAAGGTGGAGCGCACCCGCTATCGCGAAACCGAACACACCTTCCGGCAGAAGTCTCCGCAGGCAGCTGCGCCGGCACCCGAAACGCCGGCTGCGGCTGCAAAGCCCGCTGTGGTTAAGGCGGGGCTCTTCAAAAAGAAGTCAAAAACAACTACGTCTGCGACGGAGAAGCCGGGCAAGAAAGAAAAGATTCGTTATGGACAAAAGCCGCGTGAAGCGCTGCCCGCTGCACCCAACGGTACCGTCGAGAACGCCGGAGCTTTGCCGGAGCAAGCCTCCGCTGCCGATCAGCCGGTGAATCCGCTTGAGGCGGCCGCGCCTACGGTGAAGACTCGATACAGCATGCGCGCCAAGGCTCCCAAACAGCCCAAGTTGGGTCTTCAACCCGATGCATTGGCGCCCGCGGCCGCTGATGCGGCAGAGGTTGCCGACCGCGAAACCCAAAACAGCCCCTTGGGACTTGGCGGCGACACGGCCACCAAGAAAAAGAAGAAGGCCACCACCGACGAGGGAAAAACCAGGCTCGCAGACAAGAAGAAGGAACCCGAAGCAGCGCAGCCTCAGCCACAATTCACGCCGGCTCCCCAGGAGCCCGGAGCGCCTGCACCCGCGCATTAGAGCTTGTCTCTGAAGTTCGCTAAAGAAGTTATTCGTTCGTTTTGTTTCGGCCGCCCACCGGCTACCTTCCTGGCGTGAGTTAAATCAGGTCACGGAAATATAGGCGGCCGATCAAGATGCTTTGGCGTCATCAAGCCACATCCTGGTCGGTGGAAACAGCAATCGCCGGACCATCACACCTGGTTCTAAGATTCATGATCCAGATCATGACATGCCGCTGGGATTATGCCAGCCGCCGTCTGCCGCGATCAATCCATCAGCCTGTTTCGGCCCCCATGTGCCGCGCCTGTAGGGCCTGACGCGGGGGTGGTGTTTGATTACCTGGTCCACCACCATCCATGCGGCTTCCACCGCATCCTCGCGTGTAAACAATCCACCGTCCCCCTTCATGGCGTCGCCCAGAAGCCGCTCGTAGGGCGATTCTTCTCCCGGCTGCTCTTCCAGTAAATAAAGCTCCTTCTGTTCTCCGATAAACTCCTCGCCCGCAAGCTTCACGCGAGCGGCGAGTCCGATCTCTGCGTTGGGTGAGAGCCGGAAGCGAAGATAATTCCCCTTCCCCTCAGCCGCCGCTGCGTCCGCGAAAAGCTTCTGCGGTGGCGGCTTCAGCTCCACTAGAACCTCGGTCGCTGTAGCGGGCAGATATTTTCCAGAGCGCAAATACCAGGGCACACCATCCCAACGCCAGGAGTCGATAAACAGCCGAAGCGCGCAATACGTCTCCACGTCGGAGTTCTTTGCTACGTCGTCCTCCTGCCGATAGCCCGTGTATTGACCACGCACCATATCGGCAGGTTTCAAAGCACGCATCGCTTTGAAGACGGTCGCCTTCTCAGTTTGCACTTCCCCGAAATGCCGGCCCGCTGGCGGTTCCATGGCAAGCAGCGCGACGATCTGGAACAGATGATTTTGAATCACGTCCCGCATGCAGCCGGCCGACTCGTAAAACGCGCCGCGCCCTCCCACGCCAAAGCTCTCACTCAAGGTGATCTGGACACTCGAGATGTAATTGCGATTCCAGATCGGTTCAAGGAATGAGTTGGCGAAGCGGAAGTAAAGAATATTCATGATCGCTTCCTTGCCGAGGAAGTGATCGATACGAAAAATCGAATCTTCAGGAAAAACCGAACGCGCCACCTGGTTCAGCGCACGAGCCGACGCCAGGTCGCGGCCAAACGGCTTCTCCACAATCACCCGCGCATTCTTCGCCAACCCCGCCGCGCCTAAACCTTTGATCACGGTTCCAAAAAGCGAAGGTGGAATCGCAAGGTAATGCGCAGGACGGCTTGCTTTCCCGAGCGATTCCTTGATCGCCGCAAAAGTACCGCTGTCGTTATAGTCCCCGCTCACATATTTCAGCAGCGATAGAAGCTGATGAAAGGCTCGCTTGTTATCGATCCCGCCCGATTGCTTGATGCTCTGCGTGACTCGTCTCTGCAGTCGCTCCAAACTCCATTTGGGAAACGCCACGCCGATGACCGGGACGTTCAGGGTTCCGCGTTTCACCATCGCATAGAGTGCGGGGAAAATCATCTTGTGGGCAAGATCGCCCGTTACGCCATAAACCACAAGAGCATCTGAATGAACGGTGCGCATGAGGCGCCCTCCTTTTCGCTGGTGATGTTCTTAAGGCCGCCGACCTTGGCTCGTAGTCACGATCATAGCTTGCAGGCGCTTCTTTCAATTGCACTGAGGATCAAGCCTCGGCAGGTGGCCCGGCAAGAAGCCGTGAAAAGATGCACTGCCCAAGAAGAGCTTGTGCCCCATCCATCGCGTTTTTTTTGGGATAGGTGGGACAGAATGAATGCCGGTTCTCCGTAGTCCATCGGCCACTTTGTTTTTGAAATGCAGGCTGCATGCGTTAACCTTCTGGGCAGAATGAAAGATATCTATATTGCCGATCTGAGTTCGTTTGATGAGGGAAAACCCTTTGATGGTTTTTTCCTTGTTTTGTCGAAGCAGCAACGACTCACGAAGACCAACAAGCCCTACCTGAACCTGATTCTCGGCGACAAGACTGGTCAGCTTGAGGGGCGCGTCTGGGAACCGGGCGACCCGCGCATCGCGAGGGATTTTGACAAGGGCGATGTAGTGAAAGCCCGGGGCAGTGCATCACGCTTTGATGACCGGATACAGATGAAGATCGATCAGCTGCGCGTGGCCACGCCGCTCGAAGTGGACAGAACAGATCTGCTGCCTTCTACAACCTACGATGTGGCGGCGCTCTGGAGCCAGCTTGAAGCGGCCGTGAACAGCGTCGGGAATCCAGACTTGAAGTTGTTGTTGACCACGATTCTTGCGGATCCGGCGATTGCCGGCGCTTATCGCGAAGCGCCGGCGGCAAGGCAGCTTCATCACGCGTGGCTCGGCGGGCTTCTCGAGCATGTTGTGAGCCTGCTTGGGTTGGCGGATCGCGTTGCTGCGCACTATCCGCTGCTTGATCGCGATCTGCTTTTGACGGGCGTGGTTCTTCACGATATTGGAAAGATCCGCGAGCTGTCCTGGGGCGTGGGATTCGACTACACGATCGAAGGCACGCTGCTTGGGCACATCCAAATGGGGATTGATCTGGTGGAGAAGACGATTGATGCATTGCCCAGGTTTCCCAGCCGGCTGCGCACGCTGGTGATTCACATGATCCTGTCGCATCACGGCAAGCTTGAGTTCGGTTCACCCAAGCTGCCCATGATCCCCGAAGCCTTGGCGCTCAACTTTGTGGACGATCTCGACGCGAAGATGCAGGCGGTCTCTAGCGAATTCGACAAGTCAGCACGTGAGGGAAAAGGCCCCGACGAGCTGACAGGCAAAGTGTGGTCGCTCGACAACCGGCAGCTGCTGAATACGAAGCGCTGGCTCAGGGAAGAAAAGTGAAGAGCTGTCAGTTCTCAGCTTTCAGTTTTGTTTTAAGTGGGGTTTTGGGGGGTGAGGCGGCTCACAAATTGGACGATAAATGCAACCATTTGTGGTACTTCGACAACGTTAAACGTTCGTCTCAATGGTTGCGAAAGGGCGCGAAATGGTCGTCTAAATGGTTACGAAACAGCGTGAAATGGAACCATTCAGGGTTACAAAACCTGCTGAATGTTCGCAAATATACAACCCAAACAGGGTGAAATGGTCGCTTAAATGGTTACGAAACACGTCGAAATGGTCGTCCAAGTGGTTACGATTTTCGAGATACTTACCCCAGAAAAGTTGCGAATTGAGTGTTTCAAAACCCAGGAAAGTTCCGTTTCAGAGCCAGTGGAACCATAGAATTACCCAAAAACACGCTAAATGCGTGTTTTTTGTGCGTTAAAAGGTGCTTTTAGCGCACTTTTAGCGGCTTTTTGACGTGTTTTTGGCGTCTTTTGCGTGCTTTGAAGCATCGGAAATGGTGCGGATTTCGCCCTTTATTCCCCGGTCCCCAAGTGCGAGGGACCGGGGGCACCCGGCGCACTTTTGGCGCTGTTTTGACGTGTTTTTGGCGTCTTTTGCGTGCTTTGAAGCATCGGAAATGGTGCGGATTTTGCCCTTTATTCCCCGGTCCCCAAGTGCGAGGGACCGGGGGCACCCGGCGCACTTTTGGCGCTGTTTTGACGTGTTTTTGGCGTCTTTTGCGTGCTTTGAAGCATCGGAAATGGTGCGGATTTCGCCCTTTATTCCCCGGTCCCCAAGTGCGAGGGACCGGGGGCACCCGGCAATCGCGACTGGCGCGACGTGCCGATGAACGAGAACACCAGATGCTGCAGATTCTTCTGCTCGCAGAAAAGGAAGTGACGGCGGTGGTGAGCATGAATCAGCAAATTGCAAGCAAGGTGGGATTGACGGAGATCAAGAACAGCAAAGAAATTGAGTTGCTCGGCCAGAAGACTTCAATCGATAAAGTGGCGCAGGATATACAGCGTAGTTTGTCGGAAGAGCCCTAGGCGGGTTCGCCGACGCGCGGCTTTTTTCTGGGATGAGCGAAAAGCAACCGCAGGTCCTTCGACTCGCTGCGCTCGCTCAGGATGACAGTCCCAATTTAGTGCTCAGATGATGGTCAATTTAGGTGCTCAGGATGACAGGTCTTGTTTTGATATGAGCTTCAAACTCACGACTCTAAGTGCGGGTTCGCCGAAGCGCGGCTTTTTTCTGGGATGACCGAAAAGCAACCGCAGGTCCTTCGACTCGCTGCGCTCGCTCAGGATGACAGTCCCAATTTAGTGCTCAGATGACGGTCAATTTAGGTGCTCAGGATGACAGTTCTTGTTTTGATATGAACTTCAAACTCAGGACACTAAGTGCGGGTTCGCCGAAGCGCGGCTTTTTTCTGGGACGGGCGAAAAGCAACCGCAGGTCCTTCGACTCGCTGCGCTCGCTCAGGATGACAGTTCCAATTTAGTGCTCAGATGACGGTCAATTTAGGTGCTCAGGATGACAGTTCCAATTTAGTGCTCAGATGACGGTCAATTTAGGTGCTCAGGATGACAGGTCATGTTTTGATATGAACTTCAAACTCACGACACTAAGTGCGGGTTCGCCGACGCGCGGCTTTTTTCTGGGACGGGCGAAAAGCAACCGCAGGTCCTTCGACTCGCTGCGCTCGCTCAGGATGACAGTTCCAATTTAGTGCTCAGATGACGGTCAATTTAGGTGCTCAGGATGACAGGTCTTGTCTTGATATGAGCTTCAAACTCACGACTCTAGGCGAGGAACCACTCCCATTGCTCGGGGGTGAGGGGGACGATGGAGAGGCGGCCGATGAGGATGAGGGGCGATCCGGCGAAGATTTTTTCTGCCTTGATGTCGGGGAGCGACTTGGGGTGCTTGAGACGCTTGCCAACCTTGACGCGCACCACGGGAACTTTCGGATCGGTGGGGTCGACGCTGGTGACGGTTCCTGTGCCGACGGCTGTGCGCTCATCGCCGGTGTGATAGAAGATCCACTTTGTTCCGGCTTTCATTTCGCGGAGATGCTTGACGCCGGTGGGGTTGGTGACTCCGTCCCAGACGGTTTGCTTATCGCGGAGAAAGTCGTCGAAGGAGTAGACATCGGGCTCGGACTTGAAGAGGAAGTAGGCCATGGGGAGGATGGTAAGGCAGGGAACGGGGGACAGGGAATAGAAAAGAAGCGAACAAGTCAACAGCGATTCGGCAGTCGCAGTTCCCTCGCACTATCCTCTCGCCAGGGCCCGCATTCAGGACTGATAGATTTTAAGAAGGGGCCGCATATAGAAGAGGGCCAGGCCGGCATCAAGTGGACCAGACCCACGGAGACTGCAAAAACCACAGCGGGCCAGGAAAGAAGCCATGTTTCGCACAACAGAAGACATTCACATTCAATGGACGAAGGTGGTTCTTCCGCCCGTCTTTCTCGAGGAAGAGTTCCCTGTTACTGAAGCCGCCTCGGAAACCATCTTCGCCACCCGCAACGAGATCAACGAGATCCTCAGCGGCGCCGACGACCGCCTGCTGGTGCTTGTGGGTCCCTGCTCGATTCACGACACCAGGGCCGCCCGCGAATACGGCGCACTGCTCAAGGAGGCCATTGCCGAGCATGGGCGCGACCTGCGCATCGTGATGCGCGTCTACTTTGAGAAACCGCGCACGACGATCGGCTGGAAGGGGCTCATCAACGATCCCTATCTGGACCAGTCCTACAAGATCAACGACGGTTTGCGCCAGGCGCGCCACCTACTGATCGATCTCGCGGAAAACGGCGTCCCTACCGGGACCGAATTTCTCGACATGATCTCGCCGCAGTACATTGCCGGCCTCGTCAGTTGGGGAGCCATCGGCGCGCGCACCACGGAGAGCCAGGTGCATCGTCAACTGGTTTCCGGAGTGAGCTGCCCGGTCGGCTTCAAGAACGCCACCTCAGGCGATGTGCAGGTTGCCATTGACGCCATTCTCTCGGCCGCGCACTCCCACACCTTCCTCGGCCACACCAAGCACGGTCAATCGGCGATTTTTGTGACCACGGGAAATCCCGACTGCCACATCATCCTGCGCGGCGGTCGCAAAACGACGAACTACTCCGCCGAGTCCGTGGCTGATACCGCCGAAAAAATGGAGAAGGCGGGAATCGCTCCGCGCATCATGATCGACTTCAGCCACGCGAACTCCAACAAGGATTACCGGCGTCAGGCGATTGTTTGCAAGGATGTTGCAGCGCAGGTTGCCGGCGGCGACAAGCGCATTATGGGCGTCATGATCGAGAGCAACCTCGTCGCAGGCGCGCAGTCACTCGAGGCGGGAAAGACCCTTGTCTACGGCCAGAGTATTACCGACGGCTGCATCGACTGGGCTGAGACGCGCACGTTGCTCGCAGAACTGGCCGCGTCGGTGCGGGCAAGGCGCGGGTAGGCCGGGTGCATCACTTCTCGTCTTTGAAAAGTGGCGTCGTCCCTACGGCGCGGTTTCAATCTGTCTGGAGATCCAACGGCTGAGACTGACACCCTCGGTTGCCGCTCGCAAAACCGCCTTGCGGTGCAATTCCGGCTCGGTGCGCACCAGAATCTTTCCGTTGAATGGGCGGTCGGGCTCCTGGCCAGTCTCTGCGCAAAGCTCGAGATAGCTGTCGATGCTCTCGCGGAAGGCTCGCGCCAGTTCTTTGGCCGTGGAGCCCTCAAAATGAATCACATCTCTGAGGCCGGCGACGGTCCCAGAAAAGGTGTTTTCTTCCGGTTCGAAGTCGATGGGGCCGGCGAAATAGCCCTTGTATTCCATCATGGCTTTACCCCTGCGTTGACGAAAAATTGGCGCACTGCATCGACTGCGCCCTTCTTGGTTTCAGGCTGCGGATGCGGACGGTGAAAGACGGCGGTGACGCCGTTCAATCGCGCCGCTACCCTGCTTCCTGCACGCTCGCTCACTTCGCCCCCCAGGGCCCGAATCAACGATTCAATTGCAGACCAACGAATATTCGCCCTTGTCGGCCGCGTGAAAATCGCGTTCAACGTAGCATGTTGCGTCTTGTTCATGGCAAGGGCATCCTAATCCTTGTGTCCCTGGCGCACAACAATCATGATATCACATTCCGCTATCGACATGATCACCCGAGAGCCAGCGACGGCCTTGAAGCTTGATCCAGCAGCGCACTTGAGCCGCTATGATTAGGGCAACGAGCAATATGCGGCGAAATGTCTCGGCGCAGGATTGACCATGTCCCCAACCATCTTCATTTCGGCGGGAGAAGCCAGCGGCGAGCATTATGGGGCGCTTTTGGCCACGGCGCTTACCCAACAACTCTCCTCCAAAGGTGAAAGAGCGGAGCTGTTTGGCATGGGCGGCGAACGCATGGCCGCGGCCGGTGTTGAGCGCATCGTGCGCTCTGAGGATATGGCGGTCATGGGCCTCACGGAAGTGGTCCGCCATCTGCCCCGCATCTATGGCGAATTCCGCAAACTCAAGAAAGCCATCCGCGCGCGCCGTCCTCAGGTCGCCGTTCTCATTGACTTCCCTGAGATTCACTTCCGGCTCGCCAAAGAGCTCCATCGTCTCGGCGTTCCCGTCATCTTTTTTGTGAGCCCGCAGTTGTGGGCCTGGAAGAAGCATCGCATCAAGCTGGTGCAGAGATTTGTCAGTAAAATGCTGGTCATCTTCCCGTTTGAAGAGGCCTTTTACCGCGAAAACGGCGTGCAGGCGGAGTTTGTCGGCCATCCCCTGGCGGAGTTGCCGCTGCCTTCCATCAGCCGCCAGCAGTTTGCCGTGGACAACCATCTCGACCCCGCCAGCACGTGGATCGGTCTTCTCCCCGGCAGCCGTCCCAAGGAGATTCGCGATCATCTTCCGACGATGCTCGATGCGGCACGGCTGCTGGCTCAGCGGCCCGGCGAGTCGGAGTTCATTGTGCCCCTGGCGCCAACGCTGAGCGACCAGCAGCGCGCCGAGGTGCTCGATATCGTAAGGGAATCCGGCCACGGACTGACTGTTCGGCTGGTAGAAGACGCGCGCGCTACGCTCTCCAATGCCCGCGCCTCCGTGGTGGCCAGCGGAACGGCGACTGTGGAAGCCGCGCTCATCGGCAATCCCTTTGTCGTGGTCTACCGGGTTTCAGCCCTCACTTATGCCATTGCGCGGCGCGTAGTCAAGGTGCCCCATGTTGCCATGGCCAACCTTATCGCCGGCAAGCGGTTGGTTCCCGAGCTCATCCAGGATGATTTCACCGCGTCAAATATTGTGGAGCAGATGCAGCTTCTGCTACCCGACGGGGCTGCTCGCGAGTCCATGATGAAGGAGCTGGGGACGATCCGCGACCGGCTGAGCCTTTGCCACGGTCAGGTCCGGAGCGGAACCCAGACATCCATTGACCGGGTCGCGGCCGTTACTCTTGAAGAACTTGGATCGGCTTCCCCGGCGACGGTCGAGTTGGCTGTGCAGCCCTGATTCGATGAGAATGGACATGATGAGCAGAGTAAGGATGACCTCTATGCGTAACGAAAAGCACAACCTTTTGGGTGGAATCAGCCGACGCCTTGTTGCCGGCTCCTTCGGAGTTCTGGCAGCTGCGCTGCTGCTGGCCGCCCCTCTCGATGCGCAGAGGGCTGAACGCCCGGGATTGAACATCACAGGCTATGTGATCGACGCCGAGCTCGATACCCTGGCCCATCATCTAACCGCCAAGGCGGTAGTGAGCTTTACCGCGCCCGCGAACCTTGAAGTCGTCAACTTTGGCTTTCATCCTGCACTCAAAGTCACCAAAATCACCGATGAGAGCGGCAAACTGCTTGAAGGTGAACGCACCGCCGACGGAGCTCTCCGCGTCACTCCCGGCTCACCTTTTGTTCAGGGGCAGACCGTACGCTGGACCTTCGAGTACGACGGTACGGTCACCGGCTCTGAAGATGGTCCCATCGAAGGACTTAAGCTGGCCGCCATCCAGGAGCCCATCAGCTACCTGCTCTATGCCGCCCGTTGGTTTCCAACTACTGGCTTCATGACCGATCGCTTCACCGCCGAAATGCATATCCGCGTTCCGCAAGGCATGCGGGTGCTTGCCAGCGGCGGCGAGGGCGCTTCCCACCCCGTCACTCTCACTACCGGCAAGCCCGGCGATCAATTCGACTTCAAATGGGATAAGCCTGGATTCCCCGGCACTGTGATTGCGGGCCGGTTCGTCGCCCCCGTTTCGGTCGGCGAGGGAAATGTCAAAGTCTATCTCTCCGTCAGCCACCAGGCGTCAGCAAACCAGCTGGCGCAGACCGCCGCAAAGGAATTCGACTTTTTCACTGACTCTTTTGGTGGGCCTGAAACCAGCCACCTGGTCGTGACTGAGCTTCCCGACGATACTTTACCGGCCGCCTGGGCTCCCGAGCTTGCCGCCATTCAAGGCTCGCGCGTCGGCGACAAGAGCGGCGTCCGGCTGCTTGCCAACACCATCGCGCACCAGTGGTGGGGATCGGAAGTCAGCCCGAAGACCCTCAACGATGCCTGGATCACGAACGGCATGTCGCGCTACGGCGAGTTGATGTACCTCGAGGAGGAGAGCGGCAAGAGAGCCATGCAGGCCGCCTTGTCTGACATTGCCGCCGGCGCCCTCGCTTACGACACCATTCCACTCTCCAGTGCCAGCCGTCTCGCTCCCTTCTCGCCCGAATTCCAGTCCATGACCCTGGAAAAGGGCGCCATGGTCTTCCACATGCTCCGCGGGGAACTTGGCGACAAGGCTTTTCTGGCCACACTTAAAGGTGCGCTCAGCCAATACACCGACAGCTCCATCCGTACCCAGGACTTCATCAAGGTGAGCGAATCCCAGAGCCAGCAGCAGCTAACCCCTTTCTTTGCCCAATGGATCGACGGTACCGGCGCGCCCACATTTACTGACAAGTACGCCGTCTATCGCCTCGGCAACAATAAGGGCTTCAGAACCATCGGCGAGGTACAGCAGGACCTGGACCTTTTCCGCATGCCCGTGGACCTGCGCGTTGAAACCGACGGCAAGACCGAAAACCAGAAGATCGAAGTGGTCGGCACTGATACGCAGTACGTCGTGGATACCTTCGGCCGCCCGCGTCGCATCAGCATCGACCCGGACGATATGGTGCTCAAGGCCACGCCGGACCTGCAGGTGCGCATCGCCATCCTCAAGGGCCAGCAGTTGGTCGCAGAAGGCGACCTGGCTGGCGCTCTCGCTGAATACAAGAAGGCTCTCGACGCAAACCCGCAGAGTTCGCTCGCCTGCTACCGCATAGGCGAGATCCTGTTCAGCCAGCACAACTACCAGGCCAGCGTTAACTCCTACCGCGATGCACTGCGGGGCGACGATGAGCCTCGCTGGACCGAGGTCTGGAGCCATATCCAGATCGGCAAGATCTTCGACATCACCGGCCAGCGCGATCGCGCCGTGAATGAATACCGGCTCGCCGTGCAGACCAACGACAATACCCAGGGGGCCGTCAACGAGGCGCGCCTCTACCTGCAGAAGCCCTATTCCGCGCCGGCCAACGAATAATCGCCTCTTCAACCGCAAAAGCAACGGCCAGCCCGAAGGCTGGCCGTTTTGGTTCTGGGGGAATCTTGGGATTGCTACCTCCGGTGATGAATCGCCCCCAGCGAAATCACCTGCAGATCGACCTTCGCCAATCCGGCTTTCGTCATCGCCAGCTTTGCGGCGGCTCCGTAGGACAGGTCGATAATACGCCCCTCGTCCACCAGGTCACCACGATCGATGATCCGCACAACAACCGAATGCTTGTTCGCCTTGTTGACAACCCGTACGAGAGAACCAAAGGGAAGGGTCGGGTGGCAGGCAGTCAACGCGTACATATCGTAGCGCTCACCGCTGGCCGTCTTGCGCCCGTTGAATACCCCTCCGTACCACGATGCAATGCCGTGGAGTCTGTCTCCCCGCTTGATCGCAGTCTGTTCCGCCCTGAGGGCGGTCTGCTGCGAGACAAGCGATTCCGGCGTGGGACTTACTGGAGACGCGACCGTCATGGTGGTAGTAACGGGACGGGGAAGTCGCGCATCCGCATGCACTGTCCGTGTGGCAACAAAAGTAACAACCAGCACAGCAAGCGCAAACGACGAAGCTCCCGCCATTAACCACTTGCCTGGCGGAGTCTTCAGACTCAATTTGCGAAAGTTCCGTTTCATAACCATTCGCCCATTTTACCAACTTGCCACTCCCATGCCGGGAATATTGGCAAGATGTACACCAGTATTTGCGGTGCAAAAAATTGCATATTTCCTGCAATTTTCGCTAAATCTTTCATCCTTTGGGGCTTAGTTCCAACCTGGAAAATTTTTCAAAAATCACACCGTGAGACGGCCCTTTTAGTTCACATGGTGGGACTGTAAAGAGTAATTCTTAACGAGAATAAACGGCGAAAACAGAGGCAAGTAGCATCCAGCGTTTTCGCTGGACTGGTTGCTGTTTTTTCACTGAAATTTGCAGGGGGACTCGCTCGTCACCTGCATCGGATGCATCGAAGTGAAAAGGGGTTATCGTCATGCGCAAGATTGTGTCGCCTCTCTCTGGAGCCGCTCTGCTCTTCGCCGCCATGCTGCTTCCCGTCCCATCGCTCGGCCAGCAATCCGCAATACGTAATGAAGCCAAGGCGGGCACAACGGTCGACGTATTGCTAAAATCTGTGGGGCAACCTCCTGCTCGGTCTCCGTAACCTCCTCAACGTAGGCCGTCGAAGGCGCTCCGGTCACGGCCTGGCTCTCGCGCGTGCCCGCAACGCCACGGCCACCGCGGCGGCGGCGGCGTCCGCGCCAGCGCTTGGCGCCTTGCTCGCTGGAATCCTGTTTACCGTCGTCCGTTCGCTCGGAGAAGGATACGGAGCCGGAAGCGGGGAGGGCATGCGAACTCGGCCTCTGGAAGGGCC
>CAVXVM010000006.1:0-37361 GCA_963765025.1 uncultured Acidobacteriaceae bacterium | reverse complement strand
CCATGGAAACTAACCGGGTGGATGAAGTGCCACTCATCACTCATCGATTCGGTTTTGCAGAAGCAGCGGAGCGATTACCGCTGATTCACCGCGAGCCGGGATTGGTGAAAGCAATGATTGATTTCGATTGAGCGATCACAATGAAGATTACAAAACTTGAACCCATCATTTTGCATGCGCCGGTGACCCGGGGTGGGATAGCGGACAGCACGCACACGCTATCTCACTGGGGCGCGCCCGGTGTAGGGATTCACACCGACACGGGCCTTGTAGGGTATGGGTTCTCAGGCACGCATGCTCACCTGCCCACCGACAGGCTGATTGTCGATTGCATCCTGAACAGCTATGGCCCACTACTGATCGGTGAAGATCCTCGCGAAGTTCTCGCGCTATGGGAAAAACTGCATAAGCAGGCAGAGATCTACTGGGTGGGTCGCGCGGGGATTACTCACCTGGCACTGGGGGCCGTCGACATAGCGCTCTGGGACCTGAAGGCCAAGGATGCAGGTCAGCCGCTTTGGAAGTTGCTGGGCGGCTCAGCGCAGAAAAAGGTGGAGGCCTACAACACGGACGGCGGCTGGTTGAATTGGCCGCTGGAGACGGTTGTCTCCGACTGCAAGCGGTTGGTGGAGGAAGAAGGCTATCGCGCGGTGAAACTCAAAGTGGGTGGAGCGAACCCGCGCGAGGATCTGCGGCGCGTGGAGGCAGTTCGCAAGGCGCTGGGTCCGGAAATTCGCATCATGACAGATGCGAACGGACGCTGGACCTTACCACAAGCAATCCAAACGGCGGGACGTCTGGCGGAGTTCGACATTGCCTGGATCGAAGAGCCCATCTACTTTGACGACGTGGAGGGCCACAGGCGGTTGGCAGAGACGATTCAGACGCCGATTGCGCTCGGCGAGCAACTTTACACGGCCTCGCATTTTCGCGACTTCATTCATGCTGGTGCGGTTCACTATGTGCAGCCGGACGTGGTGCGGTTGGCGGGGATCACTGAGTTCTGGCAGGTGGCAGACATGGCGCGCTGCAACAGCCTGCCGGTCGTGCCGCACGTGGGCGACATGTGCCAGGTACATGCGCATCTCTGCTTCGCGCATCCGGCGTGTTCGCTGCTCGAGTACATTCCGTGGCTGCACGATTGGATGCTGGAACCCACGAAGATTACTGGCGGCTACTACGTTGCGCCCGAGGCGCCTGGAGCGGGGATGACGCCAAACCGCAGGGCCCTTGCGGAGATCAATAAGGCTTGATAGTGACCGGTTGATGAGTTTCGAGAGACGATTTCGGCTTGACGGCGAGGCCGCTAGGATCACCGGCGTCACGCTTCCGGCAGATGGTGGAGCGGTGATTGGTTTCTGATTGATCGTGCAGGCATATTCTGGAGTTGCCAGCGATGGAGTTTAGATCTCACTAGACAGGACTGAACAGATGCTGCTCAAGGACAAGGTCATTTTTCTTACAGGCGGTTCGACGGGCATCGGCTGGGAGTGTGCGAAAGCCTATGTTGCCGAGGGAGCATTGGTGACGATTGTGGCCCGCGGCAAGGAGGGCGCAGCCTCTGTGGCCTCGGAACTCGGTTCAGACCACCTGGGGTTTCCCTGCGATGTTTCAATCGATGCGGAAGTGCAGACGGCGATCGAAAGGACGCTTGCCCATTTCGGCAGGTTGGACGCGGTGCATAATAACGCCGGTATCGGATCTCCTGTGAAGCCCTTGCACGAAACAAGCGACGAGGAATGGGATGCACTATTCGACATCAATCTGAAAAGCATGCTTTACACGACGCGTCACGCCTTTGCCGCGCTCAGGGAGAGCAAAGGCTGCATCCTGAATACCTCGAGCATGGTTGGAGTGATCGGTCAGGAGACTCACGCAGCGTACACGGCGACCAAGGGCGGAATGAATACGCTGACAAAGTCGATGGCGCTTGACTACGCGAAATACGGGATTCGGGTGAACGCGGTGTGTCCAGCGGGGACCTGGACTCCGATGCTTCGCAAATGGTGCGCCGAGCAGGCGAATCCGGCGTCGGTCGAACGTTATCTCGATGAGATCCACCCGATGGGCTTTTGCCCGGAAGGAGACGTGATTGCCGACGCCTGCGTGTATCTGCTTTCAGACAAGGCGCGCTTTGTAACGGGGCACATCATGCACGTGAGCGGTGGAGCCGAGTTGGGATATCGCCGGCCATTTTAACTTTACACGTTGGATGAGAACTTACTTACGAGTTGGAAGTCGCAAGTGTACGCAAAGATCAAGTGAGCTCAAACAACTCTCTCCCTGGCGAGGATGCCTGGCATGGCTTATGAATGTATCGATGCTCATCATCATCTATGGCGCTATCAGCCTGAAGAGTACCCGTGGATGGGCGAGGGCATGGAGTTGTTGCGGCGTGACTACCTGCCAGCGGAGCTTGAAGAGGTCACCCGGGCGGCTGGAGTAACCGGGACCATCGTTGTGCAGGCACGGCAAACGATGCAGGAGACGGAATGGCTCTCGAATCTGGCGGCACATTCTGACCTGATTCGCGGAGTAGTGGGCTGGGCTCCGCTTGCGAGCCCGGATGTTGGAAAGGAACTTGAGCGGCTTTCTATTCTTCCCAAGATGAAGGGGATGCGCCATGTGCTGCATGATGAGCTGGATCCTTTTTACATGCTCCGGGACGATTTCAACCGTGGGATCGGGCTGTTGAAGCACTACGGATTGCGCTACGACCTACTGGTTTTTGCGAGCCACTTACCGCAGACGATCGAGTTTGTTGACCGGCATCCCAACCAGATCTTTATTGTCGATCACATTGCGAAGCCGCGGATTCGCGACCGTGCGCTTTCGCCCTGGAAGGAAGAACTAAAGGAACTCGCGCGGCGATCCAACGTGTACTGCAAGATATCCGGCATGGTGACGGAGGCAAAGTGGGATTGCTGGACCGCAGAAGAGCTGACGCCCTACTTTGAGATAGTCTTCGAGGCATTTACACCGCGGCGGACCATGTTTGGGTCTGACTGGCCGGTGATGACTCTTGCCTCTACGTATTGCGCATGGGTGGAACTAGTGAAGCGAGTCATCTGCAGGTTCTCATCCGAAGAGCAGGAGAGAGTGCTTGCTGGCACGGCAGTGGAGGCCTACGAGCTTTGAACAACATGAGTTGGGTAGATTGCAGAAGATTTGCCAAACCCGGAATACGTCGCGGCAACTCGCGGTTCAATGCCAGAACGAAATGCCAATTGCGAAAGTCAGATAGTTCCTAGCCGAAGCTGCGGATTGCCGTCATTAATTTCCCTTCACAACATAAAACGAAAGGATTGATTCTCAAATGGGAGTGAACAGACGTGAGTTACTTCAATGGCTGGGCAGTTCATTTTCTGCTCTTTTTCTCTCCAGATTTGTGAAAGCCGAGACTGCGGCGTCGGGCACCAGCTTCCTGGCGACCAAGGCGTCGCTCGAAGGCTACCGGATTCCAGATTGGTTCCGCGACGCAAAGTTCGGTATTTGGTCGCACTGGGGCCCGCAATCTGCCGTCGAAGACGGAGACTGGTACGCCCGAAATATGTATATCCAGGGATCTTCGCAATACGACTATCATGTCCAGACTTACGGGCACCCATCCAAAGTCGGTTACAAAGATTTAGTCGACCGCTGGAAGGCTGAAAGATGGGATCCTGCCTATCTGATGAGCCTCTACAAAAAAGCGGGGGCCAAGTACTTCGTCAGCATGGGCGTCCACTGCGACAATTTCGATCTCTGGAATTCGAAGTACACGCGTTGGAACGCGGTCAAGATGGGGCCGAAGAGAGACATTGTGGGCGCATGGCGTGAGGCGGCCCTCAGGAACGGCCTGCGGTTTGGGGTCAGCGAACACGTGTGGATGAGTTATAGATGGTTTGCCACCAGCCACAGCTCGGACAAAGACGGGCCGCTGGCGGGTGTCAGGTACGACGGCTATGACCCGCAGTTTGCCGATCTTTATCACGATTCTGAATGCGAGAAGTTCATCAGCAGCAAAGATGGCTGGGACTGGGACGAGGCTGGCATTCCCGACGCATGGAAGCGCCATTACCTTGATCGCATGACTGACCTGATCGACAAATATCAACCCGACTATTTTTACACTGATGGTCACCTTCCGTTCGAGGATTATGGATTGAAGATGGTCTCGCACCTGTATAACGTCAGCGCCCAGTTGCACGGCGGCCAAACAGAAGCGGTTTACACGAGCAAGCTGGGGGCCGACTGTGCAATCGGAACTTGCGTGTTGGACCATGAGCGAGGCGTGTCTGACGCCATATCCAGTAACCCGTGGCAATCCGACACCTGCATCGGGCAATGGCATTACAAGCGCGGCCAGAAATACAAGACAGCCAAGAAAGTCATCGACCTGCTCGTGGATATTGTAAGCAAGAACGGTAATTTGCTACTGAATTTCCCGCTGCCGAATTCGGGCGAGTTGGACTTTGAAGAGATGGAGATTCTGGAAGGCATCACGCAATGGATGGCCATCAACAGCGAAGGCATTCACGCTTCGCGTCCATGGAAGATCTACGGTGAAGGCCCGTCCACCCAGGTCAAAATCGAAACTGGCAACTTCAACGAGGACAAGCAGAAGGATCTTACGGCTGAGGATGTGCGCTTCACTACCAAGGGGAGCACACTTTATGCCTTCGTGATGGGCTGGCCTGAGAAGGAAGCCGTGGTGAGGTCACTCGGGCTTGCGAGCCTTCAAACCCCTGGGGTGATTCGCAATCTGGAAATTCTCGGCCACAAAGGCAAAATCAACTGGAAGCAGGACGAAGCCGGATTAAGGGTCCAGATGCCCGCGGAGAAAGTATCGGATGTTGGCATTACCCTGAGAATTGAGTTTTAGGGACTGCCAAGCGCAAAGCGAGCTCGGATCGAGGATCAGTTTGGGGTCGCTTAGAAGACGTCGTTTTTGTCGATGACTGCTTCGACACTCTCCATGAAGGTCTCCCACTTGCATGCTGGCGACTTCGCATCGCAGCTTTGCACCATCAGTACTTCATCGGCTGGAGGGTCAGCAAGAGTCAGATCACGCGACTGGCGCATCTGATTGAGTGTTTGCATCGCGACGGTCACGCGAACAGTATAGGCGCCTCTTCCGTTCTGCCAAAGTTCGAAGGCCAGTTCGGTTCCGGGCGGCGTATCGTCCCTGCGCCCATCGAGTGTCCAATGAAGCCCAAGCAGCGCGGCCACACTGGCAATATTGGTGTCATGTCCAACCAGTAGGACGATCTTGCTGTTCACTGGCCCTACCGCATCTTCAACAGGACGCTGCTCCACTCCCTGGTCGAGCGTTTGCAAAATATGAAACAACATGTTCGACGCTTCCAGCCGCGCCGCGGCTGCGGTGCGATGCGTGAGGTCGGAGTTCTCAGAATGCAAGGCCAGGAATCTTCTTAATTGGGGTTCATCCACCGTGCCCCAACCTACCTGATCGCTCGGCATGCCCTCAGCGTACTCAAGGAGAAAATCCTCGGCGAAACTCGATGCCTGCGCCAACGGACCACGTACTGTGGGGACTGAGTCGCCGTCTCGATTTTCCACGGAGTCTGGGGTGCCCAGGAGTGAAAACTGAGGAGCGTGAACAGACGTACATGCCTTCTCAGGTGGGCATCCCATCAGAACGTGCTGCATCTCCACCAGCAACTGATTCTGCTCCCGGTCAGGCTGTGAGACTCCTTCTGATTCGAGTGCGGTTTTTACGGGCTTGGCTACTTGCTGTCGTCCCCGGTGAGCAGGATGAAACAGGGGATCGTTTTCTCCAGCGTTGAGACTGTGCACTGCAGGCGGACAGTTGGGGAACAAACCTTGAGCCAGCGCGCGCCCACTTTCCATCGTGCGTTGGTCTGTATCTGCCCATATATAGGTCCGCGCCACATCCGCACATCCACTTTCAGCGACTAATCCATTCCTGGCATACGACGCTCGATCGAAGCGGCCAAACTCCTTCACCAGATCGAATCCGTGAGGTGTGAGATAGCCCGGCGGCACACTCCACTTTGGCCAGGGAAGCGCCGAGTAGGTATTAAGACGATCCTGTGTCCAGGTTGGTGAACGAACGCCGTGCCTGCTCAGGATTACCACAAGTTTCAGTTGTTCACTTCTCTCAGGTCGAGAGGCGGTTGAGGCACCGGAAGGGCTCTGACCTTCAATCAGAGTGACCGTTCCCAACATCACGGGCAGAAGCCTTAGAAGCAAGCGAAAGAATCCACGGCGCATCATTGTTCTCCCGACTGATCGATGCAGCAGCACAAACCGCCCTGACTGGAATGGCGGCGACGGACGCCATTCAACTCTCTTTCAAATGGCCATGTGTGCGGCCCTATGCAGCGCGGGCATCTCAGAGAGTTCTGGATGCCCGCGGAGTTGTTCAAGTGAAGGAAATGCCGGCGAATTCGGGTGGCCGGGCCCAGATTGCACAGGCGGATACAGGAACAATACTGGCCGTCCACTTATCAACCTCTAAACAGGTCACTATTCGTGATGCGACGTCCAAAGCAGGCTGGCGCTATAGGTCGGCTTGTAGTATTCCCGCTGTGTCATGTACTGTGGGCTGCCGTTGTAGAACCCGAATACTTCGTTGTTGAGATCGAGTCCCTCCACCTGAAGCTTTAAGCCGCGATAGAGTCGTACGCTCATCTGCGCGTCTACCTGGAAATGCGGGTAGAAGTAGTTGTCGCCGCAGGGTCCGTTGATCGGCCCGTTGAGCGGCGCGGAGTCGGTCGGGCTTGGATTGGGGTTGCCGCACTCCGAGATTCCGGAGGCAGTGGAGTAGTACTGGTAGGCGTAAATGTTGGAGCTGTTGTAGGACATGCCCATGTGCACCTGGTAACGGCCGAGCTCATAACCGGGTTCGATGTTGAAGGCATGCTTCGCGGTTCCCATCAGCGATGGTGAGTCAGTGCGTTGGGGAAGGCCGTTGATGCGCGAATCGTTGTAAGAATAGTTGGCCATCAGGCCCAGGCCGCGGAAGCCGCCGGGAAGATTGGTGAACTTTTGCTGCAAGCCGAATTCCAGCCCCCAGACATAGGCGTTACTGCCATTGGTCTCCTGTTGAGCCAGGGAACCGGGACCGGCACCCTGCGCTTCGGCCAACACCAAACAGGCGCCGGTGCAGGGAACATTGGCTGTCACGATCGGATTGGTCATCTGTTTATAGAAGAACCCAGTTTGAATCAGGCCGAAGGGCTTCAATTCCTGCTCCAGAAGCACGTCGTAGTTGTTGGCATGGGTGGGCAGTTCAGTGGGATCGCCGATGCTGGCCACTACCTCTGAGGTATTGCCGTTGGGCAAAATATACGGCACCAGGTCGTACTGGTTGGGCCGGGAGATGCCGCGCGCATAGACCGCGCGGACGGCCGTCTCGGGAGTAAAGGCATAGCGGGCCTGAATGCTGGGCAGAGGATCGATGTAGGACTGGACATTCGTAACCGCAGTCGTTCCAATCCAGTTTCCGCTGGCATCCGTTCCGTTGCCATTGGGGCCGGCGACTGGGTTCACCAGATATCCCACTCCATACTCGTGCGTTGCTTCCAGGCGCAATCCTGTTTGCAGGCTCAAGCGGTCGAGATGGAAGGTGTTCATAATGTAACCGGCAGAAACACGCTCGATGAGATCGTAGTTGGCCGAGTCAGACGAACTGCGAGTGGCAGGGACATCCAGTGGAAGCAAGTTCGGGTTGGCGGCAAGGTACTGATCCACCTTGTAATGGTCCGTCACTTCTCCCATGTGGTAGGAGCCACCGTAGTAGTGCGGATCCTGGAAGCCGCTGGCGAACATCTCTGAGCCGACGGGGGTGGCATTGTCCTCGGCATCGGAGCAGATGGGCGGAGTGTAGCCGGGATCTGCTTGCGGGCAGTAATCGTAAGTTGGTGTGTAAGCATCCTGCCCTTTGTGCGCATTTCGGAATATTCCGCCGAACTCCAGCGTGGCGGAGTGCTTGCCGAGGTGATAATTGAACCCCATCGTGCCCCATTCCTGGAGGTTCAGTTGCGTCGCCTGGCCGGAGCTGGTGTTGATATTGTCCAACGTGTAATTGGAGAGGCTGTAGATGTTATTCGATGGAGTTGTGGCATTCGGCACCATGCAATTGGGGGACCACTGTGGGCGGTAGGGATCGCCATTGAGTGCGCCGACATAGTTGCAGCCTTTCCCAACGGTCTTCAATGCGCTGCTGGCGTCGAAGGAGCCCCCCGGATTTCCGCCGGCGTCAAGCTCGCGGCCGCGCGAGACAGCGGAGCCCCAGGTGAACCACTTATTGTTGAAGACATGGTTGCCGCCCAGTGAGAAGCTGCCGATGGCAAAGTCCGGATGCCGGATAGAGTACTTGAATTTTGGCTTGCCGTCAGTCGTGACCTGGTAGGTCCACTTATCGCCCCAGTCCTTGAAGTCGGTGAGGATGAAGTGAGCGGCCAGGCTGGAGTGATCGTTGAGCTTGTAATCGGCGCCCATGGTTCCGCCCCAGCGCAGGCGCTGTTGGCGATACTCGCGCAGCGTGAGGTTGTCGTAATAGGGCGCCGCGCTGGTGAAGTTGTTGGGGTCCAGGTCGGGAGCCGGCTCAATGTCGTTATATCCGCGTCCGTTGTAATCGTAGCTGGCGCTCGCGATCACGCCCCAGCGTTTGGTAGCGCCGAAACGCTTGCCCACCGTAAAGCCCGCTAGGCCCATGTAGCGGCCGTTCATGATCGGCGAATAGCCCAGCGTGGAATTGGCATTGAAGGTGGGAGCCTCACCGGCCATCTTTGTAACCATATTGACGGATCCGCCGATTCCATCGGCGTCCTGATTGGCGGAAAGGGTCTTGTTCAGTTCAATGGATTGCACCATGTCCGCGGGGATGGTGGCCAGCAGTACCTGGCGCACGTTTGATTCCGGTGACGGAATGGTCACGCCGTCGATGGTGGTGTTCGTTAGACGCGGATCGAGGCCGCGAACCTGGACGTAGACGGCCTCGCCCTCGTCGCGCTGCACGGTCACGCCCGGCAGACGCCCAACTGCATCAGCGACATTGGCGTTGGGCAGGGCTACAATTTCAGCTTCCGGCATGACCTGCAAAATGTTCGGCGAAGTGATTTCCTCGTTGACGGCCTGGACCATGTCTTGTCCGCTTCCGGCGGATACAACGACTTGCTCGCTGCCTGAGGCAACCTCCAGGACCGCATTCAAAGGCGCGATCTGCCCGGCCGTCACGCTAATTGTCTGCACCAATTCCTTAAAACCTACGGAAGTGATGGTTACGGTATAGCTGCCGGGGGCTAGGCCGGCGACGACAAAGTCGCCCAACGGATCCGAAGTGGTGACGATGTTGCCAGGGTCGACGGCTACGCGAGCGCTCTGGATCACAGCCTGAGAAGCGTCGGTTACATGGCCTCTTATTGATCCCTTGTTCGCTTGCGCATTGCAAACGAGGGGGATGAGGATAAGCAACAGCGCGGGCAAGATTGCCAAGCGTCTCATAAGGTCTCCTTTAGCAGCCGAAAACAGAATCTGGGATCGATTACCTTCGACCAGCTACATGCAGAACCTTACGGAGACTGTTTAAGGGTTTGTTAACGTTTCGGTGAAATTCCCCTGAGGTTGGCTTCTACGGTGACGAGCGACACAATTGCCACTTGGCCGGTTCGACCCCCGCAGCCGCGCCTTTCATGTTCTATTCATCCTCTATTCGTATTGTCTTAGTACTGTGGCACCATGCGGATTCTCGTGGTGGAAGACGACTTACGCATGTTGGAGTTACTGCGGAAGGGGCTCTCGGAGTCCGGATTCGTCGTAACGACTGCATCTGATGGAGATACGGGCCTCGCGCTCGCGCTTGCGCATCGATTTGATGCCATCGTGCTCGACATCGGCCTTCCCGGGCGCAGCGGCTACTCCATCACCGCGCATCTGCGCCGCCACTCCAAGCCGCCCGCCATCGTCATGCTGACCGCGCTCAACCAGGAAGACAATATCGTCTGCGGTCTCGATGCCGGCGCCGATGACTACATCACCAAACCCTTCTCATTTCCTGAGTTGGTTGCCCGCATTCACACCGCTGCGCGCCGTGCTCGGATTGCTTCGGCGGACAGCTTTTCATTCGGCCCATTCCGCCTCGATGCTTCCAGCCGTCGCCTCTTTTACGATCATAATGAAGTCCACATTACGCGCAGCGAGTATCTTCTGTTGCGCGCCCTCGCACTCAATCGCGGCGAGGTTGTGTCGCGCCGGCAACTGATGCAGGCAGTCTGGGGCTCAACCATCGCCACTTCCGGCGCTCTCGACACCCTGGTCAACACGCTGCGGGAGAAACTCAGCGCCGGCCATCCCGATCTCATCGAAACCGTTCGCGGAAGCGGGTACACACTCGTCCCGGATACCGATCCAATGAGGATTCCGAATCAATGATCAGGCGTCTTCCAATTCGTGTCCGCCTCACGCTCTGGTACTCGCTCGTCTTTGCCACAGCGCTGCTTTCAATCGGCCTGGGATCCCTGTGGATGGTGCATCGGGCAATTGAAGAACTCGAGAACAATGAATTGCAGCAGCGAGTCCGGAGTGTGCATCGCTTCCTTGAGAGCCGTCCTGCTAATGAATCACCTGCAGAATTGCGCGACGCCATCACCGCCGCCTACAACGTGAGCCATGGCAGCAAATGGCTCCAGGTAATTGACGAGAATGGTGAGTGGCTCTATCGTTCACCCCACGTCGCTGCCGTCTATCCCAATCTTGCGTTGCCGCAGCGAGTCGTGCCGTCAGCCTCCTACTTCAACTACACTGCCGAGTCCGTTCCTGTGCGCGCCCTCATCGAACCGATCGCGGTTCATGGCGTCCACTACACAGTCCAGACTGGCCTCTCTCTCAGCAAAACCCTCGCAGTTCTCTCAAACTTTCGTGCTCAGCTCTTTCTTCTTATTACGCTGGGCCTTTTCGCTTCCACGCTGGCCGGCTACTTCATGAGCCGCAAGGCGCTTACGCCCATTGCTGCCATATCCAATGAGGCGCGCCGGATCAACGACAAGAACCTCAACGCCCGCTTGCCCTCTCTCGAGACACACGACGAGCTTTCGTCTCTCTCCAATACTCTTAATCAGATGCTTGGCCGCATCGAGGCCGGCTATACAAGCGTCCGCTCATTTACAGCCAACGCCGCGCACGAACTTCGTTCCCCCATTGCTCTGCTCCGCGCCGAGACCGAAGTCGCGCTCGCCCTCCCGAGAGATGGAGCCTACTACCGCACCACTTGCGAAAATGTTCTTCAAAACTCAGTGCAGATGACGCGCCTCATCGATCAGCTGCTGGCTTTGGCGCGCGCCGACGCCGGCGTGGAGGTCTTCAAATTTGAACCAGTCAACCTCCGCGAAGTTCTCGCAGAGGTTGCCGAGGAATGGACAGAGCGTTTTGCCGATGCCCGGATTGATTTCACTCGCGATTTCAGCATGATGGAGTTTTTGGTTGATGCCGACTACCTTGCCCTCAAGCGCCTGCTGAACATCCTCCTCGAGAACTCCTGGCGCTACACGCCCTGCGGCCAATCCGTCAGTCTTGCTCTGCGCATGCGAGCGCAAAATGAGGAACATCGCGCGATCGAGATTTGCGTTGAAGACACGGGAGTTGGTATCGCTCCAGACGATCAGAAACGAATCTTCGAACGATTCTGTCGTTTAGCCCGGCCGATTCATGGCGCCTTTTCCGGCTCTGGCCTCGGCTTGGCTCTCGGGCAATCGATTGCTGAGCGTCACAATACGACTATCGAGCTCAATAGCACGATGGGCGAAGGAAGCCGCTTTTCATTTCTCATGGCCGAGAGTCTCTCGATACAGAGCGAGGACGAGCTCGAAAGCAACATGCTGATCGAGGATTCGTACCGATAAGCTCAGATATCGTTGGCTGGCCGGTCTCTGCTCGATTTACTCTTGCCATGAATATTGGCGTCCCATACTGGAGTGCCCGGAGGCTTGACCCAAGTTGGGGAGACTTCAAAGTCTGAATACCTCGATCAGCAGGCGATCAATTTCCGTTGCAAGGCGCAAACCGTTTTGAAATGTGAATCAGTTGTGCAAGACGTTCCGAGCCGCACAAGGCGCACAGACCGCACTAGTCTGTATCTGATTAAGATATTTAGTTTCTTTAATATATAGGTGGAATAAAGGGCTTATGTTCTTAGAAGGGCCGAGTCTTCTGCGAACCGTTCTCAGGCCAAATTTCCTGCTAACAGGGAAGATACAGGTAATTCCTTAAATTCAGGCCCAAAACACGGTGCGAGGAGACGCCCATCTGGCTGAATAAAGACCATTTGGAGTGCCCTTCAGTTTTTCCAGTGACTCTCCTCTGATGGCCCAAATCGAGCTGGCTACGCCTACCAGCTTCTGAGTCTCCGAGTGTGATTCGAGGCACAGACCATGATGGTTGTACAAGCCAAGGATGTATTGGATAGGCAACTGCCTAAATATCAAGGGCGAGCTGTCGAGGACTGATTCACCATCAGGTGCAGTTCAAGGAATCGGCCAATGAAATCGAGCAGGGATGGTGTATGTCTTACGCGACGGCAATTTGTAGCTGCCGGAGCGATGGGCGGCGCAGCCCTGGCTGTCGGCTGCACCGGCCACAATCAGGGCAACTGGGATTTCCTCAATGATGAGCAGGCCCGAACCCTGACATCGATCTGCGATCAAATTATCCCAGCGGATGACTTTCCCAGCGCCTCACAAGCCGGCGTGCTTACCTACATCGACCGTCAACTTGCCCGTCACTACCGGCGTCACCGGAATGCCTATCGGGATGGTCTTTCCAATGCCGATGCAATGAGCAGGCAACGCCATGGTCAGGACATGGCCGCGCTCACCGCGCCTCAACAAGCCAAAATAGTGGCCGCAATAGAGAAAGAGAATCCCGCGTTCTTTAATCTGGTGCGCAGCCATACACTCGAGGGCTACTATGGCGCGCCGCGTCACGGCGGCAATCGCGACGCCGTAAGCTGGCGCATGGTTGGCCTTGCTGAGCCGCCGCTTCGGGGCCGCGCGCAGTACGACGAGAGAAAAGGCGCCGGCTCATGAAGAGAGTGAATGCGGTGGTGGTGGGCGCCGGTGCGGCTGGTGGCATTGTTGCCAAGGAACTGTCGACTGCTGGACTGAGCGTCGTTCTGCTGGAGCGCGGCAAATGGTACACGGCCAACGATTGCCGCAAGGACGACTTGCGCAATCAGCGCACTACGGTGTTGGGCAATGCCTTCGGGCCTGAGGATGAAGGCAATCCGCGCGTGGTGTGGGATCCGCAAACTGGCCCTCGTACCCTGCTGCCAAGCGAGGGCGGTTACCAGAACAACGCGGCTTGCGTGGGTGGTGGAACGCTGAGCTATGGCGCCATGGCGTGGCGCTATATGCCTCAGGATTTCCGCATGCGTTCAATTTATGGAGCGCCGGCTGGAAGCTCGCTTGAAGATTGGCCCATTACTTACGACGACCTGGAGCCCTGGTACGAAAAAGCCGAGTATGAGATAGGCATTTCCGGCGACTACTCGGGCAGTCCCTTCTTTGGACCGCGGAGACGCCCTCTGCCCATGCCGCCACTCGCTCCCAATCGCGAGTTCCAAATCCTCGAGCCCGCGGCCAAACGGCTTGGTCTTCATCCATTTCACATCCCCATGGCGCGTAACAGCGTGCCTTACAACGGCCGTGGCCCATGCATGCGTTGCCGGTGGTGCGTCGGCTTCGCCTGTGAAGCGGATGCGAAAAATGGTTCGCAGAACACGGTGATTCCTAGCGCGCTGGCAACGGGAAACTGCGAGTTGCGCACGGAGTGCATGGCCAAAGAGATCCTGACCGACGACCATGGACGCGCACGCGGCGTGGCCTACTTCGATGCCGATGGCCGGTTGCAGGAGCAGCCTTGCGACATTGTCATTGTCTCCGCATGCGCCATTGAATCAGCTCGCCTGCTGCTGAATTCCAAAAGCCGCCTCTTTCAGAACGGAATAGGAAATCGCTTCGACCAGGTCGGCCGCCATCTGCAGGGCCACCACTACACAGGAGCCGTTGGCTTCTTCGATTTTGATACTTACGACGATGTGGGTCCCGGCGCCAGCATCGCGGTTGCAGATTATAACCACGGCACTCCTGGCCTGTGCGGCGGGGGAGCCCTCTGCAACGAGTTTATTCGCCTGCCGATTCAAATGATCGACCGACTGCCATTGAACACGCCGCGCTGGGGGCTCGCGCACAAGAAGGCCATGCGCAACTTCTACAAGCGCAACATCGCCGTCATGGGACCGACGCAACCGATACCCATGGCCGATGCAAGGATCACTCTCGATCCCTCGGTTCGTGACAAGTGGGGGATGCCGGTGGCGCGCATCTCCGGCAATGTTCATCCGCATACATTTGAGATCGGCATTGTCCAGGCGCAGCGCTCTGAGGCCTGGCTCAAAGAGGCCGGCGCCGTGAGTACGCTCGTCAACGCAGGTAGACCGACAACCGTATCCGCCGGACAACATCAGGCAGGCACCTGCCGGATGGGCAACGATCCAGAAGGCTCGGTGGTGAATCGCAACTGCCAGGTACACGATGTGGATAACGTCTTCGTCATCGATGGAAGCGTGCACGTGACCAACGGAGGCTTCAATCCGGCGCTGACGATCATGGCCATCGCCTACTTTGCTTCAGATTCATTGGTCCGCAACTGGAAGGGCACGGGATTCCGGTCATGATGCGATTCTTCAAACTCGCAGGGATCGCTGTTGGGTTGGCGGCTGTGCTTGCGGTCGGCGGAACTTATGGCGCGTCCTACTATTACACGTCCCAGTACGGCCAGGGCTGCGCGAGCTGTCACGAAATGGCTGCTTACGTGAAAGTGGTGCATGCGGCGCCACACCGGACAACAGGCTGCATGGATTGCCACGAGGCCAGCCTGGCCACCAAGCTGCGCCACATGCGCATTCACATTTTCGGCAGCGTTCCTGAGGCCATCAAGTTGCGGGATGTGGATGTGCCGGCTATGACGTCGAACTGCAAGTCGTGTCATCAGCATGAATACGCAAACTGGCATGCCGGCCCGCACAGCGCCACGTACAGCCAGATTTTTACCGATCCCGTGCACAACTCCAAACGAATGCTGATGGACGATTGCCTGCGCTGCCACGGTTCCTACTTCAGCGGGGCGATCCGCGATTTGGTGCAGCCTCTCAATACAAAGGGGCCCTGGCGCGTGATTCCTTCGGGCCTGGGAGATCAGCCGGCGATGCCCTGCATGACGTGTCACCAGGTTCACAGCGAAGGCGTGCAGGAAACCAGGCCGGCCTCGCGCATCTCCGTCGCAGACGCGGCTGTTCCCGATTCGTTGGCCTTCTACGACCGGCGCGAAACACTTCACTTTTCCGCCTCATCGCTTTCGATTCCGCAGCTGCACGACGGATCTCGCACGGTCACGGTCAGTCACGATCCGCGCCAGGCGCTCTGTTATCAGTGCCACGCGCCTCGTGAACCGGAGGCCGGGTCAATGGCGGCAATCAACGCGTGGGGGCCGCAGGTGGGCTCCGGTGACGATCGCACGCCGATGGGCGTGCACGAGGGCATCAGTTGTGTCGCCTGCCACGATGGACATAACGAGAACACGCGGGCCTCGTGCAAGACCTGCCACCCACAGATGTCGAATTGCGGACTGGACGTGGAGAAGATGGATACCACCTACGCAAACTCGGCGAGCGTCCACAACATTCATTGGGTCAAATGCACCGATTGTCATAAGCACGGCATACCGCAGGTAAAGGCAAAACCCGCGCTCAAGGCTAAGGTCATTACCACGCCCGGCATGGACGGCTGACATGCGGCGCGCCCCAGAAATGCAGAGTTCGCTTGAAGGCTCTCGGTTGAGCAGTTTTGGAGAGTAGGAAACCAGAAGGAGAACAGGAATCTTTATGTCGAATACGCGTCGAGAATTCTTGCAGTCCACGGCAGCACTGGCCGCGGGCATGATGGGCGGAACGGCGGCGACGCTTGCCGCGGAGCCAGCCAAGGGATCTACGGACAAGAGTCTGCCTCCGGTTTCCGCACAAGCTGCGGCGCCCGCAGGCAACGATGTACAGATCCAGATTCCGAAGATGAAGTTCGGCAATGCCGAGATCAGCCGCCTGGTTCTCGGTGTCAACCCACTCTATGGATTTTCCCATTACAACAACAACTTCAGCAGCTCCATGCGAGAGTGGTACACGCAGGATAGAGTCTGCGAGGTGCTGCATCGCGCCAGCAGTTTCGGCATCAATGCATTTAACTACGTGAACGTTGAGCGTGCACCGCAGGACTGGGCGCGATTTCAAGCCGAGGGCGGCAAGATGCACCTGATCGTGCAGGTTATGGCGAAGGATGATGAGGCAGCGTTGGTTCGCGATCTCAAGCCGCTGGCGCTTCAGAGGCGGGGCGAGGAGATCGATCTGGCCTATCGTAACGGCACGATGGCCAGCGAGCGGGAGTGGTGTAAACGAGCCCGGGACCTGGGCGTGCTGGTTGGCGTGGGTACGCACAAACCTGAAGTGATCGAACTCGTGGAGGAGCAGGGTTGGGATGTCGATTTCTACTCAGGCTGTGTCTACAATCGCACCAGGACGGAGGAGGAGTGGAAGAAGACGCTCAATGGCGAGCTGCTCGAAATGCCGCACGACATTTATATGCAGAGCGATCCGCCACGCATGTACAAGGTGATGCGTCAGACCACGAAAACCTGTTTTGCATTCAAGATTCTTGCCGCCGGGCGCATCGCCGACGCCGGCATCGCTCAGGCCTTCCGCACCGCATATGAAAGCATCAAGCCAAATGATGGCGTATATGTTGGCGTATTCCCGAGGAATAAGGACGAGATCAGGGAAAATGCAGAGATCGTCCATCGAATCCTGACCGGTGCTTGAGTCCATGGCTGTGTTTCGCAGCAGTGTCAGCGAGGACCGCTGCGACGCCGTGGATGGCGTCGGTTTCTTGCGGCTGGCGTCGATCTTCTTCAATCTTAGAAGAACCTGAATTTCTTGCAAGAGGCCCTTCTTGTTTTCTGGAAGATCCTGAATAGTCCGCAATTTGGGCTGACAAATGCTTTCCAATCTTCAGTTCGAACCAGTATCATGTTCGGAATGTCAATTATGCCTGAAAAGCCCAATTCTGAATCCTCGCTCCGTTCGATGAATCGCCGCCACTTTCTAAAAGCTGCAGCATCGACCGCGGTATTGCCTTCGCTTCTCTCAGCTCACGCAGCACAGGGCTCGGAATCGAAAACACCTGCCAACAATCGAATCAATCTTGGCGTGATCGGCATGGGCTGGCAAGGGCCGGACAATACGAAGTCCTTTTTGGCGTCGGATGATTGCCAGGTGGTGGCGGCGTGCGACATCGACGCGAATCATCTGCAGGCCGCGGTCAAGATGATCAACGACAATTATGGGACCGAGGATTGCAAAGGCTACCACGATTATCGGGAGTTGCTTGCGCGCGACGACATCGACGCCGTGATGATCGCGGTGCCCGACCATTGGCATGAAATCGTGGCAACTGAAGCTGCACGCCGGAAGAAAGACATCTACGCCGAGAAACCTCTCGCGCACACCATCGCCGAGCAGCAATCCATTGTCCGCGCAGTTCAGCAGAACGGCATTATCTGGCAGATGGGCTCCTGGCAGCGCTCGGTTCCGACCTTTCACAAGGCCGCGGAGATCGTTCGCAATGGACTCATCGGTACGGTGACCCATGTGGAAGTCGGTTTGCCAGGCGGCAACTCTGATTTTGACGGCGTACAAAAGGAGGCGCTGGCCAAGCTGGCTGCCCAGGGCGTGACCGTCGCGAGCCTCGAGCAGGTTTTGCCCGGCTCCAAGGCCTGGGACCTGCTGGTCTCCGATCCTCCGCGGGAATTGGATTACGAGACATGGGTCGGCCCATCCAGGATGGAGCCATACATCAAGGCGCGGTCCCATAAAGCGTGGCGCTGGAATTACAACACCGGCGGCGGGGAACTTCTGGATTGGATTGGTCATCATTGCGACATTGCGCACTGGGGCCTGGGTTTCGACAACTCCGGTCCGTCGGAGGTTGAAGGCAGCGGCGAACTGCCGCCAGCCAAGGCGGTTTGGAACACCGCGCCAAAGTACCGGTTTGAATTGAAGTATCCGCAGGGCATTACGATGACCATCGCCGGCGGCTATCCGGACATTAAAATGGGCGTGAAGTGGATTGGCACGGAAGGCTGGGTATGGGTGGATCGCGAGGGATTTGAGACCTCGAATCCCGCGTGGAAGCAGGGCAAGTATCTGCCGAGGGAGTTGCGCAAAGTGAAGCTCTACACCTCTGAGAATCACCAGCAGAACTTTCTGGACTGCATAAGAACCCGTCAATCAACTATTACGCCGGTGGAAGTGGGACATCACTCGGCCATTCCGGGACATCTTTGCCTGATCTCAATGCTTGAGGGAAGAAAAATCCATTGGGACGTGACGGAAGAAGAGATCATCGGCGATCCCGAAGCCAGCAAGCGGTTGACCCGCGAATACAGGGGTCCGTGGAAGATGAGCTGAGTGCTTTGCCAGCAGCAGCCGCTTTTCGTGGAGTCCGCAGGCTTGACGTAGAAGCAGCCTGGAAAACCTCTACAATACAACCTTGGCATCTACCGGGGAGACATGACTGATACGACTGAAGCAAGACAGGGTGCAAACCGCAAAGTCAATTGGGATTTTACTTTTGCCTTCCTGGCTTTGCGTCTTTGGCTCGGGGTTCGCGCACTGTTTGTGGGCATTCAGAAATTTGCCGCATATAAATCGGTGGCGATGCCGCTCATCGATCCGTCCACCGGCCAGCCTGATGCGAGCGGAGTGATGGTCAACGTGAACGTCAAGTCTTATGCGTTGGCCAATTATGCGGGCATTCCAGTAGCGCTTCACGACAAGTTTGCCCAGGAACCGCTGTTTCCGAAAATCGCATTGACGGCCTTCGACAAGATGCTTGGCCCGGCGTTCATTGTCACCGGGATCATGCTCCTGATCGGCCTCGGTACCCGGTTGTCTCTGCTGGCGCAGGCAGCGCTCTTTATTGCGCTGACAGTCGGGCTGGTTCTCATTGACCAGAACGACGGCGTGGCCTGGCTGGGTATTCATATCGGCCTTGTCGCCGGGGCTTTTCTTCTGGCCGAACACAACCGATTTGTGGTCCTCAAAAAATGGTAGATCCCTTTCTGAACCGTCGTGATTTCATCGGCGCCACGGCAGTTGCCGGCGCGGGCATGCTGTTAAATGCCTGCAAGTCCGATTCGGCCCCAAAAGCAGCGGTTGCCGGCAAGTCGTCACTGAGCACGATCAACATCGCTCTCATCGGGTATGGCGAGGAAGGCAAGGTACTGCTTGAATCGCTGCTGAATATCGAGGGCGTGAGGCTGGTGGCTCTTTGCGATATCTGGGATTACCACCTGAACGAGGGCGCGCGTTACCTCGGAAAAGTCGGCAATGAGGTCCGCACCTACGAAAACTACGAAGATCTGCTCGCCAAGGAAAAAGACCTGCAAGCGGTCGTGATCGCGACTCCGGACTTCTGCCATGCGTCGATGACCAACACATGCCTCAAAGCCGGCCTCGATGTGTATTGCGAAAAGATGATGAGCAACACCATCGACGGAGCGCGTTCCATGGTGAAGACCATGCGCGAAACCGGAAAGCTGTTGCAGATCGGTCATCAGCGGCGCAGCAACCCGCGCTACCTATTCACCTTGAACCGCCTGCTGCACGAGGCGCAGTTCTGCGGACGGCTGACGGCAGCGCAGGGGCAATGGAACCGGGCGGTCAAGGAAGATTTCGGCTGGCCCAAAAAGTACGAGATGCCCGCGAGTACGCTCGCCAAGTACGGCTACAAAGATATGCACCAGTTCCGCAACTGGCGCTGGTACAAGGGACTCGGCGGCGGACCGCTGTCTGACCTAGGCGCCCATCAGATCGACATCTTCAACTGGTGGATGGGCACGCCCAAGTCCGTTATCGGGAGCGGCGGACTGGACTACTACAAGAACCACGACTGGTATGACAACGCGATCGTGATTTACGAATATCCAATGGCCCAGGGCGTAGCGCGCGCGTCTTACCAGGTGCAGACGACCACCAGCGCCGGCGGCGGCTATTTCGAGATGTTCATGGGCGACGACGGCACCATCAAGATGTCAGAAGATCCGTCTCTTTGCTCGATCTGGCGTGAAGCGCGAGCGACCCAGGTGAGTCTGGGACGACCTGACGGCGAAGGGCTACGTCCGCGCCAAGCCAACCTCGGCAGACGACGCAGCAAAAGTGGACGTGCGTGAGACCGCACAGCTGGCGGAATATGAGATTCCCGTGTTCTTCAATAAGCCGCCCCATCAGCCGCATCTAGAGAACTTTTTCAATGCCATCCGCGGCACGGCAAAACTGAATTGCCCTGGCGATGAGGCATTCAGCAGTGAATACACGATCCACAAAGCAAACGAAGCAGTTGCTGCGCAGACGAGAGTTGCCATCACTGCCGAAGAAGTGAGAGCTTGAGACGATGATGAAAATGCTTTCCAGGAATACTCCCGTTCTGGCTGTACTGCTTGTCGCAGCCGCATCGTTTGCCCAGAACCAGGTGGTCTTGAAGACAAAATTACCCCCGCCTCTTTTTGTGGGGACGCCTGTGCCCCTCAACGTGACCAACCTTGAGCCACCAACGAAAGGCAAGCGCCCTGATTTCATGGTGCCCGACGGCACGCTCAACCTGGCCAGAAACAAGAAGGTCACCGCGAGCGACGACAATCCCGACGTCGGGACACTGGACATGATTGTCGATGGCGACAAGGACGGCAACGAAGGCTCATGGGTCGAGCTTGGGCCCGGCAAGCAGTGGGTGCAGATCGATCTGGCGAAGAGAGCGAATATCTATGCCATCCTCATCTGGCATTTTCATTCTCAGGCGCGCGTCTATCGCGATGTTGCCGTGCAGGTCTCCGACGATCCGACGTTCCGCTCGGGCGTGACGACTATCTTCAACAATGATTTTCACAACGAGCTTGGCCTCGGCGCGGGCAAGGATTTGAATTACATCGAAACGTATCAGGGCAAGTTGATTGACGCCAAAGGCGTGAAGGGGCGTTATGTCCGTCTTTACAGCAACGGGAACACGTCAAACAAATTGAATCACTACATTGAGGTCGAGGTGTGGGGCAAGCCGGCCGTCTGAACCCGCCCAACTGGGCTCGCTGGGCGGCTTTTCTTCTTGTCGCGCTTCTCGGGCTGCTCCTGCGCCTTCCTCAACTGGGTGCGCGGCCCATGCACACCGATGAAGCCGTCAACGCTTACATCGTAGGACAATTGCTGGCAGGCGAAACTTACGCGTACGATCCGCAGGACCGCCACGGTCCGGCGCTGGCAGCATTTGCCCTGCCGCTGGCCAGATTGCAGGATGCGAAGGCATTCTCTGACCTCACCGAATCAGAATTGCGCCTGACCACGGTTCTGGCCGGAACGGTCACGATTCTGCTCTTTGGCGTGGCAGTTGAGATGTTCGGTTTTGTGCCGTGCCTGATCGCCGCGCTGCTGTTTGCCGCCGCTCCTTTGGCCGTCTACTACGGCCGGTATTTCATTCACGAATCGCTATTTGTCGCCGCTACCTTTGGGCTGATCCTGAGCGGCTGGAGCGCGTGCGCACGGCGCTCCGCGAAGCTGGCAGTATTGGCTGCTGCATGCGCCGCACTGATGCTGGCCTGCAAAGAGACTGCGGTACTGCACTTTGCAGCGCTGTCGGTTGCGGCGCTCCTCTACTGGCTCTGGAATCTGCGCAGGAAGAGCCCCAGCAATCTGTGGCGGCCCAGGACTGTGCTGGCCGCTATTCTGGTTTTTCTGCTGCTGAGCGCGGCTCTATTCACCTGGTTCGGCACGAACTGGGGGGCACTGGCCGCGCTGTTGCATGCAGTTCCCAACGCCTTCGCGCGTGCAGGCGGCGAGGGCCATCAAAAGCCTCTCTGGTATTTTGCCCAACTTCTCATCGGCGGCTGGTCGGGCGGAATCATCTGCGCCTTGGCCTGCATCGGATTCTTTCAGGTCGCGAGAAAGCGCGCACCTTCAGCCTATGGCTTTCTCTCGTTCTATGGCCTCCTGATTGCCGTCATCTACAGCCTGATTCCCTACAAGACGCCGTGGCTGGCCCTGAATTTTTGGTTGCCTATCACTCTGTTTGCTGGTCTGGCGATGGAGTCGTTTTGGCACTTGCGGGCAAAGTATCCTGCCCTTCGCATAGCCGCGCCGGTCTGTTGCGTCCTTGTGGGAGCTGTGTCCGCCGCGTTGATTGCTCACGATACGAGGCAGCGCGTCTTTGTCCATCCTGGCGATGAAACCAACCCATATGCGTATGCCCAGACTACGGAGGATTTGCTCGGACTGCCTGCGGAGATCGCAAATCTCGCGCAGCAGGAAGGGCTCAAATCGCCGCGCATCGCGGTTATTGCCTCCGATCCATGGCCGTTGCCGTGGTACCTGCGGCACTTTTCCCAAGTCGGATTCTGGCAGCCAGGTCAGCAAGTGGGAGCTGCGGATTTCTACATCACTTCAGCAGAAGCGGCGGACCAATACGCCGATCAATTAAGGGAATTTCGCCCAGACTTTTTTGGAGTCCGGCCCGGCGTGCTGATCCTTCTTTGGTCGCCCGCGCCGAAATGAAATTGAATGGCTGACATCCACCAATTCAATCATCGCGCCATGGCGACGCACTTTGAGGTGCGCATCGCCGACGAAGAAAGAACCTATGCCGCACAGGCTGCGCAGGCCGCATTCGATCTTCTGGATAAGCTGGAATCGCACTTAAGCCGTTTTCGCGCCAACAGCGACATAGCGCAAATCGCTCAACTCACCCCGGGCAAAAAGATGCGCCTGAGTGAACCGGCCTTTGCCTGTCTTGAAATCGCAAAGAAGATGGAATCGGCCACGCACGGCGCGTTTTCCGCCACAGCCACTGCCCTGCAAACGCAACACTCTTTGCCGCAGTGGAGTTTACTCCCGGAGGAGCTATCCATCCTGTGCGAGAGTGGGCGGCTGCAGTTCGATCTGGGAGCCATCGGCAAAGGATTTGCGCTCGACCGCATGGCGGAGTTGCTGAGCAGTTGGGATTGCCGATCATTCCTGCTGGTCGCAGGCGGCAGCAGCATTCTGGCGGGCGATGCACCGAAGGATGCCGCTGGCTGGTCCTGCGGCCTGGGCGATGATGATGCACCGCAGCGATTTTTTCTGACGAACACTTCATTGAGCGGCTCAGGGCTGGCGGTGAAGGGAAACCATATCCTCAACCCGCGCACGGGGCAGCCGGCGGAGCGGCAGAATCGCGCATGGGCATTGACCGACGCCGCAGCGGAATCAGATGCGCTGTCGACGGCATGCATGGTGCTGAGCGAAACGGAGCTTAATGATGTGGTGGCGCAGAATTCCTCGTGGCTCGTTTTTCTGGAGACGGGTGGGGTTGCCCGGCCGATTGGCAGCCGTGCGCTTCCGCCTATGACCGAAGCATAGCTCGCCACCATCACGGGTCGATGGACCGTCAACAGGTCATACAAAACATCGGGATGGTTCATCCACTCGTTTTACCCATACCGTTACGATCCCGGGATGGAGGAAGAACGAAGTCCTGATCAGGCTTCGTCCACCTGTGCGATCCAGTCTAGCGGCTCGTGCAGACCGAGCTCGATGTGCAATGTTACAGGCACGCCTTTCTTCAGGCGCACTTCGCACGAAACTGCATCGGGCGCTGGCATCTTCGCTAAAACTCCAGCCGCGGCTGAGATTCTCTCGATTCCGTGCCGGACGATCAGCGTGATGTCCTGATCCTTGAGCGAGGTAATGGTTACGTCGGCGGTTCTTGTTTGCATGTCCCAGGCAAGCGAGTCGACCTTTGCAAAGGTACGCGCCAGTATTCCGTTGATGGATCCCTTATGAAGGCAGCAGGGAACGGCAGGCAGAATCTCGATTACTCCGGGCCGTGAGTAGATGAGCATCTCCATCATGATTGTCGTAAGGGCGCCTTGAGCATCGGGCATTGGCGGCTGGTACGGATTATGGCAGGTGCGAAGAGTGGCGGCGACGTAGCCCTGTTCGAGCAACTGTTTCATTTGCGACTGCACCAGGTAGCTGTCTTTAAGGCGCGCCCCGATAAGAGCGCGATGGCTGTAGCCGTGTGCTGCGAGGGTCTCGGGTGTGCGCTTGCGATCCGCCAGCAATGCTGCCTTGGCGAGTCTCGGCGTACGGTCTGGATCGATCTCATCGCCGGGCCAGACACCGTACAGGTGCGAGCAATGGCGATGATCGCAATTGTCCTGAAGGGTGGGCCATGCCCATTCCTTCAACATGCCGTCCGAATCGAGCAGATAGGGTGGGAGCTTGCCGATCATGGCCTTCCACTTGGGAATGCTGTCCTGGTCGGTGCCAAGAATCTCACAAGCCTCAATCAGGTGTGTCAGCACTTCGCGGCACACCATGATATCCATGTTGGCGTTCAGGACCATTGTCGTGGGCGGACGCACCGGTGAATCCCTCATGCTGAGCCCCGGCCACCACGCCGGCGGCAGAGGCTCGGAGTTGAGGGGAGCATTCTCAGGAGAGAACGAAGGAACGAAGACATAGTTGCCGCGTTCGTCGATTACAGTGAGAAAGTCCTCGTAGAAGAGAGCCATTTCTTTGAGGCTCGGCAAGATCCGCTTGCGCAGAAACTCCACATCGCCGCTGACCAGGAACTGATCCCAAAAGGGGCTGTAGCACCAGCCGGCGCCGGCAGTCCAATAGGGATGAGGCCAAATGCCGTAACCCGTGGATACTGCATAGTGGAAGCTGACACCGAGACCCCAACTAGGCAAAATGGGAAATACGATGCCACGCGCGCCGAAGATATTCGAGGCGTTTGTGCGGCCGTCCGGAAGCACGCTCTCGACCCAATCGTAGTAACGGCTCATTGCCTCCGGCAAAGCGCCCATCGTTCCGGGGGCAATTTGTAAATTGATATTGATATTGATCTCGGCGAAATAATTACCCGCGGTGGCAATGAGCCAATAGCGGCCCATGTCGAAGAGCTTCTCAAGCAATGCAGGCGAGAAGCCTGTCCGGGTGCGCTGGTCGTCAATCAGCTCCTCGCCGGACATGGCCTGTTGCGCACTGCCGCCGAAGTCCACTGAGACGCGGTCGAATATGGGGGCCTGGACCTGCCGATGGCGATCGAGCAACTTGGCGTAATCCGCTTCAACCTGGTCGACTGACTTGACCATCGTGTCGACCTGGGCCTGCGAGAAGTCAGCGTACCACTCGACACGGGTAAGCAGCGTCACCGACTGAGCGCCCTCGACAACCACCGCGCCGTCCTCCACGTGTGCCGCTCCACCGCTCAAAATCACGCGCGTTACTCCCGCCCACCCGTTGTTGTTTACGGCGGGGTCAAAGTGGCCGGCGAAGATAATCCGATGCTCGTTTGCATCCTGCTCGAAGGAGATTGGACCGCCGGCAGCGCCCGAACTGGCGATGGGTTTGGAGATCGCGATCTTCGCGTTGACCAGCTCGCCTTTGGGAGCGGTGAGCAACTGGGCTACGACGCTGTCCGGGCGGGATGCGAATATCTGCCGAACCCACTCGCCACGCTTGTCATTCCAGTGCACCTTGAGTTCGCCGCTTTCAAAGTCGATGGTGCGCAGGTAGTTTTCCGCCACGTCCGCATCCGGAATATCAATATGGATGGTGAAAGCGGCGATGGTGGGGTGCGGATATTCATTGATCGGGAGTCCGGCCTGACTCATCGAGTCGAACGCCAGCGCCACGGCCTCACGGTATTTTCCGTCGAGGATGAGCTTTCGCAGATCAGGGAGAACCTGCGCAACCTTGGGAGCCTCAAAGGGGCGTTTCCAGGGCACCATCAAGCGCTCATGGTGGAAAAGAACCTGGTCGGAAAAGGGATCCCCCAGTACTTCCGCGTAGACGGGTCCATAGCCGGTAACAAAGCCCTCGTGTGCCGACGTGCTCGGGGCAGTAGTGCATACGCCGCGCTTGGGAACGATACCGCGGCTGATTCTTTCGCTCAACGGCATGGGACGTGTTCGTTGCTTGATTCCGCGAAGGGCCACTGCGAGTAGCGGCTGCTTTGGCAGGTATACGCCTTCCGGAGTGCTGCCTACATGAGAAACGGTCAGGTCCTGGTTCGGAACCAGTCCCGCTTTAGCCGTAGGCGCGCCCACAGCTTGAGTTGCGCTGCTCTGATCGCGTTCACCTTTTGTGGAGGCCGGGAGTGCCTGTTGAGAACCGGCTAATGCAATGGCAGCCGCCGTACTCGTCTTCAGAAAGTCTCGCCGCTTCATTCTGCACCTCTTTCTTACTGTAGAGTGCAATCGGATGGAGTTCCAGTGACAGGGAATTTGGATTCCATGTTAACTCTGTTTGGAGTGCCAGAGGCTGATATTCTATGTCTCTTTCTCAATAGCGCAAATCGAGCCGGGCCCATCAGACCATCGAAGGACAAGTATCTGAGTGGTAGGGATTTTGCAGGCCATTCAACTCACCAGTCTGTTTCATCCCGCTGAAGTTAGGGGCTACCGTCGCACTCCAACGATGATCGGTGGTCTCTCTACCAGCAATAAGTGGCCACGATGTCGGGAGCACTAGGAAGCTGGTTGATGACAGTCGTATGCAAAACGATCTGCACGTTCTTCTTTTCCCAGTCCTTGGGAAGGGACTTCACCATCGCCGACAAGGATTGTGGATTGGTGAGAAATTCGGCAGCGGCGCGCGTTCCTGCATGTCCAATTCCTGCGGCTGTGATGACAGACGTACCGGTCTTGGAGTTCAAGACTCGGGATACGATCGCGTAGTCCTCTATTAAGGGGTTGTTTGTGGACCACCGCTTTTGAGAACCCGTGCGGTCCACGATGCTTGCACGCCCATCAAACACATAACGGAGATTCTCTGTCATGAGGATCGTCCATGCATTGTTATGCGCGCCAATCAGGATTGTGGGGTTTTCGCGAAGGTCGCCAAATGCTACATCGCTGCCATAGCGAATGTCGAATTGCTTGTTGCGCCGCACCAGCATTGACACGATTCTCGTTGTTGCGGCGACATCTCCGATGGTAACGTAGGTGTCCTTTGCAGGATGCAGATCCTGAACGTCAATTTTGGTGCCCGGAGGCAGCGGAATATAGGATTCGAGGCCCATTGCCTCAGATTGGTTCCGCGGGTGTTGCTCGTAATACGCATCGAGATAGGAGCCTGTCAATTCATAGACAGCATTGCTGCCCATATAGATCAGGATCGGATTGGAATGATCTAGAATTGGCGCCCAGAATTGATCGAAGGCGCGCTCTTCAGGGGATGTATAGTAATGCAGCGTCGCCCAGGTCAGAATCGCCAGGGACGCGACAATCGCAAGCCACCATTTGCGCCTTCTGGATTTTGCCCAGGCTGGCATAATGCCGCGCGCCGCATCCTCGTGAAGAGCCGATGCAGTCATGGACTCATCCGGTGCATGGTTCCATTCCGGCCCGTTCGCATGGTTAGCGGGCAACTGGGCCTGGCTTCTGTTCGCCCATTCGAATACAGCCCTGAAGGATCCGGAAGGTATGGTGATCCGGATGTGTTCATTGGGGACTGTTTGGTAGTAAACAGCGAGGCGCTTCCTCACCTCGGCTGCGCGGGAGCGGACCACCGGGTCTTCGTTCGTGTCGTAGTCCGGGCGTCTGCCAAAAACGCTCGCCCCGATAATTCGCTCCTTCAGCATCTCCGGATGACCGGATAGAGTCTGATCCACGATGTACTGCAACAACTCCTGAGACTGTTTGCTGGAGTGAAACGGCGTACTTTGCATGACCGCCGCCAAGGCCCTCTGGACTTCGGCCGCCGGTACAATCTCCGAGTCCTCTTGCCGGTCAGGAGAGTCGGTCCTTTCGACTGCATTCCCCACAGGTCACCTCAGTTCACTGGCCGCAAGCGTACTGTACTCCCCTTTATATCCTATTGACAAGTCAGAACTAACAGCCGAGCGCTCTCGAACACTACCGTACAGTACGTTGTCATTCCTCTATAGAAAGCGCTCCCTTGTGCGTGGAATCGGGCTGGTCTGTCGGGTGGGCGATATCCAAACTCCCCCGGCCAACTTGACCGCCGCGTAGGCTCCTGGTTTTCCCTACTCAAGGGCCTGGGGCAATCAAATGGGAAATCAACAGAGCAACATGTGGGGAGGCAGAATGAAAAGGTTACGTCTCGTACGCTTGGCAGTCTTGATGGTAACTGTGATCCTGGGGCTGACATGTGTTTCAAAACTCCAGGCGCAGTCGAAGAGCATCACAGCCTCGCTGTCGGGTACAGTTACTGACCCGACCGGGGCCAGAATCCCGAAAGCCGCGGTGAAGCTAACCAGCCCGGAAAGTGGAACTACCCGAAGCGACACCACGTCGGCGGTCGGCGAGTTCAACTTTGCCTTTCTCCCGACGGGCACCTACGTTCTTGAGGTGAGCGCGGCGGGATTCAAGACAACCCGGCAGGAAGGCATCGTCCTGGCTCAGGGGGATACAGTGAGCATGGGGGTCAGTCTGACGGTCGGCGCCATCGAGCAAGTCACCGTCAACACGACTGGGCCGCTGCTTCAAACAGAGAACTCGAGCATGAGCACCGAGCTCACGACCCAGCAACTTCAGGAGCTTCCGCTGAACCTCCGGAACGACCTCTCCTTTGCGACACTGAACTCCGCGGTAAACACCCAGGGCTACCGGCAGCTGTTGGCATCGGGCGGCAGTGAAGACACAGCCGACCAGGATTACTCCTTCCTGAATTTTGGAGGCGGCTACTTCGGAACCAACCTGTTCCTTCTGGAAGGCGGCTACGACGTGGCCCAGGGCTGGGGAGGAAGCCAGTATGTTCCCGCTCCGGAAGACACGGACCAGGTGAAGGTAACCAGCTACGAGTTTTCAGCCGAGTACGGATTCAGCACGGGCAATGCAATCAGCATCACTACCAAGGCCGGCACCAGCAACTACCATTTCCTGGCCGACGAATACTTGCGCAACCAGGACCTGGACGCCAACCTTTATTTCAACAAGCTCGCCGGCTTGCACAGAGTTGACGATCACCGCAACCAGTTCGGAGTCGCCGGCGGCGGTCCGCTCTACATCCCGGGTATCTATAAACAAAAGGACAAGACCTTCTTTTTCGCCAACTATGAGGGTCTCCGGCTCAACGGCGGCCTCACTTTCGGCGGCAATGTGCCGACAACTGCCGCGTTGGGTGGTGACTTCTCATCGGCACTCACGACCACTCAGGTCGGAACCGATGCGCTGTGCCGGCCTATTTACCAAGGGGCGATCTACAACCCCTATACATCCAGATCGGTTACGGCTACCTGCGTGACAGGCAATAGCAAGGTGGGACAAACCGTTGATATCCGCGACCCCTATCCGGGAAATATCATACCCACCACGGGCGTGGGCTCAATCGATGCTCTGGCCAAGAAAATCGCCACCGGGAACTACTGGCCTGCGCAAAAGAATCCGGGCGGTGGGTACAACTTCAACACTGAGACGAGCGCGCCGACTTCCTCCAACGAATGGGGAATCCGCATTGACGAAAACATCAACGCAAATAATAAGATCTACGGGCAATTCTCGAATAAGCACGAGGGAAAAGTGCAAACGGGAGCCTTTTACGGAAACGATGTTGCCGGACCCTACGTGTTTGACCCGAACAACCGCATGTTTGGGGTTTTGGGCTATTCTCACGTCTTCAGCCCAACTCTTGTCCTCACCACCGACTTGTTTTTCACCCGCTTTGCCGCGGGGAACGTGGTCCAGGGCTATGGATTCAAACCTTCTTCGCTGGGGCTGCCGGGTGTTCTCGACACGTGGACACCACAGTTTCCGCAGATTTCGTTCGGAAACACCTTTAGCGGCCAGGGATCCTATGCTGCCCTGGGGGCGACACAGGGTTCCGGCGAAGCCACGTTCCCTGAGGATAATGGCAGCCTGAATGCCGACCTGAACAAAAGCTTCAAGGCGCATTCGGTTTCGATCGGTTATCTGGGCATTTGGCAAACCACAGACGGCGGCAGGTTGACCCCGACGACCATGAATTTCAGCGTCGCCATGACGGCAGGTCCCGACCCGTCGAATCCGGCGACAGCAACAAACGGAGACGGGCTTGCCTCCTTCCTGGCGGGCGCCGGCAACTCCGGGATCGGCTCGGCTGGATCCACTGGCTACGCCGCGTTTGCGGCGACAACCAATTACCTGCACGGCATGTACGTCCAGGACGACTGGAAAGCCAACCGCAAGTTGACGTTGAACCTGGGCGTCCGTTATGAAATCCAGATGCCGGCGACGGCACGGCATAACCAACAGGCGTACTTCGATTTCCACGCCCTGAACCCGATCAGCGCGGCGACGGGTATTCCGGTTACCGGGGAAATCGTCTACAACACTCCGGGGAATCGCGGCCTCTATCAACAGAACCTGAAGGACCTGGAGCCCCGCGTGGGCTTTACGTATGCCATCATGCCGAAGCTGGTGATGCGCGGCGGCTACGGCTGGTATTACGCCAGAAACTGGTATGGAGGTTCCGGTCCGGACCCAGGCTACTCGTCCTCAACGGCCTGGACTTCTTCGCCCGACGGGGTCACGGTGACGACGCCCCTGGCGCAGGCATTCCAAACGGGACTTGTGCCGGTGACCGGGAACGCGCTGGGAAGCCTGACCGGCGTTGGTCAGGGTGGCGGCGGTGTGAATCCATTCCGTCCCGATCCTCTCACCAAGGAGTTCGCCTTTGGGCTCCAATACGCCTTCACGACCAATGATGTGCTGGATGTTGCCTACGTCGGAGGCCGCGGGTCGCGCATTACCCTCGGCGGCATGAACTACGGCCAGCTGAATCCAAGCTATCTTTCCCAGGGTTCGGCGCTGAAGAACTCGGCGGGCACCAATCCGTATACCAATGCGTTGAGCAACCTGGGACTTACCCCTATGGCTTGCACGTGGACGGTGGCGCAATCCCTGATGCCGTATCCGGAGTTCTGCGGAAGCGTCTCAGCTACAGACGAGCCCGTCGGAATCAACAACTACAACGCATTGCAGGTAAATTTCAAGCATCGTTTCGGGGCCGGCCTGATCTTGACAGCCTCCTACACGTTCTCGAAGTTCCTGTCTGACGTTGCCGGACCCGAGGAATGGGGATCGGTCAACGGCGATACCGGCGGCTCCGGTATCCGCAATTACTACGACCTGAAAGCCGATTGGACGGTCGACGGCGAAGATATTCCTGAATCGCTGGTATTGAACTATGTATATGAACTGCCGGTTGGCCGGGGCAAGACGTTTGGCAGCGGCATGAACAGGGCTGTGGATGCAGTCGTGGGCGGCTGGCAGGTCTCGGGGATTACCACCGTGCAGAGCGGTTTCCCGATGTCGATCGGCCCCAATGGGAACAGCTCAACCGTCTATGGCGGCGGCCAACATGCAAACCTGACCGGAGCGCCATTCAGGACCGGCAGCTGCGGCAACGGCAACCCCGGTAACCCGATCATCGCCGTGGGAACGAAGTATTGCTTCTTCAACCCGGGGGCCTTTAAACCGCCGGACGCATACACCTTCGGCACCGGACCACGCTACTATTCCAATCTGCGGGCACCAAGATATGTGGACGAAGATCTGACGCTAGGGAAGTGGTTTAACCTCGTGGAAGGATTCAAGCTGCAGTTCGCTGTCCAGATGTTCAACGCTTTCAACCACCCCAATTTCGGAATACCAGACTCCGGCGTCGGCGATGGAACTATGGGTGAGAGTTCGTCCACGCAGGGAGCGAGAGAGATGCAGGGCGTACTGAAGGTAACCTTTTAGATAAGGGTTCCTATCCATGCAAAGGACTGTCCTTGCTCTCTGTCTTACGATCGCGCTCACGAAATCAGCCGTGAGCGCGGCCGTAAGTGCGCAAGAGCCCGCACAAACTCTTCAACCCATCCTGGCTGGCGCCCAAGCGGCCCAGTCCAGGGGGGATTTTCAAGCCGCGGCGGATGCATACCGGAAAGCAACCGAGCTTGAACCCTCGATTCCGCAACTGTGGGCCAATCTCGGCCTCATGGATCACCAACTGGGAAAGTCACCTGAAGCGATTGAAGCCTTCAGGAAAGCGGCCGAGCTGAACTCGTCTCTATTCGTTCCGCAGCTCTTTCTCGGCATCGAGTACCTCGATGCCAAAAATCCAGCAGCAGCTCTGACCTATCTGAAACGTGCTGTGACGATCAATCCCAAGGATGCGCAGGCTGCGCTTTCCCTGGGCAGCACGTATTCGATGCTGGATCGCGGCAGTCAGGCTGCCGAGTCCTTTTGGAATGCAACGGAGATTGCCCCGAACAACGGAAATGCATGGCTCGGCCTCGGGCGAGCGTACCTGCAGCAGGTGGAAAGCGACGCGCGCCTTATGACTTCAACGTACAAACATTCACCGTACGTCGTTCTGCGGACCGCGGAGACCCTGGCCGAACAGGGCAAGCTGGTTGACGCGGAGAGCGCCTACAAGGCCGCGATCGCGTTTCCGGCACCGGCTCCGTGTGCTCATGCAGAGTTCGGGATTGCGCTGCTTCGGGAAAAGAAAATCGCAGAAGCGCGCGAACAGTTCGAAGCGGAGGCTCGGACGGAAGAACACTGCAGACTAGCGTCGATCGGCAATGCTGTAGCGGCTGCTGCAGAAGGGCAAACGGAGGAGGCCGTCAAAGCGCTCGCAGCGATTGCAGCGAACGATCCTAGATTCATTGAATCAAATCTGTATCTGTTCCGCGACGCTTTATCGGCAGACCAGGTACGATCAATGGCCGATCTGGCACGGATGCAGCAGAGCGACAAAGGGTCTTCAGCCGATTTCGGCACTGTAGTTGAGCAGGCGCTTGTTTCCGATGTGCAGACCGCGACGGGAATCGATGAGGCGGAAGCGACTCAAGCGTCGCGACCCGCGGCGGCGGCAGCACGGGCACTTTTCCGTTGAGGGGAAGTATACAGCCTGCGATCAGGCCCTGACGCCTGTGCTGGAACAACTGGACAGCTCGCAACAACAACTGCTTGCATTCTGCGCGTTTTACACTGACGATTTCCTCTCGGTTTCAAAGATCGCTAAGAGGCAGAAAGCAAACCCAGCCACATTGCTGCAAGGTTTGTACTGGGAGACGAAGGCCGATCAGAAACTGGCGATTGCCGCGTTGACTCGAGCGGGTGAGATTGACCCCGACTCGCCGCGGATGCATGTCCTGACCGGAGATGTGTTTCGCCAGAAGCGGCGCTGGAGCGAGGCGGAGGCGGAATATCGAAAAGCTCTTGCCATCGATCCGGCGAGCCACGGAGCGCGGCTGAACCTTGGGATTGTGCTGTTCAGCGAACTGAAGACAGATGAAGCCTTCACGATTGCCAAGTCACTGCTCGCGGAGGCACCGGAAGATCCTGAGGCGAACCTGCTCGCCGGAGAGATTCTGGTGCTGGATCACAAGTTTGAAGAGGCCGAGCCATACCTAACCCATTGCCAAAACCTCGCTCAGGAGTTCGTCCCGTATCTTCATATTCTGCTAGGGCAGGTGTATGCAGAAACGAATAGGGTTCCAGAGGCCATCTCGGAGTACAAGCTGGGTCTCGTAAGCGATGAGAATGGCGGACTCCACTACCAACTGGCGCGTCTTTATCAGAAGACCGGGGATACAAAGGCAGCGGCAGAAGCTTTGCAGGTCTCACAGCGGTTGCGCAAGCATTGGGATGATCGCGCAAGCATTGTCCTTCAACAGTCGGCGACAGACATCAGTCATCAATAGGGTTCCGAAAGATCGAGAGCTGGAATTGCTTGAATAAGGGTTGATCAGGATTGTTCGAAGAAGGGAACAAGCGCACTTGCCGGGTGAACAAAGCATCATCGGATAACCGCATGTTCCATTTTGATTCGTTTGGTTCAAAGTTGACACGGGAGTTCATTTTGATCTCATCAGTTTTTACAAGAGTTGCACTTGCGACCGTTGCGCTCCTTGTCTCGGGCACAACACATTCTTATTGTGCCAGCAGCGAGATACGTTCGCTCGAACGAAACGCCAATGGCGCAACTCTGTACGCAGACGGGGGCGCCTTACGCATCAGCGTGTGCTCGGATCGGATTGTCCATGTGGTTGCCAGCCCCGCTCGAGAGATTCCGGCTGCGATTGTGCCCGCGGTGATTGGCGAGTGCAACGATACTCAGTTCACATTAAGGTCGGACAAGGCGAAGATTTCCGTTCGCACTGGCGCTCTCGAGGTGAGCGTAGACCGGGCAACAGGCGCCGTCCGCTTCCTCTCGCCTGACGGAAAGGCAATATTGAGCGAGCCGGTAAGTGGAGGAAGGAAGCTGACCCCGGAGACGATTCAAGGCGTCTCCACATTCCAGGTGCAGCAGACGTTTTTGTCGCCCAACGACGAGGCGCTCTATGGTCTCGGCCAGCACCAGGAGGGAATCTTCAACCTGCGAGAGCTTCCGCTTCGTTTGCAGCAAGCCAATACGAATATTTCTATTCCGGTGTTGCTGTCGACGAAAGGCTATGGGCTGCTTTGGAACAACGCGTCGTTGACGGACTTCAATGCGGCCGACGAACCGATTGCTTTGAATGCGGCGACAGGCGAAGGGACATTCAGAACAGGTGCGGCAGGAGAGTATGGATTTTTGCTGATCGGGAACCGAAGGAGCAAGCTGCGCCTTTCTGTCGACGACAAGGCGATCATCGATATCAACAATATGTGGGTTGCAGATACTGCCAGCGCTAAGATCAGGCTGGAGGCGAAAACGGACTACAAAATTTCGGCTCAAACTGGCGGCAATACCAGCCTGTTTGTGCGCCCTCCTTCCGCGACTACGGAGTTTCGTTCTGAGGCCGGCGGAGCGGTGGACTACTACTTCTTCTACGGGCCAGAGCTTAAGCAGGTGATTGCAGAGTATCGCCAGATGACCGGTGCTGCTCCGATGCTACCTCGATGGGCATATGGCTTTTGGCAGTGCAGGGAGCGGTACTCAAGCCAACAGCAGATTCTGGATACGGCCGCGGAGTTTCGCGCTCGCAAGATTCCAGTCGATGTAATTGTTCAGGATTGGCAGTATTGGGGCAAGTATGGTTGGAATGCGTTGCGCTTCGACGAACAGTATTATCCCGAGCCGGCGCAGCTGATGACCCAGCTGCACAAAGAAGATATTCATCTTGTGGCTTCAGTGTGGGCGAAGTTCGGAACCGCGACCACCGTCGATCAGGATATGAAGAAGGCGCACCTGCTGCTGGCGTCATCTGATGGCACCAGGGAACCCGGAGAGGGGCAAGCAAAAGAGGATTGGGTCGACCTGTTCAATCCGAAGGCACAGGAGATGTTCTGGTCTGAGCTGAATCGCGGCCTGTTTCGCGACGGATTGGATGGATGGTGGTTGGACGCTTCAGAGCCCGAAGGGGACCCTCTGAAAGGTGTGCCAACGTTCCTCGGTCCGGGAGAACTTGTACGCAATGCGTATCCGCTTTATGAAACCACGGCAGTTTATAAGGGACAGCGCGCTGCCGATGACCTGAAGCGCGTCGTGATTCTCACCAGGTCTGCTTTTACCGGCGAGCAGCGAAACGGGACGATCGCGTGGTCGGGCGATATCTCAGCGAACTGGGAGACACTGCGCAGGCAAATTCCGGCTGGGCTGAGCTTCAGCATGTCGGGTATGCCCTACTGGACGACAGACATTGGCGGCTTCTTCCGTCCGCGTGACCAATACACTTCGGACGCCTATCACGAGCTTCTCATCCGGTGGTTTCAGTTCGGTGCTTTCAGTCCCATCTTTCGAGTTCACGGCTACCAATCGGAAACCGAAATGTGGAAGTACGGCCCCCAGGTCGAAGGAATCCTGAAGGAATTCGATGAGCTTCGTTACCGGCTCATGCCCTACACCTACTCAACTGCTTGGGGAGTCACTAACCGCGGAGCGACGATGATGAGGGCTCTGCCTTTCGTCTATCCCAGTGATCAGTCCTTGAGAGAAGTTAGCGATCAGTTTTTATTTGGCGATTCGCTTCTGATCAACCCAGTAACAGAGCCCAACGTGACGACTCGTAGAGTCGTCCTCCCTGCGGGCGGCGATTGGTTCGACTTCTGGAGCGGGCAGAAATATCACGGGGGACAAACGATGGTTGCAGATGCTCCGTTGGACAAGATGCCCATTCTGGTAAGGGAGGGAAGCATCGTTCCTCTAGGGCCCAACATTCAGTACGCTACTGAAAGTGAGGATCCGATTGAACTCCGTATCTACGGCGGCAAGGATGCCGACTTCCAACTATACGAAGACAGCGGAGACGGATACGCCTACGAGCGTGGGGAACGAGCGACGATAAACCTGCACTGGAATGACAAAAAGCGCGAACTAACCATCGGTGATCGGAACGGCTCGTTTTCTGGGTTGCACGCCAAAATGCATCTTAACGTCGCACTGGTCCGGCAAAACCATGGAACAGGAGTAGCGGCGGACAAATCATTTGACAGTTCGGTGGTCTATGAGGGGCATCGGATGACCGTTGGGCTGAAGACTGTGAATTGAGAGTATTGCATTTGGGCCTTTTGAAATTGTTAATCTGCCGGCGATTTAAGCAAAGTGAAACAAATTTGATTTCACCAGTTTGAAATCTGCGTCGAGTTTTGTCCAAGAGGGGTAAGAAATGCAACAGCATGTTGAGGTTGTAGTGTCGGCACGGGAGCAGGTCGCTCCTGCCCTGGTGCCTCAAAGAACGCTTTACACCGGAGCACGAATGCCAGCCGTTGGACTTGGCACATTCGGCTCCGATCACGTAACGCCGGATCAAGTAGCTGATGCGGTGCTGGGAGCGGCAGCTGTGGGGTATCGCCACTTTGACTGCGCCTCCGTTTATGGAAATGAGCGCGAAGTCGGCAACTCATTTGAGCGGATCATCCAGGGGGGCATCAAACGAGAAGAGCTTTGGGTTACTTCCAAGTTATGGAACGACAAGCACAATGGTGACGATGTCATCAATTCGTGTCGCCAGTCGCTACAAGAACTTCGCCTGGACTATCTTGATCTGTATCTTGTTCACTGGCCGTTTCCCAATTTTCATCCGCCGCAGTGTGACGTGAGCTCGCGCAGTCCCGACGCCAAGCCTTACATCCACGAAGACTACATGAAGACCTGGTGCAAGATGGAGCAACTGGTCGACCTGGGCCTGGTACGCCATATTGGCACCTCGAATATGTCGGTACCGAAGCTGAAGCTGGTTCTGCGCGACGCACGCATCAAGCCCGCTGCCAACGAAATGGAGTTGCACCCGCATTTCCAGCAGCCTGAGCTTTTCAAGTATGTGGTTACTAACAGAATTGTTCCGGTA
>CAVXVM010000005.1:0-42699 GCA_963765025.1 uncultured Acidobacteriaceae bacterium | reverse complement strand
CACCATGCTCGACGCCTCGCTCCCGCTCACGGTTCCCGAATACGAAGAGTGGGGCGATCCAAAGGACGAGAAGTATTTCCGATATATGCTCAGCTACTCGCCCTACGACAACCTGCAATCGGCAAGCTATCCGGCCATGCTCGTGAAGACGTCGCTGCATGACAGCCAGGTCATGTACTGGGAGCCGGCCAAGTATGTAGCCAGGCTGCGCACCCTCAAAACCGACTCGAATGTGCTGCTGCTGGTCACCAACATGAAGGCAGGCCACGGCGGCGCAAGCGGCCGCTACGACTACCTCAAAGAGATAGCGCTCGACTACGCGTTTCTGCTCCGCGAACTTGGAATCGTGAGCTAGCGTTCTGCAAAAAAGCTCAAATAGACGTTGACTGTCATCCTGAGCGCAGATTGGCGCGCACTTTGCGCCAATCGTAGTCGAAGGACCCGCGGTTGCTTTTGCCTTTGCTTTTTTACTGTTTTGGGTAACTCCAGGGTCCCGCATCCGGCGCCTCGGAAAGTAAGCACCCCAATCAGCGCTGCACAGCACTCGTCAGTCCCCAACCGTTTCCGTCAACGCCTCGGTAGCCTTGCTCATCTTCGCCGTCCGCTCGATCTTGTCCCAATTAAACGGCTTTCCATCGATCGCCCGCTTCAGCGTCTTGAACAGCACAATCGAGAACAACTGCCGGTAAGCAAACCGCTGCAGCCAGATGTGGAACAGCAGCCAGCCGTCCCCCTTGTTCGCAGGATGCTTCCGTTCCAGCGAGAACGCCGCCGAAGACGTGATGAAGTCGATAATCAAAAAGCCAAGGAAGTACACGATCAGCTTCTCCAGGCTCGCCGCCGATGCCGCCTCCGGATGGTAGTAGCGGTTGACGAAGAAGTTCACCACGCCGAACACGAACATAAGGTCGATGAACGGCGAAACCAGCGGCATCAGCATCTGGAAGATCAAAATATTCGGCAGCGCGAACAGCCCCATCGCCTTGTTGCGCACAAACGCCGCGCGGTGCTTCCACACCGCCTGCAACGTTCCGAACGACCACCGGAATCGCTGCCGCATCAGCCCTTTCGCGTCGATGGGCGCCTCGGTAAACGCCAGCGCGCGATCTTCGTAGTCCACCTTCAGCCCCATCTCAAGCAGGCTCATCGTCAGGTCGGCGTCTTCGGCCACTGTATTCAGCGGATAACCGCCGGCGGCCTTCACCGGCGCGGTGCGCCACGCGCCAATCGCCCCCGGAACCACCGTCACCACATGGAACAGATCGAGCGCGCGCCGCTCAAAATTCTGGCTCGTGATGTATTCCAGAGCCTGCCAGCGCGTCCACAGGTTCACGCGGTTGCCCACCTTGGCATTGCCGGCCATCGCGCCAATCTTCTCATCCTCAAAGTGAGGTATCAGCTTTGAGATCGCGTCGGCGGCAATCACCGTATCGGCATCGATGCCCACGTAGATCTCTTCGTTCAGCCGTTCCAGCGCGAAGTTGAGTGCAGCCGCCTTGCCCGCATTGGGCTTCGAGAACACCTGTACCCGGCCTGCGGCGATCTCGGCGGCGTAGGCTTCGCGCGCCACTTCCGCGGTGCGGTCCGACGAGCCATCGTCGATCACGATCACGTGCAGGTTCTTGTAGTCGGAGTTCAACACCGATCGGATTGTGCGCACGATGACTGTTTCTTCGTTGTAGGCCGGAATCAAAACAGCCACGCGCGGGTTGAATCCCGGTGAGGCTGGATGTTGCGGCTTGCGCAGCCGGTCAATCACGGCAAACAGGCCCACAATCAGCAGCCGCGCGCTCATCAGGATGTCACCGAGGAAAAAGACCATCACGATGAAGTTGCCGACAATGTCCACGGCCGAAAACGCAATGGAATCGGGAATGGAGCGCAGGTGCTGCCAGAAAGTGAGCGGCGGCATCACCTGGGCCGTCGTCTTGCCCATCAGCGCCGACACGGGAACGATGGTGTAGCCGTGGTCGCGCAGCGTCTTGATCAGCACCGGCAAGGCAGCCACGGTCACTGAGCGGTCGCCCCCGCCGTCATGCAGCAGGATGATCGACCCGCGAAACTGCGGCTTGGTCTTCATGGTCTGCAGTTGTGCCAGGACCGACTGCGCAATTTCGTCGGGTGTCTTGTGCTGGTGCTCGTTCCAGTCGTCGGTATCGATCTTGTTGCCGATGATCGTGTAGCCTTCCTGCTGAATGCTCACAACAGGCTTGGCCTGGTCGTCGGTGTCGGGCTCCTCGTCAATGTCATACGGAGGGCGGAAGTAGAGCGGTTGCACGCCCAGCTTGCTGGCAAACAGGCGCCCCGTCAGCTTCACTTCCAGATCGAGCTGTCTCGCCGAAATTTCGCTGATGTCCGGATGCGTCCAGGTGTGATTGCCGATCTCGTGCCCTTCTTTGAAGATCCTCTGCATCACGCCCACGTGCTCCGCCGCCTCAGAGCCGATCAGCATGAACGTGCCCTTCACGTTGTACCGCTTCAGCACGTCCAGTATGCGCGGCGTCCACTTCGGATCGGGCCCGTCGTCAAACGAAAGCGCAACCTCGTTGGCATGGTAGCCGTATTGCTCGATCGTGTAGCTCCGCGGATAAATATCCATGTGCTCATCGGTAATGAGTTTCTTGCGCGGATCGGGCTCGTCGGTATCCACTTCAATCGTTCGCTGACCTTTCTGCGGCAGGCCGGTCACGCGCAGAATGTCTCCGTCGCCCTCGGTGTTCACGTCGTGGCCGGGGGGAACATCGCTGAGTTCCTGGCGCAAGTCGGGGCTGCTGGGCTTGTCCCAAACGTCCCAAAGTGAATTGTCTTCCTCGCCCAGCCTCCACAGCGCAAACGTCTGCAACCCAAGACTGCGCGCCGCGCGCATCTCGTCCAGCAGCGAAACGCCGTCGAGAAACCACACCACGTGACGCTGATTGCTGTCCTCGTCGATGTACTCAAAGTGCGGATTGAGCGAGTCGTAGTCCAGGTCAAGATCGGCGTCCGCGTCCGAGGCCTCCTGCCACGCTTCCGAGACCGATAGATCTTCCGTATCCAGCACCTTCGGCTTCTGGTGCTTGCCCTTTTTCGGATCGGGAATCGAGAGCGTCCAGTCGTAGCCGTAGCTGCCCACCGCGCAAATAATCTTTTGCTTGGGTACGATCTTGAGCACGCGCTGCAGGTTGCCCACAAACCACGTCTGGCTCGCCACCGGGCCCGGATCGCTGTTGGCTTCGTGCTCGTCGTAGTTCATCAGCACAATGCCGTCGGAGTTGGATGAGATCAACTTCAGCTCGTCGTCCGGCGTGGATACGGCCACGTTCACATAGAGAACAAGCTTGCGCTGGTGCATCGCGGTATAGAGTTCCTGAATAAAGGTCAGGTAACCCGGTTCCGCGTCGTCGTTCAGGCTCTCAATGTCGAGCGAAAGTCCCGGATAGGTCGAATAGGTCGCAAAAAAACGGAGAATCTGATCGCGCAGCGCCGCGCGCTTGCCTTCGTCTTTCAGCACATCGCCCACTCCCGCATCCCAGCTCTGCGTGCGCGGGTTGTAGTTGTTCAAGTGCGGAAAAACCTGCGTATCTTCCCCTTCGGCCTGGATCCAGTGCTTGATCTTGTTCATATCGTCGGGGTCGTGAACGGCATTGCCGTCAACCACGGGATACTCATGCAGGTTGTCGCCGGTCATCGCCATCAAGGTTCCTGAAGGAGCGTTCACGTGGAACCACTGGGCAAACAGAATGTCGATCTGGTGAACGTGCTCCTTGAACGAGGAGTAGCTTGCCGCATCGTCCTGCACGTAATAGGCGGCGCGCAAACCTTCGCCCGTGTTGAAGGGAATCTCGGAGGGCTTGCGGTCGGTCTTGCGGCGCGCCGGCCGCTGCTCTTTGGCGCCGCGGATCGAAGGCTGGCGCTCGGGCAACGCCTTGTAGTTGTGCTTGGGCACAGGCAGCAGCAACTCGGGCAGATGCTGATTGTGCAGCACGTTGATCGCGAATCCGACCAGCACCAGGCAGGAAATCACTGCCGCCGCGTCGAAAATACGGCGCAGGCGCTTCCAGCGCTTTCGTTGCGGGTCGAAAAATATCTGGCGATCGGGCATGGAGAGTTTTCTTCAAATCCCTGCGAGCAAAATGCGCGCTAACAATTAGGCTATACAGTACGAATCGTATGGAAGCCGCGCATCAGAGTCAATTGAGCGAGCCAGCCCCCGCGCCGGTAAAACCAGGCCGCCGCGTGCTTGCGGCGCTCGCCCAAGCGCTCGTCTGGGCCTTGCCCCTGGCCGGCGGCCTGGCCATGCGCCTCAACATGCTCAAGAAGCTCTTTATCGTCAATGGAGATTCGCTCATCTACGGAGGCTTGGGAAAGACTCTTCTCGAGGGCCGCTATGGCCTTGAGATGGTGGGCACAACCATCTCTCCTACGCTTATCCGGCTGCCCGGCTATCCACTCTACCTGGCGCTCTGTTTTCGCTTCCTCGGCATGGAAAACTACTTTGCCGCCACGCTGCCGCAAATCTTTCTTGAGCTGCTCGGCTGCCTGTTGCTTGCCGATTTCGCCGGCCGCATTGCCCCGCCGCGCCTCAAGCGAGGTGCGCCCCTGGCCACGCTCTGGATCGCCTGCCTGTGTCCCTTCACGGCCTCCTATGCGGTGGTTCCACTCACTGAGGCGCTCACGCTCTTCTCTTTGGCTGTTGCCTTGTGGGCCATGGCCCGGTTCTGCGACCGCCCCGGCTGGCTCACCGCACTCGCCTTCACACTCGCCGTCACCTACGCCGCGCTCCTCCGGCCAGACGGAGTGCTCGCAGCCGTGGCGTTTGTTCCTGCGCTCGTCATCGCCGTCGGCCGCAGGCAGACCGCCCCAGCCCAGACCGATCCGGCCCCGCCCGCCCATCCGCGCAAACTCGCGGCCATTGCCCTGGTCTGCGCCTTGCTCGCGCTCGCGCCGTTTGCCGCATGGACCGTTCGCAATTGGCGCGTTTTCCATGTCTTCGAGCCGCTCGCGCCGCGCTACGCCGTCGATCCCGGCCAAAGCTCGAATCCCGGCTGGCAGAGCTGGATCAAAACATGGTGCCTCGACTTTACCTGCACCTACAACGTGTATTGGGAGGTCCCCGGCGACCCGCTCGACATCGGCCTGCTGCCCGCACGCGCCTTCGACTCGTCCGCGCAGTTCTATGAAACCGCCGCAATCATCTCCGACTACAACAACCGTGACAACGCCAGCTTCATAGCGCCCGATGTCGACGCGCGCTTTGCCGCGCTGGCCCGGGAACGGACTAACGCTCATCCGCTGCGGTCCTACCTTGTCCTTCCAATCGGCCGCCTGGCAGATATGTGGGTCCGTCCTCGCGTTGAAAACTTGAATATTGACCTCGACTGGTGGGCCTATGCCCGCCACCATGCTGAAACCCGCTTCAGTTGGGAGTATGCGGCCTTGAACGCGCTCTATCTGCTGCTGGCCGCTGTGGGACTCGCTCTCAGGCCGCGCTTCTCGCTTGCCATGCTGGCCTACATGCTGTTGCGCAGCGCGCTCCTGCTTACAGTTGAAGCGCCGGAGACCCGTTACACACTGGAATGCTTTCCCATGTTGTTCGCTCTTAGCGGTGTCGCTCTCAGCGCGCTCATAAGCTCGATTGGTGCATTCTTCAGGCGCGCCGTCTGACAGGCGCCTTACTTGACGGTCTGTGTCTGCCTGTTGGTGTTCAGCGTAAACGCGTTCTTCGGCAAGGCCTGGTTCGTAACGATGTGCGCATAGGTGCACGTGCGTGTCATGCCCTGACCCTCGTCAAACACCTGTTTCAGGCTGACCGCGTGATCGGTATCCAGCCAGATCGTCACCTTCGGAAACAGTTTCAGCACATTCGGATCCTTGGCGATCAGTTCCAGCTTGTCGGTCTTCACGCCTTCCACCATCTCCGTGCCAAGGTACTTGATCTGCCACTTGTCGGCCAGCTCTTTGCCGCTCGCGCCAAAGCCCAGCAGAAGGTAGCTTTCATATTTCGCCGCATCCATCACCCGCACCGTGTTGCTGAGTGAATCGAACAGCATCACCTTCCCGCCCGAATAGGTCAAGTCCTTCGGCGCCTTGCTTCCGTTCACCTCCACAACGTGCGCCGCCATCTGGAACGATTTGCCCTCGCGCTTGTAGTAGGCCGTTCCCTTCTGGATGTCCTCGTCGTAGATAGGCACAGTCGTCACCGTCTTGAACTGGAAATCCGCCGTCGTGGTGTGGAAGTTGGCTGATGCGGCATCAAGCCTGGCAAGAACCTTCTGCAAATCGTCCGCGGCCCATGCAGCGCGCGCAGGCAGCACGGCCAGCAGCAACAGCGAAGCGAAGAAAAGCTTTTTCACAAACATAGATTCCTTTTTGCGCGGCTAATAGGCCCGCGCTCGTCGCCGGTCGGCGGTTTAGCGGTGTGCCCAGATCTTCCAGGTCAGATTTCCCTGGGCATCCTGGACAGTCACCCAGCGCTCCACCACCACGGCGTCGCCGGTTACCGGCAATATGGCCGCGCGCAGCGCTTTCTTCACCACTACGTCAGACGCCCCCGCCGGCACGTTCACATCCGCGGACTGAACCGTCACGATAATGCCGTGGTTGCCGTCGCCGGTCAACTCGATCGGATGCAGCAGCCCTGCGCTTGATGATGCCTTGTCCCCATAGTTCCACAGATGCGGCGTAATAAAAACGAACAGTAAAATCAGCGTCACCATCACGTCGTAATGAAAACACCCGCGAGGATAAGTCCAGTAGAAATAACTCATCAAAATCTGCTTGACGCCACGCTTCGGTTCCGCGCTTGCCAAGGCGGTTTTGTCGCCTGTGTTCATCGGTTCCATAACAAGTTCCTCAACTAACTGGCCCGGTGCGTGATCCGGTCCATCCCACCCATCCAGGGTCGCAGCGCTTCCGGAATCACGACCGTTCCATCGGCCTGTTGATAGTTTTCAAGAATGGCCAGCCAGGTGCGCCCCACCGCCAGCCCGCTGCCGTTCAATGTGTGTACAAACTCTGGCTTGGTCTTCGCTCCCGATGCCCGGTAGCGAATGTTCGCCCGCCGAGCCTGAAAGCCCTCAAAGTTCGAGCAGGACGAAATCTCCCGGTAAAGCTGCTGACCCGGAAGCCACACTTCCAGGTCGAACGTCTTTGCCGCGGAAAAGCCCGTATCGCCCGCGCACAAAAGAACGCGCCGGTACGGCAGTTCCAGCGCCTCCAGAATCTCCTCGGCGTCGCGCGTCAGCTTCTCGTGTTCGGCGTCTGAATCTTCAGGCCGCGTAAACTTCACCAGCTCCACCTTTTGAAACTGGTGCTGGCGGATAATGCCCCGCGTATCCTTGCCCGCCGCCCCGGCCTCGGCCCGAAAACAGGGCGTATACGCCGTCAGCAGAATCGGCAGCTTCGCATCGTCAAGAATCTCGTCGCGGTAAAGATTGGTCACCGGCACTTCGGCTGTAGGAATCAGCCAGTGGTCGTTGTCCTTGAACTCGCCCCGCGCGGCAGCCTCTGCGTCCGCGTCTGAGCAGCGGAACAGGTCCTCGGCAAACTTGGGCAGTTGTCCAGTCCCGAACAGCGACTTCGAGTTCACCATGAACGGCGGCAGCACCTCGGTATACCCATGCTTTTGCGTGTGCATGTCGAGCATAAAGCTGATCAGCGCCCGCTCCAGCCGAGCCCCCGCGCCCATGTAAACGGCAAAGCGCGCCCCGCTCAGTTTCGCCGCCCGTTCCAAGTCCAGGATCCCGAGCCCTTCGCCCACTTCCCAATGCGGTTTCGCCTCAAAATCGAAAACGCGCTTCTCGCCCCACGACTTTACCGTGACGTTATCGGCTTCCGATGTCCCCGCCGGAACCTCGTCCCGCGTCAGGTTGGGAATCCGCGCCAGCGAAAGCCGCATCTGCTCGTCCAGCCGGGCTGCGGTCTGGTCCAGTTCATCCAACTGGTCCTTTAGCTGGCGGGTTTCATCCATCACCGCCGTGGCGTCCAGCCCCGCCTTTTTCATCGTGCCAACCCGCTGGCTCAACTCGTTGCGCCGGGCCTTCAGCCGTTCTGAGGTCGTAATCGCCTCGCGCCGGTTCTGGTCCAGGACGCGAAAATCTCCCAGCAGCGCCGCGGGGTCGGCCCCACGCGCACGCAGTTTCGCTTCAATTACTTCTAGATTGGTCCTGACAAACCCCAGATCGAGCATCGCTCTACCAGTTTACCCGACCCGCCAGCTGCCAAACGCAGCCGAGCCGGCCTCAACCCGAACCCAGATTGCTACCGGCTCACTCCGGCTCCGGCCTGCTTGATCTTGAACAACTTAGGTACCTCCTTTTCCACCTCGAAGGCCCTTTGCGTTGTGCCCTTTCTTCGCTTCCTCACGTACCATCTACTTCAAGCACAGCTCCCAGAAGATACCGGATGACGACTTTTTCGTTGTCGGACTCTTGGTGTGTGCCCCGATTCTCTTTGAAAGTCGGAGGCCCGTATTGACATTGAACTGTTCTTTTTCTCCGAACTCTGATCTGCGCCGGCACACCAACGTGCTTCGGCTCCCGTGTCTGGTCGTATGTCTTGCCCTGTCGATCTTGGCGGCAGTGATTGCGGCAAAGCCGCTCATGGCCCAGGATAACGACCAGCGCCAGGACCAGCCCGCGGCCCAGCCCCACGGCGTGCCCTACGACTGGAGCCATCACCACGTCATCTTCTCCAACCCAGGCACGGCAGAAGATGCCATGCGCAAAGGCGCCTACGACCACTGGTTCCACACCGTCAACGATCCCCGCTACCAGCAGGACCAGGTGCGGCGTCATCGCCACCAGGAGCCAAACGACTGGCAGAGAGAATTCGGTAAGCGGCACGAAGCCGACTCGGGCGGACTTTGGGGCCAATCCCTCGGCAGCACCAACGCTGCCGTCGGAGCCGGCGTGTACCCGGCAAAATATTCCTTTGACAGCAACACCCTGAACTGCGCCAGCGCCACCCAGCCCGACTACGTCGTCTACAACACCAGCGTGAACGGAGTGACGGGCGGGCAAGCCAGCGTCATCGCCTTCGACAACATCTACTCCTCTACCTGCACACCAACTAGCGCCGTCCCGACCGTCTACTGGTCTTACAACACAGGGGGAACGGTATCCACCTCGGTCACTCTGTCTGAGGACGGATATCAGGCCGCCTTCGTGCAATCCGTCGGCACCAAAGCTACCCTCGTAATTCTGAAGTACAAAGGAGGCCAAGGTGCCTCGGCCACCAGTGCGGTCCTACCCGACTCAGTAACCACGGCCGGCGCTACTTACGCCACCTGCCGAACCGGCACAACCTCCTGCGAACTCGAACTCCAGTTTGCCAACGTCGGTGGCGCAACGCCCAACGACACCAACTCCCCGCCCTTTTACGACTACAATGCCGATACCCTCTGGGTCGGCGACAACAGCGGATACCTGCACAAGTTCACCGGCGTCTTCAAGGGCGCGCCGGCGGAAGCAACCACGGGCGGCTGGCCCGTCTATGTCATCGCGGACCCCAATCTCACTTTGCCCATCCTCACCGGCCCGGTTTACGACAGCACGTCAGGCCTCATCTTTGTCAACGACGCCTCCGGCTATCTCCACTCGGTCAACGCAACCACCCCCACAGGCTCCCTCGCCACCTCAGTCCAGATGGAGTGCGGCACGGGCTTCCAGGACCCGCCCATCGTCGATTCCACCACCGAGGAGGTCTACGACTTCATCGCCTATGGCTGCGACGGTCCCCCGGGCAACAGCTACATCAACAAGTTTGTCGCAGCAACCGCAACCCCAATTAACTCCGGCACGGGCTACGGCACAGCCTTGAGTTTCGGCAACGCCAGCAACACCACCAACCCAAACACATCCGTCGCTCGCGACGGCTCGTTCGACAACACCTACTACGCCGGCAACGGCACCACGGGCAATCTTTACTATTGCGAAGACGGAAGGGTCTACAAGATTTCGGCCGCCGCTTTTACTGAGGCCAGGTTCAGCACTCCGGTCAGCACTCGAAACAACACCTCCGACTGCTCAGGTATCACGGAATTCTACGGAACCTCGGCAACCACTGCGCTCAGCGCGACCCTTAGCTCGGGCGCTGCGAACACGACCGTCCACGTCAACTCAACATCGGGATTCACTGTCGGCACGACCACTCCCTTTTACATCCAGATAGATTCAGAGTTCATGTTGCTCAATGCTGTCAGCACCGGCGCTTCCACTTTCACCGTGACGCGTGGTCAGCTTGCAACTTCCGCTAACCAAACGCACAATCCCAACGCGCAAGTGAACGAAATCCACGACTGGCTTTTCTTGAGCGTGCTCGGCAACGGCAGCAACACAACGCCTTGCACCGGCTCCTGCCTGTACAACTACGACGTTCTCGCCGACCCAACAACGGGCAATCCCGTCGCCGGATTGCAGGTTGCCGGGGGCACAAGCGGCATCTCGATCGACAACTCGGCACTCAACGGCGGATCGCAAATCTACTTCACCTTCGGATCCTCGGCTACAGGCACCGCCAAGTGCCCTTCGCCAAGCGGCGGCGCCGGCCTCACCCTCACCACCGGCGGATGCGCCGTCCAGGCAACCCAGTTGGGCCTGAACTAAGAAACTGAAAGCGGTGCCCCATCCTTGCCGGATTTTTCGGCAACGATGGGGCAGAACCAGCTCCCCCTCCGTGCCTTTCGTTCATTTTTCTTCCCACCGTTTGCAGATAATTTCCCTCCCTCGGCGCACAATCAAAAAAGTAGGGGTCTCGGCCCAACCAACAAACGCCGCAACCCCAACAGATTCAAGATTCTGCGGCCAACCCCCGCAGAATCAGGAATCTGCAACGGAATCCATGCCGTAACCCAAAGACAACACTCTACTTTCAGCCAGAAACCTATGAGGGTGGGGGGGAGGGGGTATATGTACACCGAATGTCGTCACAGAATGCCGAACGGCGCCAACTGTCATTCACCCGCCATGCGCGGCATGGCCTGGTGCTATTTCCACGTTCCCGGTCGTCGCAGCTCACAAGGCCGCAGTCAGGCCCGCCTCAAACCGCTCAAGCTGCCTGCCTTGGTCGATCGAAAGGCAGTCCAGATCGCCATTACACAGCTCCTCAACGCCATGGGCCCCCGCCGCATCAGTCAAAAATCCGCCGGGCAGATGCTCTTCGGACTCCGCATCGCCGCAGATAATCTCCGCCACACCGATCCGCCCTCTCACCCGAAAAAAGCAGAGAGCACATCGCGGGACACCCGGCCGTAGCCCCTGACGCGGAACCCCATCCGGCCGCATCTACAAAAGAGAGGGCTTCGCCTTGAATGACACAAACACAAACTTGACGAATACGCCGGCGACAGGTGCAGCGGGTCAAAATGTGATCCTTCAGGGCCGGCGGCCACAGGTGGTCATTGTCGGCGGCGGCTTTGGCGGAATCCATGCGGCCCAGAGCCTCGCTCACCTGCCGGTGGACGTGACCGTGCTCGATCGTCGCAATTATCACCTCTTCCAGCCGCTCCTCTACCAGGTGGCTCTTGCCGTTTTGTCTCCGGCCGATATTGCCCAGCCGATTCGGACCATCCTGAAGAACCAGCCGAACACTGAAGTCCTGATGGACGAGGTGACCGGGATGGATGTGGCCCATCGGACGCTTACTCTCACCAGCGGCTCCCAGGTTGGATATGACTACCTCGTCCTTGCTGCAGGGGCATCGCATTCGTATTTCGGCAAGGATGAATGGGCGCCATTGGCCCCCGGCCTCAAGACAATTGAAGATGCCACCGAAATTCGCCGCCGGGTTTTGCTTGCCTTTGAGCTGGCAGAGCGCCAGAAGGTAGAACATGGTTGGCATCCGCCTTTGAATTTTGTGGTTGTTGGCGGCGGACCGACGGGAGTCGAGTTGGCAGGCGCCATCAGCGACATTGCGCAGCTTTATATGCGCAACGATTTCCGGCATATCGATCCCGCAAAATCGCGTGTCCTGTTACTGGAAGGTTCGCCGCGCGTGCTGGCCGCGTATCCCGAAGATCTTTCCGCGAAGGCGGAAGAATCGCTTAAGAAATTAGGCGTGGAAGTTCATACGCACACCCAGGTCACGGGTATCGGACCGGGATGGGTTGAGGCCGCAGGGAGCAAAATAAACGGGCGAATCGACGCCGCGGTCACGTTGTGGGCCGCCGGCGTGCAGGCGTCGCCGCTCGGCAAAATGCTGGGCGCGCCGCTCGACAAGCGCGGATGCGTGATTGTGAATGACCGGCTCAACCCTCCAGGCTTGCCGGAGATTTTTATCCTTGGCGACCTGGCCCACTTTGAGCAGGACGCACACCAGGTTCCGGGAGTGGCGCAGCCTGCGATGCAGATGGGCGATCACGTGGGCAAAATGCTCGCGGCAGACTTCGCCGGCAAAAAGCGGCCGCCATTCCGCTACTTCGACAAGGGCGACATGGCTACCATTGGCCGCATGTCTGCCGTCGCCAAAGTGGAGTGGCCGTTCAAAGCGCACATGAGCGGATTTCCAGCGTGGTTCACCTGGCTCACGGTCCACATTTTCTTCCTGATCGGCTTCCGCAACCGCGTATCGGTTTTCGCTGCATGGATCTGGACGTACTTCACCTTCAAGGGTGGCGCGAGGCTGATTACCGGCGATCAGCGGCTGCCGGGCTGGCAGGATCAGATCGACGCTGGAAAAGACCAGAGCAAGGCCAGCTAGTCTCTGCCATGCTGTAGCATCCACATATGATTGCGGGCGTTTCCTGGACGTGGTGGGCGGGCTTTCACGCGGTGGTTCTGGTGCTGCTGATAGCCGACTGGCTACTAAACCGCCACGCATCCCGCCATGCCCAGGTTGTTGCCTGGCTCGTCACCTTCGCGATGGTTGCGTCCGCTCTCGGCTTTGCCGGTTGGATTGCCCTTGCCCAGGGCCGACAGTCCGCGCTCGAGTTTGTGGCTGGTTACACCATCGAAACCTCGCTCAGCGTCGACAACCTTTTTGTCTTCATGGTTCTTTTTCAGGGCTTTCGCATCAGCCAGCAGCGCCAGCACACAGCTCTGGTCTGGGGAGTTGGCGGAGCTGTCCTGCTGCGCGGCCTTTTCATCGCGCTCGGCGTTACCCTGATCAAGCGCTTCGATTGGGTCAACTGGGTCTTCGGGCTATTCCTGCTCTACGCCGCCTGGCGGCTCCTGCAAGGCGGTTCTGCCCGCGCCGCCATTCCTGACTGGATCAGAAAACTGCAGCCGGCCAAAGGTTCGCTGCTGCCGGTCATTCTGGCCGTCGAAATCACTGACCTGCTTTTTGCCCTGGATTCCATTCCCGCCGTGCTCGCCGTCTCCCACAATCCCTTCGTGGTGTACACGTCGAACATCGCAGCCGTGCTGGGCCTGCGCTCGCTTTACATGGCCATGTCAGCCCTGCTCGATCGCTTTCGCTACCTGCACTTCGGCCTGGCCGCGCTGCTCGGCTTCGTCGCGCTCAAGATGCTCGCCGCACGCTGGCTTCAGGTCCCCATCACCCTGTCGCTAGCGATCATCGGCGCCATTCTCGCCGTTTGTGCCGTCGCATCATGGATCGGAAGAGATCGAGTCCCGAGTCCCTTAGTCCCTTAGTTCCTGTCTCTACGCCAGCGCCAGGTTCAAGTTGTCGATCGCTTCGTCAATTTCTGCCGTGTTCTTGTAGCCTACCGTTGCGCAATCGATGCCGGCATTTCTGAAAGCGAAGCGCATCGCGGCCTTGCGATCGTCACGGTTGGTGAACGCTCCCTCGCCGATCAGCTTCATGCTGATGACTCCCTTGCCGGCTGCCTTGGTCTGATGCACGTGCTCCACAACCTCCGGCACGTTGCCGATGGCGGTCCAGCTTTGGCCTTCAGCGTCCATGTGCACGCCCTTGTGGTTCATGCGGATCATGCCGATCTCGAGCCACTTGTCGGTGGGAACCTGGCGCAGCGCCGGAAGACCATGCACTGATGCGCCATGCGTACGCACCGATTGCTTGTGCTCGGCCTGGAGAATCACGTCCTGCCAGCGCGTGGTTTCCGCCGGCCAGTTGGGCGAAGTCTGCACGTGCAGCAGCATGATGTCGAAGTAGTCGGTTTGCGCGGCTCTGCGCAAGTCGTCGATCTTGGTCTGCGGATCTTTGCCGTCGCCCGTCTCCACCTTGGTCATGAGACGATAGTTTTCGCGGGGAATGCCCTTGAGCGCGATGCCGAGCATCTCGTGCATGCCGGGATATGCCTCGGCCGACTCGAAGAAGCGAATGCCGCTGTCGTAGGCGTGACGCACGAGGGCGTTGAAGCCGTCCTGGCCCAGACTGCGCTGCACGTGGCCGTTGTTGGTCCCTGTGCCGAATGCCAGCCGCGTCACTTTCACTCCGGAGTGGCCGAGGGTCACCCAATCGGTAGCCTTGCCGGTTTCCGCAATCAGCGGTAGCCGTGCCATGCCGGCCAGCGCGCCCGCCGCGAAAGTGGTCTTGAGAAAATGTCTTCTGGATATAGATTTCATGGGACCTCCATAAGTTCGAAAGCGATGGCAGGGTGCGCCGCCAATTGCCCGAAGATTACCACAAGCCGGGATACATCCGCATCAAAGGAGGAGCCGTTAGAGCACGCTGACCGCAGTGCATGCTCGGTAGCCTCTCTGTTAGCCTCAAGCCTGATGCCTCGGGCCGTTGAAGTTGATTTTCTCGTCATGGGAGCCGGCGTAGCCGGCCTTCGCGCCGCAGTTGAGCTGGCCCGTCACGGCGAAGTCCTTGTCGTCACCAAGGAGTCGCTCTCCGAGTCAAACACCCACTATGCCCAGGGCGGCATCGCCGTCGCCACCGAAGGCAACGAGGACATCACCCTCCATCTTGAAGACACCATCAAGGCGGGCGACGGCCTTGTCTGCCGTCCCGCCGCTGAAGCGCTCGTCGCCGAAGGTCCTCTGCGCGTGGCCGAGCTCATCAAGTGGGGCGCGCGCTTTGATACCGAAGCAGGCCAACTACTCCGTACCCGCGAGGGCGCACATTCGCTCGCCCGCATCCTGCACTCGGGTGGCGATGCTACTGGAGCCGAGATCAGCCGCTCGCTCGTCGCCCATGCGCGCAAGCAAAAGCGCATCCGCTTTGCCGAGTGGACGATGGTCACGGGCCTCGTCGTCGAAGCAGGCCGAGTAGCTGGCGCCGATCTGGCTGTTGCCCGCGCAGGCCACGAGGCCTCGCACGGTGGATTCCATCGCGTCGCTGCCCGCGCTGTTCTCATCGCTGCTGGAGGAGCAGGCCAGGTCTATTCTGATACCACCAATCCGGCCGTAGCCACCGGCGACGGTATTGCCCTCGCTGCTAACGCGGGCACCGAGCTGGCCGACATGGAGTTCTACCAATTTCATCCCACCGCACTCTCGCTTCCGGGCGCCCCTCGCTTCCTGCTGTCTGAAGCGCTTCGCGGCGAAGGCGCATATCTGCGCAACCATCACGGCGAGCGATTCATGGAGCGCTACCACCCCCTCCTTGAGCTCGCGCCGCGCGATGTCGTGGCCCGCGCTATCGCCCGCGAAGGCATCGCCCCGGACGGCAGCGCCCAGCCCGTCTATCTCGACATGCGCCACGTCACCGGCGTCGACCTGCACCAGCGCTTTCCCGGCATCAGCGCCTTCCTCGCACCATACGCGCTCGATCTCGCGCGCGACCTCATCCCCGTCCGCCCAGCAGCGCACTACCTGATGGGTGGTATCAAGACCGATCTCGCCGGCCAAACCTCGCTGCCCGGCCTTTACGCCGCCGGAGAAGCTGCCTGCACTGGTGTGCACGGCGCCAATCGCCTGGCTTCGAATTCGCTGCTGGAAGGGCTGGTCTTCGGTGCACGAGCCGCGCAATCCATGCTGGCCTCCAACTTGCCGCTCCAGCCGCTCGATGCGCCTGAAGCTGCTCCTGCGTCGTTGCCGGCGAGCGAAGAAGCTCACATCGAAGAACTGATCGCTCAGCTCCAATCCAGCATGTGGGCCAACGCCGGGCTGCTGCGCGACGAAGAAACTCTGCGCCTCGGCCTTAGTCTCCATGCTGATTGCGAGGCGTCGCTCTCTGAAGTCGCTCATCACGGCAACTTCAGTCGCCGCCTTGCCGAGGTGCAATCGCTCAGCCGCGTTGCCAACGCCATTCTGCTTTCCGCCCTCGCCCGCACTGAGAGCCGCGGCGCGCACTTCCGCAACGACCACCCCGCCCGCGACGACCAGAACTTCCAGAAGCATTCCGTACTGTGCTCCAACGGTAAGGTCAACCTGGAGAAGTGGTAGGACGCTAGCAGCCTTTTAGCTAACTTCAGCCCCCTTGACGCGCCTCCCGATTTCAAGGTACTTTCGGCTTACACGGGAAAGGAGGATGATCCAGCCTATGAAATTTGATTGTTCCAGTTGCATCGTACGTGAGGTGACTGAGGCCTGAGGCCCTTGCGCCCCAGTTCCCAGGTAAGTCCTGCAAGGATCCGGTAACGGGTTCCACGTCATGGCTCTGGCGTTCGCGAAAGCGCGAAGGCCTCCAGTCCAATCCCAACAGTTCACCGGCAGCGGCCTGAGAAGCAATTCTCAGGCCGTTGTTGCATTTGCGCTCGTCACTTCGGCTTCGCATTTATTCTGAAAGGCACCATGGATCACAACCTGCAAGACACAATTGCTCTCCTCACCCGCACGCCCGCCGCTCTTGATGCATTGCTACGCGGCCTGCCGCCGGTATGGACCGAAACCAACGAAGGCGAGGGCACCTGGAGCGTCTCCACTGTCCTTGCCCACCTCATCCACGCCGACCACGACGATTGGATGCCCCGCGCAAAGGTGATATTGCACGCCGGACAGTCTCAGCCGTTTCCTCCCTTCCCGCGCGACGGCTACGTGCGTTTCAAGCAGGGCAAATTGCTCGGAGAGCTGCTCGATGACTTCGCACAGGTGCGCACACAGAATCTCAAAGCGCTACGCGCGTTCAATCTGACTCCCACGGATTTGGAGCGGCGCGGCCACCACCCTGCGTTCGGCGAGGTCACTCTGTCTCAACTGCTCGCCACCTGGGCGGCCCACGACCTCAACCATCTCCACCAGATCGCGCGCATCATGGCCGTCCAGTACCGCGAGGCTGTCGGTCCGTGGACACGTTTTCTTGGCGTCATGCAATGCGCCGGCCACAGCGCCGCAGCCTGACCCGCGGTTCGCCTCAATCCCCGCCGATGCCGTAAAATCGAGCTAAACATGAAATGTCCCTATTGTGGTTTCGGGCAGGATAAAGTGGTCGACTCGCGCGAAAGCAAGGAGGCCGACTCCATCCGGCGCCGGCGCGAGTGCGAGCGCTGCAACCGCCGCTTCACCACCTACGAGCGCATCGACGAAATCCCCTACATGGTGGTCAAGAAAGATGGCCGGCGCGAGCGCTTCGACCGCCAGAAAGTTTTGAGCGGCCTGCTGCGCGCCTGCGAAAAACGCCCTGTCTCCTCGTTGCAGCTTGAAAAAGTGGTGGACGCCACTGAAGCCTATCTGGTGGACGCGCCGGAACGCGAGCGCACCACCAGCGAAGTCGGCGAGCTCATCATGGAGCATCTCAAAGGCCTCGACACTGTCGCCTACATCCGCTTCGCCTCCGTCTACCGCGACTTCAAAGACGTGCGCGAATTCAAGGAAGAACTGGAAGGCCTCCTCAAGAGCCACGGGCCCAGGGGCAAGAAGTAGCCAGTCAACGCAGTTGAATGCAAGGAGCTCAGGCATGGCGCACAAGATTACGCTGATCCCCGGTGACGGCATCGGACCCGAAGTTACGCACGCAGTGGTTCGCATTCTTGAAGCCACCGGCGTCAAGTTCGAATGGGAACGTTACGCGGCCGGAGCTGAGGCCTTCGAGATTCACGGCGAGTACATTCCTGCCGCGCTGTACGAGTCCATCGAGCGCAATCGCGTCGCGCTCAAGGGGCCCGTCACTACGCCCATTGGCGGCGGCTTCAAAAGCATCAATGTCACGCTGCGCAAAAGGTTTGACCTCTTCGCCAACTTCAGGCCGATCAAGAATCTCCCCGGCCTGGCCACGCACTGGCCCGGCGTCGACCTCATCATCGTCCGCGAAAACACTGAGGGTGAATACGTCGGCCTGGAGCACGAAGTGGTTCCCGGCGTCGTTGAAAGCATCAAGGTCATCAGCGAAAAAGGCTCCACGCGCATCGCAAAATTCGCCTTTGAATACGCCCGCAAGCACGGCCGCAAAAAAATTCACTCCATCCACAAGGCCAACATCATGAAGCTCTCCGACGGCCTTTTTCTGCGTTGCGCACGCAAGGTTGCCGAAGGGTTTCCGGATATCTTTTACGGCGAGCAGCTCATTGACAACACCTGCATGCAGCTCGTCATGAATCCCTTCCAGTACGACACTCTGCTGCTTGAAAATCTCTACGGCGACATCGTAAGCGATCTCTGCGCCGGACTGGTAGGCGGTCTGGGCCTGGTCCCCGGAGCCAACCTCGGCGTCGAGTGCGCCATCTTTGAGGCGGTGCACGGCTCCGCGCCCGATATCGCTGGCAAGGATGTAGCCAACCCCACAGCGCTGCTCCAGTCGGCGGTTCTCATGCTGCGTCACATCGACGAGCCCGCAGCGGCAGACAAGGTGCAGAAAGCAATCGAGACGGTCTACGCCGAGCGCAAGACCCTCACGCGCGACGTCGGCGGCACTGCCGGCACCAGCCAGTTTGGCGATGCAGTTCTTGCAGCCATGAGCTAGCCGTTTCTTCTCGGCCAGCCTGACCCATCACAGCGTCCGCAAGATGTACACCACCCCCGTCGTCGAATGGGTTTCCTTGTCGAAGATTGGCGACGTGCTCAGCTCCACCTGAATCTCTTTCCGCTCACGATCGAGTACAGTAGCCGCGCCCCTTGACGAAGCCTCTAGCCAGCTCGTGAACTGCAGCTCCGATCGATTGCCGCCCGCACAAGCCGTAATCGGCAGCCCCTCTTCAATCAGCATGCCCGCCAACTCACCAGGGCTTGCCCGCAGCAGCTTGTCCGCTGCCGGATTCGCCTTGCGGATAAAGCCCACCGAGTCGATGACGACCACTGCCTCGCACAACGATTCCAGGATGCTCTCCAGCCACAACCGGGTCCGATGAGCCTCGTCTAGAGCTTTCACTTTTTCCGTCACGTCCACAAAAATCACACGCATGCCTGCAGCAGCGCCGCGCTCGTCGCGCATAAGTTTGCGATAGAGCTCATAGGTGCGGAACTGCCCAGAGCGGTCGTAGAGCGAGCGCCGCACCACCTCCGGCTCCGCGCCGGCTTCCATCGTGGAGCAATAAGCGGCAAAGCTCGGGTCCTTTTCGTCCGCGGCCATAAAGTCCCACACCATATTGCCCACAAGCTCCCCGCGCTCCGGCGGATGCAGCGCCATGGTTGCGCGATTGGCGCGCGTCACAACGCCAAAGGCGTCCATTTCGATGTAGGGCAACGGCAAATCGTCAATCGGGTCGGTCGCGATGCTGGCGGCTTTTTCCAGCTTCTCGCGAGTGTCTTCGGCCTGGGGCGTAGGATTCACGGGTCTCACCTCTCGTAGGATTAACGGGCAGAAATTCTCAACAAGTCATCCGCCGAGCGCAGGCGGCTGATGGGTGTTACCTCAAAGGTGAGCGGGATGCGCAGCATAATTGTTCGGCCCGCAACGTTGATGCTGCTCTCGCGGTTCTGCGCCATGATCCTTTCCAACTCCGCCGAAAGAATGGCCTCGTTGGGCCTGCCCTGCAGAATCGCGAGCAGCGCTGAATCGCTCCAGTGATAGATGGAATCGCTGCTTTGCAGTCCCGCCGTCAGGTAAGCCGACACTGCCATCAGGCAATCCTCCACCGCCTCGGGGCCAAAGCGCTGGCTGATCACTTCAAGGCAGCTCATCCGGAACAGCACAATGAATCCGCCGCCTTCAGCGGCCATAATCTTGCGCAAATGCTCCAGCGCGCTCCCACCGCCGCGCAGCCCGGCCGCATTGTCGTTCGCCGTGGAGCAGTCGGCCGTTCGCAGCCGGCCCGCCAAGTCCTCTGCCGGTCCTTTGCCGTTCAGCGGATGCAGAAACAGGTTGAACGTTTCTCGCCAGGTATTAATCTCGCCCGCATTGCTCAGCCGCTTTGCCAGCTGCACCAGCGGTACGGCGTCGGCTGAAGCCGGATCGACGCCCAGGTTTGCAAGCAGCTCGCCCAGCAGCGCGGCAACCGTACTGCGGATGGCCGCCTGTTGTTCGCGAAGCGCCGTTTCTGCTCCGTTTCGATAGCTGGTAAACTCGCGCAGAATCGACTGGATCAGTGCCAGCTTCTCTTCATCCGGCAGCCGGTCGGGCAGCCGCCGTGCCAGCTCTTCCACCTTCGCCCGGAACCCGCGGTAGGCCTCCGGCTCCACCTCGGGAACTCCCGCCGCCGCGCCTTCCACCAGCAGCGTAAGGAAGCGCTCAACTGTCGGAGCCGCGGCTTCTTCTTTTGCTCGGATGAATGCCACGGCTGCTCCTCCCCAATCCTTCTCTCGTGCTCGTTCCCTGCGGCAGGTCCGCAGGCGAGTGCTCGAAAGCCGGCTCTCGGTATCGCTTATCGGCGGCGAAGCGACAATTCCACAGGGATTTTTTGCCGAAAATCCGCCAAAGTCACTAAACCCCGCCGTTCAAAGGCCTTCCCGAGTGCGCGCACGCCGACCGCCTGGCCCCAATGCGTGAACTGAAACCTGCTCTCCTGTACACTGGAGTGTCTATGGCTACACAACGTAAGCAACCAATCGGCATCCTCGGCGCCACCGGAATGGTGGGCCAGCGCTTCATTCAACTCCTCGAAAACCACCCATGGTTCGAGGTAGCCTGGCTTGCGGCCAGCGACCGCTCCAGCGGCAAGCTCTACGGCGAGGCTGCCAAGTGGCGCCTCGACACGCCGTTGCCCGAGCGCATCGCCAATATGACCGTGGCCCCGGCCGAGCCAGATGGCGCGCCCAAGGTCATCTTTGCCGCTCTCGATGCCGCCATTGCCCGCGAAATGGAGCCCAAATTTGCCAACAATGGTTGCGCAGTCGTTTCCAATTCCAGCGCATACCGCATGGCTGCCAACGTGCCCTTGGTTATTCCCGAGATCAACGCCGAACACCTGCACCTGATCGAGGAGCAGCCTTCGCGCCAGGAGTCCGGCGGCTACATGGTCACCAATCCCAACTGCTCAACCATCGGCCTCGTCATGGCCCTCAAGCCCATTGAGGAGCGCTTCGGCATCGAGCAGATCTTCGTCACCACCATGCAGGCCGTCTCGGGCGCAGGCTACCCCGGTGTGCCCTCCATGGACATCCTCGGCAACGTGGTGCCCTACATCGGCAGCGAAGAAGAAAAAATGGAAGCCGAAACCCTCAAGCTGCTCGGCAAGCTCGAGGGCCACGCCGTCACCCCGCTCAACGCGCGCATTACGGCGCACTGCAACCGCGTCGCCGTTGAAGATGGACATACCGAAAGCGTCTCAATCAAGCTGGGCAACAAGCTGGGACGTCTGGCCACACGCGACGAGATTCTGGCGGCCTGGGCCGAATATCGTCCCCTCGCCGGCATGAAGCTGCCCACCGCGCCCGATCAGCCGGTCGAGTGGGCTCCCCAGGCTGACCGGCCGCAGCCCCGACTTGATCGCAATCGCGGCAAGGGCATGGCCGTCACTTGCGGCCGTCTCCGTCCTTGCGGCCTGCTCGACTGGAAGTTTACAGTGCTCTCGCACAACACCATTCGCGGAGCCGCCGGCGCTGCCATCCTCAATGCTGAGCTGCTGGCCAGCTTGGGCAAGCTTGAGCCGGTTGCCGCAGCTGCCGCACGCGCCTGAACGGTCGGCCCCCTCAGGGGCCGGCAATGCACGATGGGAAGATTCCAATGAGCTTGGTAGTGATGAAGTTTGGCGGCACCTCCGTTGAGGACCCTGCCGCCATTGAGCGTACCGCCCAAATCGTTGCGGGACGCGTGGCCCTGGGAAAGCAACCGGTCGTGGTCGTCAGCGCCATGGCCAAGGTCACCGACATGCTGCTCCGTGCCGCCGCCGCGGCCGCTCAGGGCGATCGCACCGGGGCCCTGTCGCTGAGTTCGCGGCTACGCTCGCGCCATCGCGACACGGCCTGTGCGCTGGTCAAGGATCCGGCTGAGGCCACTGCGCTCGTCCACCTGATCGACGGGAAATTCGACGCCCTCGACGAGGTCCTGCGCGGCCTTGCCGCCATTCTCGAACTCACGCCCCGCATCTCTGACCTCATCGTCAGCTATGGCGAGCGCATCTCCAGCCGCATTGTCGCCGCTGCCTTTCGCCAGCGGGGCATCCTCGCCGAACACGTGGATGCGCGCAAGATCGTTATCACCGATTCGCAGTTTCAGAAGGCCATCCCCCAGGACGCGATCATCGACCGCCGCGCTCAGGAGAAACTGCTTCCCCTCACCCGCGAGGGCAAAGTTCCTATCATGGGCGGCTTCATCGCCTCAAACGAGGCAGGCCTTACCACCACGCTCGGCCGTGGCGGCTCTGACTTTACCGGAGCCCTCATCGGCGGCGCTCTTTCAGCTGAAGCCATCGAGATCTGGACCGATGTCGACGGCATCATGACCGCCGACCCCCGCGTCTGTCCCGATGCGCTGCGCGTCAAGGTCATCAGCTTTGAAGAAGCCGCGGAACTGGCCTACTTCGGCGCCAAGGTCTTGCACCCGGCCACCATCCTGCCCGCGGTCAAAAAGAACATTCCGGTCCTGGTGCTCAACAGCCGCAACGCCTCTTGCGAAGGCACGCGCATCATCTCCCTTGCGCCGCATTGCAGCAGCCCCTTCAAATCGATCTCCGTCAAAAAGAAGCTGAGCATCATCGATATCGTGGCCAGCCGCATGCTTATGACCCATGGCTACCTGCGCCATATCTTCGAGATCTTTGACAAGCACCAGTGCCCCGTCGACATGGTCTCCACCAGCGAGGTCTCCGTTTCGCTCACCGTCGACGCCAACGACAAGCTGCCCGCCATTGTCGCCGATCTTGAAAAGATCGCCGACGTCAAGTGCGAAGGCAAAAAGGCACTGGTCTGCATGGTCGGCGAGGATATTCGCGGCCAGAACGGCATCGCCGCGCAGGTCTTCAACGCCGTCCGCCACGTCAACGTGCGCATGATCTCCCAGGGTGCCAGCGAAATCAACATGAGCTTCATGATCGAAGAAGACGACGCCGAAGAAGCCGTCCGCTCCCTCCACGCCGCCTTCTTCAAGGAGCCCGACCCAGCCATCTTCGACGTGGAAGCGAGAAAACAGCTGACAGTGAACAGTGGTCAGTGAATAGTGGTCAGCGGGCAGCAAATAGTGGAATCATGCTTGCAGGCGGCTGCAAAAGTACTTGCAAACGCTGGCCGCTAAGACCGTGGTGAGAGATTGGAAGTCGGCGATTGATTGGAAGTTTTGAAAGGGCGCGGCTTTAGACGCGTCACAAATGTCGCAAGAAAATGATCGATGGCTTCAGCCCCCGAGGGAATGTCGGTCCGGCACTTAGGATTGCTCGAAGCTGTCCACTGACCACTGTTCACTGTTCCGAAGGAATCATATGCTCATCCTCGTCTTAGGCAAGGGAAAAACCGGCAGCCTCGTCGCTGAAGTCGCGCGCGAGCGGGGCCACGGCGTACGCGCGTTCGACATCAACGAGAACGAGCATGCAGCCGCGCTCACCGCGCCCAATCTCGCCGGCGTCGACGTCGTCATCGACTTCACCGCGCCTGAAGCCGCGGTTGAAAACATCCGCGCCGTGCTGGCGCTTGGCGGCCGCATCGTCGTCGGCACCACCGGTTGGTATTCCAAGCTTGACGAGCTGAGATCACTCGCCGCGAAACGCAACGGCGGGCTGCTCTATGGAACCAACTTTTCCATCGGCGTGCAAAAGCTCTTCCGCCTCACCGCCGAACTGGCGCAGCTCGACGGTTACAGATTCTCCATCGACGAAACCCACCATATCTCCAAGCTCGACGCGCCTTCCGGCACCGCCATCACCCTGAAGGAGATCATTGTCGCCGCGCACCCCGGCATCGACATTCCCATCACCTCCCACCGCGTCGGCGACGCCAAGGGCGAGCACATCGTCACGGCGAACAGCGAAACCGACACCCTCGAGCTCCGCCACGACGCCTCCAGCCGCCGCGGCTTTGCCATCGGTGCCGTCCGCGGCGCAGAGTGGCTGGCCGGCAAATCCGGCGCTTGGGAATTCCGCGAAATCTTCGGGGAGTTGTAAGCGGAAACAACGAACGCCGTTGTCCTCATCGATAGCCGCCCGCTTCCTACGCAGCGACAACTTCAATTCGGTCCGATGCCACTTTTCTTTCCGGCCCCACAACGATCTTCACCTCGCGCCCGAGCCGCACCAGGCAATCCATCATCTTGATCTCGCTAATGCCGCGAAATTGTCCGCGCAGCATCTTCGAAAGTTTCGGCTGAGTGAGCCCTAAAACTTTCGCAGCCTTCTGCTGGCTCCATCCCCTTTGGCGCAGAATCTCCGCAATCTTGATCACCAGTTGCGCCTTCACCAGCATCTCATCGGCGTCCGGAAAACCAAGTTCCGCATAAATGCTCTTGCCCACTCCAGCTTTACTCATTTCCAACCCCCTTTCGCCTGGTTCTCGGCCTCTCTCAATCGCTCCTTGACCAGATCCATCTCCTTCTTGGGCGTCTCAATTCCGTGCTTCGACTTCTTCTGGAAGCAGTGCAGAACAAAAACTGCCTCCGCAAACCGCACCGTGTAGACAGCCCGGTATGAATTTCCGCGACAATCCTCCACGATCTCAACAATCCCAGCCGACCCAAAACCTTTAAGTGGCTTTGCGTCCGGATAAAGCAACCCGATCTGCGCGTGATACAAGGCAAAGCCGAAAGTCTGCTGGACTTCATCCGGCATCGCCAGCAGGTCTTTCTTGGCTGAACCAATCCAGAGCAGCGATCTGAGCGCTTGCTTCACCCTTCAATTATATCCAAATAGGCATAACCCGTCCAAGTGGCCTGGGTTCAAGGCACTCCCGCGCCCTCCCCACCCCACGCGGTATACACTCTCTCTTGGTGGAAAGTGGCCGTCGGAGCCGTGCGGGGATTTTTCTCCTTCGCTCCGCGTACACTTCGACCGGATTTTTCTCAAGCGATTTCAGTCGTCCGCTATGCAACGGGAGAGGCGAAAACTGTGAAACGACCGTTTGGATTTATTGGTAATTTCTTGATCATGGCGCTGGCCCTTACGGCCGTCGCGCAAGGAGAGGTAAAAATGTCGATCTGGGGACACACGAAAGATGGCGTTGCGGTGCCGATCTACACGCTCAAGAGCGCGCAGATCGAAGTGAGAGTCATGGCGTACGGCGCAAAGCTGGTCAGCATTCGCACGCCCGACAGTTCCGGAAAAATGGCCGATGTGGTGCTTGGCTATGACTCGCTTGACGAGTACCTGAACGACAACAGCACCCACTTTGGAAGCGTCGTCGGCCGCTATGGCAATCGCATTGCGGGCGGCAAGTTTTCCATCGATGGCAAGAGCTACCAGATCCCCATCAACAATGGGCGCAACGCCCTCCACGGCGGCCCCATGGGTTTCGACCGCTATGTTTGGGATGCAAAGGAAGTGCCGAACGGCGTTGAATTCACGCTCGTAAGCCCCGACGGCGACATGGGCTTTCCGGGAAAGATGACGGCCAGGGTCAAGTACACACTTGCCGGCAACACGCTCCGTCTCGACTACTCGGCCACCAGCGACAAGCCCACCGTGGTCAACCTCACCAATCACGCCTACTTCAATCTACGCGGCGACGACGTGGGAACCATTCTGGACGAGAAGCTCGAACTGAATGCCGACAAGTTTACGCCCGTCAACGCCGATCTCATTCCGCTCGGCCCGCTCGCACCGGTGGCCGGCACACCGCTCGACTTCCGCAAGCCCGAGGTCGTTGGCGCCCGCATCAACTCTGACCACGAGCAAATTAAGCTCGGCGGCGGATACGATCACAACTTCGTGGTCAACGGCAACTCCGGCACGATGCGCGTGGCTGCGGTCATGACCGACCCCGAGAGCGGCCGGCGCATGACCGTCGAAACCACCGAGCCCGGAGTGCAGTTCTACACCGGCAACTTCCTCGATGGAACCTATACCGGTCGCCATGGCGTCAAGTACGTGAAGCACACCGGCTTCTGTCTTGAGACGCAGCACTTTCCCGATTCGCCGAACCAGTCCAGTTTTCCGAGCACGGTTCTGCGTCCCGGCGTCACGCGTCACTCCACCACCACTTTCGCGTTCACCACGGTCAAGGGCGAATAAAGCGCCACGCCGGCCAGGAACAAAGAGGGGACGGGCCAGCGCCCGTCCCCTCTTGTTCTTCTGCTCTAAATCAAAACCCTGTGCCCGATGCTGGCAGCGCGACACCTCCGAAGCGCGGCCACATTCCCACATCATGCCCACCCGCCAATCGTTATAAACTTGAGCTAATCATGGAAACGACAGGTTGTGGAACGGCTATCGTTACTCCCTTCAGGGCGGATGGATCGGTTGATGAATCGGCGCTGTGGGCGCTCGTGAACTGGCAGATCGACTCGGGCATAGACTTCATTGTTGCCTGCGGCTCCACTGGCGAGGCCGCCACGCTCGAGCAAGATGAGTGGCTCAACACCGTGCGCATCGTGGTTGAAGCTGTGGCGGGCCGTGTTCCGGTATGGGGCGGCTGCACGCACAATAGCACCAAAACCCTGCTGCGCCAAGCCAATCTGCTCATGCGTGTGCCCGGGCTGAGCGCTGTGCTCTCAGCAAATCCTTACTACAACAAGCCCTCGCAGGAGGGTCAGTTCCAGCATTTCCTCGCCCTCGCCCGCGTCGTCGATCCGCTGCCCGTCTGCGTCTACAACGTACCCGGCCGCACCGGCGTCAACCTTGAGCCGGAGACCGTCGCCCGCCTCGCCGGCGCCGCCAGAAACATCCAGGCCATCAAGGAAGCCAGTGGAAAACTCACCCAGTTTGCCGAGCTCGCCCACATCCTGCCCCGCGGTTTCAAGATCTTCTCAGGCGACGACAACCTGACCCTCGCCGCCATCGGCGTCGGCGCACACGGGCTAATCAGCGTGGCCTCCAACGAGGCGCCCGCTGAAGTCGCCCAGATGGTCCGCGCCGCGCTCAACAACAACTGGTCGGTGGCCCGCGACCTCGAACGCCGTTTTGCCCAGCTCTTCGAAGCCAACTTCTGGGAATCGAATCCCGCACCGGTCAAGACGATTCTCAGCCTCATGGGCAAGTGCACTGACGTCCTTCGTCTTCCGCTGGTGCCGCCCACGGCTGCCACCCGGGCCCGGCTGGAGCGGCTGGCCGGCGAAATGGGCCTGCTCAAGCACGCGCCCATCCCGGCGGGTGTCCGGTCTGAAGTCTATTGAGGGGGTCTACTGAGCGGTCGTCCGGCCCCCTCATTTATTCCCTGAAACCCAATTTCGAGCGTTCCTGAAACTTTTTGCGTCTTTCTCGAATTTTTCTGCGTCTAACCCCGCAACTTTCACCCCTGACTCTGTGTCTATCCAACCGACGGCAGGAATCGACCCCTAACAGGCAAGCCTGCAGTCGATAGCTAATTCCGGCGTTGGCTCCGTGCGCGGATACGCCTTGCACTGACTCTTTTTCCCTCTCTGTCGAGGTAGAAACCAAACCCCATTCGGGTTCGCGCTTATCTATAGTTCCAGCGCGGTCACGTGCCTCGGCAGGCGGAGAATTCGATTCAGTTCAAGTGAGAGGCAGGCAGTCCTGCCCACTCGGTGTTCGTCCCTTATAGGCTGCGGAGGCCCGCAGAAAGAGACGTAAACGATATGCCCTCTCCCAAGCATCACACCAATCTCTTGAGGCTCGTTCTTCCTTTGCTTGCCACCGCCGCGTTGTTCGCCACCGGCTGCAGTAACGGCTCCATGTCAAGCTCATCCACGCAAGGCGCAACCACTGGCCCCGCATTCGTCGTCGGTACTGACGCACCTCTCGCCAGCGTGGTTTCGTTCCCCGTCGTGGTTGAGAGTGTCGTCCTCACCGGCGCCACTAACTCTGGCAACCTCGTCAGCGGCAGTCCCACCGTGGACTTCGCCCGCTTCAACGGCCTGCAGACGCTCATCGACATGAACGATATCGACACCGGCAGTTACACCGGCGTCAACATCACGCTGGGCGCGGCCAGCATCGGCTATCTCAATACCGGCACGACGCCGTATTCCATCGCCACCATGGCCGCCACCTATCCCAGCAGCGCCACCACCTACACCGTGAGCATCCCGCTCGACAAAACCCTCAACGTCACCACAACCGGCACCACGGACGGACTGCGCATGGACTTCGATCTTGCCAAGTCCATCGCGGTTGACGGAACCGGCGCGATTACCGGCGCTGTCACCCCGACAATTGATGTGCACGTTGTCTCCCGCACTGACCAGGGCGGCCATATCGATACCCTGATTGCCGGCGTTCTCAGCGTCAACTCGGGTGCTGGCACCTTCGTCGTCCAGGGCCCCCATGGCGAGCAGTTCAACATCACCACCAACGGAAATACTGATTGGGACGGCGGGGCCACCATCGGCGCGCTCAACGCCAGCAGCATCGTTGAGATCTCCGGGTCGCTCGATCCCGCCGATCAGACGCTCGATGCAGACGAAATCGCCATCCTTGCCGATAAGGGCCTGTACGCCACAGGGCAGATCACCAATGTCACTCCTGCCACCGGCGCGGCCACGTCCTTCAACATGTATGTGCGCGCGGTTGAGCCGGCCAACACCACGCTTCTCGGCAATATCGCCGATGTCACCCTCACCGGCAATGAGAAGTACTACATCTACTGGTTCCATAATCCGTTCACGCAGTTCCTGTTCAACTCCAGCGCGCTGGTAGCCGGGCAGGATATCGGCCTCGGCGGAGCCACCACCAGCGTCTCGGGGACCGCGGTCACCAATGTCGATCGCATCCACCTCCGCAACTGGGGCTTTAACGGAACCATCGTAGCCGGCAGCCAGAGCTCCGCAAACGGTACGTTCCAGATGAAGGTCACTGGCTTTGCCGGCGTCCTGATTCCGGAAACCATCACCGTCTACCTGGGCGCCGCTTCTGACTTCCGCTATGGCCTGGGCGCATTCACCGACCTCACCAACGGAACCAAGATCCGCGCGGTTGGCCTGTTGCTCAAGAACCCAACCAACGGCAATGTCGTGTTGCTGGCCCGTCACTGCGACGGCCTCAGCTTCACTGACTACGCCACGGCTGCCTATTAGCTTTAACGCCTGACACAAATTCTTTCCGCCGGAGCCAAAAATGGGATGGCTCCGGCGTTTTTTTGTCTTTCAAAACGCTCTACAGTAGATCCGCAATTGGCGGAAACGTGATCAGCAAACTCAGCACCAGCAACCCAATCGCAATCCTGCTGATCCGCCCGATCGCCACGTCCTTCCCCTGCCATTGCCATTCCAGAACACTCCAGCAAACCAGCCACACAATGATGGAAACCACGGTCACGCCCGACAGCGGCCCCGTCGCTTTGTAGAAGTTCATCATGCTCTTGATGGAAGCTACCTTGTCGGCGGCAATGTCGAGAACGGCAATCGCAAAGGCTCCGATCCCCGCGGCAAGAATGGCTGCCGCGCCGGAGCCGTTAGGCAGTCCCCGATGATGCGAACCTGAAGTATGCGCGCCCGTGTTCATTTCCCCTCCGCAAGGTGAATCGTTGCGCCGCCGTCAACCGGCGCGTTTTTGTTCAGCATTGCTCCGAAGAATCCCGCAATCCCCGCGGCCAGAAACGAAATCATCGTGAAGCCGAGCACTGCGTTGCGCAATTCAGGATGACGCTTCAGGTTGCGTCCGTAACGGAAGAACACCGCAGCCGCCATCGTCATCGAGATCGGCGCAAAGAACGCGATGTACTCCTTCCACTCCATGCCCACGTTGTGCCAGCCGCTCGTAGTAGGCTTTGACAGCAGAAGGTATCGCGGATACGCGCTCAAATCGGCCAGCCCCGCTGGCGGAACGGCGCGATACCACGGATAAACGATATAAGCGCCCGACAAAACGGCCAGCCACGCCAGCACGGCCATGACCACGAGATAAATTTTCAGGAACCGCTCGTCCCGGGACGTCACCGGTGATTCGGCCGCTGGCGCATACCGCCGCCAAAGCTCAACGATCGCCCCCGAGCACAACAGCAGATACAGCGCCCCGAATCCCATCCCGTGGATCATCGTCCACAAGCTGCGCTCCGTAATCTCCATGTTCTTCGCCTCGCTCTCTTCAATGTGCCCGACCGTTTTTGCCTGTCAACCACGGGCTGTTTTATCTCCCGCGCCCTCAGTTGCCCATCCGGTTCGCAGGCCCCGGCATCCAACTTATCCCCGCGCTCGCCGGCTCATCCTTCTTGTCGCCCTTGTCCTTTCCCCAGGTCCAGTACATGCCCACGTACGCGTAGTTCTCCGTCTGTCCCGCAACCGAGTGCCCGTAGCAAAACAGAAACTGCTCCCCGTCGTGATGCTTGAAATGGTAGTACCCGCCCACGTCAATCATCGTTGAAGCCTCTGTCTGCGCCGCAGCCAACCCTTCCGCTCCATGGGCAAACATTTCCGCTCCCAACTCGAGCCGCTCATTCAATTCCTTTTTCACCAGGAATCCGCCATAAGGAAAATTGCGGTAATCCTTCTGGGGGACCACCTGGTACCCCGCGCCGCCGTCAAACAGCCACTTGCCTTCATTCTTTTGCGCCCAGATGGGCAGCTTGTACCAGACTTTGCCCACGCCCAGCCCCTTGTCATAGTTGCCCGTCGGCATCTCGAACATGGTGAACGAACCTATCTGCGGAAAGTGTTTCGTCTCCTTGATAAACGCAATCTTCGCGCCCAGTTCCATATCTGTCAGCCCAAACGAGCTTGGCCCCTGGCCCGCCGGTTGATAGACAGCGCTGTTTGAAGGAAGGGACTCACCCCAGGGAAGAATCGCGTGGAGCTGCACCCTTGGCATCGCGCCCCAATTGAATTCGAACGCCGGCCCCGCCGCCCCGATGACTACAGGCGTTCCATCCACGCCACCGAAAATGTAGAACTCGTAGTGGCCAAAGTCCACCGGAACAGGATCGTCCGTCTGGTAGGGAGGACCCTGCGCCCACAGCCGCCCAGCCGTAAACTGGCAAACCAGGATGAGTGCCACCTTGGCCCATATGCCGGGGACTTTCATCGACGCTCCTGGAAAGAGGTCTGAGGAACAAGACCTGAGGGGAAATTCAAGGCTGTAATCAACCCAAGCCAGCGAGCCAACCAGGGCCATTCAACTGCTTGGATGCATTCAGCATCCATTTGCAAATTGATGGTAGTGAGGTCGAGCCCGCGCGTCTACCCGGGTCTGCTGATATTCATCTGCCTTTAACCAGCCAGCTGCTTCTTCACCAGCTCGCTCACCGTGCGACCCTCGGCGCGCAGCCCGCCGGCCTGCAGCCTGGCCTGCACAGCCTTCATCACCAGGCCCATCTCCTTGGGCGTCGGCTTCTTGCCGAGCGTGGCCTCAACCTCGGCGACCGCACCACTCACGAGCGCTGCCAGCCCGGCCTCGTCGAGAGCTTTGGGCAAAAACTCTTCAATCACCACGATCTCCGCCGCCTCAATCGCCGCCAGGTCGGCACGATTCCCGTTCGTGAACTGCTCAATCGAGTCCCGCCGCTGCTTGATCATCGTCGCCAGCACCTGCTCGCTCTCCGGCTGGGTCAGCGGCGCGCGTTTTTCAATCGACTTGTTCTTCAGCGCGTTCTTGATCAGCCGCAGCGTCTGCGTGCGCGTCGCGTCGTGGGCCTTCATGGCCACGACAACCTGTTGACTGACAAGGGCTTCGAGTTCGCCTGCTTCGATCATGGGAACCGTCCTTTTGAATCTCCAATTCTAATGCACGCTCAGGACACTTGTTTCACCTTCCGCAGGGTTGCCTGCGCCCAAAGGTCATCATCAGAATCGCTTTTATCCAATGCAACCAACCTGCCCGCTAAGCCGTGCCCAGCCGGAACTTCCACCCATATTGCGCATTAATAGGAGTGAGGTATAAAGCGATGAGGACCCTGTTAAAGACGATCGCGCTGCTTGGGATGGGAGCTCTCTGCGCGCCGCTCTTTGGCGCTGAAACTGCCCGCCCGGGAACCGTGAACTATGTGGAAGGGGCGGCATTTCTTCAAGGCAAGCGACTCAATCCGCATGACGTAGGCAATATCGAGATGGATCCCGGTCAAACGCTCACAACCGGCGTCGGCAAAGCCGAAATCCTTCTCACGCCAGGAGTTTTTCTGCGCGTTGACGACCACAGCTCGATAAAAATGATTTCGCCGGACATCACGCCGACCCAGGTTGAGATCGACCACGGCCGCGCCGCCGTCGAAGTCGATCAGATCTTCAAGCAGAACGATCTTGAGATTACCGATGGCGGAGTGACCACGCACCTTGCGAAAGACGGCTTTTACGAGTTTGACGCCACCCATCCCGCCGCCCTGGTCTTCAAAGGCGAAGCGGTGGTCGATGAGGGCGACGGGCGATACAAGAATCTCAAACAGAATCACGAGATGGCGCTCGTCGAAGGGGCCCCCTCAAAGCCGGTCAAATTCAACTCTGTCGATGCCCAGGACAGCTTCTACAACTGGAGCAGCCTGCGCTCGCAGTACCTGGCCGAGGCCAATAACCAGATCGCCGGACAGTATGCGGGTGTCGCCGGATTCATGCCCGGCTGGTATTGGGATCCATATATGTGGGATTACACCTTCATCGGCATGGGTCCCTACTGGAGCCCGTTCGGCTTTGGATTCTTCCCGCCCTGGGGTTGGTATGGTGGCATTTGGGGCGGCGGATTCTACGGCGGCCGCTTCTACGGACGCGGCGGAGTCGCCCATCCCGTCTACGGCGGCGGTGGATTCCGCGGCGCACGCGGTTTCAGTGGTGGCGGTTTCCACGGGGGCGGCGGTGGTGGTGGCTTTCACGGTGGTGGCGGAGGGGGCGGGCACCGCTAACCTCTTCCTCCAACTCACTCAATGGACGCGTTCTGTAAACCGCTCGGTTTCGTGGGAATGCCGGCAAGATTCGGCGTTCCCTCCGCCGAGCCGCAGTCTTTCCACTTGTCTGCCCTCCAATTCCAACCAGATAGAGCCTGTAAGTATTTAAATATAAAATCTTTAAGTGCAGAGTCCTTGTCCTGCTCCCTTGCTGGGCCCGCTTTAGAGCAAATCCTTCTGGACCAGATCCAACTCGAGATTTGCACAAAATAAAACTCACACAAAACACAATTATGTGTATTATGTGATTATTCGAGGCCGGAAATCGTCGATCGCATCTCACCCGGTCCAAAACGAGGAGAATCATGATTCGGAAGACACGTCTGTTCACTCCCGGCCCCACCCCGCTGCTCCCAGCCGCCCAGTTCGCCATGGCCGCCGCCGACATGCATCACCGCACTCCGGAGTTCCGCGCCCTCTTCCAAAAGGTGCTCGCTCAGCTCAAGGTTTTTGTCGGCACCAAAAACGACGTCCTCCTCCTCTCCTGTTCCGGTACCGGCGCCATGGAGGCCTCGGTCTCCAATCTCACCTCGCCCGGCGACCGCGTTCTCGTGCTCACTGCCGGTAAATTCGGCGAGCGCTGGACCGGACTGGCCAAGGCCTTCGGCTGCGAAGTGGACGTGCTCTCCGCCCCCTATGGGCAGACCTTCGATCTCGCCGAAGTCAAAAAGGCCCTCAAGCCGGAGCACAAGGTCGTTTACACCCAGGCCACGGAAACCTCCACTGCAGTGCGCCACGACATTGAGGCGATCGCCAAAATTGTCAGCGTCACCGACTCCATCCTCGTCGTCGACGGCATCACCGGCCTCGGCACCACCCACTTCGACGTCGACGCGTGGGGCATTGACGTGCTCATCGGCGGATCGCAGAAGGCCGTCATGATTCCGCCCGGCTTGGCCTATCTCAGCGTCAGCGAGCGCGCCTGGGCCGCGATGGAGAAGACCAAGAATCCGCGCTACTACTTCGACCTCCGCAAGGAGCGCAAGAACGCCGTCAAGGGCGAAAGCGCCTACACGCCCGCGGTCGCTCTCATCGCCGGTCTCGGCGCGGCGCTCGACTACATTGCCGGACAAGGTGGTGGCGATCTTGAAAAAGGCCGCATCGCTTTGGTGGACAATGCGCAGGTCAACGCCGAAGCTACGCGCGCCGGCCTGGTCGCGCTCGGCTTCACGCTCTTCGCACCCACCGCGCCGGCCGCTGCAGCCACCGCCGTCGCCGTCCCCGAGGGCATGGACTCAGGCACCGTCGTCAAGGCGCTCAAGACGCGCTTTGCAGCTGTCACCGCCAACGGCCAGGGTGAGATGCAGGGCAAGATCTTCCGCGTCGCTCACCTCGGCTTCTTCGACTATCTGGATACCGTCGCCCTGCTTGGCGCCATGGAGCACATCGCCAAGGACACGCTCGGCTTGCCGGTCGTCTACGGACAGGCAGTCGCCGCCGCGCAGGAAGTCTACGCGAAGGCAACGAAAAACTAGTGATCTGTGGTCAGCGAACAGTGGTCAGTGATCAGCAAGAACTCTCCGCTGTCGACTTAAACTGCGGGTGCCCCCGGTCCCGCGTTTGGGACCGGGGAAAGCCAGAAGCTAGCAGCTAGAAGCTAGGAGCTGTTTTATGGAACTCACCTTCGGAGAAAAGCTGCTCATCGCGCGCAAGCAGCTCGACCTCTATCAATATCAGATGGCTGAAAAGCTCGGCGTACACGCCAACTCCATCACCAAGTATGAGCGCGGCGAAGGCAAGCCGCACGCGGCTGTGGTGCGCATGTTCGATCTGCTCTGTGAGCAGCAGGGCATCCGCTTTGACCAATACGAATCCACGCAGAAGGGCAAGGGAGACCAGATGAAGATCGTACTTGCTGAAAAGGTTTCTCCGGCAACACTGGCTGTGTTTGCGGCCGAGCCGGATTGGGAAGTGAAGACTCACGACCAGTTGCCCGACGGCCTCGCCGCCGCACTCGCCGATGCTGACGCCCTCGTGGTCCGTTCCGCCGTACAGGTGGACGACGCCCTCATGGAAAAAGCGCCCAAGCTGCGCGTCATTGGCCGCGCCGGCGTCGGCGTTGACAACATCGATGCTGAAGCAGCCACGCGCCGCGGCATCGTCGTCATGAACACGCCGGGCGCAAACGCTGTTGCCGTCGCCGAGCTCACCATCGGCCTCATGCTCGCGCTCGCCCGCAAGCTGCCCGCCGCCAACGCCTCAATGCACGCAGGCAAGTGGGACAAGAAGAACCTCCAGGGCGCTGAGCTGCGCGGCAAGACACTCGGCATTCTCGGCCTCGGCCGCATCGGGCTTGAAGTGGCCCGCCGTGCCCGCGGATTCGGCCTTGAGATCATCGGCAGCGACCCGTTTGTCTCCGCCGCCGTGGCCCGCGAAAACGGAATCCGTCTCGTCACAATCGACGAGCTCATCGCCGGCTCTGATTACCTCACGCTCCACGTGGGCCTCACGCCCCAAACCACCGGTATCATCAACGAACGCACCCTCGCCAAGATGAAGAAGGGCGTGCGCATCATCAACTGCGCGCGCGGTGAGCTGGTTGAAGACGCGGCCCTGGTCGCCGCGCTCACAAGCGGCCACGTCGCCGGCGCGGCGCTTGATGTCTTCACCGTCGAGCCCCCCAAAGAGTCGCCCTATTTCGCCATGGACAACGTCATCCTCACCCCCCACGTCGCTGGCTCCACGGGCGAAGCGCAGGAAGCCGTCGGCATTCAAATCGCCGCCCAGGTGCGCGACTATCTCAAGCTCGGTGTCGTGCAGAATGCGGTCAACCTGCCGTCGCTCACCCACGAGGAGTACAAACAGCTCTCGCCGTTCATTGACATGGCTGGCCGTCTCGGCGCATTTCTTGCGCAGGCGGGCAAAGGTGGCATCGAGTCCGTCGATCTTGTCTACAGCGGCACGCTCGCTGAAGCAAAAACCGACTTGGTGCGCAATGCGGCCATCGCCGGCCTCCTGCAGGGCTCTGAAAATGTGAATCGCATCAACGCCAACGCCGTCGCCCAGGAGCGCGGCATCCGCATCTGCGAGCAGAAGGCTGAAACCCATCGTGGCGGAGCGGGCAGCGTCCTCACCGTCGAGCTGCACACCGCCAACGGAACCAGCCGCGCCAGCGCCACCGTCATTCATGGCGAGCAGCCCCGCCTGCTCGAGTTCGACTCCATCGACATCGAGACCCCGCTTGAAGGCAATCTGCTGGTTTGCCGCAATCTCGACGTACCCGGCGTCATCGGCCGCATCGGCACCATCCTCGGCGAGCAGGGCGTCAACATCGCCAACTTCGCACTCGGCCGTGAGCGCGCCGGAGCCAAGCCCGTCAAGGCACTTGCCCTGGTCCAGGTGGATGCGCCGGTCAGTGAAAAGGTGCTCGCCGCACTCGCCACCATCGAAGCCCTGCTAGAAGCCCGCTCGGTTGTGCTCTAGTTTTTCTGGAGATTAAAAAGCTGTACCCCATCCATTGCGCGTATTTTGCGCAATGGGTGGGCGTCAGCAACCCGATCGTCTACATACAGCCCAGACACCGCCGCACATACGCAACCTGGCCCAGGTGGTACCACTCGTGGTGTGACAGGAAAATCACAACCCCGCTCATCTTTCCGTCAAAGCTCGGCGGTAATGTGTGGGGCGGCGGTGGCAGAGCCTCCGCAAGCTTCTCCTCCGATGCATCCTCAAACGCAGCCGCAAGGCTCTTCTGCGAGTCCTGCCACGCATCGATCATCTCGCTCACGGTGGGCGGTACCTGGCCCTCCTCCGGCTTTGCCGCGCGCGCAAACTGGCCCAGCCACGGCCTCGTCCACGTCGAACCCAGAAAACGGATCGTCGATGAGCGCGCCCAGACCATGTGACCCACAATCCAAAGCAGATTGTTCTGCGCGCCGCTGGGCAACTCCAGCCACTGCGCCTCGGTTACGTTTTTGAAGCCTCTCTCCAACATGTTTGCGTTGAAAGCGAACGCCGCTGCGGCCGGCGCCACTGATTGAGGAATTGCCATGATGTTCTTTCTCCTTTGCGCTGCGGCGTTCGTCGCCCACGCACCCTACTTCGATTTGGCTGCCATTCAACTCGGTTCAAAAAACTCGCCGCGCCTCAGGCGTACACAGCATTCGGCATCGGAAGCACTTCATACTTGAATCCTTTGTCCGCGACAATCACCGGATCCCCCGCGGTCAGGGTGTTCGCTTCCACAACCTCATCAACGCGCATGATGCCCACGCCCCAACCGCCGGCCGGATCGGCGACGGGACCAAACGCGATCACCTTGCCCGCGGCAAGCTGACCGCGCCAATAGACGCTGTGCATCTGCATCAACGTCCGCTCCTCCGCCGTCATGTCCATCATGAAGCTCGCCCGCGGCGGCAGCAGCCTGAAAAGGAAGTGGTACGCCGACGGAGCGCTCTTGCGAAAATCCGCTTCGAGCAGCGCCACCACGCGCTGCCAGCCATGGCCGTGGTTGCGGCACATGTCCGCGCGATCCCCAAAGCCTGTATGCCGCAGTGTCAGCCGTGTTCCTCCTTCAATCGCCTCGAGCATGTAGACCACATGCGTTTCGTGTCCCGGATCCCAGCTTGGCCGCCACGTAAATCCCAGCCGGTGCGGCTCTTCCACTTCAGTGAACTCGCCATCAATCGTCTGCGTGCTCCCATTCGCCATCGTCCCTGACGCGTGAAGCCGGCCGCCCTTGCGTACGTCTGCCGTCCACTCCGTGGTTTTATAGCCCTCGGCCGACTGCCACCAGCGCGTCACATCTTCGCTCCGCACCAGCGCCTCGAACACCCGCTCCGGCGCCGCCGAAATCTCCACCGTTGCCAGAACCGTTCCTTGCTCCACATCCGCCACTGCCTGCGCTCGTTTAAACCCCGCCATTTATTTCCCTCCCGATTCGTTTTCAAGATGCTGCTTCAGCCTGTTCAGATTGTGCTCCCACAAGCTGCGATACTCTTCCACCCACCGTGCCACATCGCGCAGCGGCTTCGGCTCCAGCCGATAGTGGCGCTCTCGACCCGAACGCCGCTCCTTTACCAGGTGCGCCGCGCGCAGAATCCGCAGATGCTTGCTGATAGCCGGCCGGCTCTGGCTGAACTCCGACGCCAGCGTGTTTACCGGCGTCGGCCCGCGCCGCAGCTTGTCGAGAATCGCTCTCCGCGTCGGATCGGAGATCGCCCGGTAAACATTCGCCCTGCCGTCTTCGCGTGTCGCTCGAAAATGAGTAACCATACGGTTACCTAATATTCCTTCAGCTCGCCCAGCCTGTCAAGAAGAAAAATTCGGCAGGCCACTGCACAAACAAAAAAGCCACCGCCCGCAGGCAGTGGCTTTTCATAACTCTTAATCGATGCTGAGAAACTACGCCCTGCTCAGGTAAGCCCCTTCGCTCGTATCCACGCGAATCTTTTCGCCCTCATTAATAAAGGAAGGCACCTGAACCATCAGCCCGGTTTCCGTCTTCGCTGGCTTGGTCACGCTTGACGCAGTCGCCGACTTCAGTCCCGGCTCCGTTTCAACAACGGTCAGCTCAACGGCCGACGGCAGCTCGATGCCCACGGCCTGTCCATCGTGGTAGCTCACATGGATCTGCAGGTTCGGCGTCAGGTACTCCACCGCGTCGCCCAGCGTCGTGCCCTTCAGTACCGTCTGCTCAAAGTCCACCGGGTTCATAAAGTAGTAGTCGTCGCCGTCGGCGTAGAGGAACTCCATTTGCACCTCGTCCACCACCACCTTTTCAATCGCGTCGGCGGAGCGGAAGCGGTGTTCGAACATGGCGCCCGTTCTCAGGTTGCGCAGTTTGGCCTGGATGAAGGCACGCAGGTTGCCCGGGGTGCGATGCTCCACCTTGAACACCAGGTGCAGCTGGTCGTTGTGCTTGATGATCATGCCCGGACGCATTTGTGTGGCGGGAATCGCCATAAAGGTTGAAACTCCTTGCTGTATTTGCGCTCACAGCGCAATAGATTTCTGGCTCTTGGCCCATCTTCAATTGTAGCCCACTGCATCCTTCCATCTTCCGTCGCTCCAGGGGGCCCTTTCCAGTGTGTTCTGATCGAAAGCATGAAAGGGAAGGGAAATGAAGGCTCCAGGAGCCGCCTGCTGGCAGTCGCTGGTCTCCTGCTGCTCTCTGTCCTTTGGTCGCTCGGCCCGCTGAGTTCCGATCTCTTTGCCCACGCCGCCAACACTGACACCGCCGCTCGAATCGGCAACCATCCAGTTCGCGCTGCTTGCCCTTGTCTCGGCTTTCTGGGCAGCAGCCCGACATCAGCCGTGGCCGCACGGCCGCGACCTCTGGATCACCGTCGCCGTCGGTCTGGGACTCTTCGCCGCGCCCGCCGTTCTCGTTGCGCTCGCCGCCGGCGAAGTCTCCTCGCTCACCCGCGTAGCCTTGTTCTCATTGGTGCCCGTATTTGCTGTCGTCTTTGAGCCTTATCTCGGCAGCGATGCCCTTCGTCCCCCGCCGACAGCGCTCATGGCCGCTCTCGCCGCGGTCGTTGGAACCCTGTGCATCTTCCCGCTTAACCTCCCCGGTTCCATCCAGGCCGGTGCGGCCTTCCTCGGACTCATCCTCGCCGCGGTCCTGGTGGCGGCAGCCAACTGCGCAGCCGTCCGCCTCGCCAGCCAAAGCAAACCCCTTTCGCCTTTCATCGCCATCGCCTGCGCAACCGCGGCCGCCGTCCTCGCCCCCGCAAACCAGATCCTCAGCCCGAAGCCATGGCAGGTTGCAGGACTCAGCCCGGCCTGGCTACTCGCCGTCGACCTGCCCAGCCTGCTCCTGCTCTTCTGGCTCATGCGCCGCACCAGCGCCTCCGCCATGTCCACGCGATATGTCCTCGCGCCCCTCATCGCCATCCTTGTGGACATGGGCATAGCGCGCCCCATTGTCGGAGCGCGTACTTGGCTTGGTTTGTTGTTGATTGCCGGTGGCGCGGGAGTTTTGCTGTTAGCGGCCCCCGCTGCGCCCGACGATGCCCCGCCATTAAGCCTCAACCACCCCTAAGCGGCAGTCGGCTACCGCGGCGCCTCGTAAGGCTCAACCTTCAGGAAGTCGGAGAGAATGCCTCGTTCCTGCGGCGAAAAAGTCCCCTGGTACCGCGCCGAATTCAGCACCGTCCCGCGTTGGTCCAGCGGAACTCCGCGCAGATTCTGGAACGCCTGTTTCATGATCGCCTGCCGCTCCGGAGGCATCGCAGCCCACGCCCGCCCTGACTGGTTCAGGCTCATCCGGTCCTGCGGTGAAAGCCGCTCCAGCATCTCATTCCGTTCCAGCCGCCGTTCCCGCTGCGCTTCCGGCAACCGGTTCACCTGCTGCAGTTGCTGCGTCAAACGCTGCTGATCGGCGCTCGGCAGCCGCCTGAACGAGGGATCGTTGCTCAGCATCCGCTCCTGGTCCTGCACTGGAATATTTCTGTGCTGGTTGAGCCAGTCTTCCAGGTGACCCTGCGGAGCCACGTTCTGCCCGCCATATGCCGGCCGCTGCTGGTTGTACGCAGGCTGCTGCATGCCGCCGTATCCAGGCCGCTGCGCTCCTGCCGCCGGATTCCCCGCGCCAGGATACCCCGGCCGCTGCTGGTTGTTGTACCCAGGCTGCTGCCCGTACCCCGGCCGCCCGCCTTGCGCTCCCATTTGTCCCTGTTGTCCTTGTCGAGGAAGAGGCTGTCCTTGCCGTGCTGCACGCCATTCCTGCTGTAGTTGGCGATTCGACATGCGCGCGCCCGATCCTGCACCCGTCCCTGCACCCATCCGGCCCGCGGGCCTCTGCGGAGCCGGGCGCTGCTGCTGTCCGCGAGCCCAGCCGGCAGTCACGCAGACTGCCAGCATCGTCACGGCCATCGCCGCCCGTCCAATCTTGCCCGTATTGTGCGCCCCGTTCACAAAGTTCTCCATCGGCCCGCGCCGAAAAGTGCAACTAGTCGCCGTCTGCCTGGTTGCCCGACATCGACTCCAGCTGGTCCAGTATCTGTTGATTGCTGTCCAGCAACTGCAAATCATGCACCACCGCTGTCTGCGCAGGCGGCGCCGGCTCCGGATGATTCCAGTCCGTCACGCCCAGGTACGCGCCCCCGCCGATCAGCAGCATCACCGTCAGCGCCATTGCCCCCACCGGACGCAGATGGCCCACCGCTCCATAAGCGAAGCCGGCGCGCATGCGGGCAATCTGGCGTGCCAGCCAGCCGCTCGGCTCCGCCTCACGCTCTTCCCGCATCCGCGCTTCAAGCCGGGTCATAAAGTAGGGGCTCGCTTCAGGAGCCTTCCACTCGTCCAGCAACGCCATGGTCGCCTTCAGTTCAGCCAGTTCGGCCTTGCAGTTGTCACACTCCGCAACATGCGCTTGAACCTTGGCAGGCACCTCTGCGGGATCCAACAGCAGATCCGCCAGCTTCTCATTCATCCCGGTGCAATTGTTCTTCATCGTTTCCATGGTTGCCACCCCTGCTTTCCGCCGGTTCGTTCCAGCGTGTTTTCACTTACACAAAATCCTTGAGCTTGTCCCGCAGCGTCTGGTACGCCCTGAACAGCAGACTCTTGGTTGCTGACTCGCTCAGTTTCAGCACGTCTCCAATCTGCCGGTAATCCATTCCCTGGTACTTGTGCATCAGCACTGCCATCCGCTGCCGTTCCGGCAGCGCCATCACGTGCGTGCGAATGGCCGCCATGCGCTCATCCCGCATCAGCTTCTGTTCCACCGACGGTTCGTCGTCGGCCACGTCCGGCGTCGTGCCGGTCTCTGCATCCGGCGCGTCCAGGTAGATCGTCTGCGCCGACCGTTCGTGTTTCGTATCGCGCGCATGGTTCACGGCCAGGTTCGTCGCAATCCGGTAGAGCCATGTCGTGAACCGCGCTTCTGCCCGGTAACTGTCCCTCGCTCGATAGACGCGCAAAAACACTTCCTGGGCTAACTCTTCGGCCACCGCCTGGTTTCTTACCATCCTGAAGAGGAAGTGAATCATCGCCCGGTGGTGTTTCTGCACCAGGAAGTTGAAGCTCGCTTCATCCCCCGCCGCCACCTGCAGCATGATGGCCGCATCGCTGGTCGGGTCCAGTTCAGGATGCCCGCCAACCGCGCCCGGCCTTTCCGCCGGAACCGCTCCCAGTACCGAATTGTCCAGGACGAGGGTAGCCATGTCTTCTGGAACCCCACTCTCGTCCGAATGTTGCGCTTCTAAATCGTTTCCCTGGTCGTTTTCGAGGCCGTTTTCCCGGTCCGAATCGCCCCGGAAAAGTCCATTGGATCCCCCATTGAATCTGTTGCTTTCGGGGTAGCCTTGGCCCTCATCGGCGCCAGGCTCCGGCCTGCCCCGCCTGCCCGCCCTGTCCGCTCCGCTTTTGGCGCCCTCATGCGTGCCCGTCGCCTGCAGTCCGCCCCCGCCAAATCCCGGTCCTGAAAGCAGCCCGAACCCCGAGCCAGACCCCAGCGCGGCCTCCCCATCTTCCGGGAAATCGCCCTTCAGGCGTCCTGCATTGCGGATTGACGGTAATCTCCAGCGCATCGTCAGTTTCCAGGGGTCCAGGGACCTACTCGGCGCGCCCCATTTGGCGACACCCAAGGGTTGGCCGTAAAGCCATGCTGATGTTAATCTAAACCAGAGAGAGCCCCGCAGTCGCTCCCCTTTTCCAGCCCTCCCATGGGCGCTTAACTCAGCGGTAGAGTGCCACCTTCACACGGTGGAAGTCGCAGGTTCGAATCCTGCAGCGCCCACCATAGAAAATCAACAATTTA
>CAVXVM010000004.1:0-55720 GCA_963765025.1 uncultured Acidobacteriaceae bacterium | reverse complement strand
TATCTTGAGGAGGGATCGTGTCATTCGTTCCCCAATCCCTAAGTTCCTCGATAGTCCGACCGAAGAACTCCAATGCTTGGCGGCTGACCATGTCGATGTTCCCAGATGGCGACGCCACCCCAATGATGCCGGGGATGCTGTCCACAATCAAGCGAGCCTCATACTCGCTTTCGCGCAGCGCTTCCTCGGCGCGCTTCCGGTCTTCAATATCGGTCAGTAGAAAATACCAGCCCGCTATTTCACCGTCTACACCGCGAAAGGGAAGGCTGCGCGCCTGGAACCAGCGATGGACCCCGTCGGCTCGACGATAACGGAGTTCGCTGTCGAATGGCGTACCAGTCTCGAAAGAATGTGTGATTTCAGCTGTTACCCGCAGGAGATCATCCGGATGAACCACATTGCTGGTTGACCAGGAGTTCATTTCTTCGGTTGTCTTTCCGAAGTACCTCAGGAGTTGTCGATTGGCAAGTTCAATCATCCCGTTAGAGTTAGCTTTCGACACAAGGCCGGGAATTGTGTCGAGCGTTTGACGAAGACTGATCTCACTGGCCCGTAAGGCTTCCTCCGCACGCTTCCGGTCGTCGATATCGGTGATAAGACCAAACCAGCGGGTTATTCTGCCTTCCGTGTCTCGCACAGGAAGAATGCGAGTCTGGGACCACCGATAGAGGCCATCGGCCCGGCGATAACGGAGTTCACTGTCAAAGGGAGTTCCGGTTGTCATTGCGTCCGTAAGTTCCGCGACCACACGCTGAAGATCATCCGGGTGAACTGCGCCGTTAGTTCCCCAGGAGTTTAACTCCTCAAGCGTCATGCCGAAGAAATCCAGGAGCGGCCGATTGGCAAGGTCAATTTGACCGGCCGGATTTAGGGCACACACAAACCCGGGAATGCCGTTGAGAATCTCGCGGAGATTGGTTTCACTGGCCCGCAACGCTTCCTCGGCGCGCTTCCGGTCGTCGATGTCGGAGGTCGTACCTACGAATTTGAGTACCTTTCCTTCTGCATCGCGCAAGACCACGGCTTGCTGGAGGTGCCAGCGATAGGTCCCATCGGAAGCGCGGAGAGATCTGGTTTCGATCGCAAAATCCTTTCCCGAACGCACCGCATCCCGAAAAGTCAGCGACGCCGCTTCGCGATCGTCTGGGTGGATGGCGTCCATCCAGGCTTCGGGATGGGAGCGGACGAAATCGAGGGTCTGGCCGGAGAACTCAAGCCAAACTCGATTCACGAATTCCGGTGTTCCGTCAGGTTTAAGTGTCCAGGCGGATACAGGAAGATGCTGCAGCAGCCCAACCTGAAGTTGCAGCTCTTTGTTGGCTTCGGCAAGTTCCCTGGTTCGTAACGCGACTCGACGATCGAGTTCACCCGCAATCCTTTTCTGCTCGTTGACGCGCATTGTCTGCTGCAGCCCGATAGCCAGTTGATTTGCAGCTACTCCGAGCACGAGGTTCTCGGTTTGTTCCGGAAAGCCAAGCCGCTGAGATCCAGCTACGATGAGTCCGAGCCCGCCGTCGACTCCCAGTCTGATGGGATAGAACGAAACCTTCTTCCCTCCAAGTTGGTCAAGTGCGTAGTCAGGCCATTTCTGCGGATCTTCGCCAGACCACCGATTCAGCGCTTGCCCGAGTTCCTCCTGGATATTGCTCGTCCCGTAGAATGGAGCAGTCCTGAGCGCTTCGATCGGGGACTCGTGGGATCCGAACCGTGCTCGCGCAAAAAGGAAATCGAGATCGAGTATTCCCATGAGGGCATCGAGAAAGGTATCGAGGATTCGACTTGAATCGCTTACGTTCCAGACGGCCGGAAGCGCAAGGACGCTGACCAAATCATTCATACAGCGTTGCAGCCGCTTTATCTCAGTCGCCTGATCCGTTGATTGCTGATGCATAGTGTCCTGCCGCTACTGGGGATTCGTTCGTCCAGACCGCCGACCGCGGAATTCGTGGAGAAACTCCTCTGGACGCGTGAAAAAGGGATTTTGTTGGAGATGCCCGCCAATAATGACCATGGGGTGCGTCCGCATAATGTCGATCACAGCGTCCCCGCTTAGTTGCCCGAGATGGTAAGTGCAGATAACGGCGTCGTCATACCGGCGCCAAACCTCGTTCACACGCGATTCAAACTCGATCACATCATCGATACGGGATTGATTTCCCGACGCCCAATCCATCCGGCACACGATGCGGCTCATGGGATATCCCTCCGCGGTCCTGGCAGAGCTCGCCATCTCTTCGAATGCCGCAAGCATCCGGTCTTGATCGAAACGTCCATCGCGCAGATAGACTTCAGTATTGATCCGGATCTGAAGCTGCCCGCTTTTGAGCGAGGCGGTTAAGTCGATGCCGGCCTGAGCCAGGCGCTGCAGATGCTGCTGGCGTGCTTCGGGATTGACGACGTTAACGGTCTTGTCCCCACGGGACAGCCCCTCACGGATGAAAGGGAGTAATACCCGATACTCTTCGTCATCGTTCGCGAAAAATGCGCAGACGTGGCGCACCTCACCCAGTTGAGAGCCGGCCAGAGAGATTGGCTGTTGAGGTTGCGTCATTTACAAGTCCTCCTACCGGAATTCGCGCCTTCGATGGCAAGATTTCCGAGGTTCGGTAATTATCTCGGGCAAAATGTCCGACTTATCGGCGATCTCACCGCTGTTCGCTAAGGAACGAGGCAAAGATCAAAAGCCAGGTATCGCGGGGAGCGGGGTCCATCGTGCCTTACGCGAAAACGCTTGCATGCCGTACGTGCGTAAGATCAAACAATTTTATAACTATGACGACCATCGTCAAGTAAAAAAGACACTTGGCTAGTTGGATTTCCGAGCAGATACGGATCAGGATGTGGCCGTGGCCGTGAACGATACGATGATTACCGCCCCGCGAGTCCTGGCTCCGCCGGCGTTGGCAAATTGCTGAAATTGCCGTTAACTGATCTCGGGGGCATCTCGAAATCATTGTGTTTAAAGCCTCAGTTGCTGCTCAAGCCGGAATCTTGATCAATAGAATGTGTGGGTTGGGTTCACCGCGGGCGCACTGTGAATGTCCTCAGGCAGCTGCTTCAATGGCACTCGGCGGCCATGCATGGTGTGCCGTGAAGAGCGGAAACGAATCCTGGATGTTGGTCACGGCTTTCACAATTCACCGGCGTCAATCGATGCCTGGACAAGCGCCTTCAGAAGGTCATGAGGCAGATCGGTTGACGCTTTCACAGATCATCCGCAGCGCAAGTTTCTCGAATAAGTCATATCGATACCTTTGTCCAATAGACTCGGCGAGGCTCTTCTGGCGTAATGGCGACAGTGCGGCGCATCAGAATGAGCAGCGCGAGAAGATTGCAGAGTGCGTGAGATGAATCGTTCGAGCTACGCATCGGGAGTTTAGTTATGGCAACCGTGACTATCCGCAGGAAAAAAGTTATGCCGGCCCAGAAGAGTCAAGAGTTCCAGGCCCAAACGATCACAGGAGTGATTTCGTCTGGGCAAACGACTAAGAGGCCAGCGCCTGAAAGACATGGGCACGAAGACTGGAAGCGATGGATCGAAGAAGATTGGCAAAACCACTTAGAGACCATGCAGAAGTATGTGAGTGAGCTTGTTCGCAAGAATCAACAGCTAAGAACTGCGCTGACAACAGCAAACGAGCCGAAACGGAGATATGGAAATGCCATCAACTTATAGGATGATCGAGGGGATCCTCACGCTTCTGCCGCTCGCACCAATCGTCGTACTCTCGATTGGCTCATTTCGAGTCAGGCATTTGCTGCTCGCGCCCTCTCCTCAAGTACCTCCTGCGCGGCCCGGGATCTCAAGCTCATCGCGGCTTTGAATGCGGAGAGCTGCGGTCAATAACGTTCGGCCGTGGCGTCAGCGACGTAATCCGTGCTCAGAAGCCTCAACTTCCGGATAGCGCCAATCGGGATTGCGAATCCCCGGGCATCAGGAACGATGCGGTGTGAAATGAATCCGTGAATCGCGTCAAGCCTTCTTTGCCTTCTGGGGAGCAGCCAGCGCCACTGAAGCTTCCTCAGTGAGCAGCAGGAATGTGAGCGTCTCCTGCAGATAAAGGCGGACAGATGCATCGGTGTGGCTGAGATAGCCGATGGAGGCATCCTGGCCAATGTGCAATTCGAAGTCACCGCCGCGTGTGGTCAGCACGAAAGCGCCGGCAATGGCAGGCGCCCAAATGATTTGTTCGTCGACAAGCCGCTGGACGTGCTCTAACACCGGATATCCATGATCGCTGGTCTCAGCCAGTGCTGTGTAAGCGTCGGCTCCGAGGATCACTGAGTAGGGGCCATTGACTCCCACAAGACGCAATCTGCTCAGCCCCTGCGCGATCACTTCCGGGTACTGACGCACGTCTGCGGGCAACGTCATGATTGGGTTGCTGGTCCCCTTGCGAATTCCCTCGATGCCGGCCGCGGCATAACCCTCGAAGATGGCTGTGTCCTCAGCAAAGGCGAGTTTTTGCGCAGCGTCCTTCGCGGGTTGCCAGTCGGAATCATTTGCGCCGCGCTCGACATCGTCGATTGCTTTGCGATCGAGATCGAATGGAACCCGCAGTTCGACCAGCGCCTTTACTTCGCGTTGCCGTGCGACGATGTCCTTGGCTGGGGCGGCGATCGTCCGCAGGTGCCCAGTGCCCACAGCAGACAGGCCGGCGCCCCCGGGCCCCTTCACGTCGACGACGCGCCGTCCGGCAAGGTAGCGCTTAAGCGTGCGCGACGTTTCGGATTCAATCTGCGCCCAGGCCAAGTCGGAAATGGGAGCAATGTCGCGATGAAGATTATTCATGTTGTTTTTCTCCTTTGAGGGATCCGATGCGAAGCGAACCATCGCGCGCCGATGAACTTGATGAAGAAGTTTCGTCCACCGCTGACGCCGAGGAAGGCTCTGCAACCGCTGAATTGTCTTCTGTAACGTTCTCGAGAAAAGTCGCTGATGGAACAAAAAACAGATTTCCAGTAACAGCATGGCTGAAGTCGAGTATGCGATCGTAGTTGCCCGGCGGCTTGCCAATAAACATATTTTCAAGCATCTGCTCGATAGTGCGGGGCGAGCGGCTGTAACCGATGAAATAGGTGCCAAACTCGCCCTGGGAAGGTCGGCCGAAGGGCATGTTGTCACGCAGGATCTTTATTTCTTTCCCGTTCTCGACGATCGTTGTAAGCGCGTTGTGCGCCGATGTGGGCTTGATCGAGTCGTCCAGTTCGATGTCAGAGAGTTTAGTGCGGCCGATGATGCGCTCCTGCGCCTCTGTGGAAAGAGCATTCCATGCTTCAAGGTTGTGCAGGTACTTCTGCACGATGACATAACTGCCGGCAGCAAAGCCGGCATCTTCGTCACCGATGAGAACGGCGTCGGTGGCTGCCTGCCCTCTGGGATTCTCGGTACCGTCGACGAATCCCATCAGATCACGGTCGTCAAAGTAACGAAAGCCCTGCACTTCGTCGATGGGCGATACGGCATTTCCGATGCGATCCATAATCTGCGTGGCCATTTCAAAACAAAGATCCATGCGCTTGGCTCGAATGTGGAATAGTACGTCGCCCGGCGTCGATACCGCATGTCGCCCGCCGGCTCGAATCTCGCGAAACAGATGCAATTCTGCCGGCCGTGGTGACCCGAAGAGGCGATCCCACGCGTCGGACCCAATTCCCATGACGCAGGAGAGTCCTCCCTCCAAGTCACGGAATTCTACAGCGCGAAACAGCTTGGAGAGGTCACCGCAGAATGAGCGTACTAAGGCACGAACATCAACGCCTGGATTCAGCGTGACCACCAGAAACATAGCGGCGCGGGTAAGTGGCGCGGAGACTGGCTGCGCGAGATCTGGCAATCGATCTGGCATTGCGGGCGCGCTCTTCCGATCGGGTTCCATCAACGTCGTCCTCGAGACACAACTGTAACTCTGATCAAAGCGGCGCTCAACAATTTTCTGCACCCCTCGACCAGGATTCACGATCGATCGCCGATCGAAGTTCAGAGATTCTTTGAACCTTCATCGTGGCCTCTCTGAGTCCCCACGTATCCAACGGTAGATCTCATTTCTTATGTTCTGCGGGTCATTCGAGGATGGTGTAATCATCCCCGACGCTACTAATGAGGCGTACACAGCCTGTTCCGCTGCGAACCAATCGATGTCAGGTGACCCGACGGGGCGTCCCCTTTGTTCCCAAAGTTTATGCGCCAATTTTTCGACGAACTCATGCCGGCTCTCGTATGGAGAATCGGGGATGAGTTCCAGAGGTTGTTGCGCGTCCAGCATTCGAGACTTACCGGTCATCATGGTTCCTCCGAAACTTGGACCTGGAAAATGATCCTGGCGTCCTTCCCAAGGTCTGATCGTTTGTTAGAATCCTGCGAATGCCCTCTCCTGCCAGGGCGTTGCGGAGAATCTCAACGTTCATCGCCAGGACGGCGCTTCGTGCCACAAAATGAATGGAGCCTCAAGCGGGACTGACACTCCTCGATGCCGCGGGATGAGACGCGGCGTGTAGTCCGCAACCGGACGACTTGCCGGAACGGAAGCGCTATAGGCGCGGGCGGCCGTCGGTTCGGCGCCGCGTTCGCCGCGGCTCATTACCACCGCCATCGGGTCGCCGTCCTTCTGCGGTTCCGCGTAGAGTTCAACGCTCACGGCATCGGGGTCCATGTCACCGAGACAAACCTTGACCTGAAATGAATATTGCCCGCCCTTCTGCTCAACGGTTGCGGGGCCGAATCGCATTGCAGACCAATGCTTTGCCAGTTCGGTCTGCCAGGCTACAAGTTCGGCTCCCATAGAACCTCGATTCTCCGCGCGCTCGTGATAGGCTGTCGCCGCAGGGATATAGTGTTCTTCGGTATATTGACGGACTGAGCGATTCGTCGAAAATCTCGGAGTCAGCAAGGCCATACTTTCGCGCATGCGGGCGACCCAGTTGTATGGAATCCCATGCTCATCGCGGGCGTAGAACTCAGGAACCACTTCGTTTTCGAGCACTGCGTAGAGACTTTCGGCTTCAGCTGCGTCCCAGTTAGGGTCGTCCCCATGTTCGCGCCCATCTCCAATAGCCCAGCCTACTTTCGGCGTATATGCTTCAGCCCACCATCCATCGAGCTCAGAAAGATTCAAGCCGCCGTTCACCAACACTTTCATGCCACTCGTGCCGCTGGCTTCCCAAGGCCGTCGCGGAGTGTTCACCCAAACATCGACCCCTTGAACCAGATGCTCTGCCATGATGACGTCGTAATCCGAAAGGAAAACCACGCGGGCTTGAACTTCAGGCCGCCGGGCAAACTCGATCCACTGCCGGATCATTTCCTGGCCCTCGCAATCCTGAGGGTGAGCCTTACCTGCCAGCACGAGTTGGACAGGGCGCCCCTGATTCGTGAGAATTTTGATGAGACGTTCCGGATCGTGAAGCAGAAGGTTCGGGCGTTTGTACGTGGCAAAGCGACGGGCGAATCCAAGCGTCAAGATATTTTCATCGAGTATCTGTGCGGCATGCTCCACCTCTTCTGCCGATCGTCCCCGCGATGCCAATTGACGGCCGAATACCCTTCTCACGTAATCAACGAGATCCTTGCGATTATCCACGCGAAGTTGCCACAGGTTGAAATCATCGATTGCATCGATCTCTTTCCCCATGTCTTGCAGCGTTCCGCACCAGCAGCGCTTCCCGCAGACAAGCTCCCACAAACGGTCTGCTTCAGCAGAGTCCCAGGAAGCGGCGTGCACTCCGTTGGTCACGTGCGTTACCGGCACCTCCGCTTCAGGCCACCTGGGAAAAAGGGGCTGGAGCAGGCGCCGGCTCACCTGACCATGCAATTTGCTAACGCCGTTGATGGCGCCGCTGCCGCGGATCGCAAGATACGCCATGTTGAAGGGCTCGGACGAGTCCAGATGATCGCGCCGTCCCAACGCGAGAAGGTCATCGAACGAAATCGACAGTTTTTCTTCGGCATACTCCTTGAGGTATCGTTCGATGAGAATGGGAGCAAAGCGGTCAAAGCCCGCCTCCACGGGAGTGTGGGTGGTAAAGAGGTTGCCGGCACGGGTGACGGCAAGCGCGTCGTCGAAGGTCTTGCCGTTGTCTTCCATGTACCAACGCGCACGCTCCAATACCGCGAATGCTGCGTGACCTTCATTGAGATGACAGACCTCGGGTTGCAGTCCCAAGGCCCGAAGCAGCCGCCAGCCTCCAATGCCCAGGACGAGTTCCTGCCTCAGACGTAACTCCGGACCACCTCCGTACAGTTGAGAAGTAATGGTGCGAAAGGCCGGAGGATTTGCGGGATCGTTCGTGTCAAGTAAATACAATTTCACCTGGCCTACTTGCACCTGCCAGACTCTGATCCACAATTTGAAGCCTGGAAAAGCGGCGGCCAGGCGCAGCCATTCGCCGCTTGCTTCGCGCACTGGCCGAATCGGAAGCTGCCCCGGATCATTGAATGGGTACAAGGCTTGCTGGTGGCCTTGTGCATCAATCTCCTGGCGAAAATATCCCTGTTGATAGAGCAGCCCAATGCCGACCACAGGGACGCCCAGGTTGCTTGCTGCTTTAAGCTGATCGCCGGCGACGTTGCCGAGACCGCCAGAATAAATGGGCAGCCCTTCGCTCAGCATGAACTCCATTGAGAAATAGGCGACGGTCGAAATGCCCGAACGCGGATACGTCGTTTGGAACCACTCCTCCGATTCTTCGATACGCGTTTTCTCGCGACGAAGATCATCAACGAGTGCTTGAAATCCCGGATCGGAGGTGACTGTTTGCAGTTTTTCCCGAGATACGGTTTGGAGCAGAACCCAAGGATTGTGGGTTAAATCCCAGAGCTCGTGATCGAGTTGCTTCCAAAGCTTGTCCGCCGAATGATTAAACGACCATCTTAGGTCCAGGGCCAACTCGGTAAGAGCATCTGAAATGCCGGCATCGAGGGGACGTTCATCGATTGTGGAGTCTCTCATTGGCAAATTCCTGTCATGGTTTTTCTCTTTAGGGCTTATTGGTAATGGCCGTGTGCGCACTGCGTGCAAGCGTCTCCGCGACGATGGCCTGGGCTTCTTTCTCGATCTGCTGAAGATGCTTCTGACCGAGAAAACTCTCGGCGTAGATTTTGTAGATTTGCTCGGTTCCCGAAGGACGTGCTGCAAACCAGCCATCCCTGGCAATCACTTTGATGCCGCCGATCGGCTGGCCGTCTCCCGAAGCGGCGGTCAGAATCTTCTGGATCGGCTGACCACCGACCTCAGTTGCGTGGATGTCAGATGAGGACAGGCTTGTCAGCGCAGCCTTTTCTTCGGCCGTAGCTGGGGCATCAATCCGTTCGTAGACGGGATCTCCCAGCTGGCGGGTGAGCTCCTGATAGATTTCACCGGGATCTTTGCCCAGCCGGGCCGTAATTTCCGCAGAGAGCAAGCAAGGAATGATTCCGTCCTTGTCACTGGTCCACACGTTACCGTCACGGCGGAGAAAGGACGAGCCCGCGCTCTCTTCTCCGCTAAAACCAAGGGTGCCGGCGAGCAGTCCTTCCACAAACCACTTAAAGCCTACCGGAACTTCATAAAGCCGCCGACCCAGGCTGGCGCTAACGCGATCGATCATGCTGCTGCTGACTACGGTCTTGCCTACCGCGACGTCTTTACGCCAATTGGCACGGTTCGCGAACAGGTAGCTGACGCATACCGAGAGGTAGTGGTTCGGGGGCAGCAACCCGCTCCCTTTGGTCACGATCCCATGGCGGTCGTGATCGGTATCGCTGGCAAAGGCAATATCGAACTCGTCTTTCAATGCGATCAGCCTCTGCATCGCATAAGGCGAGGAGGGGTCCATACGAATCTTCCCGTCCCAATCCACGGTCATAAAGCGAAATGTCGGATCTACACCTTTGTTGACGATCGTGAGATCGAGCCCGTATTGCTCGGCAATCCGCGGCCAATAATCGATGCCCGCTCCCCCGAGAGGATCCACGCCCAGCTTGAGCTTGGCGTCGCGCACCGCGTTCATGTCGACAACACCGTTGAGATCGCTGACATAGTTGCTCAAAAAGTCATGTTTGTACGTGGTAGCCGCATGCAGTGCCGCGACAAGCTGTATGCGCTTGACACCGTTGAGGCCGCGCTCGAGAAAATCGTTGGCTTTCGATTCGATCCAGGAAGTGACGCTTGAATTCGCGGGCCCACCATGCGGCGGGTCGTATTTGAAGCCCCCGTCATCGGGAGGGTTGTGTGATGGCGTGATGACGATGCCGTCGGCGAGACCTGAGTTCCGTCCGCGGTTGTAAACCAGAATCGCGTGGGAGACGGCGGGGGTTGGAGTGTACGGTGTGCCTTCAGAGAGCATGACTTCGATCCCGTTTGCGGCAAGTACTTCCATCGCGCTTGCAAATGCAGGCTCAGAGAGAGCGTGGGTGTCGATCCCTAGAAACAAAGGACCATCAATGCTCTGGAGTTTGCGGTAATCACAGATTGCCTGCGTGATTGCCAGGATGTGATCCTCGTTGAACGCTACGTCAAATGCAGATCCGCGATGGCCCGATGTACCGAAGGCGACCCGCTGTGCCGGAACAGTCGGATCGGGTCGCAACTCGTAGTAGGCCGTGATCAGCTTCGGAACGTTGACAAGAATTGATGGATCAGCCGGCTTTCCGGCGGCGGGACTAATTGTCATGCGCCACCTCGCCGTTGTCTGTGAGGAGAATCGCGCTCGATCGAGCTTCGAGCCGAAACCCTATTCGGTCGTGCAGCGGAGGCTCTTTTCCGAAGTCGGCAAGATCGTCAGGCGAGACTCGAGATGTGTCGACCGCTAACCGCCACATCTTCCCGGTGGGCAGGGCGGGAATGGAAAATTCGACTGATTTTGTGTCGGCGTTAAACAGGAGGAACAAATCAGGTTCTGTCAATCCAGGAATCAAACACGCAACGGATTTCTGCTGCTGGTCCGCCCAGTTGGGTGTGGCGCCATTGGGCGCGAACCATTTGATATCTGCATCCGCGTAGAACGCATCTTTTCGCAAGACGGGATGGGCTCGGCGAAAGGCGATCATTCCGCGCGTGAAGCGCTGGATCTCTTTGTGCATTTCCAGCAGGCTCCAGTCGAACCAGCTCACCTCGTTATCCTGGCAATAGGCATTGTTATTCCCTCGCTGGGTTCGGCGAAATTCATCGCCGCCGAGCAACATGGGAACACCGCGAGAGATAAACAGGGTTAACAGGAAATTCTTGATCAGACGGTTGCGCATGCGCTCGACATCGGGATCCTGGCTCGGCCCTTCCACACCGCAGTTGTCGCTGTAATGGGCATCGGTTCCATCGCGACCGAGCTCGCCATTCTCGTAGTTGTGCTTCTCGTTGTAGCTGACCAGGTCGTTCAGTGTGAAGCCGTCGTGACAAGTGATGAAGTTGACGCTGCATGCGGGGCCCTTGCCCGAGTTTCGGTACAAATCCGAGCTTCCGCAGATGCGGCTCGCAAACGATCCCATCATGCCTTCGTCGCCAATCCAGAAGCGGCGTACATCGTCACGGAAACGGCCATTCCATTCCGTCCAACGCACCGTTGAAAAATCTCCCACTTGATAGGCGCCGCCTGCGTCCCACGCTTCCGCGATAATCTTTACGTTGCGCAGTATGGGATCCTCGGCAATACCATCGAGGAGCGGTGCATCGCGCAAAATATTCCCATGCTCGTCCCGGCCCAGGACGGAGGCAAGATCGAAGCGAAATCCGTCAACGTGCATGTGCATGACCCAGTAACGAAGCACACTCGTGACGTGCTCTCTTACGACCGGGTGGTTGGCGTTGAGCGTATTGCCTACGCCCGTAAAATCCTTGTAGTACCGGAGTTGGTTGTCCTGCAACATGTAATAGATTGAGTTTTCGATGCCGCGCATGCAGATCGTGGGTCCCAGTTCATCGTTCTCAGCGGTGTGGTTCAAGACGATGTCCAGGATCACTTCAATGCCGGCGTTGTGAAAGGCCTTCACCATTTCCCGAAACTCGACGGTCTGCCGCCACCGCGGTCCCTGAAAGCTGTAGGACTGCTTTGGGGCAAAGAAGCCAACAGGATTGTAGCCCCAGTAGTTCTTGAGCTTCTCCCCGGTTGTTGGATTGAGCAGTTGCAACTCGTTCTCGTTAAACTCGAGAACTGGCATGAGCTCAATGGCTGTCACGCCGAGGTCCTGGAGATAGGGGATCTTTTCGATCAGTGCGGCGAAGGTTCCCGGATGCGCTACCTTGGAACTGGGATGGATTGTGAAACCGCGAACATGCGTCTCGTAGATGACAGTGTCAGAGGCGGAATGGCTAGGAGGAGAATCCAGGCCCCAGTCGAAATCGTCGCGAGTAATGATGCATTTCGGTGTGGTGCCGGCATTATCAATCGTCGAAATGCTCAAGTCAGCCAGTCTGCTTGAGGAGTCGTAGCCGCGGGCGGCTATAAAATCCCAATCTTTAACTCCGGCAATCGCTCTTGCATATGGATCCAAAAGCAATCTGCGCGGGTTGAAGCGATGGCCTTCTTCCGGTTGATAGGGCCCATCGATGCGATAACCATAGAGTTGCCCCGGACGAATGCCCCGCACCCAAACGTGCCAGACGTCACCAGTCCGGTTACGTATCGGGTCCAAATCAATGATCCTCGTCGGAGATGAATCGTCAGGATGTTGGTAAAGCTCCAAGTGAACACCAGTCGCGTGACGGCTGAATAGAACGAAATTGACTCCTTCGCCTTGTTGATGTGTACCTCCAATCGGCAGCGGGCTCCCCGCTTCAACATCACCTACCGCAGTCGCTGGCCCAAGGCCGCTCGTCGGGTTCTGCGTTGTCGCTGGTGTCGTCATTGACCTGATTCTCCGCCTTATCGTGTCAGCCACCCTAAGCCCCGCTCACTGCTTCGCCATTGGTCATGCCCTCAGCAATCTCTTTGGGCCGCTTATGTGTTCATTGCCGCGTTCATAAAAACGAAAGATGCGGTCCGCTGCCTGAGTCAGGCCGATGCGGACACTTTTACCAATCGCGCCAACCTTGCGCGTCGATTCAGCCAGCCAGAGCGGAGAGCCTGGATTGCAAAGGTCCAATCCATCCTGCCTGAGGTCGACCTTCAATGCCTTCGCCAATCGTCCCGGCCCCTTACCGATGTCGGCCCACTGCCTCCTTGGATGCGTGTTGTTCATCAGCTCGATACCGTCAAGTGGCTCAATGGACCGCAACAAGACTCCTGCACCAATTCCAGCCTTCTCGCTCGACACATTCAACAAGTACGAAACCCCGTAGGCGAGATAGACGTAGGCATGTCCCCGTTCAAGGTAAAGGACGCTATTCCGTGGCGTCCGCCCTCGGAACGCATGACTAGCTGCATCACCGACCGGATAGGCTTCAGTTTCTACGATGCGTCCGCTTAGCCTGCCGTCCGCCGTGTCATGAACAATGACCTTGCCAATCAAATACCGCGCGAGCGCCACCGTGTCGACGGGAAGCTCCGCACGCACAAGCCGTCGAAGGTCCCGATTTGTATTCGACCGCGCTGAAAGCTTTGATGCAGAAGCCATTGATCCACCGAAAGAATGCTGCTTAACCCTCTTCTGCCTCGCTTAGACCCGGAAATTCAATATTTCTGGGCTTCAGAGAGGCAATCTTAACTTTGCGAATCAGCTTTTTTCTTTCAACCCAACCGGGGCGCTCTTCGCTTTCTTGTTCCATCCGTGAAATCGCGATAGGTCGCCGGCGTTCCATGCCTCGCGGAGCCCTGGTGCGCTAAGGTCCCAGTCCGGGCGAACTTCGCTCGTCACGGTACGCAAATCGCGCCAAAGATCGGCGATCGACGGACGGCCCCAGAACCAGTAGCCGTTATAGACGCTGTGAATCACGAGGCCCGGCTTGAGCACGAGCGTATGCGGGATCATGGGATTATGCTCAGGGTCGGTGTATTCCTGGATGTCGAGATCCTTCTGAATTGTTCGTTCGGGGTCCGAAAGGAAGGTCCACTGCGCTCCCACTGACGCGCGAAACTCCTGGAGGGTATGGTGATCGTCTGTGGCTATCGTGACGATCTGCGTGTAAGCCACCGCAATCCGCGGGTAGAACGCGGCGAGCTCCAAATGCTGCTGGTGCTCCTTTGGGCAATAGTGACCGCGCGCGAGCGTCAGGATGAGTGGGTCCTCTCCCTGGATCGCGCTAAGCTTGCGCATTTGGCCTGTGTGATCGGGTAGTTCATAGTCGGGAAAGATACCACCCGGCATAATATCGGAACGCATAATTGGACTCCTTTTGTTTCTCTCAAAGATCCAGAACGACACCTGCATCGGGCCGTGAACAGCAGACCAGCACATTGCCGGGAGTTGGTCTCTCCAGCGGTTCAGGGTTATAGGAAACCGATCCACCAACCAGACCAGTCAAGCAGGTATGACAGACACCAGTCCGGCATGACCATCTGACCGGGACGTCGCATGCCTCGGCAAGTTCAAGCAAGCTGGCTAACTTCGGATCCCAGGCCGCGGTGATGCCGCTGCGTACGAATGTGACTGGAGGGCCAGATCCAGCCGGCCCTTCTGGCTGATGAGGTATCTGAGCAGCCTGCGCCATGCCGGGGGTAATCCCCTCGAGAGCGCCGAATATCTCCGTGTGTACATTCCCGGTTGGTACACCCCAGTCTCGCAGCCCATCGCGCATACCCTTCATGAATGAGGTGGGGCCACACAGATAAAAGTCACTGCCCCGGGCCACGCCGATTCTCTCCAGCAACGCCGTGTCAACATGCCCCGGAGCATCAAAGTCTGTGCCAACCTGGTCGGTTGCCGCCGGCCTGCTGTACACGATGTATCCTCGTCCGCGAGAGAGCTGTTTCAGCAGTGAGCGCGCTTCATCCGCAAATGGATGGTCGACGCGATTGCGCGCTCCATAGATCCACCAGATCTCCCGTTGCGATCTTTCAGCAGCGAGTGCGTGCAGCATCGACATCACGGGCGTTGCGCCTACTCCAGCGCTCAGCAGGACAAGAGGATTCTCGCCGAAACGCAAAGTAAAGTTACCTCGCGGCGCACTCACATCCAACACATCGCCGACCTGGCAATGGTTATCAAGGAAGGAACTTCCAATTCCGTTCAATTCACTCTTCACGCTGATTCGGAAATGATCAACATCGGGCAGATCAGACAGCGAATAACTGCGCAGAACGGGCGGCTTGCCCGCATCGACGAGCAACCGCACAACTACAAACTGGCCTGCCTGAAAGAGAGGAAGATTTTGCCCGTTGATCGGCGTCAGGAGGAAGGACGTTACACTGTCGCTTTCCTTATGAATGCTGGCGATGCGCATCTGCCGAAATCCCGGCCATGCCGGCGCTTGCTCCTCAAAGGCGAGCCCCGGATTCCCTGCTGCGGTTTTGGAACTCAGATCCTGTTGAAGCATTGCCTGGAACGACTTTTGCCAACCTTCGCTCAACGCGGGAATCCTTAGTACCCGTTGCAATTGCTCGCTGGTGTGCCCTGGCAAATAAAGCAGGGCATCAGCATCGGACACACTGATTCGCTCCGGGCCATCAGCGCTTTTTGTAATATCGTCGCCCGCACCAACTTCTCCCTCCTGCAACACGCGAAGGTAGAATCCTGGCCTGTGATGTGCTACGAGAAGCGCCGGCATGCGGGGTTCATTCATGCGGATGCCGACGCGGTAGCACGTCACGCGCGGCTGCGTCACCTCAAACTCGGCGCCACCAATGCGGTATCGATCGCCGATGCAGACCTCGTTGTCAGCCAGACCGTCCACGGTGAAGTTCTCTCCGAACTGGCCGAAAGCAAAATCGTTACGGCCCAAAAACTTCTCCCAGTAGTGGTAAGAATCCATCTGGTAGACGAATACGGCGCGCTGCTCCCCTCCATGACCCTCTAGATCGGCCTGACCGTCGCCTACGACATTGAGCTTGCGCACCATCTGCCGCCCATGGACAGGACTCTTCCATATCGCGGTACGTACAGTCTTCCCGTCCCACGTCACATCGCGTGGAAGGCCGACGTTTACTGAAAGCAATTGCGGCATTTTTACCTCGTCCGAGTCCAGCGTGCGATTCGATTACTTTTCTGCTTCACCAGCGGCGAGCAGGTGCGCCTCCGTCCACGTGGAGTATCTCTCCGCTCACATGACCGGCTTCGGCCAGGTAGAGGACGGCGTCGGCAATATCCTTCACTGTCGCTTTCTTCATAGACAGCTGCAACGTCGAATCATTAGGCCCATTTCGATGCATCGGCGTATCTACCTCGCCAGGCGCTACGGCATTGAAACGGATGCCGTCATTGGCATATTCGACCGCGAGATTTTCTGTTGCGGCGTTCAACCCACCCTTGGTCATCATCGAAATTGAACCATTCTCGCCAGCTATCGGTCGATCGGCAAGCGCCGCGCTGATGGTAATGACGCATCCTGACCTCCGCTTCAACATCTCTCTTACCGTGAGCTGAGTGATCAGGAAGAACCCGAGCAGATTCGTGGAGACGAGGGTATTGAACTCCTCGAGCGTGAATTCAATGAAGGGTCTCGTCAGAAAGATGCCGGCGTTGTTTACCAGGACATCGATGGTTCCGAAGTTGCTTACTGCTGCTTCGACTGTCCGAGCGGCCGATTGCTGATTGGCGATATCGCCATCGACGAGAACCAACCGACTCGAGGCTGTCAACTTCTGACTTGCATGACGAGAGGTCGCGACAACGTTATACCCTTGCTCCAGAAATCCTTCAACCAATGCAGCGCCAATGCCGCCGGAAGCACCAGTCACGATTGCTGTTTTGCTGTTCGACATGCGCTACCTTTCGTCTTGGAACTGGATGCCGAATCCAACCGTCAGGGCGAGACCGCCGCTATCCGGGCCACCACTACAGCGCTACCGAACAAATGCGAGCGTCACGGCGTACCAGTCGCGACTGTCCTTCCATGCCCATTCAATTTCATAGCCGGCCTGATCAAGAAGTCTCTGGACGGCCCGATCAGTGAACTTGTAGCTATTCTCGGTGTGAATGGTTTCGCGCGGCATGAAATGAATGTCAAGATTCGCGTACTCGATACTCACATCCTGCTCTCGGGCGCTCTCAAGGTGCATTTCGATTCGAGATTCATTTGAATTCCAAATCACGCGATGACGAAAGCATGCAGTGTCAAAGTTCGCCCCGAGTTCCCTATTCAGTCGATGCAGAATGTTCAGGTTGAACGCCGCGGTGACTCCGCCGCCATCGTCATAGGCCGCCAACAGAGTGCCCACATCTTTCACCATGTCAGTGCCGAGCAAGAGTGCGTCGCCAGTTTGCAGCTGGGCTCGCAGATCCTGCAGGATGAGACGCGCATCTTCAGGAGAAAAGTTGCCGATGCTTGTGCCGATGTAGAGCGCGAGAGTGGTGCCGTCGAATGGATCGAGTTCAAGCGGGTGAGTTACGTAGTTTCTGACGATGGGCTGCAGACGCACATCAGGTAATGCACATGCAATGTTGTCACACGCCGTCTCAAGGGCGTTTGAGCAGACATCGACTGGCACGTAAACAACGTCGTCTGAGAGTCGCAAAGCCGCTTCGAGCAGAACGCGGGTCTTCGAAGCGGTACCGGCGCCCAGCTCAACGATGCGCAGTGGCAGAGATTTCCCGCGTTGAGTTCGAGCAATGATCGCATCCGCGTGCCCCGCCAAAATGGCTCTCTCGGTGCGGGTTGGATAATACTCCAGAAGAGTCGTGATGCGCTCAAAAAGGCGCGATCCCTCTGCATCGTAGAACATCCAGGGTGAAAGCGAGCGCGGTCCTGCGATCAAGCCGCTCTGGACTTCGCAAGCCAGTGCCTCGCGTGCATCCACGCTTGTGCGAGGCTCAAATCCAACCGTCTGAAGACAGGTTGCCATTTACACGATTCCTTTCATGCTGCCAGACGGACTCCGGTCTTGTATTTGGAACGGATGGCGGTAACGCATGCGTCGCTCCCAGCCTTGCTGTCGACAGCCGACTTTACCCCTTCCTGACTTCGTGTTGCGGTAGCACTTGCCTGAGCCACGTTGCCCTCCCAAGGGAGTTGCGGTTCCCGCTCGCGGATTGATTCGCCTGTGCTGAACGGATGAAAACAGAGGCGTCATAGCCGGGCAATTGGACGATGGTATTGGCGATACATTGGTATCATTTCCAGAAGTGCCGGGGCATGATCGATGCTGCTGCCGCGCGCGGTCCGCTTACGTAAATGGCTCCAGTTTTTCGAGGATGATGGGAAGATATTCCGAGACCGTGGGATGAATGTGCATGGCGCGCTCGATGACCGTGTAAGGCGCCTTGGCATACATCACGTCCAGCAGAGCGTGAATCACTTCGTCTCCGCCGACTCCGAGAATCGCGGCGCCCAGGATTTGTTTTGTTTCTGCATCAACGCAGATTTTGATGAAACCTTGAGTCTCGGCCCTTTCGTATGCGCGGCTCACTTGACTCATCGGGAATTTCGCAACGAGAGTACTGCGCGCGGATTTCCGTATCTCTGCGTCCGTCATGCCACATCGTCCCAGGGGCGGGTCAATATACAGCGCATAGGCCTGGATCCGGTCGGAAACCCGGCGATGGTGAGCGTTAAAAAGATTGTCCGCAACAATCTCGTAGTCGTTGTAGGAAGTGTGCGTAAAGGCGCCGCGTCCGTTGCAGTCGCCCAAAGCCCAGATGCCGGGCACGCTCGTTTGCAGCTGATCGTCTACTGTGATATAGCCGCGATGGTCAGTAGTAACCCCCGCACGGTCCAGTCCCAAGTCGCTCGTGTTGGGAGTACGCCCCACGGCCAGGAGAACATGGGTGCCCACTACCTCTGGCGGACCTTCCTCGCAGGAGAGGCCGACGGCCACACCGCTCTGGTGTCTCGCCAGCGAGATGCATTTCGCATTCAACCGGACGTGTATACCCTCAGCCTCGAGGATGTCGCGCACGGCCTGGGAGACGTCTTCGTCCTCTCGCCCAATGAGGCGCGGCCCCATCTCCACAATCGTTACTTCGCTCCCCAAGCGGCGATAGATCTGGGCAAACTCCAACCCAACATAACTTCCGCCGACAATGATGAAATGTCCGGGCAGAACATCGATGTCCATGAGGGAGGAGTTGGTGAGAAATGGGACGTCATGAATCCCGGGCATGTCGGGAATCGAAGCCCGTGCGCCAACATTGACATAGATCTTGCCGGCTTGCAACACTTCATTATTCACTACGACGGTGTTCGACGACTGAAAGCGGGCATGACCCTGAATGACAGTACAATTTGCCGTTCCTCTGAGCCACTGCTCCACTCCCTTGCTTGATCTCTCGCTGGCTTCATCCTTGCGCGCCTTCACCCTCTTGATGTCTACCTGTACATCCCCAGTGGTGAATCCAAACTCCGCTCCCCGGCGAGCAACATGGATCGCATGGGCACTTGCCACAAGCGTCTTGGTTGGGGTGCATCCTGTGTTCACGCACGTGCCGCCAAATTTACCCCGCTCGATAATAGCGACGGTTTTGCCGGCACTTGCAAACCGGGCCGCGAGCGGCGGGCCTGCCTGGCCTGTGCCGATAATGATCGCGTCAAAGTGCTTTACGGGGGTGGTCATCGTGCTCCTTCGACGTGAATTTTTCCATCCTGGGCTGCTTCTTCGGGCGTCTTGCCGTCCTGGCGCGCGACGATGTAGGCGGCGTACCAGTCCGGCCAGTTGTGCTTTGGGGCGGTGGGTTCGTATTCGCTGTGATGCTTCTCGGCCTCCTGCAGGAGCTCGGTTAGCGTCGCCACATCCAAAGATCCAAGCCCTCGGCCAGGCAGGCGTGTTGTGACTTCCTGAAGGAGCCATCCATTGCCGTCAGGATCAAAAAACGTGGCAAAAGAGGCGTAGGTGGCATGCCCGGGTGCGGGCCCGCCGATCCGTCCGCTGCCGTCGTTCAGAAACTGTGCGCCTGGCGTTCCGGGATGGAACACCTCACTGATCTCAACACCGCGCGCGACAAGATCTCTTCGCGCTGCCTCGGCGTCGGAGACGATCAGGTAGAGGCCGTGGGCCGAACCTGGATCCGCGGACGTGATCTTCGAACCAAACTGAACAGAGCATCCCGAGCCCGGAGGCGTGAACTGGACCACGCGAAACCCATTCCCAAATGGGAAATCCGCGTCGAGCCGCCAGCCAAGCCTGGTGTAGAACTCCTTGGAGCGGTTTACGTCCGCCACAGAAATGACGATCGCCTCAAGCTTCATGTCGACTGTTCCGCCCAAAGCGTTGCTGGCCGGCCTACTGCTCACGAACGCACCCGGAGTCGCCATTTTCCCTCCCGATTCTCTGGCCAGTCACCGTCTAGGCGACTGCACATCCACGCTCAGCCCAGTGTCGATTAAGCCAGAATCACGGTGGCAAATCTATTGGACGAACGTATCGATTACCGACAAATCTTGGATCGGGGATATGGGTGCGGGATTGCGTCCGAAACCGACCACAGGACCCCGATACTGAGGTATTGGTCAATACCTTTGTCCAATGGATTCTGACCGCCACCTGTGGCTGAATCCCAGTTGTGCAGGTAGCGATGCGCCTGCCATTGATGAACGAGGAGGGCAAAGACATGCCGGAAGCGACATGGAAACCTCATGAGAAACACGGAAAGCTGACGATGCAGAGCGACTTGCCCGACAGCGTTTATGCGTTTCCAAAGCAGCGCAAGGAGCCGCTGACCGACGCGCGACATGTCCGTAATGCGGTTGCGCGATTCGATCAAGTGATCGACGTCTCCGACGCTGACCGTGCCTTGGCGTTCGCGAATATCGAGAAGGCCGCAAAGTACTACGACATCAACCTCTCAGAAACGTCGTGGCGCGAGCTTGGCGTTCATCCCCAAAAGAATCGAGAAGAGGCTGCCGCCAAAGGCGCTGCGACCCGCGAGCGCCGAATGGAACGTTAAGAATCCGCTGGTCACGTATTCGACCAACGGAAAAGGCAACGGAAAACGGAAAGTCTCAAGCAAAAACCACACTTGAACAGGAGATGAGATATGACGGGAACAAACGCGGTAATCGCAGTCTATGAGAACCACTCTGGAGCGGAAGCAGCGGTGAAGGAACTTCAGAAGGCAGGCTTCGACATGAAGAAGCTATCCGTCGTGGGAAAGGATTACCACACGGAGGAAAATGTTGTGGGCTACTACAACGCGGGAGACCGCATGAAGTATTGGGGCAAGTGGGGCGCTTTCTGGGGCGGGTTCTGGGGCTTGCTCTTTGGCGCCGCATTCTTTTGGGTGCCTGCGATAGGCCCCGTGCTGGTCGGCGGCCCGTTGGTGACCTGGATCGTGGCCGGACTGGAGAACGCGGTGCTCGTTGGCGGTTTGAGCGCTCTCGGCGCAGGCCTCTATAGCATTGGGATACCAAAAAACAGCATCGTCGAGTACGAGGCCGCCGTAAAAGCCGGCAAGTACGTGGTGGTCGCTCATGGGACCGCTGCCGAGGCGGCCAAGGCGAGAGAGATTTTGAATACGTCGAAACCAACCCAGATGACCGATCACGTTCTCGAACCGGCCATGCAAGCGGCGACCCGCTGAACGCATTGTGAGTGTGGGGTCCGAGCGTTCCTCGAACCCCACCGCTCATTTCAACAGAGACAGACGCTAGAAGCCGTAGTTATTTTTTCGAAAGGCATTCTTGTATGCGTCACGCGCCTTCTTCGCCGTAAGTTCCGCATCGTGAAGTTTGAAGCCGGCGTCATCCCACTTCTCCATCTGAACCATGGAGTGGTCCTCTGTGGCGAGCGATTCCTCTTCGCGAATTGCACCAACCCAGGCGTCAACGGCCTGCCTGTAGGAGCTAAGTAACTGGTCAAAATCCTGGTCATCCATGGTTGTGAACATAGAATTGATCCGATGTTCAGTCAATTGGGAATGGCGACTTTTCACAGGAGTTTAACGAATCATCCAGGACTCCAATCAGCCGTAGCACGGCGGCCCGATAGGTCCATGGCCTTACCGCTGCATCGACCGCGAAGGCGTCGACCGATACTATCGTCCAATAGATTCTTCGGCGCGAATCTGGCCTAATAGCCGGTAACGAGAGCGTGGGCATGAGCCTGTTAGCTGACAGCGAAGGACCGGGGTGTCGCACTCTTTGAGATTTCTCGAAGAGGAAGCGAATATGAAAGATGGTGGACGCGAGGAGCCGTCCGAGACGCGATAGCGCTTCGAATCGCATTTATTATTCAATTGTTCACGAATGCATATCGACGTTGGAGATAAGTAATGAAAGCAATTGTCGTCCATGAATATGGCGGTCCTGAAGTGCTGAAGTATGAGGAGTACCCTGATCTGGTTCCCGGTCGGGGCGAAGTGCTGGTGCGGATCGCCGCCGCAAGCGTGAATCCGATCGACTACAAGCGGCGTGCTGGATTAACGAGGGATTTTTATCCCATGCAGTTCCCGAGCCTGATAGGGGTCGACATGTCGGGGACCGTGGTGAAGGTTGGACCAGGAGTTGAAGACTTTTCTGAAGGCAACCGGGTGTTCGCAATGGCGGACAACACGTACGCGGAGCTCTGCGTGGTGAAAGCGGAGGTTCTCGCCGACATTCCCGAGGGTCTGGATTTAGTCGAGGCGGCGGCGCTGCCGCTGGTGACGGTTACCGGCAACCAGCTGGCTTCAGCGACGGGAGTCAAAGCGGGCCAGACGGTGATGGTCGTAGGCGCAGTTGGAAATGTGGGGCGTTCCGCGGTGTTCACTGCGAAGCATCTCGGAGCGACCGTGATTGCAGGAGTCTTGACAAGACAGATGGATAAGGCGAAAAGCATCGGCGCAGATCAGCTCGTCGCGACTGACGACGATGCCGCGATTGCGAATCTTGCGCCTCTCGATGCGGTTGCGGATACGGTCGGCGGGAAACTCGCGGAGAAGCTGATCGCCAAGGTCAAACCGGGAGGAGTGTTTGCTTCGGTCGCAGGAGCGCCGCAGAACGCGGCGAAGTACCCATCGGTGAAGGTGGCGCCGGTCTTCTCGCACTTCGACAGAGGCACACTTCAATTCATGGCTGAAGCGGTGAGGGATGGCAAGCTGACCATCCCGATCAGCCTGAGACTGCCGCTGAGTGAAGCGGCCAACGCTCACGCACTGGCTGAAAAGGGTGGCATCGGAAAGATCTTGCTGGTGCCTTGAACGGTTCGCCGGATTTGCAACGTCTGAAGGAAGAGTCGAAATGACGAACAATAAGCGCGGAATCAACCCCTCTTCAAAGCCGAGTGGCAATGGGTGCGTGGAATGTCTGGCATCGCCGAGTGGCTGGTGGTTTCATCTCCGGCGGTGTGTGGAATGCGGGCACATCGGATGCTGTGACAGTTCTCCGAGCCAGCATGCGTCGAGGCATGCGGCAGAGACTGGACATCCGATCATCGCCAGCTTCGAGCCGGGTGAGGATTGGTTTTTCGATTACGAAAAGCAGGCAATGATTCGAGGTGTGGCGTTGCTTCCGCCGCACGCGCATCCCGAGGACCAATCAGTACCTGGACCGGCAAGGAGAGTTCCAGCCGATTGGGAATCGTTTCTGCACTAGCCGGCGTCGATCGATTTTTGATGAGTGGAAGCGGGTCCCAGGACACCGTATTTGTAATGGGCACCGTATCGAAAGGAGCTATCCATGAGCGCGGTACAAGTGGAACAGAAAACCTATGAGATGCCCCCGCGCGAGGGGTTGAGCGTCGCACATTTTCTCACCGTAGCCGACATCGACCGGTCGGCTCACTACTACGAAAAGGTCTTCGGCGCTCACATTTTGAGCCTTGGTGACGGCAACGCTCCTGCGTACCTTCAGCTCGCGAATATCTGGATGATTCTGAATGTTGGGGGCGGGCCCACGCCCGACAAGCCGACTGTAACGCTCAGCGTCCCCGACCCGAATCACATCAACAGCTTTCTGAATTTCCGAGTTGCGGATATTCAGGCGTGTTATGACTTATGGAAAAGTCGGGGAGCCGAGTTCATCACACCGCCAATACCTAAATACGGCGAGATCCGCTGCTACATCCGCGATCCTGACGGCTACATTATCGAGGTCGGACAGAGCACCGGTCTCAAGTACGGTTAGCGCTAGGCCCGGCTCGGATTCGGATTTGAACAGTTGCGGATCTTCTCTTGCGTCCTTCCGGGGTGCCGTGTAGAGCCGGTACTTTCGTCTTGATCGATACGTTCGTCCAATGGATTCGCCGTTGTGCTTCTGCGAATGTTGCGTTAAGCACTCAACCGCTCTCACATCGAAAGGAGTACCAAATGGCCAGCACAAATGGACTGAAAGAGACCACCCGCGTGAGCGCAACTGTGGCGCTAAGCACGCTTAGTGTGAACGTTTTTACGGCCCCGGGAAAGACGATGGTCGGCGAGCGGCCGAGGCCCTTCGGCGAAGCGTTCGGCTTTGACCCGATCACGTCGACTTTGATTTTCGGCGAGTACGACGCGGTGCTGGTGGACGCAATGGGGACAGTGGCTGAGGCCGAGGCTCTCGCGGATTGGGTCGCTCTGCACAACCGCAACCTGGAGACGATCTATATAACGCACGCTCATTTCGACCACTTCTACGGACTGAGTATTCTGCTCAACCGATTCCCGGGCGCTCGGGCGATCGCAACGCCCAAGACGGTAAACGCCATGCAGATGTCTTTCACTCCTCCGGTGGAACGGTTGGCCCGCCGGCTCTTTCCTGGGCAAGTGCCCACCAAGTTGGTTTCGCCTGAGCCGTATGAGCAAAGCACGTTTACACTCGAGGGCCACGAAATACGCATCATCGAACAGGGCCGCACCGATAGTCCCGATTCGACGTCTCTCTACGTTCCATCGATCGGCTTGATCGTTGCCGGCGATGTTGTGTACAACCAATGCCGCATGTACGTGGGCGACACCACCCCCGAGAGCCGAAGGAATTGGATTGCGGACCTGGACCGGCTAGCGGCGCTGAAGCCAACGATCGTTGTCGCCGGTCACAAAAAGCCCGGCGCGCCCGACTCTCCCTCCGCGATCCAGGACACCAAGCGCTACCTTGAGGACTTCGATCGGGTGCGGAAAATCGCGACGTCCGACCAGGATCTGTTCGATCAGATGACGGAGCTGTACCCGCATTGGGTAGCCAATCAGTCCTGGTTGATGTTTGGATTCCCGGGGGTGTAAGCATCCTCACGATGAGAATGAATGAACAGTGAAAGCAGCCAGAATACATTGCTTCGGGCCACCCGATGTCGTAGCGGTTGAGGATGTGCCGGTGCCGTCGCCGGGCCCAACCGAAGTTCTCGTGCGCGTAATGGCCGCCGGCGTCGCTCCCTGGGACGCGATCATCCGCGAGGGCAAAAGCAAGGTCAGCCCGCAACCTCCACTAACCCTCGGTTCAGACCTCTCCGGCGTCATCGACAAGGTCGGTCCCGGTGTTACCAACTTCGCGTCGGCCGACGAAGTCTATGGCGTCACCAACCCGCAGTTTTGTGGCGCCCAGGCCGAGTTCGCGGTGGCCGTAGCTGGGATGGTAGCCCGCAAACCGCAATCGCTGAATTACGTAGAAGCAGCGTCGGCTCCCGTTATAGCGGTGACCGCTTGGCAAATGCTCTTCCAGTATGCACAGGCAATGCGCGGACAGACGGTATTGGTCATCGGAGCCGCCGGGAACGTCGGGGCCTACGCCGTACAAATGGCCGTAGACGCAAGGATAAACGTCGTTGGTATCGCCCACCGCGACGATGAAGCCCTGCTCCGTTCGTTTGGCGTGAAATCCGTCATCGACTCGAGTAGGCCCGCATTCGAGAAGGACCTCCCGCAGGTGGATGCCATCCTGGACACAGTCGGAGGCAGTATGTTTCAACGATGCGTCGCTGCGTTGAAACCCGGAGGCAAACTCATCACTTCGGTCTCCGCGCAGCCGCTGCCCGCAGGGGCCATTTTCTTCTATGCCGAGGTGACCACCGCACGCCTGCAGACAATCACAACATTGTTTGACGCAGGAAGAATCAAAGCGCGCCTGGGTTCAGTTCTGCCGCTCTCTGAGGCGTGCCAGGCGCAACGCATGCTCGGAGGCGCAACCCACAAGCCCGGCAAGATCGTTCTTGAGATCGGTCACCCGTAGCGGTGCCTACCTCCGCAGCAAAGCTTGTAGTCCATCCAAAACGGAATCTTGAGCAAGTTCATCCGGCAGCGACTTGGCAAGGCGGCCAAGGATAAAGCGGCGCCGAGAAGGTTGGCATTCGGATGGATTCAGCTCCGCCGACGCCTGTAGCGCAGGTACAAATACGCAGCCCTTTCCTTGGCGCTGACCATCTGAAACCAAGGCGCAGAATCCGGTTCAAACTCCACTCCTTGCAAGATCGCCGGTCGAGTTGCATCGCCCTTTCGGCCGGCGATTTGGGGCGACAGCGTCAGAAAAAGTTCGTCGACAGCTTCCGCCGCCAGAAATTGCCCGAAGAGTGTGGGGCCGCCCTCGTGGAGAACCGTCTTAACTCCAAACTGCGACTGCAGCAACTGCAGGATCGCCTGCGGCGCGATGCTGCCGCTACTCGAATCCAACGCATGGATCTCAACGGAGCCTGGAGCGGCAGCGCCTCGGCGGGTGAGTTCATCTCTACCAGCCGAGGTCGTGATCACCACGGTGCGCATGGCCGGCGTTTGGAAAATCGCTCTGTTCAACTCCAGTCGGCCGCTGCCGCTAACGATGACGAGCAGGGGATACTCTGGTTTACGCTGCGCGTTGATTCTGTATTCCGCATATAGTTGCTTCGCATCGGGGTAGACGTATTCAGGAGTCCAAAGGCTTTTCGCGCCTATGTCGCGCAGGGTTCCAGCGCCGACGAGGATCGCATCTGCGGAGGCCCGCAACAGGCCCATGATGAACCGGTCCGCAGAATCGCAAGCACTGATGGCTGAGCCACCGGACTTACCCTTGATGCCGTAGCTGACGACCCCATCAAGAGTGGAGACAAAATTCGCGATGACAAACGGGCGCGCAGCAGGTGACGCGCGAAAGTGCAGATCCCCGTCGTACAGCCCCCTCAATTCCTGCGGGAGTGCCGGTTCAGCGTATGCCTCGTCACAATCAATCAGGGTCCGTACAAGTCCCATCTGCTGCCTTTCTCGAAGCCCCCGCAAGGGGTGAAGAAGCCGGATACTAATCGCGGAGCATGATCTGCACCCGCTCGTCGGCGACTCCTGACCCATTTGATTTGGCAGGCTACACGCCGATGCTATATCTCAGCCAGGGCGCGATGTACTAGGTGAATCGAGATCGCGCCTTCGCCGACTGCAGACGCGACCCGCTTTACGTTTCCTGAGCGGATGTCGCCGACTGCGAAAACTGCGGGGAGGCTCGTCTCAAGCATCTGCGGCGGTCTTCCCAGAGGCCATTTTTGCGGGGCGGTCGCCAGAACCGGATCCAAATCCCGACCTGTGAGAACAAACCCCTGCGGGTCCAGGGCCACACAGCCACGCAACCACTCGCTGCGCGGAGACGCACCTGCCATCACGAAAACGTGCCGGATGTCGCGTGTCGTTTTCTCCCCCGACGATCGATCGAGCCAGGTGACGCGTTCCAAGTGTGAATCGCCCTCTAATGAAAGAAGATCAGCTTGCAAATGCAGCTGGATCTTCGGATGCTCGGTGATCCTCTGCGTCAGGTAGCGCGACATCGTATCGGAAAGAGTCTTTCCGCGAACCAGCATATAGACCTTCTGTGCGGTCTCTGCGAGAAAAATCGCTGCCTGGCCCGCCGAATTGCCGCCGCCGATGACGATGACCTCATCGCCCCCGCAAAGCTGCGATTCCATGAATGTGGCGGCGTAATAAACTCCATTCCCTTCGAACTGTTTCAAGTTGGCGACGTTCGGCTTGTTGTATTGCGCTCCGGCCGCGATGACGACGCTGCGAGCCTGCAGAACGTTGCCGTTCTCGAGCGAGAGCTGATACGGCCGTTGATCGCAGCTGAATTTGACTACCCGCTGCCCCACCAACATCTGAGCGCCAAATTTTTCTGCCTGGAAAACGGCGCGGCCCGTGAGTTCCAAACCTGAGATGCCGGTGGGGAAGCCGATATAGTTTTCTATCTTGGAACTCGAGCCGGCCTGTCCACCGGGAAAGTCAGATTCGATCACGACGGCGTCCAGGCCTTCTGATGCGGCGTAAACCGCCGCCGCCAGCCCCGCTGGTCCGGCACCTACAATGACGACATCACGGAGGCGCGATTCATCGGCTGTGCCCGACAATCCAAGGCATTCTGCCAATCGCTGCGTAGTGGGATTCCGCAGCACGGCCTTGGTGCTGCAAATCACGACGGGGATCTCGTCGATCTTCAGGTTAAATCGGTCGAGCAGCTCTTGAGCAGTCGCGTCGGAGTCAAGATCGATGTACGCATGCGGGTGCGCATTGCGGGTGAGAAACTCGCGTAGGCGCAGCGTGTTCGCTGAATAACGCGATCCCAGGATAGTCACGTTACCCATGCCCTCGTTAATCAGCGTGAGTCGACGCTGGATAAAGGCACGCATGAAGATATCGCTCAGCTCTGCATCTCTCGCAATGAGCGCGCGCAAGGCCTCTGCACCGACCTCAAGAAATTCTCCCGACTCGGCAACAGCCCCGCGCGCGAGAGAGCGGCCTCCGGAAATCAAGACCATCTCCCCGGAGAAACCTCCCACACCAAGCGTCACAAATACGTGCTTGCCGAGGAGCCGGGTCATCACGATCTCGATCTTCCCTGAGAGCACAACAAAGCAAGCGATCCCGAGTTGGCCTGGCTCGTAGAGGATCTCTCCGGCCCCAGCTGTTTTCACAATTCCGTATGGCCGAATGCGATCTATCTGCGCTGGGGTCAGAACAGGAAACGCCTGGCCCTGTGAGTCCGGCGTGTTTATCGGTGGCTCCATTGACTCGGTCCTTTGCTTCCCTTCTTGCCAACTGCCAATCCAGTTTCTAATATTATCTTTATCACTTGATCCCCGCCGCAAGATTGTTAATTATGGCAGCACCTGCCTCGCTCACGACTTCGTCCTGGGAATCCGTGCCTCCCGAACTGCCGATCGCACCGATGATCGCACCTTGGTCGATCAATGGAATGCCGCCTCGTGAGGCAATCATTCCATCGAATGCGAGTAAATAGTTGAGATGCAAAAGCTGAATGCCATCTTCGAAGACCTTCGTTGGGCGCCGAAAGGTCACGGCCGCTCTAGCCTTGTGTTCTGCAATCTGAATGGAGGCGAGCATCGCGCCATCCATTCGTTGGAAGGCAACCAGGTTGCCACCGGAATCGGTCACGGCTACGTTCATTTTCCAATTCCGCTTGTTCGCCTCTGCCACGGCGGCCTGAATAACCGCCTGGGCTTGCGCTAGTGATATCGGAAGCCCATAAGGCACATCGAAAGGCATTTCGCTCGGGATGAGATCAAGCGGGTTTGGCTTGGTCGTTGCTTCGTTCGTGATTTCCGCCACGTTCCTCGACATACTTTCCCTCCGAAAAGTCTAAGAAAGCTCCTGGGCCCCTGGCAGCGACGGAAAGATCCATGAATGGGAACCCGGCAATATCCGCACCGATAAGTCATTTCGGGTAGCTCCTAGCCTGCTCATCAATCGTAATACTGAGGCAACTTCTTTTGATGATCGCTTTGGGCCTGATCGTGGTTAATCCAGAGCTGCGCGTGTTCCTTCTTCATAATTGCGGCTATCTTGTCCATTGATTGGAGCGAGGCCTGCTCGCTCCAGTTATTACCGGGGACGTAGCGATGGTCGAAACTTGTTTGGAAATGAACGACGTCTCCGCTGAGAATCGCCGGTCCAGTTACGGGCAGTCTTACAAGCAAAGATTGGTGGCCAGGCGTGTGTCCCGGAGTGGAGAGTAGCACGAGGCTTCCATCTCCAAAGATGTCGTAGTCGCCGTCGATAAGCTTCACCGGATGCCTCTTGTTGAAAGCGACGGTGTCTTGCCGGCTTCCGGCCCACCGGTACTCCACTCTCTGCACCAGCATCAGCGTGTTGGGAAACATTTCGACATTCCCCGCGTGGTCCGGGTGAGAATGCGACACGGCCATCAGCTTGATGTCGGAGGGCTTGACGTGTATCTGTTCGAGCTGAGCCGCGAGCGTTACGGGTTTGCGCCAGATTGGTCCAGTACCGGGCCCCCACTCGTGCAACACCAGTTCGTGATGGGGCAGTCGGGCCACTGCATCATCCACACCCGTATCCCACAAAAACCACCCCTGGGTGTGGTGGATGAGGTAGCAGTGGTCGGGAAAGGCCACCGGCGTGCCAATGTTAGCTCCCGGTGTCCAACGCGATTGGTCCTGGCCAGTGCCGTCGCCGCAGTCTATTACATAGAGGCGGTCCACTCCGGACTTAACCTGCGCATGGGCTGCGGCGGAGATTTGCACGCTGGAGACGCAGGTCGCCAACGTCGACACGGCAACCAGGAGCACATGCTGAACATTTTGATTCACAGAAGCAATCAGAACAAAAGCACAGACGCTCAGCAATTGGACGTTGGTATTGGCGAATACTTTGGTATCGGTCAAACCGGCTCCCTCATTGGTTTTGTAAATTCCAGCAACCGAGACAAGCATTCTCCTGCGCGTCCGATACGAAAGTGTAGCCAATACCTTCGTCCAATTGCCCCACTGCTCTCGCGTCTGGCCTAATCGCGAACATTGGGGATGCAGGCTGATGTTGTCTGCAAGGCTTTTTGCGAAGGAGAGCAGAGCATGTCACGCAAAGCGACGGAATCGACCACGCAACAACAGGAAGCAGACGAGCTGGGGACGCGGGCCGAGGTGAAACGTCTCGCCGGGCTCACGATCTTTGTGGTGGTGGTAACAGTGCTCGCCGTCCTCGTGGCCGTGGCCGTTTACGCGCAGGACAGCGGCTCGCCGAACGCGCAGGATAAATACTCACTGATCTCGCCGAGTGGGATCGCGTTCTCCGACTTCAGGGGATACGAGGACTGGCCTGTCGCTTCTTCCGCCCACCAAGACGAGATAATCAAGGTGATCGTCGCCAACCCGAAAATGATCGGGGCATACGAGGCAGGCGTTCCGGGCAATGGCCAGCCTTTCCCGGAGGGCTCCATGATTGTGAAGCTCCAGTGGAAGCAGAAGAAGAGCACGGAGGCTCAATTCGCCGTCGATGTGCCTGACGTTTTCAGCCAGGCCTTTGTGATGGAAAAGGACAGCAAGAGATTTCCGAATACCGGCGGGTGGGGATACGCGGTGTTCAATTATGACGCCGCATCCAACAAGTTCGCCGCCGATCCAAAAAGCCTCTCAGACTGCGGAAACGCATGCCACAAGGCCGTGAAGGCAAAAGACTACATCTTCCACCCATACGAGATGCGTTGAACTCTGCATGCCTAGGAAATTGGTTGTCCGCGTGGTTGGGGCTTGTTTTGATGGCAGCGTGATTGGGGTAGCCAGTGTTCCGTTCGGAATGCCGATCGAACTCGATTTAATCTTCGAGGCAACCGACTAGCGCGAAGGAGGTCATCGTGCTCCGACCTTTGCCAGAAGTAATGAGAATATCTGAGGCAAAGTCGACAGTCGCGAAGTGGGTACGATGCCTCAACCCAGGTTACGTCTCCCGAGGGAGGCGCGCGCAGGATTGATGCATCGCTTTGTTGGTGTCTGCGGTCGTCGCGTCGTTTCAATCGCCTGCCGGAGCAGAAGAAAGGGACATTCCCATGGAGCATCAGGTATTTTATCGGACAGTGAAGGTGGATGGGCTCTCCATCTTCTATCGGGAAGCGGGGCCGAAAGATGCTCCCGTCATTCTCCTGCTGCACGGTCTTCCCTCGTCATCGCGGATGTTTCAGCCGCTGCTGACGCGACTCGCAGACAGATACCATCTGATTGCACCGGATTATCCGGGCTTTGGGCATAGTGATTGGCCCGACCCGAAGGAATTCGATTACACCTTCGATCACATTGCCAAAGTGATGCAAGGATTCACGGAGGCGCTTGGGATGTCGCATTACACGCTCTACATGCAGGATTACGGCGGGCCCGTCGGATTCCGTATGACTTTGACGCATCCGGAACGGGTCGATTCCCTCATTGTCCAGGACGCAGTGGCGCACAACGAGGGCCTTGGGGCGAATTGGACTACGCGACGGGCCTTCTGGGCGGATCGGACTACCAACGAAGAGAAGCTGCGCAGTAATTTGCTGTCGCTTGAAGCCACAAAGACGCGCCACATTGGAGACGACCCCAAGACCGAACTCTACGACCCGGATCTTTGGTCAGATGAATATGCATTTCTAAATGCTCCAGGGCAAGCGCAGATTCAAAGCGATCTCTTTTATGACTACCGCACGAATGTCAACGCCTACCCCAAGTGGCAGGCGTGGATGCAGAAGACGCAGCCAAGGCTCCTGGTCTTGTGGGGCAAGCATGATCTGTCGTTCGATTTAGGCGAGCCGGAACGCTACCGGAAGGACGTGGCGGGCGCACAAGTCCACGTGCTCGATGCGGGTCACTTTGCCCTCGACTCCAAAGCAGATGAGATTGCAGCGCTTGTGCGCGGGTTTATGAAGTCACAGAAGTAGCCAGACTCACAGGTCAACAGTTGATTGATGGAGGCCATCAAAGGAGAAAGCGGAAGCAATGCGAACCTCACGTCGTGAATTTACCTTGGCGGGGCTGTCGGCTGGAGTCTCCTTGCTGACACCTCCCGCAATTTTTGCGGAAGGTGTTCTTCCAACATCGAACGCAGAAGCCGCAGGAGAAGCGCCGGCGACCAAGCCGGGCACGAACACCTCGTTCCGCTCGCTGAAGCAGATCGACGCTGGTCTTCTCAATGTCGGATACGCAGAGGATGGCCCGGCAGATGGCCCTGCCGTGATTCTTCTGCAGGGCTGGCCGTACGACATCTACAGCTACGTCGATGTTGTTCCGTTGTTGGCCGCGAAAGGCTTTAGGGTCATCGTCCCGTATTTGCGCGGTTACGGATCTACGCGCTTTCTTTCCGATGAAACCTTTCGCAATGGCCAGCCCTACGCGATAGCGCTTGACATCATCAATCTCATGGACGCGCTCAAGATCGAGAGGGCGGTCCTCGCTGGTTTTGATTGGGGAGGAAGGACGGCGGATATCATCGCGATTCTCTGGCCCGAGCGTTGCAAGGCGCTCGTCTCCGTGAGTGGCTACCTGATCTCCAGCGCCGAAGTGAACAAAGAGCCGTTGCCGCCAAAGGCCGAACTCCAATGGTGGTACCAATTCTATTTCGCCACTGAGCGTGGCCGCGCCGGCTACGACAAATACCGCCGCGATTTTGCGAAACTCATTTGGCAGATCGCCTCGCCCAAATGGAATTTTGACGATCCTACCTTCGATCGCACCGCCGCTTCCTTCGACAATCTGGATCACGTCGCCATCGTGATTCACAACTATCGGTTTCGGATGGGATTGGCTGAAGGGGAACCGCAGTATGACAAATTCGAAAAGCAACTTGCTCAGTTTCCTCCCGTCACCGTGCCCACCATCACCCTGGAAGGCGACGCCAACGGCGCACCACACCCCGCTGACCCAGCAGCTTATCGTCAGAGATTCACCGGAAAATGTGCAAGCAGGATCATAACCGGCGGCATCGGGCACAACCTGCCTCAGGAAGCTCCACAAGCGTTCGCACAGGCGGTGATTGACGTCGATGGATACTGAGTCGCCTGAATCTTCTTCTTGGGAAAGCTCTTCATCTTTCGCACTTGGCCGAAGCGAACGCGTTCTGAACGGCAAGGTTTAAGCGGGATTACTTGCGATTGGCATGGGCACATGTCCGCTCGAGGCTTTGGCGCATCAAAGTGTAGAGCAGGGCCGATGGAAGCGGGACGGATCAAAGCAGGCTCCGAGAGGACACAAAATGGCGAATCATGGCGATAAGGGCCGCAGCGGAACAGCAGATGTGGACCTGAGCGAAAGCTCATTGTATGGCAAAGAGCAGACGGAGTTGGATGGCGACGACGTGGCCACGGCGGATCAGATTGATCGGCTGGAGGCGATCACCGGCGGCGATGACGAGGAGCCCCTTGTCCTCGAACGCAAGCTGAGGCGACAGTTTGACGCGCTGGATGCCGGCACTGACGAAGAACTGGATGCACTGGAGCTGGACCTGGTGCAGGATGGCGATCCGTTCGACGCTCGCGACGGCCCGGGCCGAGTGGACGACGACGTGGCCGAAGAGGAGATCGCAGCGTTTACTGAAGTGGGCCCCATGGCGGACGACCGCGGCGGGGAGAGCGTGGCTCCGGGCCGGGACGACACAAGTGCGGTGATGAAGCGGCACCGCCCTCATTCGGAAGCTAATGACTATTCGGACGCCGATGACGATTCGGACGCAATCTTGGAGGGTAACATTGACCCGCCGCTCGACGAGGACCTGGAAGAGGACGACTCGGAGCATCCCTGACAGTCTGATGGCTGAGTCTCTTGCCGCTGGAGCAACAGCGAAAGAGGACGTCAAAATGTCCTGATTCCTGCGCCGTGCTGGTGCATCCCATGAAGCGAGGAGAATTGAACATGAAAATGCGCAAACTGGGAAATGCGGGGCCGGACGTTCCAGCCATATGCCTTGGCGGAAATGTATTTGGCTGGACACTGGACGAACCGGCCTCGTTCCGGGTGCTGGATGCTGCGTTTGATGCGGGGCTGCGGTTCATTGATACGGCGGACGTGTACTCGCGCTGGGCGCCTGCGCACACGGGCGGCGAATCGGAGACGATACTTGGGAAGTGGTTTGCCCGGACCGGCAAGCGCAAGGACGTGATTCTCGCGACCAAGGTAGGCATGGACCTGGGTGACCGAAAGAAAGGCCTGAAAGCCGGCTATATACGGCAAGCCGTGGAGGCCTCGCTCGAGCGACTGCAGACGGACACCATCGACCTCTACCAGGCGCATCAGGACGACAAGGAGACGCCGCTTGAAGAGACGCTGGCGGCCTTCAGCGAGCTTGTGCGACAGGGAAAGGTGCGGTTTATCGGCGCCTCCAACTACAGCGGAGCGCGCCTGAAAGAGGCCCTCGAGACGAGCCGGAAAAACGCCCTGGCCAGCTATGTCTCCCTCCAGCCACACTACAACCTGGTGGAGCGGCAACCGTTTGAAGCCGAACTCCTCCCGGTGGTCACCGAGTACAAAGTTGGCGTGATTCCGTATTTCTCGCTAGCGGCCGGGTTCCTCACGGGAAAATACCGCAGCCCGCAGGACGCCGAGAAGGCGGCACGCGGGGGCATGGTTAAGAAGTACATGAATGACTGGGGCTTTAGCGTGGTCGCGGTGCTGGATGAGCTCGCCAAGGCTGCTGCGTCAACCCCGGCTCGGGTAGCGCTGGCGTGGCTGCTCGCACAGCCCGGCGTTACAGCGCCGATCGCGAGCGCGACCAGCGAGAAGCATGTCGCGGACCTGGCGGCAGCGGCTGCGTTGAGGCTGGATGCGGCCTCAATTGAAAAGTTGAACAAGGTGAGCGCGACCAAAGCCGCTCCTGCAGTGGCTTGAAGCAAAGCCAATTGCAAGTCATCCATGGAACTCACCAGACTGAGCGGCCTCGTGCGGCGATTCCGAAGAATGCGCCGCACGATGAAATCATCGCTGACGAGTCTTATTGGCGGCGTCGACGATCACGGCGGCTACATCATTTGGCATGGACAGCATGGGGACGTGACCGGAGCTTAACGTAGTCGTCGTCGCATGGACGTGCTTTGCAATCGCCTGTTCATACTCAGGCGGAAGCATCCTATCGTGAACGGCGATGAACCAGGAAGGCTTCGTGGTCCAAGCTGGGACCATCACCCTATCGCTAACTCAGGTCGAATTCGACGTCCGGCTAAGAGATACGCATTCTGAGGGCAAGGCCAGTCATCTCCAGCGATTTACCGTTTCCCATGTTCAACGTTGTCTGCACCAATTAAGGACGAATGCGGACAGAATACAAAGAGTGATCCGAGAGCAGATATAGTGTCCGATGGTCCGGACCACCAAAGAGAATATCGTGCGGGCGCTCTGGAGTCGTTATTGTGCCTAGTGGCTCGCCCTCAGGGGAGTAAACGAAGACTTGTCCGGCGGCGATATAGACCTTCCCTTCGGCGTCCTGAGCAAGGCTCTCTCCGCCCCGCTCGACGAAGGTGGCTATATTAGAAAGAGAGCCGTCGGGATTGAGTGTTCCGCGATAGGTCCGTTGTTCAGCCTCGTTTGTTCCATAGAACGTCTCGCCGGGATTTCCCTTCACCAGGCCGTAGGCCTCGAGAACGGGCGCCCATTTGGTGCCGAAGTAGGTTTCACCTTGCACAAGCGCAGGGTCAGTCGGAATGAACAGGCTACCATCCGGGGAGACGAATTCGAGAGCTTTGCGGCCTCCGAGCCCCTTCCTGAACATCTCCTCGAGAGTGGTGTAGGTGTAGGGCTGTGTGGCTGACAACGTATTGGCAAAGTCCCCGTTGAACCAATAGTCAACCGGAAGCGCAGCCGTCCGTCCGGGGTGGTTGCTGGCGGGCTGGGGTTGAAGAAGCGTCAGTTGCGGTTCCGCGCCATCCGGCCGGAAGGCATAGGCTGTGAGGTCCTCGCCGCCGGAAGAGAGAACCACAAGGTTGTCGGATTTGTCGAAGACCAGATTGACAGGATCGAGCGGGGCATCACGAACCACAACGGCATTCCGCGACTCGGGCAGCCACCTGTAGATACGCTGAAAATGCGCGTCAACAAAGTAAAGGTCGCCGGCGGAGTTGACGGCTGCTCCGGAGATGTTGAAGAAGCCGGTGGCCAGTAGTTCGGGCTGGGAGCCTATTTGAGTGAAGCTTGAAGCGGGGTGGGACGCGGGTTTTTCCTGATTGTCGGAGAGATCGAAGTAAGCGAACTCGCGATCGCGAACCACCGTGTGCAGTGTCTGGTCTACGATCGTATCTTCAAACGGAACTTTGTTGGAACGCACCAACTGACGGCATGCGCCCGAGGCATCGCAGATGACGATGGAACAGTTGGCGTCGACGTGCACATTGCGGAGGTGAATGTTGGTGGAATCTGACACGCGCACCGCGTAAGGAAATGGTTCTTCCATGTGAGTGACGCGATAGCCGTGATAGTTGGCAATGGTGATATTACTCGACCGATCGATTTCGAGCGATGAGGCATGTCCGCTTTCGCCGCTCTCCTCTTCTGTCTGAGGGGCGTAGATCCGCCAATTGTGTGCATCCCTTATCTGGATTTCGGCACGCATATGGTGCTCGCTCGACAACTCGTACACAAAGCCGGGGACGGTGGTGTTGGAGATCAGGATGCCGGCTTGAGCAAAGGTGTCGGGAGTCCAGATGTTGGCGAAGGTTCCACCGCCGCCATCGATCCAAAGGCTTGGGTATTGCGAGTCCCACGGACGATGCAAATCGGGATCGGCCGTGTGCGTGTTGTTATAGGGATTTATCCGGGAGCCATCCGGCGCATTGGTGCCGTGGCCACCCAGAAAGCGGACATCGTCGACAAGGGATTCCCTGCCCGCGTGCCACAACAGGCCCGTGGCCCGGCTGTTCAGCCCGCCAGTAAAGATACCCAGCCCAACGATAATATTGGTGCCTCCGGCAGGAGCAAGCAAGAGCGGTTTGGGAGTGCCGGGCCCCTGAAAAGCAGGCGTTCCATCGGGCAGGTCAAACTGGGTCGTACTTGGGTGGAGACCGATGAGGATGGTGTCTGGGCGCAGAGTAAGAGTGTCCCGAAGCAGATAGCGGCCACTCGGGAAGTAGAGTACGCGATGATGGTCGATCGCCTTTTGCAGCGCGGCCGTATCGTCACTGTGACCATCGCCTAGAACACCGAGGGTATGGACATTGACCCACTGTGATGCATCTGGCAGCCGCCGAATGGCCGGTTGCATAGCCGGCGGAAGCAACGGAAGAGGTGTCGCCTGGTAGGTGGTCTTGAATGCCGCGAATGTCCCTGGTGACTCTAGTCTGAGACCGTGAGAGAAGACACTCACCTGGTAAGCTTCTGCGGCTTGGCGAAACTCGCGCCCGCTCTCGCGGAATTTTGCAAAGACGGGAGTATGACTGCAGAGAATGTTTTCGAAATTCACTTCGGTCATGCGACTATTCTCGTTGCTGATGAGAATGGCGGGACCGGAAATATTCTCGAAGCGCGCGTCTGATATCCAAAGCTGATCGGAATAGTGCGGATCGATGGAAACAGCTGTAGGGACATCTTTGAACTCGTCGTGTATCAGAGTGAGTCCCGCTTCGTTCTCGCGGATGGACGCTTCGCGCTGACCGTCGAAGGTCGAGTCAATGAGAGTGAACGGCCAGTTAGGTGAGGGTTTGCGGGTCATGATGCCAAACTGACCACCGTGAAAATGAAGATCCTCGGCCTCGTTGCCAACCTCGTGAACGCCGGCAAATCCAGAGCCTATATCGAAGTCGATGTGGCTTAGATAGGTGTGCTGGGCCGCATGGAAGCGGATCGCCACCGCGCCGCCATTGCCTGGCCCAATCTCGAAATCGATGTTGCTCATCGCTGAATAAAAGGTGCCGGGATTGGCGTCGGGCACTGCATGGTCCGGCGGAACAACACCTGGAGGCGTTGGCGGCATGTGGAAGCCGAGCACCGGCACGCCCCCTTGAATAACGGTTCCGGAGTTGGGACGCGCACCTGCGAAGAAGAACATGTAGGCGATGCCATCCTGATAACCCGGCGTGTCTTCGCCTAGAACAAAGACAGGGCGATGGCTACCGTACCCGATGATGCGAATGCCGGGCCAGAGATAAATGGTCCTCGTAATCCGGTAGCGGCCCTCGGGAATAAAGACAATTCCCTCGCCCCGGGTCTCCTGGAGTTTGTCGATGGCAGCCTGGACGGCCAAGCTGTCATCCGCCTTCCCGTCGCCTTGAACGTGAAAGTCCTCGGGGGTTAGATAAATGGCGGCGGGGTCGTCGAGACGTGTGGGATACACCGAACTCCCATAGCCACTCACCACGCAGGAAATCGAGATCAAAACCAGTACTACGACTTTCATAAGTCCGCTCCTGCGGAGATCATTGGTTCAGTCACATGGGTCAGGCGTGGCGCCGAATCCCCAAGGCCATCCAGCCGTGCCGAGGGATTGACGATGAGCCAGCCAATTGCACCCATAGCGGCAAGCACGGTCGCAGTCAGAAAAGATGCCCCCCATCCAAAGTGAGCGGCAATCATGGGCGTGAGCGATGCAGTAACGGCGCCACCCACCTGGCAGCCGGTATTCATAGTCCCGGACACAACCCCGGAGTATTGCCCCGCGAAATCTGCAGTGACCGACCAGAAGCTGCTCTGCGACAGATACAGGGCCCCTGCTCCACACGCAAGAACAAGAGTGGCAGTTTGGGCATCGTGCGCCCTCGACCCGACGGAAAGCAGAAGCGCCGTGCAGGCCAGGGCGAAGGCAGGCAGAAAACACCTGCCGGTGCGCAACCCGATATGGCGCGAGAGCCAGTCGCTGGCAACTCCGCCGGTAAGAGAGCCAAGCGTCATGGCGATAAAGGGAAACATGGAGTAGACCGCGCTGGTCTTCAGATTCAGGCCGCGCACTTGAACCAGATAGATGTAAAACCAGCTGAAGAAGATCCACGCCACGTATCCGAACGTGAAATAACTTCCCGTAAGTGCGAGGATCTCTTTGCTGCGAAGTATTCTGCTCCACGGCACCTTCCGCTTCCCCTCTGCTCCTGATGCTGCAGCCACAGCGAGTTTGTCCGCTTGCCTCCCGGCGTCACCACGGCCCTTGACGATGACTTCGAGTTCCCCAGCGCGCACCCAGGGATGCTCTTCCGGCGTATCGCGTGCAACCAGGTACCAGATCGATCCGGCCAGCAGAACCACGACGGCACTAAACCAGAAAGCAGCGCGCCAGCCGTAGTGCAACATGATCGCCGTCATGATTGGCGGCGTAAGTCCCGATCCGAGCCCAACGCCGCCAAAGATGATGCCGTTGGCCTTGCCTCGCTCTTCAATCGGAAACCACCGCTCGACGAATTGGTTTGCTGCCGGATACGTGATGGCCTCGCCTGCCGCCAGGGAGAACCGGATAAGAACCAGCAGAAAAAGCGCCCCGCGAATGCCCCGCGGAATGGAAGCCGTCAGCGCGGTAAAGAGCCCCGACCATATCACGCCGATCGCGATCACGCGCCGCGGACCAAGGCGGCGTGCAAGGACTCCGCCGGGAATCTGGAATGAGGCATAGCCGATCAGGAATGCGCTGAAAATCCAGCCGAGATGTGCGTTATCTATTCCGAATTCCCGGCAGATCGATACACCGGCAATCGAAATATTGGTGCGATCCATGAAGGCAACGGCGCTCAATACCAATACCCACGACACTAGCAGGTAGCGCTTGGGCACACCGCGACCGGGTTTCTTCAGCTGGCTTATGGACATCTCTTCTCAAATTCTCTTTGCCTGAACCGAGGGGCTGCCGTCTAGTGGGCCGAGCGCGGTGATCTTGCCTTCGCCAATAAGGCGTCAAACTCGCTGCGCTCCATCTTCAGCTTCTCAGGATGAGCGTCGATCCACTTGGCGAATGCGTCATACTTTTCAGCCGTCCAGCCTCCTTCAAATTGAGCTCCGTTCTTGCCTTCGCGGTTGAGATCAAAATTGAAGTCGTCTTTTAAAGAGGTGAATTCCGCATAGCTGATTGCCTGTTCGGCAAGAATTGCTGGAATGAAAATGACTCCTTCTGGCTTGCACAGAACCAGGTCTCCCGGCAACACCACCGCGCGTCCGATGCGAATCGGGGCGTTGATCGAGGTCAACCCCATATTGGCCCAGGCAGAGGGATCGTACCCCCGATAGAATCCGTTGAAGTCCGGAATCTCTCGATTCTCTTCCTGATCGCGAATGCCGGCGTCAAAAACGAATCCTGTGTGAGTCTTGCGCCGCAACCGCGTTGCCCAGGTTGGAACCAATCAACGTACCCTCGACGATTTTTCCGAAGCCGTCCGCAACATACACGTCACCGATTTGCAGCTCGCTGATGGGCCAGCTGTTGGTCCCTGAGCCTGCGCCCAGGATTCGTCCTTCTGCTTTGCCTTCCGCGGCAATCGCTTTCAGCATATCGGGACGCGTTGGCATATATTGGGCTGTAAGCGCCCGGCCGGCAAATGGCTTATCCATATGAAGAGCCTGCCAGCCCGAATCAAATTGATTGTTGTAACCCTGGCCACGCAAGAACTCCCAAATGTCTTCAATCGTCATATCCACGGCGCGCTTTAGCAGCGCATCCGGCAATTTCGGTCGGCCATCCGGGAACCGATCACCTTTCCAGTCCGATGTGTAAAAGAGTATTTGATCCCGCGTCATGGTCACCTGGCTATACGCAGGAGCCGCCATCAACACCGCGCATGCCAACAAAATTACCGAGACTGTCTTCTTCATGAATCTCTCATCCTTCCCCAATGCTTCCACTGCAGACATTCCCATTTCCGCCCCAACAGCGGCCGGGCCGGCTCACCATCAATTCAGATCGATCTTCTGAGGGCTCGTGGGCCAAGACAAAGCGATCCATTCCGTTAGGATCGCCTTGGTCGCGCCCCGTTGGTTATTCGAAGCTGTTGCTTTAGCTGAAGAGCGCATCGTCCCACGACTGCGCTTCGTCCCACATCGGCGTCGGCTCAAAATATCCTGTGCCCGGCTTCAGGTGCCGCTTCACTTCATCGTCGTTAAGCGTGATTCCAAGGCCAGGTGTATCCGGAACCTTGATATACCCCTTGTTGATGATCGGTTTCTCAATGCCCGTGACCAGGTCTTGCCAGAAAGGCACATCGAGCGAATGGTTTTCGAGCGCGAGGAAGTTGCGCGTGGCCGCTGCGCAGTGAACATTTGCCATGCAGCTCACCGGCGTTCCGGCAAAATGCATCGCCATGGGCACCCCATAGCCAAAAGCCATGTCGCCAATTCTGTGCGTCCGCAAGATCCCCCCCGAAGTCGCAAGGTCGGGATGGATTTTGTCGACCGCGTGGTTGCTGCACAGCTTCTCGAAGTCGGCGATTTCGTAGATGTCTTCTCCCGTAAGAATGGGCGTCGGGCTCGACTCTGTGATTTCCTTGAGCAGGTCGGTGTAGTACCAGGGAATGACATCCTCCATCCACTCGAGGTTGAACTTCTCGTAGGCTTTGGCCAGGCGCATGACAGACTTTACGCCGATGTGACCGAGGTGATCGATCGAGAACGGTATCTCGTATCCAACCGCATCGCGCACAGCCGCAACGTACTCGCAAAGCCTGTCGATGCCTTTGTCGGTGACCTCGGTGGCCACAAAGGGAGCTGGCTGAACGCGCATCTCCCAACCGCTTTGGCCGGCCGGCTCCATCACCATCCCGGGCTTCCCCGCCAGAAGACGAATGCCGATATCCATCTTCAGCCAGGTGAGCCCCATGGCCACGCGTCCTTTGGCTCGCTCCGCGCACTCGCTTGGCTCGGGCGACTCTTCGGTGTCGGCATAGATGCGAATGCTATCGCGCCATTTGCCGCCAAGCATCTGGTAGACCGGGATGTTGTATACCTTGCCGGCAATATCCCACAGCGCCATCTCCACAGCGCAAACGCCTCCCGCCTGCCGCGCTCCCCCTCCAAACTGGGCAATCTTCTGAAACAGATAGTCGATCTGCAGCGGATTCTCGCCGACGATGCGGTTCTTGAGCACCATCGCATATTGATATCCAGCGATGTCCCGCACTTCGCCCAGGCCATACACCCCCTGGTTGGTGTCAATGCGAATCAGAACGCAGGGACTCGGGCCCGGCTTGACCACTACCGCATAGCGCATGTCGGTGATCTTCAAAGTCGATGGACTCGAGTTCAGATTGACATTCTTGATGGAAGATTGCGCGGCGTCGGCCACGGCTGACTGGCTGAGAACCCCACCGGCCATTACGGCCAGCGAAGACTTGAGAACGCTCCGTCGATTCATGTTGAGCCTGCTTTTATCTGACATTTCCGCTTTTTCCTTTCAGCTCTACGCTCTTGTTGTATTGAGTAAGGATCCTCTGGCAGAGCCGAGGGATCTCCCTCTTCAATTGGATCTGCCCGTCGCTGCCAGTTGCCATCTGCACATGTTGCCCGTTTCCGAAATTCGACATAAGCCGCGATAGTCAGATGAATAGGCTACGTTTGCCAATCATTGACCCGGACACCTACCCTCCACTGCGATCCCTCCAGGCCCCGATCCGATTACTTAGCCTCTTTCAAAATCTCTTCAATTTGGGCCTTCGGTACCGTCAGATGATCCTCATTCTCTTTGAGCCACTGGTGGTAGTCTTGTTCGATTTCCGGCGACCACTTGGCATCGATCTGTCCAGCGGTGTACTTCTTCTCTCTCAGGCGCTGGTGTCCGAACGTGTCCTCAAGACGAGTGCTTTCCGACTCCCTCACAACCCGCTCTGCTAGCTGCGGCGGTATGAACAGCACACCACCGTTCCGTCCCAGAATTACATCTCCAGGCATCACCGTTGCATGTCCAATCCGGGTTGGCCCGTTGATGCTCACCATGGTCGAGTTGAGCAGTCTTCCGCTGGCGAGACTTCCAAAATGATGCGAAGGGTCGTAGAACCGAACAAAGGAAGTAAAATTCGGCAGTTCGTTCAGGCCATTAATATCGCGAACTGCGCCATCGTAAACGATGCCGTTCCCCGATCGCGCATAGATCGCGTTGCCTACGTTGTCGCCAATCGATGGACCATCCGTTTTGAGTCCGAAGTGGTCGGCAACATACACATCGCGAGGCTGCAGCATATCCACAGGCCACGCGTTGGTAGCCCCTTGGCGATTGTCCTTCTTCCCCTGGTCTTCAATCACCTTTTGAATATCAGGCCGGCCCGGCATCCATACCGCCGTCAGCGCCCGGCCCACCAATATCTGATCAGGGTGGATCGAGTACCAGCCATCTTCATATTGGTGCACAAACCCCGCGTTGCGCAGCGTCGCCCATGCTTCCTCAAGGGTCACGTTCTTCATGCGGTCCAGAATGTCGTCGGCCACCTTGGGCCGGCCGTCCGGGAACCTTTCCCCCTGCCAGTCGGGAGTGTATTTGATCACATCCTCCCGCGTGAAAAACTCCTGCTGCGCCGTCAGGCGCGGAGTGAACGCCAGCAAGGACATTCCAGCCAGCACACCTGCAATCATCTTCCGCATCGTCACTTCTCCCAAGTACCGGTGATCTTCAAAGAACTACTTCTCAGCTTCAAACCAGGGTGTTCCCGGAATCTGAACCTTCTTCGCGGCATCCTCGTCCATTTCCACACCAAGGCCGGGCTTCTCCGTGGGCGTGACGTGACCATCGATGATGATTTCGCCTTCTTTCACGAACGTCTTCCAGGTATCGAGGTGGTTGATCCAGTGCCATTCGCATGCCAGAAAATTCGGGTACGTGGTGCATGCGTGAGCGGTAGCCATCACCCCAATCGGTGAAACCACGCAGTGCGGCGCGACTGGAATGTAGTAGGCCTGTGCCATGTTGGCAACCTTCTGGGCCTCGCCAAGACCTCCCACCTTCTGGAAGTCAGGCTGAATGATGTCCACTGCCTGCTTCTCGAACAATTCCCTGTAGCCCCAGCGCATGTAGATGTTTTCGCCACAGGCGATCGGCGTAGACGTTGAATGCCGGATGTCCGCCATCGCGTCGATGTCTTCGGGGGGAACAGGCTCTTCCAGCCACATAAGCCGGAACGGCTCCAGCGCCTTCGCGACTTTCTTTCCGGTCGGAGCATCGTAGCGGCCATGCATGTCGCAGGCCAGGTCCATGTTGGCTGGAATCGACTCCCGCACATGTGCGACCCACTTCACCATGCGATCGATCTCGCCGTTGCTCGCGGTCCAATTCACGGAATCAAAGCGCGCTGGATCCATTGCATCGTCGAGGTCGATCTTCATCGCCGTGAAGCCTTGCGCCTTGATCCACGGAAGCTTTCGGTCCGATTCTTCCCCAATGGGAACATCCATATCCGAGTCGCAATAGATCCGCACTTTATCGCGAAACTTGCCGCCCATAAGCTGGTACACGGGCAACTCCAGCGCCTTGCCGGCAAGATCCCACAGCGCGATCTCCAGACCTGAAAGAGCTGTGATGTATTGCCCGCCTTGCGCACCGGCGAAAATCCCAAGAGTGCGAATCCTCTCCCATATCGCTTCGACATTGAGCGGATCGCGCCCGATGAGCGCGCGCCGCCAACTATGGATCAGCGACGCGGTTCCGATGGCGGCGTCCGTGGATTCTCCCTGCCCGTAGATGCCCTGATCCGTGTAAATCCTGATGTGCGTCTGCGGCCCATGAACGATGACCTGCGCGGTGCGCACGTCGGTGATCTTGAGCTTCGGCCGCTGAAACGGTGAGCTGTTGGTTTCCACGGCCCCCGCCAAAGCGGGGAGCGAGAATGTCGACAGTGTTCCCAATGCCGAAAGAGCTGCTCCTTTCAGCATTGACCTCCTTGTAGTTTGCGCCATTTTTCCGATCACCTTTCCATATGTTGAACTTGACCAAACCAAACATTCATACTGGACCAATCTCATGTGCCCAGAGGAGAACTTGAACCCCACGCCACTGGGGCCTGTGGATTTGAGCCCAATCTTGTCGATTTTGCAGGAAATTGCAGCCAGTCGAAGAGTACTCGCATAAGGCTCATTATGGGAAATCCATCTACCCGATCTGCCGAGAAGATCATCGAGCGGTCTCGGAACTCCGCTCCCAGCGCTCATCGGTACGGATGAGCCTCCAGCCCGCTAATCCCTGGGTCGCCGCGGCGACCTCTCCGGCGGAGCCCGCCGATGCTTCTCCGGCTTTCGACTATAGTCAAAGGGAAGCAACCCCTTGAGCAGACAATCGCACGAAATGGCAATTGGGTCTTCAACAAACTATCTCACTCAAGGGATTCACCCCTTTTTGAACCCCAGGTCTCTGGTTTGAGACCTGGGCCACCCATCATGGTTGAACGAGCTTGAGGTATCCGCCGCTAGAACGAGTACCTGGCAGCTAGCTGCAGTTCCCGCGAACCTCCATTGGCGCTTCCTGAAGGCGCGTTGGAACCCGTAATTCTGCCGGGTGTCGATGTGCCGTTCAGAAAGCCGTTCGGGTTGCTGAAGTTGGTGTGGTTGAATGCGTTGAACGCGTCAAGCCGGATTTGCAACTGGTGGTGCTCGTTGTACGGCATGTTGAAGTTCTTGTCGATTGACAGGTCGAACCGTTGGTAGCCAGGGCCGTAGAGCATGTTGCGGTTCGAGGTGCCAATGAAGCCCGGAGCCGGCTCCTGCCAGGCAGCAGGATTCACCCATTGCCCGTTGGCGCCGGCCGTTTTGTTGGGGAGCACGAACGGTTGCCCTGAAACGTAATTCGGCCTGGTCGGCTGGGTGCCGCCAGTAATGGTATTGGTGCTGGCATTGTTGTCGTTGTAGCTCTCGTTGTAGGGGACGCCGGTCTGCAGGGTGACGAGGCCGCTGAGTTCCCAGCCGCCGATCACCGCATCCAGGGCCTTCGACGAAGGATCGATTAGGAGGCCAGTGCCGACGGGCAGATGGTAAATAACTGAGGCGACCACGCGGTGCTTCACATCGAAGTCCGACGGACCGTATTCGCATGTGATGCAAAGGTCACTCTGCGGAAAGAGCTTCGAAGATTGGGTGCGGATGCCGCTGGTATCGTCCAGCGACTTCGCGAAGGTATACGAACTGACGAGATTGAATCCGCCGCTGAAGTGCTTGTTCACCTGGAAGGTGAAGGCGTTGTAGTTGGCGATGCCGATGTCATGCACCATCTGAATCACGCCATAGTTCGGGTAAGGCGTCCGATCCAGTTGGCTCTTAGGCGCGCCGCAGTTGGTTACCGACGTCGCGGTGCAGGTGCCGGTAGTTTGGCCTGCCGGATAGTACCCGGCGGCGCCGAGTAAGCCGTAGGGAACCGTGTAGTTGGCATTTCGGAAACCATTGAGGTGATGGCTTTGCGAGCCCAGGTAGCCAGCCTCGAACTGCCAGTTCTGACCGACCTGCTTTTGAATGTCGAGCAGATAGATCTCGGTGTTCTCTGTCCTGTTTTCGTATTGGTTCGCGTACGAATAGGGTGGGGGGATGACAGCTCCCTGGCCGGTGGCTATGGCGTTGCCCCAGCCCAGGGTGGCCACGCCCGCAACACCATTGCCTGAGCTCAACGTTACGCGCCCGGCCAGGTTGCGAGCCACGTCAAAGCGAGCGTTGGCGGTGTCATGGTCGAAATACATGCCGTAGCCCGCGCGAACGACCATGCTGGACGTGGGCGAGTAGGAAAGGCCGATGCGAGGCGCAAAGTTGAGGTAGTCGGTGGAGACCATGGAGTTGGGGTAGTCGCCGTTGGCGCACCGCGGCCCCGGCTGAACGGGGGCATTGGGATTGCCGGGGTTGTTGGCTGAACCCACCACCCAGGTAACCGTGATCCCCTGATACGCGTTGTTGCAGTTGCCCTCGCGCACAAAGGCAGGCTGAAGGTTTGCAGGCTCCGGCCCGGCAACGGTTGGGCTGATAGGCGAGTGGTTGGTTTGCATATCGGGCATGAACTCGGTGCCCAGAGTGTCATACCAGGGCGGAGTCAGTTCATAGCGCAAGCCCAACTGGATGGAGAGCTTGGGCGCGACCTTGTAGTTGTCGTCAACATAGCCGGCCTCCACGTTTCGCACGTAATTGGCCTGCGCGATGGCGACCGCATACGTTGAACTATCGATTTCGCCAAGCAGAAAATCGGCAAAGGCGGAGCCGGTTCCGGGAGTGAGCACTCCAGGGGACGTGACCGCCGCGGTGGCGTTGGCTTGGAATACGAAGTTTCCGCGCGACTGCTGGTTGCCCAGCTCATTAAACACCTGCCGCTCGTATTGGAAACCGAGGTCGATCGAATGCTTGCCATGCACCCAGTTGATGTTGTCGTTGACCGAGGTGTTCGGGTCGGTGGTCACATAGGGACCGTCGGTGCTGTCCCCAAGGCCGTTGAAGATATCCCCTGTGTAGCTAATGGTGGGGATGCCCCAGGTTGAGGAGGGTCCCGATGAAAGGTTGGGAATCCCGACCTTGCTCACGTCGTCGTCCACTCCCTGAGAATAGAGGCCGAGAGAGTTGACGAAGCTTGTGTAGCCAAACGTGGCCACGTTGACCACCGTGGGAGAGATGGTCCACGTGTGAGAGCCCATGTACTGGTAGTAGCTGGTGACGATATTGCTACCCACCGTTCCGCCAGGCGTGGTGAAGCCGGCTGAGGGGTTGGTTTCAAGGCCATTGCTGAAGCGAAAGGCAAACTGCGACTTGGCCGATTGGATGAAATCACCGCGTACATTGAAGCCGTCGTGCGTGTCCTTGGCGTGGGTAAGGTATGTGTAATTGCTTGTGAGTGAACCGTTCAGCGCTGGTGCGTCGTACAACTGGATGAACTTGAGAGAGATGGGATCGATGCGGCCCGCCAAATTATTGTTCGGGAACTGCGTCCTTCCCGTACCGTTCGCGTTGCCGGTGGCGGGATCGTAGATGGGAATGACGGGGCCGCCACTTTTTACTGTGTAATTGCTCAAATCGCCACTCAGTTCGGCCTGGGTCGGCTGGGTCCTCGCACTTTGAGAGAAACTGACCTGGGAGTACCATTCGTCGTTGACCATGAAGAAGAAGCGGTTCCGGCCATTGAATACGTGGGGAATCCAGATCGGTCCGGCAAGCACGAATCCGTAGTCGTTGTACTTATAGGGGAGCGTTTTGGGTAGAGGAGTGGGATAGTTGTAGTTATACCCGAGCGCATCCACGTAGTTGTTGCGGATATAGTCGGACGCCGTTCCATGAAACTGATTGCCGCCGCTCCTGGAGACCACATTGACCTGCGACGCGTTGTAGCCGTATTGGGCCGAATAGACGCCGGTCTGCACCTTCATTTCCTGGATGGCTTCGATGGAGGGCTGCACCACATAGGTGTTGAAGTCCGGGTCAGTGTTGTTGATCCCATCGAGCGTGTAGTGGTCGAACATGATGCGCGAGCCGCCCACGGAAATCGACTGGCTGGCGCGGGCGCCACCCAACCGCGCGCCAGCTTGGCCCTGGGTGGGTGAAACGACGTTCGTGTTCGCCGAAACCGCCACCAGGTTCAGGTAGTTTCGATTGTTCACCGGCATCTCGGAAATGGTTTCGGTTGGAACCACGGTGCCGAGGGTTGGGGTATCTGTCTGGAGCAGAGCGCCCGCCGACTCGACGGTGACCGTTTGCGTGACCGTACCTACTGACATGCTGAAGTTCTGGCGCAACGACTGCTCCAACTGCAGTTCCACGCTGCTGGAAACGATTTTGAAACCCGAACGCTCGACCTTAATCGCATAGCGTGCCGGCGGGACGTCAGGAAACGTGTAGTCTCCCGCGGCGGTTGTGACCGTCGAACGGCTCGCGTTCGTGCCCGTATTCGTGAGAGTGATGGTGGCGTCCGGGATCGCGGCGCCGGTCGCGTCAGAGATGTGTCCCGAGATGGATCCGGCTGTCTGCGCCGACAGTCTCGCGGACGCTGACATCAACACGAGAAATGCAACGATGCAGCAGGCTAGCACAGCGCTTGACCGCGAGACGAACCCGCAGATTCGCAGAGCGGTCTGTGAACGACCGGCCGCATTCTCTCTTACCTGGATTTTGGAGGTGAGAAAGGCCGCATAACGGCCACTTTCTGACACACCACTTACTTGAGTTTTCAACATCGTCGCTTGACCTCCGCTGCAAAGTGCAGCTCCTTTTGAATTCCGTCCAAAAACCACCCGCACTTCCTATTGGGAAAGCAACTTTGTGCGGGCCCTGACAACGTGCAACCGAACTGATGCTATCGAGCGATTGCGTGCATGTTGCGGTACATTTGGCGAAGCGATGCGGTGCCCGGTTGCCCGGTCTTGGCAGTTATGCCGACAGACCGGGCAGGAGAAGAACCGAGCCCACTTTCCTGACAATGCATTCTGCGACAGCACCGTCACGGTTTTGCGAATTGCCTACTGGTCACCTAAACGTCATGGTCGAGAATCGCGAACCGACCGTCTTGGACCAGAAATCTAAAACAGGAGCACGCTAGCACCGTCGGCAGACTCTGCCTACGTTCAATACGGTATTCCCGGGGGGTGAGAGCAGAGATATTTCATGATTTCAATAACTTGCGAGAGTCCTATTTACGGTAAACAGGGAGGTATAGAACCGTCAGGACAGGCCATACCGCCGGACCGCGCATCCTGTTGTCCTTCTGACAGTTGCACAGCGCACACCTATGGCCGCGGGCCTTTAATTGCCAAAATAGGACGACTCTCCATTGCCCGGAGATACCAATTCAATGAGAGCTGTGCCCACAGCGCCCGTGCCGACCGGATGTCTTTCAGAATTCGCCGGGCGGATGGCGGCTAAACGCGTTTCTTTTGAGACAAAAACAGACCTTCAGACTGGCGCGGATCTTCCCAGCTCTTCGATCTTGCCGAAGACCAACATTTAGCTTTGCTGATAGATTCCAGGCTGAACACGAATAAGCCGCAACGGGCATCGAGAGTTCGAGACCGTAATGCCGGCAATGGAATGGACATTGAAAATTGATAAAAAGGGGGGTATCATACCTTCCTTGCTGGTGCATCGAGGTATTCGAGAGGCATTTTCCGATGGCCATGACGGAACCGGCCCACACCCTGACGGTTCAACAGGTTGCGCTTCTACGGAAGCATTTGGAACGTCTTCTGCACAGTCCGCACTTCTGCAACAGCAAACGATATCCCCGCTTTCTCCAAAAGATTGTCGAGTGCACCATACGTGGTGAACTGGATGAGCTGAAGGAACGTTCACTCGGACATTCTGTTTTTGACAGATCCCCCAACTATGACACTGGCGCCGATCCTATCGTGAGAATTACCGCGGGAGAGGTGCGAAAGCGGCTCGCGCTCTATTATCAGGATCACGGGCTCGAGGATGCAGTGCAGATTTCCCTTTCCGTGGGCACCTATATGCCTGAATTCCATTTTCTTTCTGAAGGAGTGCAGCAGGAAGAAACGGATTCGCCTCTGGAAGATTCGAAGCGAAAACCGCTAGCTGTTCCTCAACCCGCCGACAACAAAGTTCCGTCTCCTTCAGAAGTGAATCGCGTGACCGTAAGCGAGCCTTATCTGGCGGCTAGGGTGCCAAGCCGCTTCAGTCAATCTCCATTTTGGGTCGCCTGCCTCTCTACAGCCATTGCGCTACTGATTGTCGCGGTCGGGTACTTCTTCACTCAAGCCTATAGGGAATCGCGCGCCAGAGCGCTCAATCGTTTTTGGGCTCCGATGTTGGCAAGCAATGATCAAGCGCCGTTTGTTATCGGGCGACCGACGCTGGAGGTGCCTGGAGACTCCGATCCATCCCTGAGAGCAGCTTTCCAGGGAATGAAGTCGAAGATCGCGATCAGCGACGCAATTCCATTTTCACGAATTTGCGGGATCCTGCGAACCGAGAGCCGAGACTGCACAATGCAACTCTCGAATCAAGCTTCCATATTGGATATGAGCCGGCGGCCTACCGTTCTTATAGGTCTGCTCAACAACGAGTGGTCGGTGCGCTTGACAAGCCAACTGCGGTTTCGCATGAATAGCAACGTGGATGCGGATGGCGTAACCCACGAGGCTTGGATATTCGATACCAAGAATCCCAAGGACCACTGGGGGATCGACTTTGGCCAGCGGCTGGATACCGTTACCAGGGACTTTGGGCTTCTTGCTCGCTTTGATTCTCAGGTCACAGACCAGCCGGTCATCCTGGTCGGCGGTCTCAGTGCACTGGGAACGCAAAGCATTGGAGAATTCGCCACCGACGAGCGATCAATGCAGTCGTTGGAGGATATGATGCCTTCCGGCAAGTCGTTTCGGAACGTCGAGGCTGTCATGGAAACAGAAGTGATCGACGGAAAGCCCGGACACTCCAGGGTTGTAGCAGTTGACTTCTGGTAACCCGCCTTCTTTATCAGCTCATGTGCGCGGCGTGCAAGATCGTTGAGCACCTGCACGACCCATCAGCTTCGAGGGGTGCAAGGGTCGAATGTCCTATCAGGACAATCGGGATCCATCCCTAGCTGGGCAGTGTTTTGGCGAGGTCATCGCACGATCAGGGCATCGACGGCCACACGCCCAGGCCCCCTATTGATAATGGCGATCGAGTGTTTACCGGGAACCAGATCCTTCACTTCACAAACTCTTTGCTGGGCTTGACGCGCACCTGTCGTTGACAGGTCCACCGAGGCGCGGGTATGACCGTCAATCTGAACCTCGATCTTTCCGGCTCCTGCTTCTTTCGGGGCGACAACTGAGACGCTGCTGCCGGTAAATGAACAACTCCAAACATCACCGGGCGTGTCGCTGGTGGTGAGGTCGTTGTTGTAGTCGCCGGTTTCCAGGTTGCAGCGTCTCATCCATCCGTGAGATACCACGCGGAGATCGTCATCGTTGATCCAGCCTTTGTCGTGTCTGATTCGCAAGACCCGGCACGAAGTTGCCAACGATTCGCTGGTAATTCCCGGTAGCGCTTGCGGGGTTGCGCCCGGGGTGACCGTCAACCCCGCATCATCTTGAACGAAGGCAAGAGAAATGTCGGAGTCAAGCAGTTCAACTTTGGAAATCTTGCCCAGGGTCGCTCCGCCGGCGCGGAGCGCTTTGAGAGTGACCGGGCCGCCGCTCCAATCCAGCAGTGTGGCATATACATTGCCGTTGTTGCGTGTATAGCAAACCCCGCTTTCGCCATAGACCTCAAACGGCCGTGAGCTATAAACCGCTTCGCCGTTCAGCTTCAACCACGCACCAACGTCTTTGGCGGCGCGAACCACTTCCGGATCAAGATCGCCGCGACCGTGCTGAGTGAGGTTGAGCAGCATGGTTCCGTTGCGGCATACGTTCTGCATCAACAAATTGATGATTTTCTGGGCGTCCAGGTTTTTCTGCCCCGTTTTGTAATGCCAATCCGAAATACTAGTTTCGGTCTGGAACGGATAGGCCATAATCTCCGGTTCGATGATTGCTTCAGTGCTCTTCACCAGGGAACGGTCAACGTCGGGAAGTAGTTCAGGGTGGTCCTGAAAGCTGTTGTAACGCCCACCCACACCTTTGAGATTGACGACCGCTTCCATCTTCCCATGGTTCCACTGCAACGATTTGTTGTAGTAATTCGCGATCAGCTGCGGTGCGAGAAAACCAAGCCCCATATGCACGCCCAGATCCAATTGCGAATCGCCCGCGTGCTCGTCAAAATAGATCACATCGGGATGGTACTTGGTAATGGCGTCATCCACTCGCCACATAAACTGGTTGGCGAACGGCGAGTTCAGCGGGTCAAGCGATGTGTGGGCCGGGCCATATAGATTGACCGGGTCCATGCCCTCCCACCATTTTCCTTTCCCGTCTCGCACTGTTTGAAGGGCATCGTAGTCCACGCCCTTCATGGGCCCCGTCTTGTCGCTGGCGTAACGCACTGGCATAAACTGGCCCCAGGTTCGGGCTGGAGTGTCATGAAAACCAATGCCGAACCGCATCCCGTGCTTTCTCGCCACCCTTTCCCACGTGCCCACGATGTCCACTTTGGGGCCAACATGCAGCGAATTCCATGGTTGATACTTTGAGTCGAAGCAGTCGAAGTTGTCGTGATGACAGCCCATCGCCATAAAGTAACGGGCACCCATCTCAACATACAGATCCATCAGCCCGTCAGGGTTCCATCGGTCGATCACCCAGTTGTGGCAGATATCCTTGTAACCGTATTCCGATGGATGGCCGAAATGTTTGAGGTGGAATTCATATTGCGGGCTGCCCTGCATATACATTCCGCGCGCATACCAATCGCCCTGCTCAGGCATCGATTGCGGGTCCCAGTGCGACCATGCGCCAAACTTCGCATCGCGCCACCACGACGGAGCCGCATAGGCTCGGCCCAGGGCCCTCCAGTCGGCGGAATATGGACCGGCGGCAACTGGTAACGCCGGCAGGTTCCAGATGTCCGGCGGCAAACCCAGCTCATCACCGACAACGACCCGATCGATATTTACCCCGACGTCGTTGGGCGCCAGACTGATGGTCACATTGGCATTCGCAGGTATCGCCAAATCAACAATGGCGTCAAGATAGGAACTGGTGAGTGCTCCCGATGAATGGATATTTACCTTGCATGAGGGCTTATCGTTGACCGCAACACTGATCGTACCCACGGATAGCGACGAATAACGAATCGCCAACCTATTTCCCGCCGGCAAACCAGCGAAACTAACGCCGTGACCGGCTTGAGTCAAACTAACAAGATATCCTTGCGAAGAATCGCGATCAGCTATCTTCGAAGCGCCGCCAATGAGTTTGGCGTTTTGCGTTTGCAAACCTTTCGTTTCGATCGCCTTCACCATCCGAGTTAGCGCGATCGTAGATATCCCAGCCGTTAGGAATTTCCTGCGATTCATGGAATCCATTCTCCCTCCGGATATCCTCCTTCGTGATTCTGTCGCCTTAAAGAAGCCCCGATTGAGAGTCCCCGTAAAACAGACTGAGTCTTGCTCTGGCGTAAAGTAGCTAATAGCTGAAACCTGACAGCATGGAGCTGTGCTTACGGAGGCGTGATTTCGCCATTCACGTCCCACAATGCCTCCCAGGTTTGGCCTTCCTTCCAAAGAAACACCTGGCCCTTGATCAGGCGGCAGTTGCGGTCAATGGAGCGAATGGCGCGCATTTCTTCGTCGGAAAGCGGGTCTTTGGTTACGCATTCGAGGTTGTCGCGATAGTGGTTGACGGAGAAAGGAATCGGAACCTGCCCGCGCTGTACAGCCCACTTGATGCAGACACTCGCCGGGCTTATGCCGTGGCTCCTGGCGATTTCGAGAATCACCGGATCCTGTGTAGGCGTCGTATCTTCCGGTGTCCGGTCGCGCTCTGGCCGTCCCGGAGATCCGATGGGGCAATAACCTACCGGAACAATTCTGTTAGTAACCACATACTTGAAAAGCTCAGGCTGCTGGAAATGCGGGTGCAACTCCATTTCGTTGGCAGCGGGCTTGATGCGTGCGTCGCGCAGAACCAGCTTCAGCTTCGGTACCGACATATTCGAGGTGCCAATATGGCGTACCAGGCCCAAGTCGACCAGTTGCTCCATCTTGCACCAGGTCTTCATGTAGTCTTCGTGGATGTAAGGCTTGGCGTCGGGACTGCGCGAGCTCACGTCACACTGCGGCGGATGAAAATTGGGAAACGGCCAGTGAACAAGATACAGATCAAGATAGTCCAGGCGAAGTTCTTGTAGCGACTGGCGACACGAATTGATGACATCGTCACCATTGTGCTTGTCGTTCCATAACTTGGAAGTAACCCAAAGCTCTTCTCGTTTGATGCCCCCCTGGATGATCCGCTCAAATGAGTTGCCGACTTCGCGCTCATTTCCATAAACGGAGGCGCAGTCAAAGTGGCGATACCCCACAGCTGCCGCTCCCAGCACCGCATCAGCTACTTGATCCGGCGTTACGTGATCGGAGCCGAATGTGCCAAGTCCAACGGCTGGCATTCGTGCTCCGGTGTAAAGCGTTCTTTGAGGCACCAGGGCAGGAGCGACCTGCTCCCGTGCCGACACTACAACCTCAACATGCTGTTGCATTTCTTACCCCTCTTGGACAAAACTGACGCAGATTTCAAACTGGTGAAATCAAATTTGTTTCACTTTGCTTAAATCGCCGGCAGATTAACAATTTCAAAAGGCCCAAATGCAATACTCTCAATTCACAGTCTTCAGCCCAACGGTCATCCGATGCCCCTCATAGACCACCGAACTGTCAAATGATTTGTCCGCCGCTACTCCTGTT
>CAVXVM010000003.1:0-106488 GCA_963765025.1 uncultured Acidobacteriaceae bacterium | reverse complement strand
ATTCCGGATGGTCCTATGTGCGGCCATCGTTGACCGCCGAACCGTATGCCATCGCCAACAACCTTCCTTATCATCTGGTGTCAGATTTCGAGCTCGACGACGTATCTACGGTGACTGCGAATACCATCGACTTCTTTTTTGACGATCCGCAATTCTCCAATCATAAGGTGCTTCTGGCGTGGGAACACGAACACTTCGCGCCCCTGGTCAACGCGCTCTTAAAGAGCTACGGCAGCAGCCAGACCGTGGCCGGCTGGGCAGATGGGGACTACGACTCGATCTGGACGGTGACCATCGACGGAAGCGGCAACCTGACAATTGACAACTCGCATTGCGAAGGCATCGATTCAACGAAACTGCCTACCACTGCCCCTGCGTTCTGATCGTGCAGGCGGGAATGAAGGGACGAAGTCTATGAAGCTGATTCACATCGATCGAATTCGTTTTCACGCATTTCTTCTGTCGGGGGCGATGATGCTCCTTTGCGGATGCGGTGCGTCGAATCACCAAGGCAATCTGCCGGCGAGCAATCCAGCGCCGCTTTCTGCTGCGAATGTCAATCTAATCTTTGTCGTCAGTGACGATCTTCTCTATCAGGGTATCGGCGACGTCAATGCCGATACGGCAAACCTCACCGCTCAGGGCCTGCAGCGCACACTTCTCCTGGCTCCGTATCTACAGCAAACCATCTTAGGTAACCAGAATGTGACGGGCATTTACGCGCTCGAGCCAATGACCCATTTACAAACCGCAAGTGATTATCCCGATATGGCGGCGCTTGAAGCTGTGCAGCAGTTTGCTCTCATGAATCAGTTCACCATGATGAGTCCCTATTCGGACATGGGGTCAGCAACCGGCAACAGTTTCCCGATCAACTCGTCTTACGTTCCGGGCTCGGAACCCGCCGGCGTGATCGCGCCATCGCCGGATTACCCGTGTTCCGCCTGCCAGGGCATTGACTTCAACGATACCGGCAATGACAACGACACATTGCTTGCCGGTATTGTGAGCGCCAGGGCGCCTGGATACTACGTTTTCTCGGCGCCATGGGAGACCACTGAAAACCTGTTAGCCAGACTGAACACACTCGAACAGTCCAGCCTGTCGCCTCCGTCTACTTATCAGGGTCCCGACACGATCTACACCGTTTCAATTACGCCGTCGGGAAACGCGACCTTGACCACCTATAACGGAAATCTGAAACCACCTAACACCTATCCGAAGCTCGACCCGGAGCCGGTAGCCCCCGCGCCATGCCAGTACTCGACTTTTTCATTGAAGGCGACCGGTCCACCCGCGAACATTAACACCGATGAAACTCTCTACTTCATACGGCACGCGAATGCGCATCCTTCGATCGTCTTCTCGAATGGAAACTTTGTTGCGGCGGGCCAATGGCGTGCCCTCGACCTCGGCAACGCGATTTCTGTGGCACTCAAGGGGAGACCCCAGCCCACCCACGTGTATTCGCTCGACCCGGCGCAGGTAACTCCCAACGCCGGACTCACGGCCGCGGGACCCACTTCGTTTTCGCACAACACGCTCGCCTTGACGGCCGAACCGTATGCCATCGCGAAGGACCTGCCGTATTCCCTGGTGTCGAACTTTCTACTGACTGACAAGAACGGGCCCCAGGAAGCCAGCAATTATTTCTTTCAAGGCGGACAATTCACCAACAAGACCATTCTTGTGGCGTGGGAGCACAGCAACATCCCCCAGATACTGAGCGCGCTGCTGGCTAACTACACGAGCGTTTCGAGCGCCCCGCCTCTCGCCTGGGACGCCTATGACTACGACTCGATCTGGACGGTGACCATCGATGGAAGCGGCAACTTGACCGCCAACAATAACCTCTGCGAAGGGATCGATTCAGAAAACCTGCCGGCCACCGCGCCACAGTTTTGAAGAAAGGGAGTAACTCGAATGACACAACTTTCACGCCGCACATTCCTTGAGATTGCAAGCCTGGCCGGCGCCGGCCTCATTGGAGGATGCGGCGGCGTCTCAAGCACCCCACGTTCCGACAGCCTCTCTATACCCGTTTTCTCCGACGTGCATTTCCAGCCATATATCGATCCGCTGACGCCAACTTCAGAACCGAATCCCGCAACGATGGCAGTTAACAGTGTACTGGTAGCGCAGCTTGTTGCGAAAGATACCTCGCAGTGGCCGGGAATCTTCACGGGCTCGTTCAATGCGACGAACATTGCGCCATCGGGACCTGGCCTCGACACAAACTATGCGTTGCTTGTCGCGGCGCTCGCCAGCATCAAGCAGAATCTGGGAACGTGTCCTGCAGTTCTTTTTACAGGCGACTTTCTTGGTCACGGCCTTTACCAGCTTTACTCGCAGTATGTGCCGAACGCGACGATTCCCGAGGCGCAAGCATTTGTCGATAAGACACTCACATTTGTCCTGGAGCAGATTCGGGCAGCCTTGGGCGCGATCCCCGTCTACTTCGCGCTGGGTAACTGCGATTCCTATGCCGGCCTTGGGCCGGAAAGCACGTTTCTTGAAAGCAACGCGCAACAGTTATACGCGCTGGCGTTGAATAGCGTGAAAAACGATGAGGATATTGTTGGCACTATTCTCAACGGCGGATACTATGCGGTTGAGCCGGCGGGAATGAATCTGATGATCATCGCGCTGAACACGTTCGCACTTTCTCCGCGTGCCACCGCCGACCCGACCTTGATTGCGGAGCAATTTACATGGTTCGATGCCAAGCTCGCACAGGCCCTCGCCGCCGGACAGAAGGTGTGGCTGCTGATGCATGCGCCGCCAGGTGCGGATGAAGACACAACCGGAAACCCCACTAATGACAGTGGCCAGATTTCGGCAGCCACAATGATGTGGGTCGATGCGAATCAGACGCAGTTTATGGCCATCATCGACAAGTATCCCGGCCTCATTGCAATGTCTCTCGCAGGCCATACGCACATGGATGAATTCCGGCTGATGTCGCCCGGCAATGCGCTGACGATTACAGCGGGCATCAGTCCAGTGTTTTTCAATAATCCCGCCTACAAAATCTTCACATTCGATAGTCTCAGCCTTGCCCCCACGGACTATTCGGCCATGAACTGCAACCCCTTGGCAACGCCCGCCGCGTTCAACAGCTATTACACGTTCTCGCAAGCCTATGAGATCGACGGCCCACTTTCTTCTTCACTCCCTGAACTGTTTACCACGCTGCTTGCGTCGAACGCGGCAAGAACGCAATACCAGGGCGCGTTCTACTCCGGTAACAACACGTTGAATCCCATCACCGGCGCGAACTGGCCAGTGTACTGGTGCGGCATCGGATACATGGATGAACAGGAGTTTTTCAATGCTGTGAACGCTTTCTGACATTTGCGACCGCGCGCGTTTTTTCGCCGTTCAGTGTGCGTTTTTCAGGAAGTCGGCATCCTCTCCTCTTACAACCAAGAAAGAGGAATCAATGGCGATCCGGGGCACGACGGCTTTATCCTCAACGAACGGGCCAAGATCAAGAACGATGACGCTGGAGTGCCCGGCAAATTCTGCGCAGCCGACCGGATTCGAACTGGCATCTGCTCGATCGACAATCGAGAGCTTTGGCCTAATAAGCAACGGCTGCACAGTAGGGCGCTTGGATTACGCGCACGAGATCCTGGTGGGTGTGGAAGGATTCGATCCCTCAATGCTCTGAAGAGCTTCCGGTTTACGTCCCGGTAGGGTAAGCCAGTCGCCCCGACACACCCAACAAATGGCAGAGAGGGCGCGGGTCGAACGCGCAAGTCCCAGTGGGTGAGCTCGCGAAGAGATATCGCGAACTGGACACTCGGTTGCAGGAACTGAACTGGAAAACAGAATTGATCTGTGCAGTTGGTAACCCTTGTTTGCAGCGAGCACCAGCCTGGCCGCGGGCAAAACCGGCGTCATGGTGACTCTGAAGAGCCAGAGTCGAGGGGTTCGATTCCCACACAGTACAGTGCATGCTCCGCACAGTCACAAATGCACGGCGGACCGATTATCTTCACTATCGCGTGCTGGGCCAACAAGGTGAGGGTGGGACAGGGGACATTCAGATCAAATGAAAGCGGGTCCGATCGGGGTCTGGAGCTGGCATAGGGGCCGCGACGGAATCCGATTGTGCCCAAATTGTGCCTGAGAATGTCGCTTCTGGCGATTCTGCCGATTCTGTCGATTCTCGAATCAATAACTTATGTGTTCTCAACAACGGCCAAGGTTCGCCCCCTCCCAGCACCAGCTCATTCTATTTAGAATCAGCACTTTAGGAAAACCGGAAATCGTTCGCGCCCAGACTGTGCCCAACTTTCCCCTCACCGGCATGACTTTATAGGGGTCTGAGGCGTGGGTTTCGCAGTTCCATGGCAGGATCGACAAGGCGAAGTTCCCTATCGATTCTGTTCGTGAGATTCCCTGATCTGGCGGCGCACTTTTCGCACAGCTGCCCGCGCATGAAAATGCGAACTCGCGATCACGGCCTGAATTGACAGATGCCGGATCAGACTTGGCAAAAGGAGAACAGTCATCTCAGCCTGGCTACTCACTTTCCAGGAAATGATTCTGCCCGGGCAGTGACGAAGTCCGGGTTCACCAAGGCCTATTTGCCGGGAGTAGCTGAGAAGGCAGTAAAAGCCAGCAGTATTCTGGCAAATCCACTGCCACTTGCGGAGGAAGAATTGATCGCGGTGGTTAAGCCGCGTGGTAGCGACCGTCAACGACCGGTACCAAATCTCTTTTACATCTGAATTTATTTGAGGGGACCGAAGGGCTTCTTCACGCGAGCTCAGACGCGGAGGCCGGAGCCTCTTGAAGGATGCGTCGTTTCATGAATATCTCTGGATGGCTCTGCGTGGGCAAGCCCTGAAACTCTCGCTTCGACTCTCAAAAGAGGATCAGGGCGGGCCTCTGAAAACGGTCATTCTTTGATGGTTGCGCGTTCAATCCAACTTTTCATTGTGTTGGCGTCCACCAGACCGGCTTGCTGAAACTGAAGCTTGCCGCAAGCGAATACGGCGAAGTTCGGAATTCCCCGGACGTTGAATCGAGAGGCCAGTTCAGGGGACCGTTCCGTGTCGACCTTGAGCACAATGGCTCGGCCAGCGAGGTCTCGCGCGACTTGTGCAACATGAGGCGCCGCCATTTTGCAAGGGCCGCACCAGGCCGCCCAGAAATCAACGAGCACGGGAACCTTGCTGTCGCGAACAACTTCGTCGAATTCTTGGGGGCTCACTTCCATGGGCTCCGCCATCGCAGGTAGCGCTGCCTTGCATGCTCCGCATCTTCCTATGTCCGAAAGGTGCTTCGCTGGAATCCGATTCGGCTTTCCGCAAGATGGGCAATTTCGGATTGTTGCCATGGCGGGGTCCTCTGATTGATACCTTGTAGCCAGTATTTCGTATACGAGATGAGTAGGACAATGGCTGACAATTCCTCAGCTTACGGGAGTAAATGAGGTAATTAAGATAACGTGAGTCGGATATCAGGTTACAGCAGGCAGACAATGAACCTCGATCGAGAGGATCACATGGGCAACCCCAATAAAATCTAACCTCGTTTACCGTGAAGACGAAAAATGGGGTGAGCTTGCTATCTTCCGCAGAAACTGATCTTCGTCCATGTGATACTTAAACGCCTTGCGCCCACCGATGAAGACTACAGGCACCTCATCGTTATACTTCTGCTGCAACAGAGGGTCGCTATCGATGTCAACCTCGTGCCACTCAAAGTCGGCATCTCCCTGGACCTTCATAAGCGTCTCTTTGACCACGTCGCAAAGATGGCATCCTTTGCGCGAATACACGATCACTTCCTGCATGAGGCGATTATAGAAGCTCATCCAGAACGCCCATGTCCGGGGGCCCGCAAGGTGGCAGTTGGCAAATCCTCCGTCTCAGCCCCGATGTTCGCATTGACCGGAGGGGCTACTTTTGCGCCTGGAGCACGGAATGTTGCGCGTTTGCGACCGGCGGATTCACTTTCGCATTGAGGAAGTTGGTAAGGTCGTCAATGTCCTGTTTACTGCCGACCATGGGTGGCATGAAATGGCGATAGGGTGAATCGGCTTTGTAGTCGTGAAGCATGGTAATGAAGCTTCCGATGTTGTCGTGATCGCGTCCAGCGAGCAATTGGGTTAGTGGGCGGTAACCATTCAGCGTGTGACACGATCCACATTCGCCACGGAAGATTGCTTCGCCGCGTGAGTAGCTGCTGGCGACAGTGTTGCTGTCTCCGTTCCATGTCCAGTTGGTGTGAGCCAGGTAGCCTTCCTGATTAATGCGGCTTACATAGGGTACGCGCACACCGTTGGAGTACATCCAGCGACCGATCACATAGGGCTTGCGCAACATTTCGCGAGAGTACTCGCCGGCGCCCGTCGCCATGAGCGCGAGCATGAGGATGGCTATCGCATGGGAGAGGTTGAAATCTTCAGGATTACGGTAGGCGAGATAGTAGGCTACGCCGACGATGGTTGCCGACGTGACAATAATGATCAGCGCGATGCGTGTGACGGTTGAGAAAGTTCCGGAACCGATGGTATCGATGCCCAGTGTGAGCAACGATCTTTGCGAAGCAGGCACCATGTAGAGATACCAGATCATCAGGAAAGGTGTCGCGACGAATGATGGAACGAGCCAGCGGACACTCCAGCGTACGAGCGAGCTTTTGAGCGAGGGGTGCTTGTTTCCGTCGATGCAACTTGAGGTGACGAGAGCCCATACGCCCGCCAGTGAGGTGCAAACGCCGGCGCGCAGCAGCAGACTGGGCCAGTACGTTGGATTGAAGAACGCGTTCCAGAACTTGCTGGCTTCCTGGCCGGTTCCTGCAATGGCGAGCCAGGTGTCGCCGGGAGTCAGCATGAAAGCCAGAATTCCGTTGATGATGATGAGGGTGGCTACCGAGGCTCCCGCATAGACCCAGCCTACCTTGAGGTGAAGCTTGTCATCGATACGGCCCCATGTGTAGTAGTAAACCGCGGCTGTGGCCAGTTCCACCAGGAAGAAGACCCACTCAATGGCCCATCCAAAGACGAAATTGTGGATGAGCGTGCTGGTTGCTTCAGGGTGCGTGAGTCCGATGGCAAACCAGATGCCCACGCCGCTGACCGTTCCATAAATACCCGTAACAGTCAGAAAGAACTTCGAGTGTTTGACCAGTTGCTTTCGCCACTCTTCGCGCAGATAAGGATCGGTCATGCGCTGAGTCTTGCGCTCGGCCAGGGGTAGATACAGACCACCGCCGACGGCGAACTGCGAGATCATGACGTGGAAGATGGCGATGATGCCGATCACCCAGCCGGAGCCAAGAATTGGGATTTCCCAGAACGGATAATTCATCGATTTCTCTTCCTTACCGGATGGTCCAATAGCCGATGACAGTAGTGGCCAGCAGAGCGAAGACCGCGAGAAGGCCAAAGTAATGGGCGGTTCGAGCACGTTGGCCGGATTCTTTGTTGATGTCGTAGAACGGAATGAGCACCCACAGTGCTATGCCAAGTGTGAAGATGAGGATTCCGGCGATCTCTCCCGCCTCGCCGGGCAGCACGTTGCCGAGCAGCTTGAGCATTTCGAACGGGCTCATGAAGTACCACTCAGGATGAATGCCGGACGGTGCGGGAACAAGTGAGTCGGCCTGTTTACCCAAAGTCCAGGGAAAGACGGAGGCGAGCAGGGCAAGGATATTGAGCGAGATGAGCCACATGGCCAGATCCTTGACCAGGAAGTTGGGCATGAAGGGGATGCTTTTGCGCTCCACGGCCGGTTTGGCTTCTTCCGATGGCGGTACGGCGTTGCCGTGGCGCTGCACAAGCCAAAGATGGAAGCCAAGCAGTGGCAGAAAGATGGCGGGCAGAACAACCACGTGTAGTGCGAAAAAGCGCTGCACGGTGAATTCGCTGACATCGGGACCGCCGCGCAGCATGTTGGCGACGGCCGGACCAATGAAAGGGATCGCTTTGGGAATATCCAGGCCGACCTTGGTAGCAAAGTAGCTCAGTTCGTCCATGGGGAGAAGGTAGCCGGAAAAGCCGAAGACTGAAGCAATTCCGAGCAGAGCCATGCCGCTGAGCCAACCGAACTCGCGTGGCTTGCGATAGGCCTTCATGAAGTAGACCGAGAACATGTGGACCAGAATGGAGAAGATCATCAGGTTCGCTGACCAGGAATGGGCGGATCGGATGAGCCAGCCAAAGTGCATTACAAACGTGATCTGCCGTACGGATTCATACGCTTCTGCGCCGGGGCGGTAGTAAACCAGCAACAAGACTCCGGTGAAGCACTGAACCAGGAAGAGGAACAGCGAAATGCCGCCCCAGTAATACCAGAAGGACTGGCCGTGAACGGGAACCGTCTTGTGACGAGCAAACGCGGCCAGTTCGGAGAGGCCGAGGCGCTCATCCACCCAGTCATAGACGGAGGTTGCTGCGGATTTTGAAGTCATGTCTTATCCTTTTTCGCTATGCCCTGGAGACTTCAACACCTGTGGCGTTGACGGCTACCTTGTAAAGCTTGAGTGGCTTGGGAGGTGGGCCGCTGACGTTGGCACCGGTATAAGCGTTGTAAACCCCACCATGACATCCGCAGTGAATGCGGTCGGCCTGCGGCTCGTATTGCACTGTGCAACCAAGGTGCGTACACACAGCCGTCATCGCAATCCATCGTCCGTCTTCGTGATGAATCAGCATGGTGGGAGAGGTCCCGAACCTGAACATGAGCACGCTCCCGAGCGGCAGCTTTTGCGCGTCCTTGAGCGTAACCTCTGTTACTGCAGTAGCGGAAAGAGCCATCTCTTCTGGGGAGGCGAGATAACGATAGATGGGATAAGCGAGGGCGGCGGTATACAACACTCCGGCCGCGCCGGCCGCGGCCAGAAAAAAGCGTCGCGTGTTTCGTTCCGCGGGATCCTCAATGATGTTGGCGAGGTTCAGTGACTCAATTGCTGGACCGATGGGCTCACTCATATCGATGCCGCTCCCTCCATAACTTTGCTGGCGCGCGCTACTACGGAAACGAGCCATCCAATGACACCCAGACCTGCGACAAAGAGGGCGAGGAAGATTCCTACGACGCTCCAGTTGGTTACGACAACGCGATCCCAGACGTCCAGACCTTTGCTGAGCAGCGTAAGATCGCGCACGCCATCGCGATACACCGTGAACATGATCTCGGTGAGAACGGCGAGCAGGACGGCCGTCCAACCGACCCATCCAGAGGAGATTCTGGCAAAGCCGGTGAAGGCAGCGACAAGCACCGCAATCACGACCAGTGCCAGCCAGCAATAACCGGCCAGGCCAGCGAGTTTATAGAACGGATATGCCGATTGACCGGCCAGCCCGACTTTTACCGCCGCAGGCTGCACTCCGGCAGCCCAATAGCCGGCGGCCAAGTAAACCAGGCCGCACACGGCTGCCACCTTGCCACCCAGACCCGCGACAAACTTCTTTTCGTCGGCTGTAAAAGTGCTTCGGCTCGAGAGATACACAAGCCAAAGACCTCCGATGAACAGACCGCCGGCAAGCATCAGCAGCCAGCGCGGTGTGAGGGTGGGGTCGCCCGTGGGAAGGTAAGCTCCCATGGCCGAGGCGGAGTACATCTTGCGCCAGACCTCGGGTCGCAGCATCAGCGTCATGTTGGTCGTGAGCAATCGCGCAACAAAGCCGGCCAGAAGCCACGCAACCAGGCCAACCGGCCAAGCCACTTTGCCCTCCTCAAGACGCTGCGTGAACCGGTAGAGCATCCGGTAGACAAGCATCAGAATGAGGATGATCGAGATCCAGTAAATGCCAATCAAGATGCTGGATGTGTAGAGGGCTCGACCATATAACACCTGGGCGAAAAGCAACGGTGGGACACCCAGGTTGATCACGAAAGTCATCACCACTGTGAGCCGCTTCGCCACTGCCCGTGCAGTTGTGAGCGCATGCGGGCTGCTGCGGAAGAGACTGAGAAAGACCGCAAGCAGCAGTCCACCCAGCAGCATCTCAACGGCAACAAAGTGCAACGATAGCGTAACGATATGCAGAAGTTTGAACAGCCATATCGGCGCTGGCAAGGGAATTGGGTCTACTGCGGGAAATGATTGCATGGATACCTTAAAGCTCCTTGGTTCGTCGGCCTTGAACATTTGCAGCCCGGAAATGTTCCACAGCCCGGCTCGTCATTGCGTAATTGCGCAAACATGCAACTAATGAACAAAAATTATGTTAAGCACGCTAACGCCATCCTTCTGTGATGGCGAACACATCGGAGAACTGCTGGGAAGGACCATTTCTAATGTGGTCTCAAAACCCAGCGAAACAACTGTACGGAGATGTTGCTTTGAAAATCGGACTGACGCGGCAATCGAGAAAGGTAGCAACCTTCCTTGCATTCGCCATATTTCCCCACAGTCACCAGATGAAAGCGCAATTCGCTGGGTGCTGCGCATTCGGAGTGCTCGGTACCAAGGGTGCGCCGGTGCGGTAATTGACGGTTGATTTCAAAGATGCGCGTGATTGCCATCACCGAGGGTAAGATATCGCCAACCTACACTACTCTCGTAGTTGCTCAATTGCGCAAATACGCAGGCAGCAGTGAAGGAGGAGCCGAATGAGTCGCCCGATCAGTGAAACGTCATGCGAATTGCTTGGCGACTTCTTTGCCACTCTAGGGCATATAACGCGGATGCGTATCTTCTGTGCGCTGCAGCGCGACCCAAAAACTGTGACCGAGATCGCCGCAGAGGCCCGTGTCTCCATCACCAACGCGTCGCAGCACCTTCGCATGATGCGCGACCGGGGAGCATTGATCGCGGAGAAGCGCGCACAGAATGTCTATTACCGGATTGCCGATCGGCGCTATGTTGATGCGGCGCTGCTCATACGCGAAGCGTTATCCCAGCGATTTAGCGAGAACGCTGTACAGGCGTCGGCGAACGCACCTCGAAAAATGCGGTAAAGTTTCTTCATGGATGAGTTGCTGGCAGTCTGCCGGATATATAAAGAGGAGCTACGCAATATCCCACCGTGCGAGATGATTTCAGGAGCCCACAACCATAATGCCGGCAGCATCGCCCTGGACACTAATATCTGCGCTTGCCGGATGAGCAAGAGCCTGGTCTGAGAACCCTCCATATCGCCCGGTGTGAAGTGCTTCCAACTTGCCACTGCAACAGCGGAAAGCGCCGCTGATTTGATCTTGAGAATTCGCGGCATTGGATGAAAAGCCAACTCTCGAACATGGCATCAACTTCCATCACGGATCACGCGGCACGAATTGATATCGAAGCTTACGTCTCCGATGGTAAGCCGTGTCTGATCCCGGAATCCTTCGACAAAGCGCACAAAGCGCCAGACGTCGGCAAAGTTGCTTGCCAGTCCGATCGAGGCACGAATTGCGCCCGCGCTCTTATGGCCTCGGCCTTGCATCAATTTTAGAAAGCTGAACAGATTCACATCGGCTCCCAACGTGAGGGCGGCCTGCATGTCTTCTTCAGTCAATCCCTCGGCCGCCTCTCCCGCGCCGGGATTGCAGAAGCAGCCGGTGCGCAGCGAAATTCCTTCCTCGCCGGCCAACTCTTCCAGGCGGCGATAATCCAGCAAGTGCCCCTGGGGATCGTACAGGTTCAGCGTCACGGTTCCACCGCGAGCTTCGGTTGTCGCCGGTCCGTAGATGCGTACCATCGGATTCCCGTTGCTGTGTCGCATCGCCAGTAACTTCTCGAGCATCCACCCCGTCAGGCATTGGACACGTTCCTCGATGATATCCATGCCGATCGTCTGCAAATGGCGCAGCCCGATCTCTACGGCAGGAATCGAGAGGTAGTTGAGCGTGCCGTCTTCCAGGGCCGCCTCGCCTGGAGCCAGTACGTGTGCCTGCGCCTGAACGGAGGCAAAGTTCACTGTGCCGCCCGCAAACCACGGCCGTTCGAGCTTCTGAAAGACGGGTCTGCGGATGAGCAGAGCCCCCACTCCGGTTGGATAACCGAACATCTTGTAAAACGAAACAGTCACAAAGTCGGGCTGAACAGCCTTCAGGTCCAGCCGGTTGGTGGGCACAAAAGCGGCTGCGTCCAGCAGTACGCGCCAGCCTTTACTCTGCGCGGTTGATACCAGTTCCAGCGGATGCTTCACGCCGGAGAAATTCGACTGTGCGGGGAATGCAAAGAGATTCTCACATGCGGGGTTGGCCTGATCCAGCAGGGTGTCCAGCCGCTCAAAATCAAGGCGCAGCGCCGGCGCTACAAGCGGCGCGTAGTCAATTGCTGCTCCCTTCGCGCGCGCGAATTCGCGGATACCGTTTACCGAATTGTGGTTGTCGAAGGTAAGCAGCAGGCGGCCTTCCGACGCAAACGGAAAAGATTCTCCGACAAGTTTGAGCCCTGCGGATGCGTTGAGCGTGAAGACCAGAATGTATTCGTCGGCGGTGGTATTGAAATAACTCAGAACCGACCGGCGGGCGCTCTGGAGGTACCCGGTCATCGCCACGGAGGTTGGGTTGTTGGAGTGCGGATTGCCAAAGACGCCGGAGCGCAACAGCTTGAGATGCTCTTCAAGTTGCGACTCGGCAAAGAGGGAACCACCCGTGTAATCGAGGTACACTTGGCTAAATTCATCCAGACGGCGGTATTCGGTGGCGCGCAATCGGTCGAGCACCGCTGTTCCTGAATAAGTGGGATAGTGCCCAGCGAAGTCTGCATACGCGATTTCCATCTGCGTCTCTCTCTGGGTTGTGCCGGAGAACATGCCGTTCATTTTATCCGGAATCCCCATGCTGGGTGTTTTTTCACTAAACCGAGACCCTCTAACCCAAAGCTTTCAATCGAATGCATTGAACCTGAGTCCCTCTGTTGAAGATTTCCGCAGTGTCTCCATGAGAAAAGCCTCATCACGCATCCTTTCATGGGTGTCCGCATAGATGTATATTACATCTAGTTGACCGAGTGCAAAGGAAGATCCCCTAAACGCATTCAACGGTCACTTAAGGAAACGAGGAGCATGATGAGCAAAATTGGAGTGATGATGTCAGCCGATCGCGCTGATGGGCTGATGTCCTCGCATTTTGGCAAAGCCGAATGGATTATGGTCGGGGACGCGGAGAGCAGCGTGTCCGAGTTCATCAAGAATGAGACGTTGAATGGCAAGGGTGCTGTCGAGATCGTGATCCGCCAGGGCTGCACCGACGTGATTCTCTCAGATATCGGTGATGGCGCTTTGGGACATTTGCAGTCCGCGCACATACACGCCTGGGCTGCACCCGGGCCCGTCGCCGGAAGCGAAGCACTTCGGATGTTCAGGGAGGGTCAATTACCTTCTGTGCCTCCTGCGCGGACAGCAATGAGGCAGGGCGCACACCGTGGGTGTTGCTGCTCCAGCGGAGCCGGATCTGAAGCTGCCGCTTGCTGTCGGAACTGATTGACCAGAGCCTCCGCCCGAGCAGCTTGCCGAACGAGCCTTGGAGTCAACCGCACCATTACGTATCTCGCCCGCGGCGGCATCCCGGACCTTCGCCAACGGCTTCAGAGCGGTGCTTTCTGCACCGATTGAAAGGAAGATTCCAGTGAAGACGATGCGATATCTGATAGTACTGTTGGCCATGGCAGGCATGGTGGTTTCGATACTGGCATTGCGTGTGCACTACTCAACCGCAACCGAGCCCTGTTCCATCAACGAAAAATGGGATTGCGGAATAGTGAATCACAGTAGCTTTGCTGAAATTGCCCACATACCGGTGGCAGCCATTGGCATTGCGGGCTACCTGGCGCTTGCCGGATTGGCGCTGGCAAGGCGGCGAATTCTTGTGACAGTCGCAGCCATCGTCGGGCTGGGCTTTGCGCTCTATCTGACCCACGTTGAAAAAGATGTCCTCATGGTGTGGTGCCTTTACTGCGTTATATCGCAGGGCATCATCGCTGTTACCACGCTTCTCGCCTTGGGGTGGGTGGTGGTGGACCAGATCGGCCGTAAGTTCGCATCGAACCAGGTGTAATTGCCTGGTACTACACCGAGCTACCATCCAAGAGGCGAAAGAGCTGTCTCCACCTTTCGGTGGATGTGAATTACATCCAGCCAGGCGTAAGCTTACCTTTCCCCGGAATTGGAGCGCATAGTGTGCGCCAGAGTTGGCACCAGCAAGGAGTAGTTGCCATGCGCAAGGGATGGTTGTGGTGTGGATTCCTCGTGCTGGGCGCGGTTTGCCCGGCGCGCCTAGCCATGGGACAAGATGCCGCGCAGCATTCGACCCAGGAGGCGAGCTGGATTGCGGCTCAGAATGCGGCTCCGGTAACAGTTTCAGGCGTGGGCAAGGGAACGTGCGCCTGCGGCGTACATCCGCCGGGGCCGCCTAAGGACCGTGTAGTTGCGCCGTATGCCGGGGAGCCGGAGGATTTGAGTCCTTTCGCGAAGTTTGCAGCGCCCTATGACCTCAACTACACGCACCCCAATATCTACTCCGGAGCGGCGCGCGACGTTCCCGAGCCCAAGAACGTAACTGAGGTGCGCATTGGCTTCTTCGGGCCCATCGAGCATAACCCTGAACAGGTCTTTGGATTGCGCATGCTGCACGGCGCGCAGTTGGCCGTCGAAGAAGCCAATGACCACGGCGGGTACGGCGGTACGCCATTCAAGCTGATGCTCCACAACGACTACGACAACTGGCAGGCGAAGACGGTCTCTGGAGAGGAGCGCCCAACAGACAGCGCTATCTGGGGGGCTGCCGCCAACGAAGTGGTCAAGATGGTCTACGACGACCAGGACTGGGCGATCTTTGGCTCCATCAGCTCCGAGTCCACCCACATTGCCCTGCGCATGGCCCTGCGTACCGAGATTTCCATCGTCAACTCGGCCTCTACCGATCCCACAATTCCAGAAACCTACATCCCGTGGTTCTTCATCGACCTGCAGGATGACCGGGTGCAGGATCTGACTTTGGCACGCCGTATTTTCACCGAGCTCGGCCTGAAGCGCTTGGCGATTCTCAGGGTGAACAATCGGTATGGACGCTTTGGCGTGATCAAACTCCGCGATGCATCGCGGCGACTCGGCCACCCGATTGTCATCGAGCAAAAGTACATGCCGGGCGATACGGACTTTACCAAGCAGTTGAAAGTGATTCGCTCCTCGCGGGCCGATGCGATCGTGCTGTGGACCGACGAGACTCAGGCGGCTGAAATCCTCAAGGAGATGCGGGCTGCGGGAATGAAGCAGCGTGTCTTTGGCTCCTACCGCACCTTGGGGTCCACGTTGCTTGCCGAAGCCGGCCCGGCGGCAGAGGGATTTGAAGCGGTGTTTCCCTACGATCCCACCCGTCAGGATCCGCGCTGGCTCAGCTTCAATCGCCGCTTTGAAGACCGCTTCCACGAAAAGCCGGAGCAGTTTGCCTCGCTGGCCTATGACGCGATGAACGCTCTGCTCAATTCCATCTGCAGAGCCGGCCTCAATCGCGCCCGCATTCACGACGCGCTTGCCAACATTGTTGACTACGAAGGCGTAACCGGCCACATGGTCTTCGATCCAAACCAGAAAAACGTAGCGCCTATGTACCTGGGCACGGTGCACAATGGCGCGATCACTTATCGTGTTGCCACGATGGAGAAACAGACTCCTCCTGAAAAATCGAGAATTGCGTCGCAACCACCTCCTGCCGCGCAAGTAGCACCCACCGCACCGCAGGCGCCGTACGCGCGCGTGGGCGAGGATGGCGTGGACTATGACGGCCCGCATCGCGACAACGTGCCAGCGGGACCTGTGCGCGTGGTTATTTTCGGACCCAATGCGGACCAGGTTGCGCAGTCGCTGGAGGTCCAGGCGGAGTTGTCTGCCGCCACGGCAAAAGGGCAGGCATGGAAGCTGTTCCCCGTAGCTAGCGATCAGAATTGGGGTGCGGCTTCCACCCAACTGGTTCATGCGCTCATGGACGAGCACGCGATCGCGATCGTGGCGCTCGATCGCGACGCCGCTCACCTGGCCGAACAACTGGCGTTGAAGACCTTTGTGCCGGTGGTTGCCCTCAGCAGCGACAAGAAGTTCACCTCAACCAACGTTCCGTGGATATTCCGTCTGCCTCCGGAGACAACTCCGGCAGCGGCACTGCGCGTGCTTAAAACGGCCGCCATTCGCGGCGGCGCCAACTCCGAGCAGCTAAGGGACGTGCTGGCTTCGGGAGACAACATTTCCGGAGTTGCTTTCCTTCCAACTGGCGAGCCACGGGGACAGTAGAGGAGCTAAATGCGTTTTGATCGAGGCGATGCCGCGCAAACCTCAGCAATGGAGAGGTCACCCTTGTCGTGCACATTCAGATTGCTGACCAGCCTTGTAGCCTTGACGCTAATTGCTCAGCATGTCGCTCATGCCCAGGCAACTCCGCAATCCGAGCAAACAGTCGGGATACAGAAATCCCAAGACGGCATGGCCAATGCTGGCCCTCACACGGCGGAGTTCGATAGCGAACACCGTCCCATCACAGCAGGCGGCTTTGTAAAAACCGGCCCCGTCATCTTTATGGATGTGGCCAAATCGGCAGGTCTTACAAGCTGGTATCGCACATCCGGCACGCCGGAGAAGCGTTTGATTCTGGAGGCCAAGGGAGCAGGCGTCTGCTTGCTGGACTATGACAACGACGGCTGGCTGGATATCTATCTTGTAAACGGATCGACGTATGATGCTCTTGCCGGAAAGACCGAATCTCCGCATTCCGCGCTCTTTCACAACAACCACGATGGCACTTTCACCGATGTTACCCAGAAGGCCGGGGTCGCCAATGACCGGTGGGGATATGGGTGCGCGGTCGCCGATTATGACAACGACGGCTGGCCGGACATTTATGTCACCAACAACGGTAGCAATCGTCTATATCACAACAACCATGACGGGACGTTTACCGATGTCGCGGAAAAGGCCGGCGTAACGGTGGGAACTTGGTCAACCGGCGCGACCTTCGGCGACTACGATAGCGACGGCAGATTGGACCTGTTCACGGATGGCTACGCTCGAATCGACCTTTCCAATCCTCCGATTTCCGGATCAAAGGCTGTGGGCTATGCTGCCTGTGGGTTTCGCGGGGCGCAGGTGATGTGCGGTCCGCGCGGATTGAAGGGGGAACAGGACCACCTCTTTCACAACAACGGGGATGGGACTTTTACGGATGTGAGCAAGAAGCTGGGGGTAGATGATCCCAGCGGATACTACGGCCTTGGGGCACTGTTTGTTGACGTAAACGGGGATGGCAAACCGGATCTGTTAGTGGCCAACGATAGTTCGCCAAACTATCTATATATGAACCGGGGAGACGGCACCTTCGAAGATCAAAGCTATTTGAGCGGATACGCGCTCAACAACGACGGTCGCGAGATCGCGAACATGGGCATCGCCGTCGGAGACTATGAGAACAACAATCATCTTTCCATCGTGAACACCAGCTTCGAAGACGACTACGTTGTCCTGTTCCAGAACGACGGAAAAGGTTATTTTACGGATGTCAGCTATCAAGCCGGACTGGCGCAGGCCTCCATACCGTTCGTCAAGTTTGCCGACGGATTTCTCGACTATGACAATGACGGCTGGTTGGATTTGCTGCTTGTGAATGGGCATGTGTATCCAGAAGTCGATCAACACCCGGGATGGGGCACCAGTTACGCCGAACGCCCGCTTCTCTACCACAACCTGAAAAATGGAAAATTCGAAGTGGTCCCAGCGGTGGAGGGAACGGGCCTTGCGGTTGTAAGCGTTGGTCGCGGTGCCGCATTTGGCGATATCTTCAACGACGGCAAGATTGACGTAATCATCGACAATTTGGACGGCGTTCCGGTGCTGCTTCGCAATGTGAATCCGGACCACCATCAGTGGGTTGAACTAAAGCTCATTGGGGGGAACAAGAGCCCCCGCGATGCGGTTGGAGCAACAGTCTATCTCGCAGCGGACGGAATTCGTCAACGTGGAGACGTCCTGAGCGGCGGTAGCTATCTCTCCTCCAACGACATGCGGGTCCACTTCGGACTGGGTGATGCGACCGATGCCGGGACTGCCGAGATCCACTGGCCCTCCGGCGCGAGGGAGACTGTGAAACTGCCAGCGGTGGATCGCATTTACACCATCACTGAGGGAAAGGGTGTCACTTCTGCCTTGTGCGGCGGCGAAGCGTGTCCTGTGGACACCAACAGAAGTCCCTCAACCCAGTGAAAGCTCCGATTCAAAGGCGAAACGAGCGCATTCTTTGGATTACGCTGAACCCCTGGCGGAAAACATGGTAGATCCTTGCCGATTCGTTGGAGAAGTCAAATGGAGAGGCACTACAGGGAGCCGGGGTAAGCATGGAGACGCTTGAACGGATATGCGGCTCGTTGCGCGCTTGAGAATGATCGCAGTGCTTGTAACATTTGCTCCCGGCTTTGCATTTGCACAGAACACCCGCTCCGCCTCTGGAACTGCCCCGAATAATCACAAGCGATCACACGGTAACGAGGCTCGCGGAGAGGTACTCCTTGCAACTGCGGTCGAACTCAGACTTCGTGGAGGATCTTCATGGAGAGCTCCGTTTCCAATCATGCAGTGGGTAGCGGCGAGACCGATGCCGACAAGATCATTGAGTATATGATCGCTTTAGGCTTTACAAACGGAAAATGAGGGTTTGACCATGCCGGCTATTGGGCCGCAGATTGCCGATTGGACTTCCTTCGTTCCGGCAATCGCCTTGCTTGATGAGGCGACGCGCACTCGCCTGCGCAGCCTCACCCGTCCCATTGCTGCCCCGGCAGGCACGCGTATCTTTGGCGAGGGAAGCCCATGTAGCGCCTACCTGATTCTTCTGTCAGGCCAGTTGCGCGTGCAGAAGGTGGGCGAGAATGGACGCGAGATCGTCCTCTACCGTGTCGAGCCGGGCGAAACCTGCATCGTAACCACTGCCTGCCTGATGAGCGGCACAGACTACGACGCAGAAGGTGTTGCTGAAACCGACATTCAATGTCAGGCGTTGCCTATGCTTGGCTTTCGCGAACTCCTGGCCCAGTCGGCTACCTTCCGCGATTTTGTGTTCAAAGCGTATGGCACACGCATCTCCAGCCTGTTGATGCTGATTGAGGAAGTCGCCTTCGGGCGAATCGACCAGCGCCTGGCTGCATGTCTGCTTCAAATGGGCAAGGAAAAAGAAAAGGTGGACGCCACGCACCAGGAGCTTGCGGTGGAACTTGGGACGGCCCGCGAAGTGGTGAGCCGCCAACTCAAGGAATTCGAGCGCCGCGGCTTTGTTCAATTGGGCCGCGGTCATCTGCTGCTTCTGAACACGCGCGCACTCGATCTGTTGGCAAAGAATCTATAGTCCCAAAGTGACTAGGTCACAGACTCCCCGCGTTGCTCCTCGTATGGTAGAGACACTTTGTTGTCTCAGAGTCCAAAAGGAGTGCATACCATGTCAAAGAATCTTGGCGGAATTGACCGCGTCTTACGGATCGTTGTAGGGCTGGCCATGATCGGCGCAGCCGTGTTTCATCTTCTGCCAATTTGGGGCTGGATCGGGGTAGTCCCTCTTGCAACGGGTCTGATCGGATGGTGCCCGGCCTATCTGCCATTTGGCTTTAAGACCTGTAATCCGGCCAGATAACCGGCCATATATGCCTTGCCAGGACCGAGAGCAAACGGGATAACTGTCTCGGGACCGCTACAGGTGAATCCAGCCTGTGCGGATCAGTGACAGGGAGCCCACCGCGACGAATAGCCAGAGAAGGATTCCCTGAAGGAATGGCCGGACTCCGACTTCGCGGAGCGTCTTCATGGAGAGCCCAGTTCCAATCAGGTAAAGCGTGACGGTCAGGCCGATGGCCCCGAGGTGTTTGAGCACGGGATATGCTGACTGGAAGATGTGAACGTAGGTGTTGGCGACCGCCGCGAGGCAGAAGAAGAGAATGAACCAGGGCCATTGAATTCGCGCCTTGCTCTTGTTTGCCAATGCGGTTCCAATCGAAAGCGGAACGATCCAGAGGGCGCGGGCTAACTTTACGGTAGTACCGACGGTAAGAGCCACTGCTCCGTACTTTGCTGTCGCGCCGACGACGGAACTTATGTCATGAATGGCTAGTGCTGCCCAAAGGCCAAACTGCGACTGAGTCATATGCAGCGCCGTCCCGATCACCGGGAATGTGAGCAATGCAATCGAGTTCAGTACAAATACAGTTCCGAGCGAAACGGCGATCTCTTCCTGGCTCGCATTGGTGATTGGGGCGATCGCGGCAATCGCGCTGCCACCGCAGATGGCCGTGCCGGCCGAAATGAGATAGGAGATTCTCTGCTTCACCTGCAAGAGTCGTCCTAACCCCCAACCCAGGAGCAATGCGATGCTGATGCTGCCCGCGGTATAGATAAACCCTGAGCGTCCTGCTTGCATGACCTGCTGCAAATCCATACCGAACCCAAGGCCGACAACGGAGGCCTGGAGGAGGAGTTTGGACAGTTTCTTTGCCTCTACATGAAACGGATGAAGAAATGAGAACCCATAGACGAGGCCACCGGCCAGCGCTACCGGAGGTGACACAAGGCCGCTGGCAGCGAGGATCAACCCAATGAAGAAAATATTCTTGGACACACATCAAGTGTTTCCGAAGAATGGGACCGCGTCCAAGCAGAAGTCCTCATGCCCCCATTTGCGTTTCTTATGGGGCCGGATGGCTAGAGCCGCTTGGTCCTGACCGAAGTTCTTTGCGAACCGGCGCGGCCGATAAGAAACCTGCGGAATTCCTGGGCAAGTCCCAGGGGCTCGGGGCCGGAGGCATACGCTATAAGGAATTTGCGTTTGATAAGTAACCCTTCCACATTGACAATCTTGAAGCTGTTATCAAGTCTCAGGTCCTTTGCAATCGCCCAACGCGAGACAAATCCTACCCCAAGTCCCGCCTCCACGGCCGATTTGATAGCCTCGGTTGAATCCAATTCCATCACAACATGCAGGGAACTGCGCTTGACGCCTTGCAGCTCAAACGCAATCTCAATTACGTGCCGAGTGCCAGATCCGTGTTCCCGCATGAGCAAGGGAACTGCAGCTACTTCGGCGCAAGATACCAGATTGCGCTCGGCCAGCTCGTGCGCGGTAGATGCGATCAAGACCAGTTCATCTTCAAGAAATGGTTCTGTCTTGACATCGCGCCTTCGTGCTGGCCCCTCGATGAATCCCAACGCAATCTTCTGCTGCTCCAGTGCGTTCACGATCTGTTCGGTGTTGCCGCTGATCAGGGTGGGGCAAACACGGGGATGCTCACACCGAAACTCGGCCAGCAGGCGGGGCAGCACATACTGGGCAATTGTCGTGGAGGCGCCAAGGGCCAGATGCCCGGAATGCTCTCCGCTGAGTGTGGCAATTTCGTGTTCAGCTTGCGCACGAAGCACTTTTGACTGCTGCGAGTACCCGAGAAGAACCCGACCGGCTTTGGTCAGCGTAACGTGCGCCCCGGTGCGATCGAACAGTTGAACGCCGAGATCCTCCTCAAGCGCCTTGATCTGGAGACTCACGGCAGGTTGCGAAAGATACAGCTCTTCGGCAGCCTTCCTGAAGCTGCGCTGCTCCGCAACTGCGCGGAAGACAACAATACGGAAGTTTTCGAGACTCGACATGGGATCCTTGAGCCGGTTTTCCTGCTTGTGCCGAGCTCCGCTGGCATTGAGCGGCCTTTCCGCGAGGAAAAAGCCACCCAACGGGGATAACCGGTCGTTCCTGTAATTGGAGAACCAGCATAGAAGATTCCCCATACAGATAGTAAGTGAAGCGCGCCTTGCCCTTAGGCAGGCAACAGGTCAAGGCCACGCCGAGTTGGCGAGTATGCGCCGTCCTTCAGCTCTACCAACCCAGCTTCAGCCATCTCTCGCAAACCCCCGCGAACACGAAACAGCGGCAGCCCTGTGCGCGCCGCAACATCCTCAGCCGTTCCCGGTTTTTCCAGGGCGGTCAGCATCTTGAACGCGGATTCGGTCAGTTCTCCCTGACTGCCTATGCATGCCATTGCGCATCTCCCATCAAACGGATTTCTTGCAGAAGTACCAGTCCGTGCACTCAAAGCCGGCCTTCAGTCGCGTTTCCACTTCTTCCATTGTGCTCGGAGGCGGAACAATTACCTTATCCCCGGGCTTCCAGTTTGCGGGAGTGGCCACTCCGTGCTTGTCGGTGGTCTGCAGCGCATCGATCAGGCGGACGATCTCGTCGGTGTTGCGTCCCGTTGTCAGGGGGTAATAGATCATGGCGCGTACGGTTCCGACCGGATCGATCACAAAGACGCATCGGCTGGTTTCTGTCTTGCTCTCTCCCGGCATGATCATGCCATACAGGGAGGCCACCTCTTTGTTAGAGTCCGCAATGATGGGGAACGGAATGTCGATTCCAAACTTCTCCTTGATGTTGCGCACCCATGCGATATGTGATGTCGGGCTGTCGATGCTCAGGCCGAGCAACTCCACACCCCGTTCGCGCAGTTGCTGTGCGATGGCTGCAAAGGCAAGAAACTCCGTGGTACAGACGGGCGTGAAATCCGCTGGATGCGAGAAGAGAACCACCCAGCTCCCACGAAAATCCTCAAGTCGGATCTTTCCATGCGTTGTGACTGCTTCAAACGCCGGAGCGGCCATTCCCAGCCGCGGCAATGATGCTGCAGGTGCCGATTCCCCAAGAGTCTGCATTGGCTCCTGTGTCGTACTCTCCACATGATTCGACATACGATCCTCTTTCCTTTTCGCCATGATTATGCGGCCGCCGAGCTTCGCTGCATGCTGGCTTCACAAAGCACTCTCGTGAGCGGCGCATTCGCAAGCGGGCTGCGAAGCGCGCCACCAAACGCCGTTTATTCGAGTCTAGATGTAGGATACATCTACTACAGGCAGACGGTACGAATTCGGAAGTCTTGAACGCTATCCCTGCGGGAGCGCTGCCTCGCCCACCGAAAGTTTGATATTGATCTCCGGTGGATTCAAGAGCGTGTTATGAACAAGGCAATGGTGTACGGACCGCATCACTCCCTGCTCCTGCTCTTCAGTGAGAATGACAGGGCAGGATACTTGAATGCGGAAATTGCCGATGCGGGCAGGCTGCTTCAGCTTCTCGGCGGTCACAGTAACTTCCACGCCGCGGTCATCGAGGTTGCGAGTTCTGAGATACTGCACCGCATAGAAAGCCGCGCAGGAACCCAGCGATGCAAGCAGAAACTCAGGGGGTGTCATTCCACTGTCTGTGCCCCCGTTCTCTGCAGGCTGATCGCAAATAATAGAGTGTGACCGCGAATGAATGGCGAATTTAACCTGATCAAGATGCGTAATCTTCACTTCCATGGTGTTTTTCCTCTTCATTAGAAGAAAGACACGACAGGAGCGGTTCGTTACAAGATTGTGGATGTTTATTTTGCTGCCGGCAGAACCAGCATGCGCAGGTATTCCCGTGTGAGAATGGCGCGCAATCGAGGCGCGACAGCGGAATCGCAGGGGATCTCCAGCGAGCGGCAGCGATCGATGGCTGCGCGCAGGTCGCGAAGAAATGCCACGCAGGAGGGACATGCCTCGATATGTCCTCGCATCTGGTCGCACGAAACCGGCTCGACTTTTCCATCCAGGTATTCAGATAGGTTGACAAACAACGCGCGGCATTCATCGGGGCGCCGCTTCCTCCTGGATCGGCCGCCCTTAGGCCTTTTCGCAATCGATCCGGCATGAGCCGAACCCTCAGGAGTACCAATCAGGAGCTGGTTCATCTCCTTCCGTACGCTTAAGCGTGCCCGATGAAGACGAATTCGCACGGTCCCCTGTTGCAGATCGAGAATCTGGGCAACCTGTTCGGTGGTCAACTCCTCCATATCATGGAGCACGAGGACAATACGCAAAGGCGCCGGGATGCGCAGAATGGCCTGATGCAGCAGACGATGCTGTTCGGCTTGGAGCAGATTGGTCTCGGGACCATTTCCTGCATCCTGGAGCAACAGTCCCAACTCTTCATCGCTCGGCATCAACTCATCAAGCGAAAGAATATTTGTGGGGGCATGAGAAGGCTTTCGGCGCATGCGCCAGCAGCGATTTCGAGTGACGGTGTAGAGCCAGACAGCCAGTTCCTGCGGGTCGTGTATCTTGGCCAGATGCTCAAGGGAACGGAAGAGCACCTCCTGCATGGTGTCTTCGGCGTCTTCAGGATGCCCACAGATCTTCATGCTGAACGCATAGACCGTGTTCTGCAGCAAACCGATCGCCTCTTCGACCGCTTCAGGAGTATTGAGGCGCAACAGATCTGCAGCACGGATCAGTTCAGGTCGCATCGCATGGAGTCATTGAGATCAATACCAGTATATCCCGGTATGTAAGCGATAGCCGATCATCCTGAAGGCGCATCAGCCTAATGCGTAGATCGTTCTGAAATGAAGTCACTGCACACAGGGATACATATTACCGAGCGCCTGCAATCCAGCCTCGATCATTTCAAGACAGATTGGCAATACTTTCTTCAGCCAATCACGCTCCTCGTCGCTTGCAGGCTTCGATTCAATGGCCACGCATGCGCGCAATAATGCCAAAGCGAGATCCATTTCGGCGCCAGGACGCCTTTCCTCCAACCGGAACATCTGGCGGTAGACCTCATCCTTGATACGCTCGCCGCGCATATGTCGCGAACCAGTTGGTCGTGCGCCACCTTTTCGCGTCGTCATGCCAGTTTCTCCCCTTGAACGAGCCAGGAATATCTGCCCACATTCGCGTTTGCTACTTGATGGAATCCGGTTGAGCGCAACAGATTCACGGCATCCGAAGCGTCGAGGCGATGATCGAGGGGCGGCCCATTCTCGCGTTCGACATCCGGCCGCCAGTCCAGGACCGCAATGCGGCCCCGATGCTTGAGAATGCGGCGCGACTCATTGAGAACAGCAGAGCGATCTGCGAATTCGTGCCAGACATTTGCCAGAAAGATAAGGTCGCAGGAGCCATCCGGCAATGCCGTCGATTCGGCCTCCGCCTGAATCAGGTCAACATTGGACACCGATCCATCCTGCAGCTTTCGCCGCAGATGCTCAATCATCTCTGCCTGCGCATCGACGGCGTACACCTTTCCCTCCAGGCCGACGGCCTGCGCCAACGGCAGAGAGAAGTATCCCGTGCCTGCGCCCACGTCTGCGATCGTATCTCCGGAACGCAGGGCCAGTGAGCTGAGTACCTCCGCAGGAGGAAGCCAGACTTTGCGAGCAGGATCTTCAAGTCGATGCGCTTCGGATGCGGGAAACCGACGGTCGTGCATGTCGTCCTTACTTGCCCCCGCAGTTGGCATCTTTCATTCCCATGGCGCGAAAAATTGACATCGCCGGACACCAGTTTGTAAATGCCGATTGCAAGAGGTTAAGCCCGACAAAGACCGTCAGCCAGAGCCAATAGGGTGAAAAGTAATGCGCAAGCGCAAGTGACAAGAGCACCATGACGCCTGCCATCAGGCGTACACTACGTTCGACTGTCATTGAGGATCTCCTTCTTCGATTTCAGGTTGAGGTCCAGGTCCAGCTTGATGCCGCGAGTGAACCATGTAGTAGAGGACAGGAATGGTCGGCCACGAGAGGAATGTGGATGCGACGGCTCCGGCAATCAGCGATAGCGCCAGCCCCTGGAAGATGGGATCGGTAAGGATCACGCTTGCCCCGACGACGACGGCTGCCGCGGTCAGAAGCATGGGACGGAATCGAGTTGCGCCTGCATCGATCACCGCATCAGCCAACGGAATTCCCTGGCGGATTCGGAGCTCAATGAAGTCGACAAGAATAATCGAGTTGCGCACGATGATGCCGGCGCCGGCAATGAAACCGATCATCGATGTCGCGGTGAAGAATGCGCCCATCATCGCGTGTGCCGGCATGATCCCCACCAGAGTGAGAGGAATGGGAGCCATGATGATCAGTGGCACGATGAAGGACCGGAACCAGCCCACCACGAGCACGTAGATGAGCACCAGCACCGCGGCAAACGCCAGGCCCATGTCGCGGAAGACCTCGATCGTGATATGCCACTCGCCGTCCCACTTCATTGAGTAGTGATCCGTGGACTCGGGCATCGATGCGTTGTAGCGGGTGAGCGTATAACCGGCTGGGAGCGTGAGATGGTCGAGATCCTTGTTCATCTTCAGAATGGCGTAGACAGGACTTTCTATCGCACCCGCAACGTCGCCGGTCACATACACCACGCGCCGCAGATTCTTGTGGTAGATGCTGCGCTCGATGGTCTTGTGCTCGACGATGACCAACTCCCGCAGCGACACCATGGAGCCATCCGCGCCGGGCAGGCGAATATTGTCCAGACCCTGCTCGGAAGAGCGATCTGCTCGGTCAAGCTCGACAATCGCCGGCACGGGCTCTCGCGCGGCCTGATCGTGCATCAGGCCCACCTGGGTTCCCGACAGGGCAAGCGCCAGGGCATGGGCCACGTCAGAGACCGCGATGCCGTGCTGCGCCGCCTTCACCTCGTCCACGCGGATCTGTAATCGGGGTTGCGGATCTTCGACATACCAATCCGTGTCCACAACTCCCGCGGTGTGCTGGAAGATGGACTTGATCTGTTGGGCCACTTCGGTCTGGCCAGCGAGATCCGGACCATAAACCTCTGCGACAAGAGTCTGGATGACCGGCGGCCCTGGCGGCACTTCACTGACTTGAACGCGAGCGCCGAACTGGTTGCCGATGGCATCAAGCAGCGGACGAAGCCGCTTTGCGATGCCATGGCTTTGTATGTTTCGCTGACTGGCCGGTAACAGGTTCACCTGGATGTCCGCCTGGTTCGACTGGCCGCGCATGTAGTAGTGGCGCACCAGCCCATTGAAGTTATAGGGACCTGAAGTTCCTGTGTAGGTCTGATAGTTCAGCACGTCCGGCTGTCGCGCAAGCTCATCTCCGAGCGCCTGGGCGACGCGTGCCGTCTGCTCCAGCGGTGTGCCATCGGGCATGTTGATGACAACCTGTAGTTCGCTCTTGTTGTCGAATGGCAGCATTTTGACGCGCACCAATCCCAGGGGCACCAGCGCCATCGAGACCACGAGCAGGATGGCCACTCCAATGAAGAACAGGGTCCGATTGCGCGGAGACCGGATGAGCGGCGTCATGATCTTTCGATAGAGCCGTGTCCGCCAGTTCTCGGTCTCCGGCTCCAATATCTTGGCGCCTTCAAGATGCTTGCCTAACAGGCGAAGCGCGGCCCAGGGCGAAACCACAAACGCGACCATCAGTGAGAAGAGCATAGCCGCCGACGCGCCGACGGGTATGGGCCGCATGTAGGGGCCCATGAGCCCCCGCACAAAGGCCATCGGCAGTACCGCGGCAATCACAGCAAAGGTGGCTAAGATGGTGGGATTGCCTACCTCTGCGACTGCCTCCACCGCAACGGCACTCATGGAGCGGCCGTGATTTTCCGGCAACCTGAAGTGGCGCACCATGTTTTCGACCACGACGATTGCGTCATCGACAAGAATGCCGATGGAGAAGATCAACGCAAAGAGCGTGACACGATTGATGGTGTAGCCGAGGAAGTAAAACACCGACATGGTAAGCGCCAGCGTGACAGGAATAGCCAAAAGCACCACGCCCGACTCGCGCCACCCAAGGAAGAGCGCTACCAGAAGAGTGACGGACAACGTGGCCAGCAGCAGATGCTCAAGCAATTCGTCTGACTTGGCCTTCGCCGTCTCACCGTAGTTCCGCGTGATGGTCACGTTCACGTCGTTGGGTATGGCTACGCCCTGCATCTCATGCACGCGCTTGAGGACAGAGTTTGAAATATCGGTTGCGTTGGTCCCTTTACGCTTGGCGACTGTGATGGTCACGGCCGGGTACTGACCCGTGCTCTGATGGGTCGCAGCGCCTGCATTCGTAGTCCCATAGACCACATAGTTGGCCGGCTCCGCGGGGCCATCGACAATCTTGTCCGCTACGTCGCGCAAGTAGACCGGATGGCCGCGCACCACGCCAACAACCACGGCCTCCAGATCTTCGCGCTGGGTGAAGATGTTGCCTGCGTCGACGCGGACTTCCTGGTTGTTTTCTGAGAAGTTTCCGGCCTGCACGCTTGCATTCGCGGCCTGAAGATGTCCGACGATCGCCATCGGCGACAAGCCGTAGGCGCTGAGCTTCTCCGTGCTCAGAACCACGCGCATGGTGCGTGGAAGTCCGCCGATGATCGACGTCTCCGACACGTCTCCAACCTGCTCGATGTTGTGCTGCATCTCATCGGCGATGGCGCGCAATTGATAGCCGTTGTAATGCTCGCCCCAAAGGGTCATGGCCAGGATCGGCACATCGTCGATGGAGCGCGCCTTGATGAGCGGCTGGGAAACTCCGGGCGGCATGCGGTCGAAGTTCGAGTAGAGCTTGCTGTAAACCTTAATCAGCGCATCTTCCTGCGGCGTGCCGACCAGAAAGCGGACGATCACCAGGCTTTGCCCCGGCGCCGAGGTCGAATACACATATTCGACGCCGGAAATCTGGTGCACCAGGTTCTCGATGGGCAGCGTCACGCGCTCTTCCACCTCGGCCGGCGAGGCGCCGGGCATGGCGGTGGTGATGTCCAGCATGGGAACAAGAATTTGCGGTTCTTCTTCGCGGGGAATAATGGCGACCGCGAAGACTCCGAGAGCAAGCGACGCGGCAATAAAGAGCGGTGTCAGTTTGGAGTTAAGAAATGATTTGGCCAGTCGCCCGGCAATTCCAAGATCTTGCGTCATGGCTGGACCCCTGCACTCGCCTCAATGCGCTTGCCGGCGATGTCACGGTCTGCGGGTGCATCCACAAGTTTCTCGCCCGTTGAGACGCCCGAGAGGACTTCCACGAGGTCTCCTTGTTGCCCGCCCAAAGTCAGGTAACGAAGCTGCGCGATCCCCTGACTATCGAGGACGTATGCGCAGGAAAGCGAGCCGCGCGAAACAACGGCGCTGCGTGGAATCAGGATCGCCTGCTTGGTCCCATTCGCGAACATCGCTGTTCCATACATGCCCGCGCGCATCTGGGTCGACGAAGGGAGGTCGATCTTGACGAGGAAACTGTGACTCGATGGATCGGCGGCAGGAACGATCTCAGCCACGGTCCCGGTCAGGTTGACCCCCGCCCCACTTGTGGACGTCCCGCCATCGATAGCCACCGGCACCTTCATCCCCTTGTGGATCGCGCCGATCGCCGACTCATCCACCGACGCTTGAAGTTGCAGAGCCCCGGCCTGATCAATTTGGAGCAAAGGCACGCCTGGTGCGGCCATCGTCCCGGGATCGGCCATCCGCGCCGTCACCACGCCCGCGAACGGTGCAACCAGCCGCGTGTAACTCATCATCGTGCGCGCCCCAGTCTCCTGCGCTCGCGCCGCGTCGGTCTGAGCGCGCACGGCTTCAAGGTTCGCTGCCGCCGCTTCGGCGCGCCGCGACACTTCGTCCATCTCCTGCGGGCTAACGCTCTTCTCGGACTCGAGCTGCTTGTACCGGTCCAGCGTGCTCGAAGCGAGCGCGGCGTTTGTCTGCGCGGCAGCTTGTGCATTTTGCGCAGCCTTCACGCCCGCTTGCGCTTGGTCCACCGAAGCGCGCAACGCCGCATCGTCGAGAACCACCAGGGTTTGTCCGGCCCTTACGCTGTCTCCCTCGTGCACCAGCACCTGCTGGATGCGGCCCATCACCTGTGCCGAAACCACGGCCGATTCCCTGGCATGAACCGTGCCCGTGGAACTCAGGCCCAGGGCCACCTGTTGCTGCCGGCTTTCAACAACCCGCGCCTCCACGGTTTGGGTCGTGGCTGGTGTTGAGGCAGACTCTCCGCCATGGCAACCCGCAATCAGCGCCGCGGAAGCGGCAAACAAACTCAACCATATGACATTCTTCATTGCAATTCCTCCGCAGCATCGGGAGTCAGGGTCCCGGTCGCGTATAAAAGTTCGCTATAGGCCATGGCATTTCCGTAGACGGCATGCCAGTAGTTGGATTGGCTCTCCCGCTCGGCATCCTCAGCCCGTAGCAGGTCGGTGATGGTGGCAAGTCCCGCGCCGTAGCGGTTTTTCAAAATGCGAAGGCTTTCGGCGGAGTCGTCCATTGCGGCCCGAGCCGTATCCAGCGAGAGCGCTGCCGTCTGCCGGTGAATGTGCGCCTGGCTCACTTGGAACCGCAGATGCTGCTGCGTGGCCGCCACTTGCGCGTCGATCTTCTGCTTGGCTGCGCTTTCGCGGGCCAATTGGTCGCGCTTGCCCATCGGCAGAATGTCCACGTTGATCTGCACGCCGGCTACCCAGTTGTTTCCGCCCGATCCGGTAAAGGATGTGCGGTCCTCTTCCCAGTTGCCGTAGGCGCTCACGCGCGGGCCGAAGTCGGATTTTGCCGCACCCAACGCCGAGGCCTGTGCCGATTGCGCCTGCCCCAGCGCGATCAGATCGGGCCGTGTCTTGACGGCTATGGCGATCTCGTCTTCAAGTGCGCCTTGCGGAAACGTATGCAGCTCGATTGGCTTGAGTTCGGTTTCTTTCAGCTCCGGTGTGCCCATCGCTTCGCGCAACGCTGCCCATGCAAGTTCCAGGTCGCCCTGGGCCGCAATCAGCTCTTGCTTGCGTGCGGCCACGTTCACCTGCGCCGACATCCGATCTGATTCCACGGCGAGGCCGGCCTTCACGTGCTCGTCCACAGAATTCAGCAATGCCGCAGCAGTCTCCTGCTCGTGCTGGGCCACATCGATCGCTCGCTGCGCGTAAAGCACCTGCTGGTACGCCCCGACAACCCGGAACACGATCTGCTGATCGACTGCTTTGGCCTGTGAAGTGGCGCTCTGTTTGAATAGATCCGCGCGGTGAATCTGCTTTTGCGTCTTGAACGAATCGAACGCTATCCACTGCCCGGAAAAGCGCGTTGAGAAGTTCCCAATGGGTTGCGGGAAATTCAGTGCGTTGAGCGCAAAATCCCCCTGCGTGAACCGCCGCTGCCGCAGACGAGTCCCGAAGGCATAGACGGGATCGTTACCACGCGAGATGTCCTCGGTAAAGCCGAGTTGGGGCAGCAGCGCCGTGCGTGCCATCGCCGCGGCCGCTGTAGCGTCCTGGTCATCGGCGCGCGCAATCGAGGCTTCTGGGTTCTGGCCCAGTGCTTGATTGATGGCTTGTCGAAGCGTCAGTGGGTCCTGCGCTCCAGCAGCCAATCCCCCCATTGAGAAAAGGAGCAAAAGGCTCAGAGATCGATTTATGCGAAAACTCATCTGTTGGATGTCCTTGGGTAGTGCTTTCATTTGAATAAAGTCACGAAATGGTCAATCCGTTACAAAAAGCGCCAGATTAAATGAACTGGCTGCCGTTCAGCCTGCTCCACCAGTCGAAAATCGCGCGAGTCCAGGTTGCCAGGCATCGAGTATCGTGTCGCAAGTCGAATTCCGCTTGGGCTTTCATTACAATTTGTCGATGGACAGAAGTGCAGAGCAGGACCCAAGAGTTTACTTCGCAGCCGAGAGAACCTTCTTAGCCTGGATTCGCACCGGACTTGGCCTGATTGGTATCGGTTTTGCCGTCAGCCGCTTTGGCTTGTTTCTCCGGCAACTTAGCGCAAGCGAAACCCATCTTCCCACCCGGACTACTGGCATGTCCCTTTGGTCTGGGGTGACACTGGTGGGCTTAGGTGTGCTTGTCATTCTCAGTTCCGTCCTCCGGCACTTGCAACTGATTCAAGAATTGAAGTCAGGTAGTTGGGTTCCGGGGAGGATTTCGAGGGATGGTGTAGTGCTGGGAGTGATATTAGCCGGCGCCGGGATCGGCATGTGCGTCTATCTTGTTCTCATGCGTTAGCCACCAGCAATAAGCAAATGTGCTGAGTTCTGAAAAGAATAAAGGGCTGCGCATTTCGTCACTTGAATGGGCTAACTGGCAGTAGGCCCCATATTTCAAGGTTTGTCCGGCCGCGTGAAGAGTTCCTGCCGGAACGGTTCCACCGGAAATCCGAGCCGCTTCCACTCGCCATAACCGCCGCGCAAAGGTCGTACTCGCTCAATGCCAAGTTTGCGGAGAGTCATGGCGGTTCTGGCGGCGGTGGCTTCGCTGGGACAAGTGCAGTAGAGCACAACGTCCCGATCGCGGGGAATCTCGTGGCTGCGCGCGGCCAGGGACTCTGGGGAAAAGTGGACGGCACCCGGAATGGTATAGGGATCTGGCAACAGTTCCAGCGGATGGCGCAGGTCCACGATGAAAACCTCTTCGCCGGCATCGAGTTGCCGCTTGAGTGACTCAGGTTCCAGACGTCCGGCAAACATGTCTTTCACAACCATATGGCGGCGCAGAAGGCGTAGCGAGATGAATCCCAGGACGCCCGAGGCCAGCAGCAACCCTGAGAACCTGCCTGCCCAATCGAGAAGTCGGGGATCTCGACCGAGCACGTCTCCAAAGATTCGCCCGGCAACCAGAAGCGAACCGAGCCAAATCAATGAACCGAGCGTATCGAAAAAAAGGAAGAACCCGAACCCTAAGCCGCTTTGAGCGGCTATCGACGAAGCCAGTGTTCCCAGTCCAGGTACAAACTTGGCAACAAGAAGCGTTGCTGAAGGGTTACGATCGAATGCCAGGCGCGTTCGTCGAACACAGACTGCCGGTTCGCAAGAGAGTTTACACAGCACTGCAAGCACCTGCCGGCCATACTTGCGACCAAGGAAGAACCACGCACTATCGGAAATCTGAGAACCGGCCAGCGCGCACAGGAGTGCGAGCCAAATGCTCAATTCGTGTTGAGCCGTAAGTGCTCCCGCCGCAAGCAGTGCCGGTGTGGCGGGGAGTGGTACTCCAAGTTGCTCAATGAGTATCCAGAGGAAAAGGAGCAGGTATCCGTAGCTTGACAAAAGATCGAGAGGCAGAGGCATTTCTTACTTTTCTCGTTTTGACTTGCTTGCGACTATGGGACTGTATCCAGTCCGTCAACGGCAGCAAACGCGAATTCATCCAGTCGATGACGGATGGCTCGATCAGCTTGCCTCCGCCGAACCGGACCTATTTGTGCAAATGCTTCTCTCTGCCAATCAACAACATCATTTTGAGATTGATGCTGAAGAATCGCCACAGCTGCCAAGGCAAAAACGTTCTCATAAATAGCGTGAAGGCTGTCGGCTGCGTTGCGTAGACGTTTGTGTTGATCTCTTCCATCGTGGTCTATTCCTTCCTGCTTGGTGCAGATAGTTTCGTGCCCCCTACTCGGGGATCATTTGCCAGCCTAAGCGTAACTTTGCCTTGTAAAGAAACATATAGTGAAGAATCAGTTTGATCCAATGGCCGGCAAGCCCGATCTCTCCAGTCGTGTATTTAAGATCGCGCCCGTACTTCGGGTAGCGTGCATAATCTGGAACAATGGGAAAGACGGTCATTGAGGCCGCCGTGCCTTTCAGCAGGCTCGAACCGGAAGAGGCGACGCAGGCCGCTCCAAGTTCCGCCATGGAAGCTTTGTGAAGTGGCGCAACTTTGCCTTCAACCATGTCTGCAATGCTGCGAGCAACAACCCTGCCGATGGTGGCCGATGGCATCCCGGTGCGCGGCGCCGTCGCGAAGATTGACGTGCCCCTTGGGCTCGTATGGGGACGCGAGATGGGGTGTGGGGGCGCAAACGCAATTCCCGCGGCAAAGATGTTGGAATAGCTTGGGCTTTGATAGGTCCGGGGCCAGTCGGCAGCCTTCCATTGCTCGTACGGTTTCTGACCGTAGTCTGCGTCCACTTTCATGAATCCATTGGGAGCAAACATCTGTGCCGTGATCTCGTCGCCTTTTCGATCGAACGCCTGCAATCCAACGCCGGCGAATGGCGGCAACAACATGGCCATGTCAAAAGACAACTCGTGCTCTTCTCCCGCAAGATTCTCGTACAGGAGCCTGCCGGGCTCGATCTTTTGAGCATGAGCGCGAGTCACAGACCAGATTCCCCGTTCGGCGAGAACGGATTCGGTAAAAATGTTGGTCGGAGTGATGTATCCGTTCCGTCGAATGAATGCGCCGTCCATGCCGAAGTCGCCCAACTCATACTCGTTTGTGAAGAAAATGACATCGGCTTTGTCGCGAACGCCATGGCGTCGCAATTCAAACTCCAGATTTACGACATACTCGAAGGCCGCTCCCTGGCAGGTACACATCCCATGTCCGGTGCCAATGACGAATCGGCAACGGTCTCCCCGTTTCATCTTTTGCACTGAAGCCAGAAAGTGGTCCGCAGCCTCTATTGCGTGGCTGGGCGTGCAAACCGAGAGTGTATGCTTGCCAGGCCCAAGGCCTTCAGTTGCTGCAAAGTTCAACTTGGGGCCGGTCGCGTTGATCAGAAAGTCGTACTCGAGGGGCATCCGCTCGGCGTTGCCGGAAGTGTTCCTTTCAATGACTACGAAGGGCCTCGCATTCTCGCCGCTCCCCTCCGGATGAATTGCGAGGGCGCGTGCCTGTTCGAAGCGAATCCCTGCCTGGCTATAAACGGGAGCCAGTGGAAACGTGACCTGCTCCTCAGTCATCAAGCCCAGGCCAAGCCAGATGTTTGACGGAACCCAATTGTAGGTTGATTGAGGCGAGACTACGACGACTTCATGCGACCGGTCCAACCATTTGCTCAGATAGGATGCTGCGGTATGACCGGCAACTCCGGCTCCCAAAATGACCACTCGAGACATGTCTTTCTCTTTCCCGGCACACGTCGTGTCGTCGGCTTCTTCATTCGAAGGCCGATTCAGCAATGCGATTACGTTGAACTGATTTCTCTGAAGTGCAGTCTGAGAGAGTTCTTCCAGTCTGTCAAGTCTTGCGTGGGGTTTCTGTCGATCATTTGTCGCACCGAATAAGCCCTGAGGAACAAGTAAAACTCAACCCTGATGCCAATTGCCACGGAAGCTGATTCGTCGATTACGCCTGGCGGGAAGCACCGGGCGCCCGCTTCCGGGAGGGCTTTCTCGCTTCACGGACAAAGCGAGTCATGGACTTTGAAAGATGCTCGAGCACGGCGGCCCATTCCTCAAGATGCCGCTCGCCTTCCTTTGTAAGCGTGTAGACGCGGCGCGCCGGGCCACCCTGACCTTCTTCCCAGGCGGATTTGACGTTGCCGTTCGCTTCCAACTGCCGAAGAGTCCTGTAGAGCGCGGCTTTGTCGATCTCGGCATCGGTGAGAGCGTGCTCGTGTAGCTCTGAGCAGAGATCGTAACCGCAAGAACGGCCCTTGGACCTGAGCAGAAGCAGAACGACCGGCTCAACAAATCGATAAAGATTGCCCATTCCGCAGGAGCAGGGATATTCCTTGCCGTGGCGTACACAGATTTTTCGTGGCATTTCTGAGCTCCGATCATTTCCGTCAGCAAAGTTTCAGCGGCCCTTAACTACCACTGTAACGCACTTAGGTGTGAGATACATCTATTTCATAATTGTGATGGCGATTACAGTCTACCGGAGCCGTGGGTTGGTATAGATGTGTTTTACATCTAATGATCGGTATCGAGGCCGCCTGGAACTGGAATCCCGTGCCAGCTTCAGCAGGATGTCTGGTCGCCAACCAAGACGGGCCTGTTATGAAAACAAGGAGAGTACCCATGAGAATAGCCATTCCGATGTCGGGGGACAGGCTGGAGCAGCACTTCGGACACTGCGAGAAGTTTGCGATCATCGACGTCGATTCTGCAACAAATGAAGTACGCGGGACCACATCCGTTCCGGCGCCGGAACATCAGCCTGGCCTCTTGCCTCCTTGGCTGAAGAACCAAGGTGTGACTCACGTCATAGCCGGCGGCATGGGTGCTCGTGCAATCTCCCTGTTGCAGGAGGCTTCGATTGAAGTGATCACAGGGGCTCCTTCGGAAGATGCAGCGACGCTGGTGCGGCGTTTTCTTGACGGGGCATTAACCTCGGTTGAATGCACCTGCGGTCATGTCTGCAGTCACTAGGTGCGTTTGGCGAAGCGCGAAAGGGGTCTGTGAAAATGGTAATGCCGCAGGCGAAAAGGGACGTCGCCCAAGCCGACCGGTCCGGCCTTCTTTCGGCGCCCTCCTGCTTTGCGTGCGGGCAGGACAATCTGCGAGGATTGCGCCTCGTGTTCAAGAGAAGCAATGGTGGCGAGATGCTGGCCGACTGGATTCCCGATCCTGAGATGGAAGGCTACAAAGGCATTGTCCATGGCGGGCTGGTGAGCACGGTCCTGGACGAAGCCATGGCCAAAGTGGTGGATGCTTCCGGGGCCGCCGCCCTCACAGCTGAACTGCGGGTCCGCTTCCGGAAGCAAGTATCCTCTGGGAGTCCGCTGCATGTACGGGGATGGATTGAAGACCGGAATAAGCGCAAGATCGACACCGAGGCCACGTTGACCGGCGCCGATGGAGTTGAACTTGCTCATGCCTGGGCTGTGTTTCTTGTATTGAAACCGGAGAGAAGCCCGGTTGCCGAGGAGGTGCTTTGATCATGGTCTCCGTTCCTGTTGCTCTTCCTCCGCCTGTTTGTGAACTTGCAATGAATCCTCTAACTGAGGCCGCCCTGCATGGAATTACACGTGCGCTAGCCTCTGTGGGCCGGGCATTCATCTGCCTCGACCCCTCGTTTCGGATCCTTCATGCCTCTACGCTTCTTGACCGGTTTCTTGGTCAGGGGGCTTCTGCGGCTCTACGTGGCCGGGCAATAGAGGATTTGCTGGGAGAAGACCTGTTTGGTCAGCGTGGACCGCTTCGTCAAGCATTGCTCGATGGGCAGGTGCGTGAAGGTTGGCGCGCCACACTCAAGGTCGACGATTCTAGTGCTTGTCCGGTTTCGATTACGATTGCGCCGATGCTTTCAGACCACTCCGCCATATGCGACCCGTTGGTGCGGTACCTGATCCTGCTGCGGCCGGCGGAAGAGGAAGAGACCTGCCCCGATGGGCCCGTCTTTTGTTCGGGCGCAGTGGCTTGTTCACCCGCGATGCAGCGCATCTTCCGATTGGTCGAGGCATTGCAACACAGTGAGGCAACTGTGTTGATCACTGGTGAAAGCGGCACCGGCAAAGAGGTGGTTGCCCGTGCCATCCATCAGAACTCGGCACGCAGCGGAGGGTCGTTTGTGGCCGTGAACTGCGGCGCGCTTCCCGCAGATTTGCTCGAATCCGAACTTTTCGGGCATGTGCGCGGAGCGTTTACCGGCGCGGTTCGCGACCGCGTAGGACGTTTTGAGCTGGCATCAAACGGAACGCTCTTCCTGGATGAGATTGCCGATCTTCCCCAGCAACTTCAGGTGAAGCTCCTGCGCGTTCTGCAGGAGCACCAATACGAGCGAGTTGGCGAGAGCGAGCCCAGGGTTGCTTCGGCGCGCATTATTGCAGCCACTAACGTAGACCTGCACGAAGCATTGCGACATGGCCGACTGCGCGAGGATCTCTATTACAGGTTGTGCGTGGTGCCGATCGAGGTACCTCCGCTGCGCGAGCGCCGCGAGGATATTCCGCCGCTGGCCCTTCATCTCCTGAGCTGCTTTACTTCCCAGCGCGGTTTGGCGCGCAGGTTCTCTCCGCAGGCTATGCGTCTGCTGCTCGACTATGGATGGCCGGGCAACGTCCGCGAATTGGCCAACGTGATCGAATACGCCGTCGTGGTCGCGCGGAGAGAAACAATTCTTCCTGAAGATCTGCCAATGGAGATTCGAGAACCTGTCCCCTCTGCTCCGCTGATTGGCGGGACCGCAACTCCACGCGACAGTCGCGGACCATTGGCTGCCACACTGGCTGAGACTCCAGAGATCGAACGGTTCCTTAGCGTGCTCGATAAGCACCGCTGGAAGAAAGTGGAAGCCGCGAAGGAACTTGGGATGAGCCGTTCTACCCTTTGGCGTCGCATGCGTGAATTGCGCCTCGAATAGTTCAGGAGCCCCGCTGAAACGAAACGTGTCAATCTGAAACGAAACGATGCAACGTTCCGTTTCCGATGCCTTCTGCTTATCGCCAAGTTCCTCATTCCAAGTGGCAGTGGCTTTGGCCGAAGAAGTGCTATTCCCCTGCGTCGAGATTCCGTTTCCGGCGCATTAAGATGCTGCGGCGAACTCAGGGCGGTCTCGCGGGGACAAAAATGAATAGATCTCAAATGAGATGGACAGGTTCAGTTCCGAGCCTTCTGCTGACCCTCTTGCTTTTGCTGTTTTGGCCAGTTAACCTCGCCGCCACCGATGGACACTTTCTGCACGGCGCAGGTCCTGTAAACGAAGCCATGGGCGGGGCCGACACCGGCATCTGTCTTGATGCCACCGGGTCCATCGCCTGGAACCCGGCCTGCTCTGCCGAATTCAAAGGCCACCGCTTCGAGATTCATGGAACTCTCTTCGATCCGTGGCGGTCGCTGTCGAGCACAGTCAATGCGAATGCGTTCGGCCCGGGCATGCCCGGCGCGACTCTTTCGGGAACCACGGTCAGCCATCGGGACATGTCGGTGATGCCCGGCCTGGCTTTTATTTACCATCCGCAGGGCAGCGCCAACGCCTACCACATTGCCATGCTGGCGGTGAGCGGCTTCGGCGTCGATTATCCGGGAAACACCAATTTCTCAAATCCAATTCTTACGCCGCAAGCGCCGAACGGATTTGGCTTTGGGCGGATCCGTTCGAACTACATGCTTGTCACTGTTCCCATGGGGCTCTCGCGGCAAATCGGCGAACGCCTCTCGGCGGGCTTCTCGCTGCTGCCTGCATTGTCGATGCTTCAGGTGATTCCGGCGCCGTTTTCCGCGCCGGTCACGGCGGGCAGCACCATGCCCTACTATTTGTCAGCCGGAAATCAGGCGCCGGCGTTCGGTTTCGGTTTCAATGGAGGCGTGCACTATCAGGCCAACAAGATACTCAGTATCGGTGCCGCTTATCATTCACCAGTGTGGTTCCGGGATTTCCACTGGAATCGCGCCGACCTGACCGGTGTCAAGCATCAGCTGAGCTTCAAGATGAATTTGCCGCAACTGATCTCGATGGGCGTAGGCATTACGCCGTCCAAGGGGACAAAAATCGGTGTGGATGCGCGCTGGTTCGACTATGCAAACACCGCAGGCTTCAGCAAAGTTGGTTACAACCCCGACGGATCGGTTGCCGGTTTTGGATGGCAAGACATCTGGGCTGTCGGTGGGGGCGTTCAGCAGCAGGTCGCCAGTTCCACCAAGATCATTGTTGGATACAACTACTCGGGCAATCCGGTGCCGGCGAAGTACACCTTCTTCAACACACCCGCGCCGGCAATCGTTCAGCATCACCTTTCCGGCGGCGTGGTGCAGAAGATCGGCGCCTGGGACGTAAATGTCACCTACTATCATGCATTCCAGAATTCCATTACCGGCCCGTGGATTTCAGCGCAGGGAGCGATCCCCGGGACTTCGGTGACCAGCGCCATGCACGAGAACTCACTGACTATCGGGTTGGGTAAGAGCTTCTAAGCCATGCCCGCGTGGGGCGGGACAGGCTTGCTTGTTCCGCTCTGCGCGCATGAATGAAGGCAGGAGCGCGATAATTCAGTAAACTTGTCGCCTTAAATCGAATGCTCTGATGACTGAATCCCTTTCGATCCCGCGCCGCCTCTTTCTGAAAACCGGGTTCGCGTTCTTGGGTGCCTTTGCACTCTGGTTGATGAACAGTCTGACCAGACGCGCAGCGGTTATACCTGAAAACGCAGAGACCACTGTAACTCTTCCTCTTCCTGCGGCCGCAGGCATCTGGTTCTATGACCGGGCAATCGTTGTCTCTGCGGGCGAGCAGCTCGCGGTGTTTTCTTCCACCTGCCCGCACCTGGGCTGCAGGATCAACCGGGCAGAAGGCAGCGAGATTGTTTGTCCCTGCCACGGTTCCAGGTTCAGCAATCGAGGCGAAGTTCTGCACGGCCCCGCAAGGCGCGGCCTGCAACCCCTGCAGTTTGAACTGGACCGGACCCGCGCGACGCTGCGTATTACGCTTGAACGATCTTGAACACGAAATGAAAAGCCTTGAGCTTTAAATGAAAAGTCCTGAGCAAGTCGGCGGCAAGTTTTGGCGAAGCATTCCGCCGCTGGGAATGCTTGCCTTCGCGGCCTTTGTTGTCTGCGCTCTGACCGGCATCATGCTGGTTCCGGCTTACTTGCCGGGCGCCGCGATGGATTCGATTGCCCTGCTTCTGCTCAAGAATCCCGCCGGAGTCTTCGTGCGCAGTCTGCACTATTGGTCGGCGCAGGCTTTCCTCGTTCTTACGCTTGCACACTTCGTCGATCATCTGCTGAGGCGCAGTGAGGCCACAGTCTCTTTCGGCGTGTGGCTGCGGCTGTGCCTCACCGTTCCGGTCACCATAGGCGCAATGCTCTCCGGTTTTCTTCTGCGCGGAGACGCGCCTGCTGTTCAGGCAATGCAGATTCTGCGTTCGCTGCTGGGATTCGTACCACTGATCGGAACAACACTCTCGCAGTTGCTGACTGGCTCGGGTTCGGATCTGACAGCCGTTTATCTTCAGCACGCGTGCACGGCTACTCTCATCATCTGGCTGGTGACAATCGAACACGCACGACGCATCCTGCCGCGGGCGCAGGCCATCTTGTGGACGCTGCCTCCAGTTGTTGCGCTCTCATTGATTCTGGTTCCGGGGCTGGGGTCGCGTGGTGCGTCGATCGAGAGAGGCCCCTGGTACCTGGTCGGCCTGCAGGAAATGCTCCATTGGCTGCCGTGGCCGCAAGTGTCTGTCTGGTTCGTACTGCTCGGCATGTTGGTGCTCATCCTGCTGCCGATCTTCTCACCACCACAGCGTGTCTGGCTCAGGTGGGCCATGGCGGCCGCCGCGCTCGTGTACGCGATTCTGACGATCGTGGGAATTGGATTTCGCGGCGATGGATGGAAGCTCGAATCGCCTCGAGCGGTCTGGGTCGACCAGGCGCACTTCATCTCCGCCAGAGCCTACATCCCCGACGATGCGGCGTTGCTCGCGAAGACCGTACCTATGGTAGGAGGGCAGCGTGAAGGCTGTCTGGCTTGCCACCAGGGGATGACTGGCTTTGTAGGTGCCCATGAGCCGGTAACGATTGGCTGCGCCGCCTGCCATCTAGGCAATCCCTTCACGCTCAACAAGACTCTCGCTCATGCCGGCATGACGCTTACGCCGGGAAATCTCTCCGTCGTCAACCGGACGTGCGGCGCCAGCAACTGTCATGGCGAGGTGGAGGTGCGCGTACGCGGGTCCCTGATGAACACCATGAGTGGCGTTATATCGGTGGACAAATTCGTCTTTGGCGAGAACGCCGACCTCGATGCGCACTTTGAGGTCGCGGCGATCAAGCACTCTCCGACAGACACGCACCTGCGTGGTCTCTGCGCCTCCTGCCATCTAGGACAGGACAAGCCCCAACCGGGGCCGATCGATGAGTCCAGCCGTGGCGGCGGTTGCTCCGCATGCCATCTCAACTATGACTCGGGCGCGCTGGCGGAGCTGCAACATCGCGGCGGCCCATCGGCGCCGTTGCATCATCCCGATATCTCGATCCATGTGCACCAGCAAGCCTGTTTCGGATGCCACAGCCGCTCCGGCCGCATCGCCACCAACTACGAAGGCTGGCACGAGACGCCGCTGGATGAGACGGAAGCAAAGGCAAGACCGGGTTGGCCCGCAGAGTTTCGGCTGCTGCCCGATGGGCGGGTCTTCCAGAAGCATCCCGCCGACGTTCATTTTGAGAAGGGCATGACATGCATTGACTGCCACGTGGCTTCCGAAGTGATGAGCGATGGTGCCCCGCACGCGCACGAACGGGATGCAGTGAAGATTTCTTGCGCGGATTGTCACGCTGCCGGTGCAACTCCTGCGAAGGAATTTTCACAACTCGATGCGGAGACGCAGCAGATCGCCGCCATGCGCAAGCTGAACGAGCCTGGGCGCAGATTTGTGGTGTCGCGATCCGGCTCCGCTGACTATGCGAATGTGTTTCTGGGAAGCGATGGTCGCCCTCAAGTTGCGTTGATAGAGTCGGCCAAAGTTCTTGAGGCGAAGCCTGCCGCAGCCGTCTGCGCTCGCTCCGGCTCAATGCACGAGCGCCTGGAATGTGGCGCATGCCACGCCGCCTGGGCGCCGCAGTGCATCAGTTGCCACACCAGCTTCGATCCCAAACAGCAGGGTTGGGATCACCTCGCCGGCAAGTTCGTCAACGGCGCCTGGCAAGAGCAAGCAGGGGACTACCAAAGCGACGCGCCTCCTCTCGGCATCGCAGTCAGCGCAGGTCCACAGGAAAAAAAAGAAGAGCGGATCACGACCTTTGTTCCGGGAATGATCCTCAATCTGACACTCCCCTCCGGGCGAGCGAACGGTGGGAATGTATTTCATCGCCTCTTTGCGCCCGCTTCGCCGCACACCACCGCTGCCAAAGGCAGAGATTGCCGCTCATGCCATGCCAATCCAGCGGCCCTCGGCTACGGGCGCGGGCAATTGAAGTATGAAGTCAAAGACGGTGCAGGGAATTGGGTCTTCACGCCGGCCTATGCGCGGAGCGCTCAGGACGGACTGCCAATGGACGCCTGGATTGGATTTCTGCAGGAACCGGGGGCAAACACCACAACGCGCAAGAACGCCCGCCCGTTCAGCCTGAAAGAGCAGCGGAATATCCTGCTTGTCGGCGCGTGCCTTGAATGCCACAACGAGAAAGATCGCAGGATTGCCGCAGTGTTTGCGAACTTTAAGAATTACAAGGCCGCAGTGAGCCCGCGATGCCGACTACCTGGCTGGGCGGTTGCGGAAGCGGAGGCAAGGGAAGCCCCCAATGAGCAACTCGATGAGGCAATTCCACAACGAAAGTGATCCAGATCACTGTATGCAGGTTACACCTAAGTGTAAACCGTATTGAGGGGATGTTTACGATGAGGAATCTGTCCCGCCGCCGTTTCTTGGAGATCAGTGCCGGCACCATCGCCGCGGCTGGAGCGCTCAACGGCGCGAGCCGCGTGGTCGCGGGGGCGGGAGATGCTCCGCAGGCCGGTCTGCGCACCGTTCCCACATTCTGCAATATCTGCTTCTGGGAGTGCGGAGCAATCGCAACCGTGCGCGACGGAAAGCTCTGGAAGATCGAAGGCAATCCCTTGGACCCGCTCTCACACGGACGTCTTTGCCCCCGCGGAACTGGTGGAATCGGCGCGTCGTCGGACCCCGACCGTTTACGCTCTCCGCTGATTCGTGTAAGCGAGCGAGGCGAGGAAAAGTGGAAGGAAGTGACTTGGGACGAGGCACTCAACTTCGTCGCCGAAAAGATGCAGAAGATCAAGGTCACTTATGGTCCAGAATCGTTTGCGGCTTTCATCCACGGACTTGGCGGCACGTTCTTCAAGCACACGCTTAGAGCCTACGGTACCGACAACATTGCTGCTCCTTCTTTCGCGCAGTGCCGCGGACCGCGCGATGTTGGTTTCACGCTCACCTACGGCGACGATGTGGGATCGCCGGAGCGGACAGACATTGAGAACGCACAGTGCCTCGTGCTGATTGGCTCACACCTGGGCGAGAACATGCACAACACCCAGGTGCAGGAGTTCGCCCATGCCGTTGGCCGCGGCGTCAGCCTGATTGTCGCCGACCCCCGCCTCTCGGTTGCGGCCAGCAAAGCCAAGTTCTATTTGCCGGTGAAGGCAGGAACCGATATCGCCCTGCTGCTTGCCTGGATGAACGTAATCGTCGGCGAGAAACTTTACGACAAGGAGTATGTTGGCAAGTACGGTTTCGGCTTCGAGCAGTTTGCAGCGGAGATCCAGGCCTGCACGCCGGAATGGGCCTATCCGGAGACGGGCATCGATCCCGAAACGATTCGCGCCACCGCCCGCGAGATGGCTCGCTACCGTCCCGCAACCCTCATTCATCCCGGCCGCCACTCCAGTTGGTATGGCGACGATGCGCAGCGCAGCCGCGCCATCGCCCTGCTCAATGCTCTGATGGGAAGCTGGGGACGCAAAGGCGGCTTGTATGCGCCGGCGAAAATGGACGTTCCGGCCTATCCGCATCCGCCTTATCCGCAGCCCGGTAAGCCGGATGTCGATAATCCCAATAACAAGTTTCCCTTCGCCAACGAAACCATCAGCACCGGCATCCGAGCAGCCACGTTGACCGGCGAGCCTTATCCGGTTAAAGGATGGTTGGTCTACGCGACCAACCTGCTTAACTCGCTGCCCAACCAGGCGGAGACGATTCAGGCCATTCGGCAACTGGATCTGATGGTTGTGATCGACACCATTCCGAGCGAAATCGCAGGCTGGGCCGACGTGGTGCTGCCCGAGTCCACCTATCTGGAACGCTATGACGAGCTGCATTCTGAAGCGTTCAAACATCCGTTCATCGCCCTGCGCCAGCCTGTCGTTGAAGCACCTGGCGACCAGAAGCCGAATTGGTGGATCGCCAAGAAGCTTGCCGAGAAACTCGGCCTCGGTGCTTACTATCCGTGGAATGACATTGAAGAGTACCTTGCCGCGCGCCTCAAGGCCGGCGGTTACAGCTTCGACGAGTTGAAGCGGAACGGCGTCATCCTGGGCAAGCAGCCTCCGGTCTATTTTGAAGACGGCGCGCCTGCGGTATTCGACACACCGTCGAAGAAGATCGAATTCTATTCCACGCAGTTGAAGCAGGCCGGATTCGATCCTGTCCCTAAGTACACGAGGCCTGAGCCTGGCCCCGAGGGGTCTTACCGACTCTTGTTTGGCCGCGCGCCGATGCACTCGTTCAGCCGTACCCAATCCAACCACCTGCTCATGGATGTGATGAGCGAGAACGCCGTATGGGTCAATGCGACCGAAGCCGGACGCCTTGGCTTGAAGAGCGGTGATTACGTTCGTCTTCGCAATCAGGACGGTCAGGTGAGCAACCGCGTCCAGGTGAAAGCCACCGAACGCATCCGCCCCGACTGCGTGTATATGGTGCATGGGTTCGGCCATACTTCCAGGGAGCTTCGCTTCGCTTTCGGCAAAGGCGCAAGCGACTCTCAGCTCATTACGCGCTACAAGACAGACCCGCTCATGGGTGGCACGGGCGTAAACGTGAACTTTGTAACCATCGAGACGGAGGCCTGACAATGTCGCGCTATGGCATGGTGATCGATACCCGCAGGTGCGTGGGCTGCCATGACTGCGTCGTGGCCTGTAAGACCGAAAACGGCGTCCCGGAAGGCTACAGCCGCGATTGGATTGTGGAAGAAGCGCACGGCAAGTTTCCTACCGTGCAACTTGAGATCCGCTCCGAGCGCTGCAATCACTGCGATAATCCGCCCTGCGTGTCCTGCTGCCCAACCGGCGCAAGCCACGTACATGAGCGCGGCGGCGTGGTGCTGGTTACGCACGACAAATGCATCGGCTGCAAGGCGTGCCTTGCCGCCTGCCCTTACGATGCGCGCTTCATTCATCCCGACGGCTATGCGGACAAGTGCACCTTCTGCATCCATCGCGTCGAGGTCGGCCTCGACCCTGCCTGCGTTTCCGTCTGTCCCACGCACTGCATGCACTTCGGAGATCTCGACGATCCGCTGTCGGAAGTCAGCAGCCTGCTCAACTCGCGCCCGCACCACTCGCTCATTCCGGAAGCGGGCACCAAACCGTGCATCTTCTATCTCACTTGAGTGACTATGATCGCGCTGACTGAACTTACCGTCTCACGGCACAATCCGCTGGTTGATCCAACACTCCACGTATGGGAGTGGCAGATTCCCATCTATCTTTTCCTCGGCGGGCTGGTTGCCGGATTGATGATCATCGCAGGCGTGCGGCTCATCGCCATGCGCCCCAAGCAACGGGAGGCCCTGGTCTGCTGCACTATCGGGCCAATCGCCGGCCTGGTCTTTCTCAGCCTTGGCATGTTCGTGCTTTTTCTCGATCTGTCGCACAAGCTTTATGTCTGGCGGCTTTATACCACCTTCCAGATCACCTCGCCGATGTCGTGGGGCTCCTGGATACTTCTGCTCGTGTATCCGGCGCTGCTCGGCAATGCGCTCGCGCATCTGCCCGAGGCCATTCCCGTTCTGGCTAAGCGTTTTCCGATCCTGGTGACGTGGAGCGATTTCATCCTCGCGCGGCAGAAACTCGTCTTGGCCATCGGCGTCTCCAACATGCTCGTCGGCATTGCGCTGGGCATTTACACGGGAATCCTGCTAGGCACGCTCGGTGCGCGTCCGCTCTGGAACAGCGCGCTGCTCGGTCCGCTCTTTCTGTTCTCGGGTCTCTCAACGGCGGCGGCGGTATTGCATGGCATTCTCGTGCTGACCACGCCGGACGAGGAGCGCCCGGCGTTTGCGGACTTCCTGCTCTCTTCGCTGGCGCGGCTTGTGGAAGCGCGTCCGCTCGACAAGAAAGTGGGACCGGTGCTGGCCGGCGCCGACAACAGCTTCCTCACCATCGAACTAGGCCTGCTCTGTCTCTTTCTCATCGGCCATCTGAGTTCCACCGGCGCTCACCAGCAGGCCGCCGGACTTCTTCTCACCGGATCGTATGCGGCAGTGTTCTGGGTTTTTGTAATCGGCATGGGAATCCTGCTCCCGCTAGTTCTTCAAACGCTTGAACTTGAAAATCGCATTCAGCACACGCTGGCGCCTGCAATGCTCGTCGTGTTTGGCGGCCTTGCACTTCGTTTCATTCTCGTCTTTGCCGGCCAGCAAAGTCACTGGCTCCAGGCCCTGAACTAAGGATTGACCACTCTATGAACACTGTTGAACGCACTCCTCAGCCTTACTGGAACTCCTACTGGGCCGGATTCGGACTCGGCCTGGTGTTGCTGGCGTCGTTTGTCATCATGGGCCGCGGTCTCGGCGCATCCGGCGCCTTTACCACGGCCGTCGCCACCGCCGCCCATGCGGTTGCTCCTGCGCACACTGAGAACAATGCTTTCTATGCCGAGTATCTTGGCGACGGCTCGCGCAGCCCGCTCAAGGATTGGCTTGTCTTTGAAGTGCTCGGCGTTTTTGTCGGAGGATTCCTGTCGGGCGCGCTGGCCAATCGTCTCAAAGTCTCCGTGGAAAAAGGTCCGCGCATCAGTACCAGGGGGCGCTTGTTCTTTGCCTTTATCGGCGGCGGTCTCATGGGCATCGGCGCCAAGATCGCGCTGGGCTGCACCAGCGGCCAGGCTCTTACCGGCGGCGCGCTGCTTAACGTGGGCAGTTGGGCCTTTATGTGGTGCGTCTTCGGCGGCGCATATGCTCTGGCTTACTTCTTCAGAAAGCAATGGATCTGACATGAACGCTCCTTTCTACAAATTCGGACTTTTCGGCGACGAGGCCAGCTTCATCATCGCTTTCCTCATCGGCATCGGCTTTGGCTTCTTCCTCGAGCGCGCCGGATTCGGCAGCGGCCGCAAGCTTGCTGCGCAGTTTTATCTGCGCGATCTGAGCGTTCTCAAAGTCATGTTCACCGCCATCATCACGGCGATGACCGGACTTTATCTGTTGTCGCGCTTCGGTATGGTCGACCTGTCGCTCGTCTACCTGGTGCCCACATTCCTGGTGCCGCAGATCGTCGGCGGTTTGCTGCTCGGCTTCGGATTCGTCATCGGCGGATACTGTCCGGGCACCTCGTGCGTTGCTGCGGTAACAGGCCGCATTGACGGCATGGTCTATGTGGCCGGCATGATCGCAGGGCTGTTGGGCTTCGCCGAGTTCTATCCGTACATTCAAAACCTCGTAACCATCACGCCGATGGGCCAGATTACGCTGCCGCGGCTCTTCAACCTTCCCTATGGACTGCTCGTCTTTGCCGTCGTCCTGATGGCGCTGGGCGCGTTTATGGCCGGCGAGTGGGCGGAAATCAGGTTCGGCGGTAAGAAGCCGGATCCAAAAGGCTCGCTTATTGGCCAACCTTTGCGGTTTACGCCCGTGCGCGCGCTGGCGTTGAGCCTGTTGGCGTGCGGTCTTGTTGCAGCAGTTGGTGGCGACCCCTACCGCGGCAGCCGCACAACAATAGACACAAAGGATCTGGCGCTCCGCGCCGCCAAAGGCGCCGATTCCATCCAGGCCGCCGATCTTGCGAACTGGATCATCCAGGGACGCACGGATTACAAACTTGTTGACCTGCGCGCTGAAAAGGACTTCGCCGCCTACCACATCCCTTCGGCTGAGAATGTGCCACTCGCCTCGTTGACGCCCGATTTTGCAGCTCATAACGAGAAGATTATTCTGTACTCGGATAGCGGTACCGAGGCGGCCAAAGCCTGGTTCCTGCTGGAAGCGCAAGGCTACCGCTTCGTCTACTCATTGGACGGCGGAATGCGGGCGTGGCAGGATGCCGTGTTGTTTCCGAAAAAGACAGTCGGAGTCGACGCTGCCTCATCCGACAAGCAGGCTCAAATGGCGAAGTACTTCGGCGGCGCGCAGCAGGCTGAGGGGGCCAATTCGGCGGTAGCTGCTCCCGTGCCGCCCGCACCTGTGGTGCCTATCCCTCAGGCGGCCCCAGCGCCGACCGGTGCGATGCCACAAGGCGGAGCACCTGCAAGAAAGAAGAAGGAAGGTTGTTGAAGACAGCACTCAACGCACTTCGGGTTATTCGAGAGCTGAGACTCATGTACAGGATTTCAACACAATGAACGCAATCTCAATTCGGCATTTGTTTATCTCGCCCGGTCACAATTTCTTCGGCCATCACGGCGAAGAGGCCGGGAGGAATCCCCTTCACGAAGTAGGTGAAATTGAATGTGTTGCCGGGCATGGCGTTCGCGGCGACCGCTTCTTCGATTACAAGGAGAACTACAAAGGGGAGATTACATTCTTCTCGAAAGAAGTGTTCCAGGACGTATGCCGTTCGCTGGGCGCAGATATTCAGTCGGCCGGCGTTACCCGGCGCAATGTCATTACGGAAGGTGCTGACCTGAACTCTCTCATTGGCAAACGCTTCATAGTGCAAGGTGTCGAATTTGAGGGTGTTTGCGAATGCAAGCCCTGCTACTGGATGGACCAGGCAATTGCACCAGGCGCGGAGGCGGCCTTGATGGGCCGGGGCGGATTGCGGGCGAAGATTCTAACGGACGGAAAACTCCGCGTCGAGAATTGAGTTTTATCGTCTGCGAACGAGAGGTAGAGATTTCAGTAGATATCGCCCGAAGGAATTGTTCTCTATTCAGGACATCAAATGTAAAAGGTCTACGACGATCTGATTGCCGCCCTTCCCCACTGCTCCGTTGCTTTCACATGCCTTGCTGGGTTGAGTTGGTTTCTAGTTCGCTCCGAGGGGACCGGAGTGGCCATGCGGCCGCGCGAGGACGCGACTCTCCTCCATGCCGGGAAAATAGCGGGCATGAAGACTCGTGAGCTTGCCGGCTGGGTTAAATCGTGGAACTCATATGAAGCTGCCCTGGAGTTGGCTGCCATTAATTCCGCGCTGAATGCTCCTGCCGTGGTCGGGCGCAACTGTGGTGCGCTGTCTCGACAGGACGGGGAACGAGAATGTCTTTACCTATCTTCTTGACGATCTGCGCGGCAAGCGGGTTGCGGTCATCGGGCATTTCTGCGGACCATCAAGATTTTGCCGCCTCAGTGAGGAAACATGATCAGAACGCGGGGATATCTTAATCGCACAGGCGCAATAAACATCACCGCCAGCAAACTCGCTTCGATAGTCCATGACCAGGGTGTGACAAGCAATTGTGCCTGGATTGTGCCTGAAGATGTCGCTTCTGGCGATTTGAGCGATTCTGTCGATTCTCGAATAAATAACTTACGTGTTTAGAACATCGGCTAAGGTTCGCCCCCCCTCCCGGCACCAGACATAGGCATTTTTAGAATCACATATTTATTGAATCGTGAATGGGTCTGTGCCCAGTTTTGCCTCGCCTGCCCCCTGCCTGTGCCCAAATTCCACCGCACCGGCGCCTGTCGGTTCGGATTCCGAACTCGCTTTTCTACTGAGTGGCCGCTCATTTTCTCTGCACAATTTTCGCGCGCTAGCCGATGCACGGCACAGCGAAACTTGCATTCAAATCGCCGGGTTTTCGCCGCAACTCGAAGGGCCGGGGCCAATTTTCCTCATTTCGTTGTCAATCGTCGCTGGCAGACACCCGGCACCCACAGACATAGACCCGGCCGCGGGGGCCCGGTATGCGTCACTCCTCATTCCTTGAACTGAGAAAACTGGCTCCCGGCGCCGCCTGTTCAGATCGTGTCAGCAGGCCCTAAACTAGTGAAAACCTTGAATGAGGCAACGCCATGCGATTGACGCGTAGAAAGCTGATGGGTTTGTTGGCAGGAGCTGGTTCAGGGCTCGTCACAAAGTCTCTTACCGCACTCGAAGCGCCGTACCAGGTAACGGTTCGGCGCGCTGGCATGATGCCGATAGAAACAGCCACCCATGCCGCAGGCTCAGGTCCCCATGGCGCCGACATCCCTTTCGCAATTCCATCCACCATGCCGATGGGTTCCGGAGCGCCGCTGGGTGGTATTGGGACGGGTTTTGTTGAGATTCGCGCCGACGGTTGCTTCCACGAGTGGCAGATCTTCAACAGCGGCGCTTGGGCGCAAAATGTGCGCTCGACCACCGCGCCTCCCGCTGCCGGTCCGCAATATCTGCGTTTTTTGCTGCGCGTCCAGAAGGCTTCAGATAACGCAGCACAGATGCGGCGCCTCTATCTCCGCTCGGACGAAAATAACCTCTACACACTCCCGTTCGTGCAGGATATCGAGTCCATCGACTATTCTGCGTGGTTCCCGATGACGGGTCTTCGCTACAACGACCCAACTCTTCCCGTACGTGCATCCGCGCAGGTCTTCTCGCCCTTCATTCCCGGCCTTGCCCGCGACTCGGGAACTCCCGGCTTCCATGTTGTTTTTACTCTCGAGAATACGTGCGAAGAGACCGTGGATGTATCACTCGCAGGATTCCTCGACAATCCGCTTGCATCCGCGCTCACGGCCCGCCGTCTCAGCAATTCGCTCACCCAGGAAGATGGAGTCACCAGCATTCTTTTTGAGACGTCGGCGCAGACTGAGTTTCCCTCGGGCATCGGCAGCATGTGCTTCTCAGTTACCGGCGGCGAGCAATCTTATGTCAACGGCACTTTTCAGCAGTACGCGCTGCCCGGCCCTTGCCGGTGGGAGACGCCCCGTGTCAACTACATGCTGCTGAGTGTGCTGCACGAACTGCTTGCAACCGGCCGCCTGCCCAATGCGAAGGCAAAAACAGATCCGAGCATCGGCTTGCCGTCGCTTGCCGCGATCGATGCTCTTTCCAACGCTGAAGTGCAACGCAAGATCGAGGAACTCGGAGCAGATGCTTTGCTCGGGCGAGTCTTCTCAGACGCCCGCTTAATGAATGCGAACGGGAATGAAAACAGGGAACTCCTGAAGGAAGTCCGCAAGAATCTCCTGGGAGATAACGACACTCCCCGTCTGACTTGGGGGACAGGCGCACTGGCTTCCAGCGTCAAGCTCGCTCCGGGGCAGAAGGTTGAGATCCGCTTTACGCTGAGCTGGTTCTTTCCCCATCACCTCACGGCTGAAGGGGGAGAGATGGGCCATATGTACGCGAACTGGTATCGCGATGCAGCCGACGTCAATCGCTACCTCTGCGATCGCTACAAGCAGCATCGCGCCGCAACGGAGAACTTTGCCGCCACTCTCGCGGATACATCTCTGGGCAATGCCATGGCCTTCGCCTGGTCAAGCCAACTATCGACCATGGTGTTCAACACCTGGTGGGTCAAGGATGGCGGTTATGCAATCTGGGAGGGATTGGGCTGTTGCGGTCTGTCCACCACGGATGTCGATTATCAAGGCAGCTTTCCCGTGATTGCCCTGTTCCCTGAGCTCAAGCTCTCGCAGATGAAGCGGATCATCGCCCTGCAGAACGGCCTGGGACAAGTGCCGCACAACTACTCGGGCAACTTTGAGCAAGTCGATGTCCCCGGCTTTGCCCGGGTCGACATGAACCCGCAATTCGTGATGATGGTGTGCCGCGACTATTTGTGGACCGGAGACAAAGAGTATCTGGAGTTCATGTGGCCGCATGTGGCAAAGGCGATGGCCTTCACCCAGTCCCTCGACTCCAACGGCGACGGTCTTCCCGACCGGGATACTGGATTTCAGAGCTACGACCAATGGAGGATGCAGGGAACGCCTTCTTACATTGCCTCCCTATGGATCGGCGCGCTGCGTGCTGCCGTCCACATCGCAAAGGAAGCCGGCAAGCCCGAGGACGAAAAGCACTGGTCCGATTTGCTGGTCAAGGCGTCAGCCAGCTTCGACAACATGCTCTTTAACGGCGAATACTTCAGCCTCTGGGTAGACGGCAAGCGGCGCGATGAACTATGCATGACCGATCAGGTTTCAGGCGAGTGGTTCACACATCTCATCGGCCTGCCGGCGACGACCTCCGCGAAGATCCTCGACCAAGCCATCGAGAGCATCTTCAAGAAGAATTTTAATCCGGAGTTTGGCCTTCACAATGCCACCGCTCCCAGGGGAGGGGCGGGCTTGTTGGCCCTCAACAATCTCCAGGCTGGCGGTCTGTGGACGGGAATCGAATTTGCCTTTGCTTCGCTGTTGATGGACCACGGCCGTTTCGCTGACGGAGTCAAGATTGTTGAAGCGATCCACCGTCGGTATCTGCGCGCAGGCCAGCCATTCAATCATGTGGAGTGCGGCGGGCATTACTCGCGCGCCATGAGCAGTTGGGCCACAATGCTGGCGGCTACCGGCTTCAAGCCCGACGCGGCTAACAAGTCGCTGGGCGTTGTACCTGCCGTCGCTGGCGACTTCCGGGCTCCCTGGGTTACGGCATCGGGCTTTGGCAGCATCAGCCGCAAGGGCCAGACCTTATCGATCCGCTGCGCCTATGGAAAGCTCGAAGTCACCTCTCTCAAACTCCAATCGAACCCTCAATCGATCCGGATTGGCGCCAAGCCTCTTGCAACGCGCATGAAGAACGCCGCCGGCGGTTTCACGCTTGAGTTCTCGAGGCCCCTGTCTCTCGCCGCAGGCCAGACTTTGTCCATTTCGTAAGCCCCAGGCGCATCGCTGCCCAACGCTCTTACGGCCCTTACGGCGCGACTGAAGTCGTGCCGTAAAGGCCGCAAAACGAACGAGTCTTTCTTTAACGAACTTCACCCTCAGGACGCTAGAGCGAGTTCATATAGTTCACCAGGTCTGCAATATCCTGGTTGTTCAGGCCAATGTTGAACCGGTTGTTGTAGAAGACCACAACATCGCGCATCGTGGCTGCCTGGCCGCCGTGGAAGAACGGCGGGCGAGCGCCAATGCCGCGCAACGAAGAGACCTTGAATTTGCCGAGGTCGGCACACTTGCCGCTAATCCATCCCACGCCAGGATCTGAAGTGACATATTCGTCGTAGGACTGGCCGTTCGCCGTGACCGGATTGCTGAAGTACGGGATCGAGCCTATCGGACAGAGGAACGCGAACACCGGCTGGTCAGGAAGCAGTGGCAGAGTGGTGGTGAGGTTGGGAGACTGCACCGCATTGGTGTAGCTGTTGTCAGCGACGCCGAGGTGCTTGGGATCGTCAAAGGCATCGTTGCCGACATTGGCATTGTTGTGGCACCGGCCGCAAGTGCCGACCACAGTCGGACCGCCAAAGCCCTGAAGGTCGTTCAGGCCCGTCACGCCCGTAATAGTGAATGTACGGGAATTGAAGATGTTCTCTCCGCGAGCGATGGATTGACGCTTTGCCGCAGCTATCGCGTTCGGTCCAGTCGCGGCGCCGAATGCGGTGTAAAGGTTGCTGCCGTCAAAGTCACCGGGGACAACTGCGCTCGGCATCAGTGAGCCGGGGCAGGGCAACGCATTGACGGCACAGAGCCCGCCGCCAAAGACCGCGAAGGGATTGGGAACGTACGGCAAGGACATTGAGTAGGCGAGAAGATTGGCGGGGCCTCCCAGCGCGTCACTGCCATCGGCGCCAGTCAGGTCGCCGGCGACGAAGTCAGACGTCTGGGCCGTAAAACTTCCGCTCTGAAATGCCACGCCCTGGTTGATTTGGGCGGTGGTGGGTGAGCTGGTGGCCTGCGCGTGCGTCAGGGTGGCGTCATTGAACTGGCTGGCCAGGCTGGGTTCGCGCGCGTCCCACATGATATTGGGAACGGGAGCTAGAACGCCGGGCGTCGTGTAAATGACATTGGTGGCGGGAAGCGGCCGGCGATAGAACGAGAGCTGGTTCGACGGGAGACCGTAGGTTGCATTTTTCTCACAACCCGTCGGGTCGCTGACCACGGAAACTGAAGCCCAATCGTGACTCGCAGGCTGCGGCAACGAAATGCGGAAGTTACCGTGGCCGAAGAGCTGGGAACGAACGGCAATGAACTTCACGCCGGCTTTGGAGTTGGCCGCGCCGGTCGTGGGACAATCCGCTCCGTCAACGGGGGCGAAGAGCGGATCCTTGCCGGCGGTCGTGGCGTAAGTAATCAGAACCGTAGCCGGAGAGATCGACCAGTTATTCTGTGGCTGGTGGCAGGTGAAGCACGTACGGCCGTTGGTTCCAAGAGGCTGGAAGAACGATTGGTTGGCCGTCGTGACGCTGCCGCCGGGAAAGTACGTCGTCGTGACGCCGGTTGCATCCAGCGTAGTGGTTTTTTGTGGCAGGGTCGCCGGGGTGTTGCCGGTGAGGATGGTTGGCAGCAGAGGCGCCAGGAGAGACTGATGCCACGCCGCGGTTAACCACGGTGGAAGGCTCGGGTTGGTAGCACCAGACTGAGCCAGAACCAAGGGTACCGAACAAAGGCCTGCAACGCAGAAGGCCTGAACGAGGATGACAGGAATCTTTCTCATGCCGTTTCGCCTCAAGTTTGATTTGTGTTTCTAGACCTAGGGGGGGCCCGTTTCATATGGTTAGCAGGTTATATTCCATATATCTACGGTACGGTCGGTGTACTGCAAGAGAATTTTCGTAATTAGTCGATCCTGAAAAAGTGATTTTCAGGCATATTGAAGTTGAGTATTTCGGTCTTGCGGGCTTTTCAGATCGATCGAGCCGTTCCAGACCTGCGCCAAGCAGAACAGAAAAATGCGCCATAAAGCTCTGAGGAGCTTCTGGAAGTTCATCGCGGCGGCTGCCAGGATCGCGTTGATCTCATTTCCGGCAGTACCCTTCAGCCGGTTGCGTTCCAACCTGTGTTCGTTCTTCAGATGTCCGATGCTTGGTTCGACCGCGGCACGGCGTTTCATCCATCGCCATCGCGCCTGCGATGTGCGCCCTCTTCGTCTCTTGTCGACATGCACGGTGACCGCGCCGTCATAGTCGTGGCCTCGATAGCCCATATCGACGTATGCTTCGCTCACCTGGTTGGCGATCACGCTTTCGACTTGCTTCATCTGTGCGGCCAGCGTGTGGCCGTCATAGGGATTTCCAGTAAAGCTCTTCACGCCGACGAACCACCCACCACGGCTGCTTACCGCGACACTCACCTTGCTGCCAAACTCATACTGCTTGCCAGCCTTGCCTTTGGCGATGCACTGCACTTCAGGTTCATGCACCGAGTAGATCTTGTCCTTATCTTGCCTCTGTTGTTCATAGATTCGATGCGCTGTCTGAAGTAACTTGTCGAGCTTCACGGATGGTTCTTCGGTCTGGCGCTCGACTTCTCGAATAACACGCCCCAACTGGGTTTTCAGTTTGCGCGTGCAGGCACGAGCGCGTTTCATCTGGCGGGCATGGGCATAACGGCCGGACTGCATCAGTAGACGGCGGCCTACATGACGATAACTCTGCTTGATCGTCAACCCTTCACCACGTGCGGCCTTTACCAGCCGCTCGCGCATGCGCTGGTAGAGTCTGGCATCGGTGGGAAAACGAATGGCCTTGGTCTCGACCGTAGTGTCCACGTTGACGCGCCTTAACTCAGCAGGACGAATCACGCGCATCTTCATGCCCGCTTCAATCGTCGCGCGAAGCATTTGCTCCGCCCCGGCATCGCCCAGACGCTTGCGCCAGCGCGTCATGCTCGAAGGATCAATCGGCATCCGATGCTGAAAATGCTTCATGCCGCTGAAGTGCTGCCAGTAAGGATTTTCAACCCACAAGGCAACAACGTCTTCATCGCTCAGGTCATGCTGATACTTCAGATAGTGAAGAGCAACCATCAGACGCGTCGAGATGCCGGGCGCACCGTGACTGGGATGATAGGTGCTGCCCAGACTCTGTTCGAACAACTGCCAGTCGATGACATCACCGAGACGAACCAGGGCATGGCTCATGTCAATCAACTGCTCCAAATCGATCTGAAACAACTCCCGCTGTGGCTGCTCCGGCTCGCGCTTGGGATGCATCGCTTTTCCCCAGCTTCCAAGGCATTTTCCATGCCTTCAAAGGAATTCTAGAGCAATAAATGCCGCGTTTCATCAGGATTTATAGGCCTTTTGTTGGTATTTCAGGATCGACTAATTAGTGCATGGTTACTAACGGCGACACCCGGCCGCATATAATTTTCGCGATTGAATAGGAGTTTTGCCGGCCGGAGTGCCCGGCAGATTCTTTGCCAGCCCGTTTGATGCCCATTCACGGCATTCAACCCCGCGTGTCGGTCTCCCGCGGCTCATTGGGAAACGTCAGCGTCAGCCTGTTGCCATTGGGCAGGGGCTCCCACGCAACTGAACTTGAGAACTTGCGCATCAGCGGCATTCCATGGCCGCCCGGGATCAGGTCCTCTGCATTTTTCGTTGCCCGTTTCCTGCCCGGTCCGGCCTGGTCAAAATGCGGCGCGTTGTCCTCAATTGCAAACCGGAGCATGCGGTCTCCGTTGCTGTGGAAGCTCAGTTCGATGGAGTGTTGCGGCTCGCCCTTGTAGCCGTGGCGCACAATATTTGAGAGCGCCTCTTCAAGGCAAAGCTCAATTTTATAAACCGTATCCTCGCCAATGGCATGCTCGCTGGCCAGCGCATCCACCCAGGGCTTCACCAGCGCAAGATCAGCCAGACGGCTGTTGAGCTTCAGCCGTTCCTGGTCCTTATGTGCATGCGTCTGATGCATCGTCGTGCCTCTGAGAATTTATGCGAGCGCGGCCAGTGCGTCCGCCAACTCGTGCCGGATCGGAATCAGCGCATCGATGCTGCTTGCCTTCAGAACTTCTTCCACCATTTTCACCGGGGCAAAGATCACGACCTTGCCGCCCCGGCGGCGCACCGCCTGCGCGGGCACCACGATCGATCGAAGTCCCATTGAGCCAAGGAACGTGACTTCCTGCAGGTCCAGCAGCAGCAGCTTGCTGCTCCCGGCAATCACATTCATCTTCAGATCGATGGCTGCTGCTCCCTCAATGTCGAGGCGTCCGTCGAGAACGACCTTGGTAATCCCGCCGTCCAATTCTTCGGTTGAAAGCTTCATTGTTTCTTCCTCTGGCGCAGCAGCGTCCTGTCGCGGGCCGAGCCCCGCTTGCGCAGAACTCCCGCGTACCTGCCTGCATCCACAATCGTTATCCTACGGGCCGATTATGACAGTCTTGTTACAGGAAGAAGTGATCCTCTTTCAGGGTCGCCAGCACCTGCGAAGCGGCACCCAGGCCGGCCGATCCAGCCGCAGCGCCGTTGTGTTGCAGCCGCACTTCGATCTTCAGGTCCATGCGCTTTTTGGCGACAAACTCCGCGCTCACCGTATTCGAGGTCTTTTCCGTGCTGCCGCTGCCCACCATCACCCGGAATTCATGCACGCCCGGCGGAACCACCAGCGTGTCGTAGTCTGCCTTGTTGCCAGCGGCGCTCTTCAGCAGGAGCTTGCCGTTCATCTCGATCTCAAATGCCATGCCCGCCGGCATATGGCTCACGTCCAGCTTCAGCCGGGTGTTCTGCTTCGGGTCAAGCGTCTTGGGATTGAAGGCCACCGGCGCCATGCGCGGCAGCGCAGCCGCCGCGGCGGTTGGAGGCGGTGTCGCCGGCCCAGCTTGTTGTGGAGCCTGCTGAGCAGGTTGCGGCTGAGCTGCTGTTTTTAGCTGTCCCGCTTGAGGCTTCTTTTGAGCCCCCTCCCCAGTTAATGTCCCAGCCGTCGTCGCCACAGCAGGCGCAGCCGATGCTTCTGGAGTGGGCGCTGCGGGCGCCGTTTGCGTCGGAACCGGCGCTGGCGCAGTTGCAGCCTGGTTCGCCCCAGCCTGGTTCGTCGCGGCTTGGTTGCGATTGTGCATCACGAACCAGCCGCAAGCGCCGCCCGCTGCAATCACAATCGCCGCCACGGCAGCCACCATTCCCGTTCGCGACTTTGCCGCAGGCCCGCCCTCCGATGTCAGAGGTTTGATCCCAAACGCAGCCGCGGCTCCCGCCCCCTCGCCGGAACTTGTCATGGGCCTGGGCCTCAGGCTTGGCGTCGCGTCCAGCGTCGCGTTTTCATCCTTGTTGCCCGTCGTTAATTCGGGAACAACGGTCTGCAGGCTCGCCGGTGTTGCGCCGCTGCGCACTTCGCCAAGTGCATGCGCCAGTTCCTCGCCGCTCTGGTAGCGGTCCGCAGGGCTCTTCGACAGGCACTTCATAATCACCTTGTCCAGCAGCGCGGGAACCAGCGGGTTCAGCCGCGCCGGTGGAACAGGCTCGGTGTGCACAATCTTGTAGGAGACCGTCGTCATGGTCTCGCCCGGAAAAGGCTGTTCCCCCGTCGCCATCCAATAGAGGATCACACCCAGTGAAAACAGATCCGTGCGTCCGTCGATCGGCGCTCCCGTAAACTGCTCGGGCGGCATGAATGCTGGCGTTCCCAGCATCTGGCCGGTAGTCGTGATCTCGCCCGCCGTCATCTTGGCCACGCCAAAGTCCGTAATCCGCGGCCGCTCGATGCCATAGGCTTCGGCGTTCGTCATCAGGATGTTGGCGGGCTTGATGTCGCGATGAACCACGCCTTTGCGGTGCGCATGTCCCAGCGCCTCGGCCAGTTGCTGGCCAATCTCGCACACGCGATCCATTGACATGCGCTCGCCCTTCTTCATGGCGGCGTCCAGCGTGCGCCCGTTTACGTACTCCATCACCAGGTAAGGCTGGCCTTCGTGTTCGCCCACGTCGAACACAGGCACAATGCCCGGATGAGCCAATGCGCCGGCTGCCCGCGCCTCGCGGTAGAAGCGCTGCCGGAATTCGTCCCCATGGCTGCCCAGCAACGCGCCCATCAGGATGGTCTTCAAAGCCACCATCCGGTCCATCGAAGGGTCGTGGGCGCGAAACACGCTGCCCATCGCCCCCTGGCCCAGTTCATCCACTATCTCGTAGCGCCCAATTGTTTTTGGTGTTCCCATGTCCTCGCCTGATCGCGCCCGAGTCCGTGACGGGCTCCAGCCTCGCCTAATTTATCACGCCAATTTATCGCTCGGTATCACCCGATTGCAGGGCAGGTGCAACGTTCTGGGCAGACGCCCGATAACGTACCACCAGGACGGTCATATCGTCGGTCTGGGCCGCTCCGCGCGCAAATGTGGTGATCGTTTCCAGCAACAGCCGTTTCACTGTCTCCAGCGATTCCTCCTGCCAGCCGGCCAGAGTCTTCATCACCCTCGCATCGCCAAAAAGTTCCCGCTCGGGATTTTCGGCCTCCGTAATGCCGTCGCTGAAAAGCACCAGAGTATCTTCCGGCTCCAGCTTCACGGTCGTTGCAAAGAACTCCGCCTGTTCCACCAGCCCCACCGGGAACGAGCCTTCCGTATACAGCTCGCTCACCTCGCCGCGCCGCACCAGGAGCGGAGAAGGATGGCCGCCGCGAATGTAGTTCAGCGTGCCGTCGCGATCGATAATCCCGAAGAACATGGTTGCGTAGCGGCCCACTTCAGCGTGCTCGCACAAGAACTTATTAATATGGTTGAACACCAGTACCGGATCGGTGCCCAGCGTCATGCCTGAAAGCGCTCCCTGCAGCATGGTTGTCAGCAGAGCCGCGCCCAGTCCCTTGCCGCTCACATCGGCAATCAGAAACGCCGTGCGGTTTTCGTCGATCGGGAACACGTCAAAGTAGTCCCCGCCCACATCCAGGCACGGATAGTTCACGCCGGTAACAGCCAGGTGCGGAAAGTCTCTCAGCCCGCGCGGCAGCAGAGCCTGCTGGATGTCGCGCGCAATGTTCAGCTCCTGCTCCATCTTTTGCCGTTCGCGCTCCCGCTCCACCAGCCGTGCATTGTCCAGAATGCTCGCGGCCTCTACGCCCAGCACATCCAATATCTGCCGGTCCACATCGGAGAATGCCGAGGTCTTGCGCGAATCCAGGTACACGGCGCCCAGCAGTTGGCCCCGCTTCATAGCCTCCGACTGCTCTGCGTTGGCCCGCGGCATGGAGTAGAGCGGAATCGCCACCACCGAGCGAAGGTTCTGGATCATGATGCTCTCGGCGCCCTTCAGATCAATGTCCGCCAGGTTCAGGTCGCCCGTAATCACCGCCGCCTGGCGGTCCAGCGCCTGTTTCAGCGCCGTCTGGCTCGGCTTCAGCGCGTCCAGTGGAATATTCTCGCTCTTGTTGTTGCGCGCCAGCCGCACCTTCAGCGCATTGTCCGTGTCCGGCTCCATCAGCAGGCCCCGGTCGGCATGCGTAATTGAAATCGCGTGATCCAGCATCGTGCTCAGCACCGCGTCCAGCGGAAGCTGCGAGTGCAGCAGCGATGTTGCCTCCAGCAGCAGATTCAGCTTGCTCAGCCCCGCGTCCGGCATCTTCCCAATCGCCGGCAGGCTGCCGATGCGGGTCAGCATGCCTTCAAGCTCGGCCGTGGCGGCTGCCGTATGAAACGTGATCTCGCAGCAATCGTCCAGGCCGAATTGAATCAGGTCGCCGTCCTTCAATACGCTGCGGTCGATCCGCTCGCCATTCACAAAAATGCCAAGCCGGTGACCGCGGTCCTCAAGCCAGTAAGCCCCGTCTGCGTGCACAATGGCCGCGCAGCGACGCGAAATACGCCGGTCGTCGAGCTGCAGGTGGTTGCCCGTCTCAGCGCCTCGGCCAATCAGGAAGGGAGATTGCGTTATCGGAACGGTCTCGGGCGGACGGCCGGGGTTGGCTACTTCCAGCGTCGTTTGGGGCTCATGGGAAAGGTCGGGCATCGGCATCAAGGGGTGCGAGAATTTTAGCACTCCGTCCATTGCCGCCGCATGATCCGTGCCCGCGCCACGGCCCTCGCCATTTCCACCACCCTCTGGCGTAAAATGGCTTCGCCTCGGGAATACGCTTTCCGGAGCGGCCAAAGGCTCTCACCGCGCCAACGGCCGCTCGAGTTCCGGCTGCGTTTTTACTGCACTTTTTCGGAAGGAACCAGATGAAGTCACTTCAAGTTCGCACACTTGTTCTTCTTGCATTGCCGGCCCTGCTCGCGCTCTCGCTCGGTCACGCGCAGCAGGTCACCGAAATCGGCGGCCAGAAGATTGTCACGCTCAAGCGCGTCCCTCTATCCACATCGAAGCCTGAATTCACCAGCATCACCCTCGCTCCCGGTCGCGGCATGGAGCTGCTTGACGTCACGGCCAACTTCCCCGGCAAGGGAGAAGTGCATGTGCTCACCACGCCGGGACTCGACGGCGCAAAGAAGATGCTGGACTCCGACGACGATGCCTTTGGCGACCTCGGCTACCGTCTTGGCGCGGCCTTCCTCGTTCCATATCCGAACCGCATTCGCGGCACTCTTTCGGCGGACGGCAAGACCCTCACCACACAGTGGGACGGCCACCCACTTACGCTTCCCGCCAACAACATCGGCAAGCTGCCCGGCGCCGAGCGGCACGCCATGCACGGCCTCATCCTCAAGGCAAAGACCGACGACATTCGCCAGACCGAGACCCCCGGCGGTGAACAGGTCACGGGTGTCATCCATGCCGGCAGCTTTGGCGGTTACTGGCCCTCGAAGACCGACCTCGTCATCACAGTCACCCTCACCGCGGGAGCCGTTGACGCAACCATCGTTGCTCACAACGTCGGCCTTGAAGAGGAGCCCATCGCCATTGGCTGGCACCCCTACTTCAACCTGCCCTCCGGTGACAGAACCCAGGCCCGCCTGCTCATTCCCGGCTCGCAATACGCCCAGGTAGACAACTACGACAACGTCTTCCCCACCGGCAAGCTGGTGCCCGTTGACGGAACGCCCTACGACCTGCGCGCTCCTGAAGGAACGCCGCTCGGCAAGCAGTTCTTTGACGACAACTGGAGCCACCTCACCTGGACCAACGGCGCTGTCCTCGTCAAGGTCATCGATCCGGCCGCGCACTACGCCGTCGAGATCCAGGGCCTGTCGCCCGAGATCAAGACCATCCAGGCATACGCTCCTCCCACGGCCAGCTTCGTCGCCGTCGAAGACCAGTACAACTTCGCCGATCCGTTCGGCAAGGAGTGGGGAAAGATGGACACCGGCATGGTGACGCTCAAGCCCGGCCAAAGCACCCGCTGGCACGTCCGCCTAAAAGTCTTCGTGCCGTAGATCTCTGCCTCTGAGGGTCAGTTAAGAAACTGCCTGTCATCCTGAGCGCAGGGCGCCGCAGCGACCGGAGTCGAAGGACCTGCGGTTGTTTTTCGCTCACCCCAGTAAGAAAGCGCCGTGCCCCATCCATTCGCCGTCTTTGGCGAATGGGTGGGATAACAAGCAGAAGGCTGTCACACGTTTCACCGGAGGAAAGCCCCCGAGCTCAATCCTCAATCTTCCTAAGCTTCACCGTCTTGCCCGTCTTCACTGACTCGCGCGCCGCATCCAGAATCTGCATCACCACAACGTTGGTGTCCAGCGCGCTCAGATCGCCCAGCGGCAGCACCCGCCCCGTCATCACCGCTGCCAGGTAACTCAGCGGGTCGTTCTCCGGTGCGGCCAGCGGAGCAGAATTCACCAGCCGTTCGTCGTTATCCCGCTCGTGACGGATCCTCACCTTGTCCGCGCCCACCGTGATCGCGTAGCCCGTCGCCCCGTACACTTCCATGTCCTTGCGCGCGAACGGCCAGTCCCACGATCCCTGGATCACCGCCTGCGCGTGCGGATACGTCAGCACGATCGTCGAATCGTCGTCCACGTCGCGGTAGATATCGGGCTTGTCGTGATTCACCACTGCCGTCACCGTCAGCGGCGCTTCGCCGTGCATCAGCCACGTCGTCAGGTCCACGCCGTAGCAGCCAAAGTCGTAGAGCGCGCCGGCTCCGCTTTGCGCCGGGTCGGTCAGCCAGCTCAAAAACTCCGGCGGCACGCCGATCTCCTTCGGACCCTGGTGTCCGTCGTGCACCACCACCCGCCGCACCACGCCCAGGTTGCCGTGCGTCAACTCGTCGTAGGCCGCGCGGTTGCTCGCGTACCACGTGGTCTCGTAGTTCACCAGCACATGTATATGGTAGTGGTGCGCCGTCCGCCGGATCGCCAGCGCATCCTCCAGCGAAATCGTCAGCGGCTTTTCCACCATCGAGGAAACGCCGTACTGCGCCGCAATCTCGATCGCATGACGATGCTCGCTGATCGGCGTGTACACCAGCACCGCCTGCGGACGGCGAACTTCAATCATGTTCGCCTCGCTCCGGAAGAGCAGCGTCTCCGGCAGCGAATATTTCTTCTGGTATTTCGCAAGCAGCGCCGGGTCCCCATCGGCTATCCCCACCAGCTGCACATCCTTGTGCCCCGGCAGCGCCCTCAAAAAGCCCTCAACGTGCCCGTGCTCCAGGCCCACAATCGCCACGCGCAGCGGCGTGGGAGCAGAACTCGCCCCCGCAGCGGCGGCCAGCGAAAGCAAGAAAGCAGCCGGCAGCACCCTCGCAAAACTGCGCAAAAAATTGCACCTGCGGGTACCGGCAAAACAAGACAGCAATGCGCGCATGGGACCCAACTTCCTCCTGCTGCCCCAGTTTATCCTGCGCCCATTCACCCGCGGGCACATATTCGCATCGACATTTCTTCCGCGCCCCCAGGCTTTTGCCTGCATGCAATCAAATCAACGACGGCCGCAGGCAGGTCAACGCTCGCCCTTCAGCGCACCGCCAGCGTGTACCCGTTCTCGCTCTTCGGCGTGTCGTACACCCCAAAATCGCAACTGAAAACGCTCCATGCCTCGGTCGTATCCGCCGCATCCGTTGACGACGTCCAGTAATACTGGTCCGGCACAAAGTTCGTGAAGATCGGATTGAGAAACGGCTTCCCGTCCGGGTACGTATGGCTCGCGTTGAAGAAGTCCGCCTGGTTGTTGTTCATCCGGTCGCCCAGGCTTTCCATCTCCTTCCGGTTTGGCATGCGCCAGCTTCCCGCAGTTGAACCATCGCTCAGTCCGCATTGCCCGCTCGCCAGGGTATTCACAGCGCTCACTGCCGCCGCCCAGGTCTGGTTGATGCAGTCCGCCTTCTTCAGCCAGATCAGCCCGGTCGTCGTGTCGGTGATGGTCCCGTTCCCGTTGTCCACAAATCGCGGAAAGGCCATGGGTACGCCGGTCTTCAGCGTTCCATCGTCCCCGGCCTGGTAAGCCACGGAGAGACCCGTTGCCTGCAGCTTAACGGCTCCGCCGCTTGTGCCTTTCACGGCCCACACCTGGTTCGCCGCAGACTTCGAATTCGCGATTCCGTCATTCGTGTAGCGACCATCGCTCATGCGGATGATCCACGCCCACGGCGATCCAGTCTCTCCGCCGTAGTAGCTTGTCGATGTCCAATAGCTCGCCATCGACACGTTCAGAAACGGATTTTCAGGCGTCAGCGCCGGGTTCGCTGCCGAGACATCGACCAGGCTCTCCAGTTCCCAAAGGTTCGGCAGCCGCCAGTCGCCCGCCTTCGACCCGTCCCTCAATCCGCACCCGCCGTTCGCGAGTGCGTTCGCATCGCCCAGTGCCGCCGACCAGTTCGCCGGCGCAAAGCACCCCGCATTCTTCAGCCACTCCAGCCCCGTCATGTTGTCCGTCACCGTTCCATCGCCATTGTCAGTAAAGCGCGATGAGCTCAGCCCCACACCTTTCATCAACGACCCATCGTCGCCACTCACATAGCTCACCGTCTGGCCCGTCGCCGCCAGCGCAACCATCGGATTCGACCCGTCATACGCTTGAAAATTCGCCCCCGTCAGCGACGCATTCGGCGTGGCCGTATAGTTGATCACATTCAGCGTGAATCCAATCACTGTGCCGTTGTTGATGCCGCCCGAAAACATCGTCGTCTCATCCCCCCGCATCACCGTGCCGCCTGCGCCCACCTGCGGATAAAACCCATATCCGTTCTTCATCGCAAAAAAGTCGTAGTTGCCCGGCACGTCGCCCGTCGCGGAGATTCCCGTAAAGCTGTAGTTGCCGTTCGCGTCTGTGGTTGTGGTCCCGTAGATCGAGCTCGTGTTAGTCATGATCGCCACCACGGTCGCGCCCGCAAGTCCCACGCCCTTGAACGTCACCTGCCCTGAAACCGAATCCACCGCCGGCGCCGCTTCCGGAGTCGTATTGCCAGGATCGTTTCTGCTTCCCCCGTTACATCCGCAAACAAAACTCAACCCCACCGCCGCAATCAACGCGATTCCCTTGCCCATCGCCCAGCCTCCGCGCCCCAGGATCCCCGGCGTCAGGCAAAGGCACAGGCCAAATGCGAGCCGCAAGAGTCAATATCCCGACCATCGGCGCAGATGAGCCAGTCTTTATCACCTAAGTTTTGAGTGAAGTTACCAAGGGCACGTCCGTGATCGAGGAGTGAGAGCGCTGGCTTAGCCTTGGTCTGAGATGGGGCACGATAGGTGGGAGACAGCCAAGATTGGCTTCTCACCCTCCCGGATAGACCCTGCCGGAAATACCCATCTTTCGAGGAATGGCGGCCCTCTACTCCGCACTTTATACTGCATGGGATATGCAGACTTCAAACGAACGAGCCTAACGACGGGGCATACAGAGAAAATTCTTGGTGAATCTACACGATAAGGATCACTGCCAGATTTGCAGCCAGGATGAGTATGTAACATTCCTCACGGCCTGCTGGGACGAGACTTTCGCCGCTACCAACGCGCTCTCCGAAAAGTACAGATTCGGAGACTTGCGGTGGGACTATGCCACCGAAGAGGGGTTACTGCTCTTCTCAAAATCGGGTGTAACAACCATCAGGGCTACGACACAGGTAGCTGGCAGCACACAAGACGGTAGCTGGGAATGGTCCTGGGCGAACCCCAATCAACCGGACATTGGCAGGTGGCGAATGTCGGAGGTACGTGAGTTCGGTGAGCAGAAGCACTGGAGCCGCCTGACCACGCCCTTTCTCCGATGGGAGGGCCCACCCACACCACCTTTGGAAGAAGGTGAGCTTCTTGGCTGGGAGTGCTCTTCAATCGCGAACCACATCCTCGGGGGTCTCGGAGTCTTTCGTGCCATCCATCCCCGAGGAGTCGTCTGGCTGGTTATTACTGAATGCGCATATGTGGAGACGGCCAACCCCGCGAACGGTTTCTGGTCGAGGGTGTTTGGCAAGGTAAAACCGTAGCGAGGGCTGGGCGTTCCAATGTGTGACGGGTGTACCGGTACACCCAGAGTGGTTAGGCGATGAGTGGCATGGCAATGCACAAAACAGAGAAGTTTTTCTAATCCCTAATCCCTAATCCCTAATCCCTGCTTCTACGGCTGCACCATCATCTTGCCCACGCCATCCTGGTACTGGCTCGCAATCGCAAATGCCTCATCGATCTGCTCCATACTGCGCGTGTGCGTCAGCACCGGTGCAAACCAATCGGGATGCGCCTTCAACAGCTCCAGCGCATCGTGCGTCTCGTGGTTTGAGCGCCGCACGTTAAAGATCGTCAGCTCCTTGCGTCTCATCGTCGACCCATCCAAAGTCACCAGCGGCGTCGAGTGAATTCCCGTAATCGCCACGCGCCCGGCATTGCGCGCCAGAAACACGGCCTGCCCCGTCGTCTCCGGGCCCGCCGCGCAATCAATCGCGCAGTCCACGCCGCGCTTTCCCGTCGCTGCCAGAATCTCTTTCACCGCTTCATCCGGCTCCAGCACCACATCCGCGCCCATACCCCGCGCCAATTCCCGCCGGTGGGCCAGCGGTTCCACGGCCCACACACGTCCAGCCTTCGACGCGCGCAGTGCGGCAATCGTCATCAGCCCAATGGGTCCCGCGCCGATCACGGCCACCGTCTCCCCGGGCCTGATCGACGCCAGACCCAGCGAGTGCATCGCGATCGCCAGCGGCTCGGCAAGCGCCGCCTCCCCATACGACATAGCGTCGGGAATCGGCTGAAAATTGTTCACCGGCAGATTCACCAGTTCGCGGAAAAACCCCGGAAAGTTGGGATTGCTCAGGAACCGGATGTTCGCGCACACGTTGTGGTGTCCGCTCAGGCACCACTCGCAGTGATAGCAATAGAGCGCCGGCTCCAGCGCACCGCGGTCGCCCACCACCAGCCCCGTCACCCCGGCGCCCACCTTCACAATCCGTCCCGCGGGCTCGTGTCCCAGCACCATGGGATACACGTTCGGCATCCCTCCGACCGCGCCTTCGCCAAAGGCGTGCAGATCCGACCCGCAAACGCCCACAGCCTCCACCCGCACCTGCACCTCGCCCGGGCCGGGATCGTCAATCGACATCTCCGCAAGCCTGAAAGTGTGCGGCGCCGTCAGTTCCGCAGATCGCATCGGTTCCTCTTCCTCGCATTTCGGAGGGAGCGTGAGGCTTCAGTCTCACGAATAGAATCCTCCGATTCCGTTGGGCTTCAGCCCCGGATCTTCAACTCTTGCTGTCAACGCCAGAAATCCCCGTGCCCATCCATTGCGCGTTTTTTGCGCAATGGATGGGAAACCAAAAACTCCACTCCGAGGAATTCGCGCTTTTGCCTTTCCTAATCCCTGTTCCCTAATCCCTAATCCCTGCCTTTAGCACTTAGGATGCGGATTCTTGAACACCACTTCCACCGGCAGCCAATCGCTCAGCCGTTTCGCGTCTACTTCAGCATCCTCGGCCGTGCTCTGCAAGGACGACCGCGCCATCGCCACCGTGATCTTGATCTTGCCCTTCATGCAGTAAGCGCCCAGGTACCGCGCCAGCTCCTTGTCGGCCAAACTCATGTAATCCGCCGGCAGTGCTCCATCCGTGCCCTTGATGTCCACCGGCCCTAGAATCATCTGGTTCCCGATCGGCCCGCTTGACTTCGCTCCCGTTGCATCGAACCGCACCACAAGCGCGGCTCTGGTCTCCAGCGCATCGGGATTCGCCGTAAACTTCACCGCTGGAATCGTCACCCCTGCCGGGTCCGCCTTCGCCGCCGCCGTGTCAAACGATATACGGTAGGGCTCGCCCTTCCATTTCGGACCCACGGGAATGCCCCCCTTGTCCGCCTGGCTGCCGCACCCCGCCAGAAGCATCAGTCCGCCCATCCATATCAATATGCCTTTTCTCACGTCATCCTCCTTGCCTTTCCAAGACGACGCGCCAGAATACCACTCCCGCGCCCCCTTTCACCGTATCCCCGAACGGCAAACACGCCCGCCCCATCGGTGACTCCAGTCACTACCGGTTCCAGGCCCGCGGTTTAGCCTAGAACCTGACCAATTCAGGGTCCCAAGTTCGGTAACAAATAAGGAGAAAGCATGAATCTGGGGTTTATTGAGAGCAAAACATTCGACGAGATCGCGGTTGGCGACACCGCCACCACTGACCACGTTCTCACGCAGGATGACGCGATGGCCTTTGCCTCCATCTCCGGGTTCACCGCAGTGCTCTCGCAGGACGAGGTTATTGAGCGCACTGGCGGCATTCCTCCCACCGGCCCCAACATGTGGTGCGCCTCGCTCATCTCCGGCCTTTTCAGCATGCATATTCCCGGACCCGGCGTCACCCTCACCAGTATCTCGCTCGCCTTCCACAATCGCATCCATGTCGGCGATCGCATCCTCGTCCAAATCAAGGTCACGGCCAAGGACGATGCGTCCAAAGTCGTCAGTTTCGATTGCGAGGCGCACAACGGAGCAGGCCTCTCCATCTTTACCGGCACAGCCCAGGCCATTCCTCCCACCAAGAAGCTGCGCTGGTCCACTCTGCCCGTCCCGCAGCTCATCGTCAACAATCCCTATCGCCGCTATAACGAGATGATTGCCCGCGCCACGGCCAAGCCCGCGGTCCGCACGGCCATCGCCTGGCCCTGCGACGAAGTCTCCCTCGGCGGCGCTATTCAGGCTTATAAAGACAAGCTCATCGTGCCCGTCCTGGTCGGCGCGGAAGACAAGATCCGCGAGGTTGCCAAGGCTCTCAATCTCTCGCTTGATGGAGTTCGCATCGTCGACGTCTCTGACAGCCGTTCCGCCGCCGCCCGTGCCGTCGAGCTGGCCCGCAAGGGCGAAGTGGAAATGCTCATGAAGGGCTCGCTCCACACCGACGAGATCATGGGCGCGGTCGTCTCCCGCGATGGTGGCATGCGCACCGGCCGCCGCATCAGTCACGTATTCGCGCTCGATGTCCCCATGTATCACAAGACGCTCTTCGTCACCGACGCGGCCATCAACATCCAGCCCGACCTCGAAACCAAGATCAGCATCCTCCAGAACGCCATCGATATGATGTTGACGCTCGAGATCGACAATCCCAAGGTCGCCATCCTCTCCGCCGTCGAGAGTGTCAATCCCGCCATTCCCTCCACGCTCGACGCCGCCGCCCTCTGCAAAATGGTTGATCGCGGACAGATCACCGGCGCCATCGTCGACGGGCCCCTGGCCTTTGACAACGCCATCTCCAGTGACGCCGCCCGCATCAAGAACATCAAGTCCAAAGTGGCGGGAGACGTCGATCTGCTCATGGTTCCCAACCTTGAAGCAGGCAACATTCTCTTCAAGGAGCTGCAATACCTGGCCGGCGCCCTGGCTGCCGGAGTCGTGGTCGGCGCCAAGGTGCCCATCGTGCTCACCAGCCGTGCCGACGGCGAACTGGCCCGCATGGCAAGCTGCGCCCTCGGCGTGCTGCTAGCCAAGCCCCCGCAAGTCCGCGAATAGCCGGCAACAAATCCCGGCCGGGATCTTTAGAGTCTCTCGTCCCTCCGACAAAACTCAGCGTGCCCCATCCATCGCGCTTTTTGCGATGGGTGGGATACGAAAAACTTCCCCTCGACCCCTTCGGTCCGCCGGTCAAGAGAAAAGCATGGGGTGCCCCTGGTCCCTCGCACTTGGGGACCAGGGTTTGAATCCCGCTCATCAGAATCGCGGGGCCGGCTCCAATCGGTGTCGGTCCCCGCGTCCAGCTCCTGTTGGTCATGGATGAACGCTGCCGACTGTCCCAGAAATATGCTGTCACCCGGGCTCGAACCTGCGCAGGTAAAATCTGCCGCGGCTCCGGGTGTCGACTTGCTTTGAGCTATTGAACGACGAGTGATTTCTGGATCGGCGACGATCCATCCAGAACCCAAAACTCAACCTGAAGGCTCCTTAACTTTCGCCGGGCTGACCGGGTACACTCTTCGCATGACATTCAAGCACTTACTGGCCGCTATGCTTCTCTTGCAGGCTATTGCTATCCCTGCACAGAAGCCCGCTTCCAAACCCGCCGCGCCTCCGCCGCCGCTGCTCTCACACGAACTGCAAGCGGACCATAGCGTCACTTTCCGCTTTAAAGATGCCGCTGCGACGAAGGTCGAGCTGAACCTCGAAGGCGTAGCCAAACCTATCCCCATGACCAGGGGAAAGGGCGGCATCTGGAGCTTCCACACGCGGCCGCTCTCGCCTGAAATCTACTCCTACAGTTTTCTGGTTGGCGGCGAGCCAAGAATCGATCCAAATAACCAAAGCATATCCCCGAATCTCGTCTTCCCGGCCAGCAACTCCATTGTCGTGCCAGGCGAGACGCCGCAGCCGTGGGAAGAGACCGACGTTCCGCACGGGACTGTGCACACGCACACTTTCACGTCGAAGATAGCTCGTGGGCTCCCCGCCAATCAGGAGGAGGTCGTTATCTATACTCCGCCGGGCTACGACGCGCATGCGGCAAAGCCATATCCCGTGCTCTATCTTCTGCACGGCTGGAGCGGGGTGGCGGAAGGCTGGGTCAAAGACCAGCAGGCAAATTTCATTCTCGACAACCTGCTCGCTGAGGGCAAGATCAAACCGATGGTTGTGGTTATGCCGATGGGCTATGGCGACATGAGCTTTGTCGAGAACGGCTTTAGCGTCTGGAATGACCCGGCAGCGGTAGAACACAATACGCAACTCTTCATGAGCCTGTTGACCGGCGAAATCATGCCCATGGCCGAAGACGCCTACAACATCTCACGCGACCGCCAGGGCCGCGCGATTACCGGCCTCTCCATGGGTGGACTGGAGTCGCTCGACACCGGCTTGCACAATACCGACAAATTCGCTTGGATCGGCGGCTTCTCTTCGGCGGTGCACAACCTCGATTATGAGCACCAACTTGCCGCCCTCGACCCAAAGACGGCCGACTTGAAGCTGCTCTGGATCGCCTGCGGCACCGAGGACGGCCTGATTGAGGCAAACCGGAAGTTCGTCGCATTTCTGAAAGCTAAGGGGATGCCTGTAACGCAGATCGAGACACCAGGGCTGCACGTCTCGGTGGTGTGGCGCGATAACCTCATCCACTTTGCGCCGCTGCTGTTTCAGAAATGAGTGCAAGCTTGCCGCCATTTCCTGCTTCCGCGGCCCGGCGGCCATTCATTTCGCGCGGTGCGAGCGTTACACCCGAGTCACCGTTTTGGCGGCCCTGCGCCGGCGCCGGAGCCGGAGCCATACCTTTCCCGGCTCTGGTGCAAAGCCGGCGGCAACCCACTTTCGGTGAGTCGAAAGCGTCGCAATCATCGGTAGATTCGCAGCAGCATGAGTGGCGATTCGCGTTACCATGTTTCGAGATTGAGACCGTTGCCCGGAAGTGATCTTCCCGATGAGGAGGTTGCATGGAGTTGAGACGCAGGATGGCATTTGCAGGGTGCGTTGTCTTCGCTTCGATGATGTTGATTGGACAGGCAGCGTGGGCGGTTGATCCGTGTTCGCTGCTTACGGCTCAGCAGGCTGCGACGGCGCTGGGAGTGCCGGATGTGAACGCAGGGGCGGGCCCGAACAGGTGTATTTGGACTCCCAAAAAATATGCAGCGGGAGCGGGACAGCTTACGGTGCAGATTGAAGGCGCTAACGACGGGGCGAAGATGTTGGGGCAGGGGACCGCCGTGAGCGGAGTTGGCGATGAGGCGATCCAGACCGTGGTAGGGAACGCTGCGGTGCTGCACGTAAGGAAGGGGAATACCTGGTTTGTGGTGAATGTGCACGGAGTTCCGCAGGCCCAAGCCACGCAAGTGGAGCAGACCGTGGCGAAAGCGATCGCCGGGAAACTTTGAGGTTGCGGCGACGCTCAGGGGGAAGAACGGGTGTCCGGCGACAGGATGTCTAGTCCCAGTTGGTACACACGCTGCGACGCCGTCAACACCAGCAGCAGCTTCCGTTCCGGAACAAACCTCGCAGCCAGCACGTTCTCGTCCAGCATAACGCTCATCAGTGTCCTGCCGTGCGCAACATCGTAGACCGTCAGCTCCTGCGGTCGGTTGGTGGCGGCAATCATGCCAAGCCGGTCGTCACCTGCCAGCGCACGCCCAAAAAATGCCAGCACCCGCGCGCCATCCGAGACTCGATACACGCTCGTGTCGTTACTGTTGCCATACACGGCCAGCAAATTTCCATAAAGCCCCGCCGTCCGTTCCTCGCGCCTATTCGATGCAAGCTGCGGCGTCGCAATCGCATGTTGCACCACACCGGTGCGGCTTTGCACCACCTCGATCAGCGTGCCTTGCTCATCAAGTAGCCGTTTGATGTCGTCCGATGTATGAACCAGTACTTTGTGATTACGGCTTGCCTCTGAGGCGCCGGTGGGGCTTCGTCTGTCCATCACAAACAGAATTTGTTCGCCATCCGCCGGGATCATCTTCGGCAGGTAATCGTCAAACCGCATCTGCCACAAGCGGGCCTCGGTCGTGGCATCGTAGGCTTCCAATGCAACGTCGCGATCTACCGCCTGCTCAAAGCTCAACGGTTTAAAGCGAAACAGGATGTTGCCGTATTGCACCGGCTCTCCCGCGCTGGTCGCGCCATACACAAATTTGTGCGTTCGCCGGTCGATGCTGGTGTCCGTTGCCGGGTTCAGTTCCCGATGCACTATCCGCGCCTGCAGCTTGCCGCCGCTATCAAAGTCAACCGCTCTGAAGGGTCCGGTCTCGGCGATGCGCTTGCCGCTCTTGAGATCCCATTCAGCCCCACGCGCCCGATCTGAAACCGCCAGGTAGCGCCCGTTCGCGCTGAATGCGCTCGCCTCCACTCCGGCAAGCGGCGTCACTGGCAGATCGATGGATTCAGGCTTCCCATTCAGCCGTCCCACGGCAAGGCCGCCCGTCTGGACCTCGGTAGCCACTTCGTCGCCCGCCTTGTCCACGGTCTCCAGCCGGAACTCCCGCTGTACTATCCCGGTTGCCGGATCCACAATCACGGCTGCGGCATCGTTGGTCGGGCCGAAGAGAACCCCGTCTCCTGCCGTCAAGCTCGTCAACCAGCCCGTCGGCATCTGGAACTTCCCCAGGTTCAGCCCGCCGGGAAACGTCGTCAGGCACATCCTGTAGGTGTCGGCCTCGGTCCCCGTCTTGTAGCTCCAATCGCACGTCGACAGCATCTTGTCCGACCCCACAAACGCAAACCTCTGCTGCTCCAGTCCTGACAGCGTCTTTTGTAACTGCACCGCCTGGTGCTGCTCCACGTCGTATGCCATCTGTTCAGGGCCGGATGCGGCCACAAAATAGCGCCCGTCCCGCGTCCAGCGCATCAGTGCCTGGAAGTTGGAGTTGAACTGCTCCGGCATGTTGGTGTTCAGCGGCATATAAGAGTGATCGTAGAATCTCGGGTTCTGGTAGAGCATGCGGTCCGTCTTCACGTCCACCAGCTTCAGCCACACTGAACCTCCGTTCATGCTGATGCATGCCAGCACGTTGCCGTCCGGGGAAAGGCTGGTCTGCACGCATCCCGCGTAGTCAACAAAATCCACAATGTCCACCGGACGCCCGGTCGCCAGCTCCCACTTTTCAATGTGCAGATCGTTGTAGTTGAACACCAGGCCCTGGGAGTCCGGAGTGAACTGCGCCATCTCTGCCCCCAGCGCATCCACTGAGAACTCGAGCTTCAAGGGCGACGTCGTCAGCACGTGGATCTTCGATTCGTCCTGCGCAATCGCGTATCTTCCGTCCGCGCTCAAAACCACATTTTCCAACGCCGGACTCATCGGCGGATCGAGCGCGATCGAGGTCAGTCCCTCCGTGGCGGGGAGCACCGGATCGAATTGCCGGCTTCTCATTGCGCTTTGGAATGGCTTGAACCCGGGCGCATACACCGGCCTTGACCGGCGGCAGCCTGCGCTGAGCGCGTCCACCGTCTTGTGCGCCGTCCGTACCCGGATGCTCACCTCGGGTGTCGCGTCAGTTAAATCCGTGAACCATGAGCCCGTGTATCCTCCGTTGTTATTCACGCGGTCAAGAAATGTGGCGAAGGCCTCTGGCGCGTATTTGGCCTTGATCATCGCGTAGAGCCCCACCTGGTCGGCCAGCAGGTCGTCGCGCTTCTCATCGTCCGCGTTCAGTTGCGACGCGTCGGTCTCCGGCACGTTCAACAGCCGTGCAAACTTGTCCGTCACGTCCGCCTGGTCGCCAAGCGTCTTCACGTGCATTAGCTTGTTCAGCCGCAGCGTTACCGACGATGCCGAGTGATGCGTGTAAACCCGGCCAACCTCCTGCGCAATCATCGCTGCCAGTTCATCCTCATTGCGCGCATCCATAATCAGTTTCAGGCTGATGTAGATTCGGCCCCCCGCCAGGGAGAATGCCCGCAGGTCGGCAGATTCAAACACCCGAACGGTGTAATGGATGGATGTGGGCGGCAACTGTGCCAGCAGTTTCTGTGCGATCGCGTTCAGATACGCAGTCTCCGCCTCCGGCACAAGCGTATAGCGCGGCTCCACCATCTCCGCCTGCGCATCGCCCAGCCACTGCTCCTGCTGCTCGCTGAAGATGTTCGCCCGCGGAACCCGCAGCGCCGGCTCGTGCAACTGGCATCCCGGCTCAACGGCGCAGGCAAACCGGCAGATCGCAACAAATAGCAAAAACCATCGAGCCCGCTGCCTCATCGCATCCATTCTTTAGTGCGCCCGCAACCGGCCACCATCCTAGCGCAGCACCCGTCGGCCCAACAAAGCGCGCAGAGTCGAGGGGTGCCACTGGTCCCTCGTCCTCCGTGGCGCAGCGACCAGGGAATGAATGCAGCCCGCGCGAAACCTGCACCAACTTCGGTGCACAATGGCCCCCAAAACACGCCAAAATGACGTCAAAAAGCCGCCAAAAGTGCGCTAAAAGTGCCTTTTAAGCACGTTTTAATGCGCAAAAACGTGCAAAAAGCGTGTTTTTGGCTAATTTAAATTGAACTCTTCCTCTTAAATGGGAAATTCTCAGGTTACAAAACACCCAATTCATGTAATTTCTAGGTCAAGTATGTCGAAAATCGTACCAATCTAATTGAACATTTCGCCGTGTTTCGGACCATTCTGATTGAACATTTCGCGCTGTTTGGGTTGAATAAATGCGAACATTTCAGGCCATTTAGCCCAGAAATAGCGACCAAAGCAATTTTCGCCTCCGCAAAGTCGCGAAAATAGCTCAAGTAACCTCCAACAGCCGGTTCGCCGTCTACCCACGGTGGACACTGTCGCAACCCGCTATCGCTGCCCCTGCTGTCGATTTAAGACCCTGGAATCCCCAGGCGCGCTTGGTCTTTGCCCCGTCTGCTGGTGGGAAGACGATGGCCAGGAAGACGATGACGCCTCCGATGTCCGCCTCACAGTGAACGGCCAGCTCAGCCTCAAAGAGGCCCGTGACCACTACGCCCAATGCGGCGCCGCCCATCCCCGCTTTCTCCGCTACGTGCGCAAGCCCGAGGACTCCGAACAGTAACGTGCCTATTACGGTCCGTTTACCCACTGCCAGCGCCCGCCCCGGTTTGACCCTGCCAGCAAACCCTCTTAACATGAAGGGAGATATTCCCCCGGCCACATGGAGCTGTCACCGCCTGGAGCGGCAGCCGAAAGCGGCGGTCTGAAAGCGAACCTCAGGGAGCGTACCTGGCTCGGCCTGAAGGCTCTTTAGAGGGATCGTCTGCCGCCGGGGAACCGCGACAGAGACAGTTTGAATGGCGCCCTATGCGCCCGGAAGGGTTAACGTTGAGTCCTGCTGACACCATCGAAGGCAACCTCGAGCCCGAAGCGGCTGAGACTGCTGCTGGCCATGAGCATGAAGGCCACGACCACGAAGGCCATGATCACGAGGGTCATGACCATGCCGCCCACGATCACGAAGGTCATAACCACGGCCCCGTTCTGAACCCCGAGTGCACCCGCGAAATCGTCCTCGACATTCCCGCGGACGAGGTCTCAAAGGCCTTCCACAGCGTCGCCGCCAACTATCGCAAATATGCAAAGATCCCCGGCTTCCGCGCCGGCAAAGTCCCTGAGTCGGTGGTTCGCCGCCGCTACGCCACGGAGATCCGCAAGGAAGTCATCGACAGCCTTTTGCCGCAGCGCTTCAACAAGGCAGTCGTCGATCTGGGAGTCAAGCCCGTAGGCCAGCCGTCGGTGACTGAACTCACGGTTGAAGATGGCGCCCCGCTCCACGTCAAGGCTGTGTTTGAGTACATTCCCGACTTCTCCATCGAAGGCTACCAGTCCGTGACTGTCGACAAGCCCTCAGTGGAGATTACCGAAGAAGAGTTCCAGCAGGAGATCAACCAGCTCCGCGAATCGCGCGCCACGGTCGAGCCGGTTGAAGAAGACCGCTCGCTGGTGGATGGCGACTGGGCGCAGATTACCTACAAGGGTCAGGTTGAGGGCGAAGCCGAGGCCGAGCCCGTGGCCGGCGAAGATACGCTGGTTGAAGTTGGCGGCAAAGACACGATGGAAGCTTTCACCACCGCCCTCCGCGGAGCCAAAACTGGCCAGGAACTGAAGGCTGAAGTGATCTATCCGGCTGACTATGGCGAACAGAAGCTGGCTGGGAAGACCGTTACCTACAATGTGGAAGTAAAAGCCATCAAAAAGCGCACCCTTCCCGAATTGAACGACGATTTCGCCAAGGAAATTGGCTCCTATGCCAGCTATGCCGAGCTTGAAACGGGGATCCGCGAGCACATGGCTCACCGCAAGCTTCGCAGCGTCATGGGCGAAACCAAGGACCGGCTGTTTGCCGCGCTGACTGAGCGCTATCCGTTCCCGGTGCCCGAGTCGCTGGTGCAGGAGCAGATTGACGCCCGGCTGGAGCGGGGATTGCGCGCGCTGGCGGCCCAGGGCATGGACCCCGAGCAGATGCGGAAGCTGGATTTTGCCCGCCTGCGCGCGGCCCAGCGTGACAGCGCCATGGCCGAGGTAAAAACCACGGTTCTGCTTGACCGCATCGCGGAAGCTGAAAATATTACGGTCAGCGACGAGGAATTGGAAAACGAATTGCAACTGGCAGCACTGCAGTCCCGCGAGCCCCTGGATACCCTAAAGGTGCGATTGACGCAGGACGGCGGTATGGCTAGAATCCGGGAACAACTGCGGCGCGAAAAGACGGCTTCGGCCCTGTACGAAAGGCTGCCCGCATAAGCGGTTAGCTCAAGGGATGGGCGTCGCCCGGCAAGCAAGTTTAAATGCCGGACGGCCAACAAGAAATCGGGCAGCAAGCGGCCCTAAACGGGAAAGCGGGAAAAATACTCAATGGCTTTGGTTCCCATGGTGGTAGAGCAGACGAGTCGGGGCGAGCGCGCCTACGACATCTATTCCCGTCTGCTACGCGACAACATCATTTTCCTTGGCACACCCATTGACGACCAGGTGGCCAACCTTATCGTCGCGCAGATGCTCTTTCTCCAGGGAGAGGATCCGGAGAAGGACGTTCTCGCTGTACATCAACTCGCCGGGCGGTTCCATCACCGCCGGACTGGCCATTTACGACACCATGCAGTTCATCAAGAACAACGTGGTCACGTACTGCATCGGCCAGGCGGCCAGCATGGGAGCTTTCTTGCTCCTGGCCGGCACCAAGGGCAAGCGGTTTGCCCTGCCCAACTCCAGAATTCTGATTCACCAGCCTTCGATGGGCGGATTGAGCGGCCAGGCTACGGATATTGATATTCATGCCCGCGAAATTCTGCGCATCCGCGAAATCACCAACACGCTGATGGCCAAGCACACCGGCCAGCCGCTCGACCGCATTGAGCGCGACGTGGAACGCGACTTCATCATGAACGCGCAGCAGTCAAAGGAATACGGCATTGTGGATGAAATTATTGATCGGCCGCGCACCTAAACGGCCGTAACCGCAAGGGCGGAGATCGACGGGCAAGACCAAAGGGAGCAATACCATGAAACCGCGTACGGGACCCGAAGAATCGTTGCGATGCTCGTTCTGCCACAAGTCGCAGGACGCCGTTGCCAAGTTGATCTCGTCGCCCAGCGACTACCCTCGCGCCTATATCTGCGACGAGTGCGTCGCCGTTTGCAACTCGATTCTTGAGGACGATCGCAGCGAGGTAACGCCGGCCGCCGCCGCCGGCCATCTGCCCAAGCCGCAGGAAGTGAAAGCCTTTCTCGACGATTTCGTCATCGGCCAGGATCAGACCAAGAAGAAGCTCGCAGTTGCGGTTTACAACCACTACAAGCGCATCCAGATGAACCGGCTGCGCAACAACGAGGTCGAACTGGCCAAGAGCAACATCCTGCTCATCGGTCCCACGGGCTCAGGCAAAACGCTGCTGGCGCACACGCTGGCCAAGATGCTTGACGTGCCCTTCGCCATTGTTGACGCAACCACCCTGACCGAGGCCGGCTACGTGGGCGAGGATGTTGAGAACATCATCCTCAAGCTGCTGCAGGCCGCTGACGGCGACGTAACCCGCGCCCAGCAAGGCATTATCTACATCGACGAAATCGACAAGATCGGCCGCAAGGACGAGAACCCCTCCATCACCCGCGACGTTTCCGGTGAAGGCGTGCAGCAGGCGCTGCTCAAAATTCTTGAAGGAACCGTGGCCAACGTTCCGCCGCAGGGCGGACGCAAGCACCCCCACCAGGAGTTCACCGCCGTGGATACCACCAACATTCTGTTTATCTGCGGTGGCGCATTTGTCGGGTTGGAGCGTGTCGTTGGCCGCCGCGTCGGCAAGAAGGCGCTGGGCTTCAAAGCCACCGACACTGAAGCTGAAGCAACCTTGCGCTCGCATCGCGACACTGAACTGTTGCGCCGCACCGAGCCGCAAGACCTCATCAAGTACGGCCTGATTCCCGAGTTCGTCGGCCGGCTCCCGGTGATGGGCATTCTGGACGAGCTGGATGAAGCGGCTCTGATCGAAATTCTGACCAAGCCGCGCAATGCCATTCTCAAGCAGTACCAGCGCCTCTTTGAGTTTGAAAATGTGCGCCTGCACTTTACGCACGAGGCCACCTGCGCGGTAGCCCGCGAGGCCCTGGCCCGCAAGGTGGGCGCGCGCGGACTGCGCATGATCCTTGAAGAGCTGATGCTCGACCTGATGTATCACCTGCCGTCAAACAAGCGCGTACGCGATCTTGAGATCACCAGCGACATGGTCGAGCGCCGCGATCTGTCGCTCTGCCTGCTTGAAAAAGCCGGCTAGTACAACTAATTCCGCAGTAAAACCGGATGCCCCAGGCTTCGAAGGAAGCCTGGGGCATTTCTTCTTCGGTTGTGAAGCAGGCGATAAGAAATTCTGGAGGAATCATGCGCCTGTTTTCGAGGGCGCTCATTAATCTGGGTAGGCCTTGCTTTGCGCTCGCTCAGATCGCAATTTTGGTTTCGATAGAGTCGTAGTCTGCCTTCACGCCCTTGCGGCTGGTGTCGAGGAGGCCCGCGCCCGCCAGCGCCTGTACATCTGCATGAACGTTGCTGTAGTCGCGCTTCAGCGCTTTGGCCAGCGACCGAATGCTTGTCACATTGTTCCGTCGAACGTAGCGCAATAGCTCCATCCGCTTCCCTGTCAGCACGCGGGCCAGCGCATCCCAGCTCTCAAACGCCAGGTGGCGCTCCTGGAATTTCTTCCCGCGTTCCGCGCGATGCCATGCGTCCACAAACCGGCGGGACGCCTCTTCCTCTATTGCGCCGCCAACTGTAATCTTCACGTTTTTCAATGATGGCATTCTAGACCATATGGCGTCCCTTGCATAGCCTTGTACCGAAGGATATGCTTTGCTCTATGCGCGCGCTGTCCTTGCTGATTGCCCTTTCGCTTCCGGTATCCATGGCCTTTGGCCAGGCCTCAGCCGTTGCGCCGGCGTTTGACGTTGCTTCAGTCAGGCCAAGCCAACGCGCTGTCGGGCCAGACTATAACAACCAGTTCACCTACTCGCCCAACGGCATCGTTGCCAGGAACGCTACGCTGAAGCGGCTGCTTGCCGAGGCCTGGCGTCTGCAGGTCAATCAAATCGTTGGCCCGGAGTGGCTTGATCGCAACGAGTACGACATCCAGGCAAATTCAGCCACAGCCAGTTCAAGCGAGCAGAAGTCGCTCATGCTGCGAAGCCTTCTTGCCGAGCGCTTCAATCTGACCACGCACAGCGAGACGCGCGAGATGCGCGCCTACGAGTTGACGATCGGCAAATCGGGCCCAAGAATCCAACCGATGAGAACCGAAGAACAGGGGAGTGCTCAAGCCGGATTTCATTTTCACGGGGATCTGCGCCAATTTGCCGATTTGCTGGCTGTTCAGTTGTCGATTCCCGCAGCAATGAACCCGAATGAGCCGGTGAAGGCCGGCGGGCCGCCCATTCCGGTGCTCGACAAAACGGGCCTCCCCGGCATCTACGACTTCTACGTGAACATGCACCCCGAGCTGGGCACAGATGGGTTCACGTTGTGGCAGCGCGCCCTCGAAGATCAGTTGGGACTGAGACTGGAGAATCGAAAGGGCAACGTCGACGTCCTGGTCGTCGACTCCGCATCAAAAATCCCGACCGAAAACTGACAAACCTTTCCCCAAACTCGGAACGCATGCGCGCCTAAATCTGCTTATGGCTTCCGTCGCACATCACCGGATTGGCCGTGTGCTTGCATCCGCAAAAGTAGACCGTTTTTGTTTCAGTGGCCTCAAACTTGATGGGCGTGAACTCGCTTCCCTTGTGGCTGCCGTCGCAGAAAGGCTGGTTGGCGCTCTTTCCACACGCACACCAGTAGTAACTGGTGCCAGCTTCAACCGCAACAGGATAAGGGCTCTTTTGAGCGAATAACGGGGTCTGACATTTATGGGGATCTCCTTGTATCTCCATCATAAATGGTGGCCTTACCCCGGAACTGTTGCGGCTCCTGATCCTGAAGGGTAAACTTTCGCGCAAGGCCAATTGCACTTTGGTTCGATTCTCCCGTTGTCCGATTCCGCGATACAATCCGAACATGAGCTCTGCGGCCCGTGATGAATCCAGAGCCTGGTAGGCGCGTCTAAGATCGAAGGGAACTAAATGACACAAAGCAAAGAAAAAGCCGAGACGCGCAAGCTCCCCATGATGCCCATCCGGGACATGGTGATCTTCCCGTACATGATGACGCCCTTCGTGGTGGGCCGGGAGTCGAGCGTGCGCGCGCTCGAAGAGGCTCTAAGCGCGGACCGCAAGATTTTTCTGGCAACGCAGCACGACGCCTCGATCGACGAGCCCAAGGCAAAGGACATTTTCCAAGTCGGTTCCATCTGCAATATCGTGCAGAGCGTGAAGATGCCCGACGGCAACATCAAGGTTCTGGTCGAAGGCGTGGAGCGCGCAAAGTCTGTCGAAGTGAATGACCGCGACGGCTTCTTCGTGGCCACGGTGCGCACCGGCAAATCGCAGTTCGAGATGACCCCGGCAGCAGAGCAGCTGATGCAGCGCGTGACCGGATTGTTTGAGCAGTACGTCAAGCTGCAACAGTCCCTCAACTACGAGACGATCATCGCCACGGTCAAGATGGACGAGCCGGCCAAGCTGAGCGACACCATCGCCGCCAACCTGCAGCTCGGCATTGAAGAGAAGCAGGAACTGCTGGCCATCTTCGATCCGGCTGCTCGGCTCGCGCGCATTGCCGACGTGCTCGATATTGAAATTGAAAAGCTTGATCTGGATCGCAACATCCAGTCGCGCGTGAAGCGGCAGATGGAGCGGGCGCAAAAAGAGTACTACCTCAACGAAAAGATCAAGGCCATTCAGAAGGAACTGGGCCGCGGCGAAAAGAGCGAGTTCGACGAACTGCGCAAGAAGATTGAAGCAGCCGGGATGCCGAAGGAAGTGCTCGACAAGGCGATCCAGGAGCTCAAAAAGCTTGAAGCCATGCCGCCCATGTCGGCCGAGTCCACCGTGAGCCGCAACTATATTGATTGGCTGCTCGCCGTGCCGTGGAAGAAGCGCTCCAAGGAGACGCGCTCCATTGACTACGCTGAGAAGGTTCTCAACACCGACCACTACGGCCTGGAAAAAATTAAAGAAAGAATTCTCGAGTTTCTGGCGGTGCGCCAGCTGGTCAAGAATCCGCGCGGCTCAATCCTCTGTTTTGCCGGACCTCCGGGAGTTGGCAAAACGTCGCTGGGCATGTCGATCGCCAAGGCAACCGGCCGCAAGTTCGTGCGCCTCTCGCTTGGTGGCGTGCGCGACGAGGCCGAGATTCGCGGGCACCGGCGCACCTACATTGGCGCGCTCCCCGGCCAGATCATCCAGCACATGAAGCGGGCGGGGACCAAGAACCCGGTGTTCCTGCTGGACGAAGTGGACAAGATCTCTTCCGACTTCCGCGGAGACCCCGCTTCGGCGCTGCTTGAGGTGCTGGACCCGGAACAAAATACCACTTTCCAGGATCATTACCTCGACGTGGATTATGACCTGTCGCAGGTGCTTTTTGTAGCCACCGCCAACGTGATGCACACCATTCCAGCGGCGCTGCAGGATCGCATGGAGGTTCTGCGGCTGCAGGGCTATACCGAGCAGGAGAAGCTGGAGATCGCGCGGCAATATCTCGTGAAAAAGCAGCGCACGCAGACCGGCCTGAGCGAGAAGAATATTGTCTTCAAAGACGATGCAATTACCGAGGTGATTCGCAACTACACGCGCGAAGCCGGGGTAAGAAATCTGGAGCGCGAAATCGGCAACATCTGCCGCAAGGTTGCGCGCAAGGTGGTAAAGGCCGGCGCGAAGCATCGGGAAGAGGTCACGGCTGAGAATGTGCATGAGTACCTGGGTGTGGCCAAGTTCAGAGACTCAGAAGTGCACGAAAAGAGTGAAATTGGACTCGTGACAGGCCTCGCTTGGACCGAGGTGGGCGGAAGCATCCTAACCACTGAGGTACAGGTGCTCGATGGCAAGGGCAAACTCACGATTACCGGCCAGTTGGGCGACGTGATGCAGGAGTCGGCGCAAGCTGCGCTCAGCTACATTCGCGGCAAGGCGCAGATTCTCGGGCTTAGCCGCGAGTTCTACCGCAACGTTGACATCCATTTGCACGTGCCGGAGGGCGCCATTCCGAAGGATGGGCCGTCAGCAGGCATCACCATGGCGACTGCGCTGGCCAGTGCACTGGCCAAGATCCCGGTGCGTCGCGATATTGCCATGACGGGCGAGATCACGCTGCGGGGCAAGGTGTTGCCTATCGGGGGACTCAAGGAAAAGCTGCTGGCGGCGCTGCGGGCCGGCATCTTTGAGGTCATTCTGCCGCGGATGAACGAGAAGGATATTGCCGAGCTGCCTGACAACATCAAGAATTCAATGAAGTTGCATTTTGTTGAATCGATGGATGAGGTGCTGGCGCTGGCGCTTGAAAGTCCGCTGCCTTCAATTGAACACACGGATGGCGCGGTCCTTACGGCCGCAACGCCGGCCGAAATCACGACCAACCTGCCGGCCCGGCAGTAATGCGCTATACAACACAGTTCCTTTTGTCGGCTTTGGCGGCGGCGCAGTTTCCTGCGCCGAGCGTGCCGGAGATCGCGTTTCTGGGCCGCTCCAATGTGGGCAAGTCGAGCCTGCTGAATGAACTTGTGGGCGAGAAGGCGGCCAAGGTTTCGCAGACGCCGGGGCGGACGCGGGCCATCAATTTCTTTGCGCTTCTGGACCCAAGCAAGCGGCCACAGATGATTTTTGCCGATCTGCCGGGATATGGATACGCGAAGATTTCGAAGTCGATTTCCGCCGGTTGGTCCGAGTTCATTGATCCGTATCTTGCTGAGCGACCAACGCTTAAGCTCTGCGTCTGCCTGATCGACTCGAATGTGCCGGTGCAGGAGCCCGACGCGCAGTTGCTGGACTGGCTGACGGGCGCGGGACGAGCGTTTGTGGTGGTGGCCACCAAGTGCGACCGGTTGAGCGGCAACGAGCGGACGCGCAACCTGGCGGCGCTGAAGAAGGGCCTGGAAATCGAAGAGATCCTGCCGGTTTCAGCCAAGACGGGCTATGGAATCAAGGAGTTGTGGACTCGGATTGAAGAAACAGCGTCCAGCTCCTAGCTTCTAGCCTCTAGCTCCTAGCTTGTGCATTCTGGCTGCCGGCTTTCAGCTCTCAGTCGCCGGTTTTCGATGTTCCTGCATAGTGCGCGTATTTTGACGTCACTTAAAAAGCGATCTGCGGGGACGCCACGGTTAAGGGCCGAAATGACTGCGCTCAAGCACCGAAATTGCATTGTTGCGTTGCATAGACGAAATCGTCCGTGTCCGGAAGGTCATTTCTGAGCAAATTGGCTTGAACCACGCGACTTTCAGTGCGCAAAATCTACAAAAATGACGAAAAAATGCGACTTTTTGCGGCTTTTTGGCGTGTTTTCGCACTCGGTTTTGCACCTTAATTGGTGCATTCTTCAGGTGCCGGGGGGCAGGGGGCAGGGGACGAAGGTGACAGGGAGCGATGGATGGACCTCCCGGCGGTGCGATTATCCTCCATTGAGGGTGCTAGCTTAGGAACTATGGGGATTCGGAGCACATTTAGAACACGGCTCAGTTGGGTGAAGCTGATTCTTGCGGGAAAAACCATCCGGAGTATCTCTGCCGTATGCGGTCAGGGCCTCTTATTCATCCTTATGTTGTACTTTTTTCTGTTTGTCGCCCGCCGCCGGTTTATTGATGGAGACGAAGGCTACTACCTGATGGCTTCGCGACTTGTGCTGCTGCACAAAGTACCGTATTTGGATTTCTTGTTTCCACAGGCTCCTCTGTCGCCATATGTATATGGCATCTGGATGAAGCTTTTCGGAATGTCATGGTTCTCAGCTCGGGACCTTTCCGCCGTCCTGTCTACGATCATCGGCCTGATCGTCTACGAACATGTCTGCCATGAAACCAAGGAATGGATTGCGGGCGTGGCGGCGGTGATTTTGTTTACCTCAAGCACTCTCGTCTTCGCTTGGTTTCCGATAGTGAAGACCTATTCGCTGGCGGCGCTCTTTTTGTTCAGCGCCTATGCAGTTGCTGCTCGGCTCTCGCCTGCATCCCCACGATGGCTGGTCGCGGCTGCGGGAACGTTATTCGGGTTGAGCGTCGACACCCGTTCCTATGTGGTCGGCCTTGTGCCAATTTTCTTGTGGTGGATATTTCACCGTTCTGAAAACCTCAACGGAATCGATCCGCATTCTCTGGTTCCTCGGGGGTTTCACGATCGGTCTTGCGCCGTCGCTTTATCTTTTTGCATCCTCTCCCGACGCGTTTCTTTTCAATAATCTCGGATATCACGCCATACGCTCAGATGAGGGGCTGATCGGGAATTTGAGAGTTAAAGTGCACGTTGCTCGAATCATTTTGCTTGGAGCAGATAACAACGGCTTTCAGTTCGGGATTCTTTCGGTCATGTCCTTCGTAGCAATTCTTGTATCGCGGATACGCGGAGCCGCGATCGTCCTGGCCTTCTTGATCGCATTCTTTCTCGGATTGATTTCGATTCTTCCTACGCCGACGTTCGGTCAGTATTACAGCGTGTGTATGCCATTTCTCATCGTGACTGCCGTATGTGCGGCAAGTGCCTACCTGGCATCCGTTGCGAGGCTGTCTGGCCCCGGCGAACCGCAGTTCTTGCAGGCGTCGCGGTGCTGGCTGTATTCGTTGTCTCGGCCGCTCCCAGCTTTCGACGCTACCTGTTCACGGGTGAAGGCGTCATGGGTCTCAACGGTGTGGACGATGCTCCGAATTGGACTCTGGACAGGGTCAGCGCGGTTTCCGACGCGATTGACCAATTGGCTGCGCCAAATGACGAGATTGCCAGTTTTTGGCCCGGATATGCTTTCGCATCCAGATCGGAACCTTACCCGGGCTTTGAAAATAACTTTGGCCGGTTCATCTCGCAGAAGTTGACGGTTGACCAAAGGGAGAAATATCGGGTCATTGCCGAGCCTGATGTCGAGGCGATTTTCGCGGCTCACCGCCCGCGGATTGTTGTTTTGGGTAAAGATCCGTTCCTGGGAGTTCAGAGTATTTGCGATGATCCTTCCAACCGATCCGGCTGCGTCAAGATGCTTCACTCCGATGGCTACAGCCTCGCCCGAGCAATCGGCGATACTTCCGTCTTTGTTTGGGGCGTCGCCCCCCCAGCCGCTGAACGGCCGTCAGCAGTGAACTAAGCACAATTGAAGATTCGGCGGCCTTGTCTCGAAGGTCTTAAACGGCGATTGAGGCACCCAAGGAGGGAGGCGCGCATTCTTGAGTTCCCTGGGGCGGAGTGCACCGGAGAGGCTTGGGGGTCGTCGGTTGTTCGCCACCGTTCCACGAGGAGTTGCGGAGGGGCGACCTTCGGAGGTGGCCTATCTTGCCGAATCGGTGATTTCGCATAAAGACATAAATCTGGAGAGGATCGCTGATGGATCTGTCGAGCCCGAGAACTTCAACGCCAGGGAAATTGCTCTCGATCCATGCTGGGGTCATCGACGCCTCTCCGTAGTCGGGAATCACCTGTTCCTGACCGTGAGGGAGAAATGAGAAGCCTTCGCGATTGTGAGTGGCACTTGAAGGTCGCTCAACTTGCGATCGTTCGTGTATTTGTCAAAGTACCAGTATTCGACGGGCCTAATTGTGATCACCAATAACCCATTGGGCTCCAGATGCCGAAGTAGAGTGGTCAGGGCTATGCGTGCAGCCGCTTGCGAAAGATGCGTGAAGACGGAAAATGAGTAGATGAGTGAGAACTTTCTTTGCCCCGTGGGAAGATCGGCCGCCGACCAATTCGACAGCAGGAAGTTTTTTGTCAGGCCGTGGGCGGCGCATTCTTCAATCGACCTGTTCCATGGATCCACGGCAAAGAAATGATCAGTGGTGGTGAGAAAGTACATCAGGCGTGCTATTCGTCCATAGCCACAGCCGAAATCGAGCGCCGTCTTATTCTCAAGAGACTCCCCGGTAAACCTATAGAAATTGAAAGCCACCGACCGGACAAAGTCTACGGTTTGTGTGAGTAATTGGATGCCAGCTGCGCCTGTCCACTGCATCTGCGTTTCTTCGCTAGCCATTCCCGGCAGAATTCGAGATAATTTCGGAAAACTGGGATCAGGCATCGAAAGCATAACCAATCCAAAATTGGTTAATCCAAGGGGTCGCAAGTTTTCGTACAGTTCATCTTGAGAACTTGAATCCGTTATTTGAGCTTCGATGCTGGTCAGCGTTTCGTGGATTATTGCTTCCTTCATACTTAGGAAGTCGGGGCGCGCTTGATTGTTGTTCTGCGCTTGCGGCCGGAGGGCGCGGTAAATGCGGACGGAACCTGGAATTCGTTTTATTTGTTCGCGGATTGATTTCCTGATGCTCATAGGTTCATGCCTTCTTGGTTGATGACTGAATGGACGGACTTGACCGATACCTGGTCTCGCGGAATCTCAGGCTTGGAGCGGGGGGCCGAATTTTGCGGTTAATTTTTCCTGGGTTTGCTGGTCGATGGGGATGCTGCGGTAGCGGCGGGCTGCGGGCTCAAGATAGCGGCCGGAGAGATGGAGCCAGCGTTGGGCGGCCTTTTGATCGGGCTGAAGATGGGCGAGGAGGATGGCCTCGAAGTCCGCGGGACGGTTGGCGTAGGCGGTGGGGATGGGCCAGATGCAGAGGGCAAGGTCCGACTGCGGGTCAAGATGCGGCTGCGGCGTGCCCGGCTGCGGCGCAAAGGCTGGCGACAGGTGCGGCAGGGTTCTTGCTCCCTGGACGATGAAGGCGGCGAATTCTTGAGAAGAATCTGGCGGGAGCAGGTTGGGGAGGACGCCGCGCTCGAGCAATTCCTGCGTGATGACTTCGGGTGGGGCTGAGACGGCGGCGGCCACGGGCTGGCGCTTGCGGATTTCGTTCTTGAGGATGCGCAAGGCTTCGTCGAGGGAGTTGACGAGGATGTCGATTGTGCCCTGGTGCAGTGCCTGGCGAAGCGTGTCGGCGCTGGCAGAGGCGGCGAGGGATGCGGCGCCTGCGATGTTGGCTGCGCGGATGAGATTGGATGCGGCGGGGTTGAGTTCGCCGGTGTACAAAAGTTGGCCACCGAGCGTGGCGAGGTCGGTGAGACCTTGGGGCGGTTGCGCGAATTGGACGAGGCTTGCGTAGGCCCGATAGACCTGGGCGATGTGGAGAGCGGGCGGCGATTGAGGATCGAGGGTCAAAGTGTTGCCGCTCTAGTCGGCAAGTGCTTCCTTCGGGCCAATGGGGCGGACGAAGAAGACGAATTGTCCGGGCTTGGGCGTGACGTGGGTGGCGTCAGCATATTTGCCTTTGTAGCACTCGTTGGAGGCGGCGACACCGGTGGAGAGGATGTCAGGAATGGAGTACCAGTGGAGGGTTGAGGTGTCTTTCTCCATGCCGGCATCGCAGTTGATGTAGAGATCCGTGGACTTATGGTAGGTGGCCTGCACGCCGAGGAACGTGGCGCTGGCGGGGACGTTGACGACGCCGGTTCCATCGTCCTTGAGGGTGAGCCACTCGTTGTGGGTGGCGTCGAGGTGGTCGATGCGGATGACGTAGTTGTCGGGGATCAGCGGCCTTCCGGTTTTGCCGTCATAGATGAGGATGGTAATGGTTTTGGTTTGCTGTGCGGGGATCGGGATCGTGAAGGCGGCCGCGAGGACCAGAAGAAGAGGGGCGGCGAGAAGGATCGCGTGGGGACGCATTTGCTGCATGTACTTACTGTGACACGTTTTGCCCCAGGAGGGCGAGTGGGAATTGCGGGAAGGAACTACCAGGAGGAATAGGGCTGGCCATCGGAGGCAGTGTCTTCGGAGCCGGAGTGGACATCGTTGACGCCCGGCTCCGACTCGTCAAGCGAGTACATGGCGTCGCTGGTGTCGGTGACCCAGGTGGAGGTGGAGTGGGTCATGGGGTCTTCAGGGATGACCTTGAGGTAGCCGTCCTGGACCAGGTCGTCGAGGGACTGGGGCGCCTTCTGCTTGTCCATGGTGTAGGAATCAATGGCGGCGCGCATGACGTGGAGGTCTTCCTTGAGGACGGCCTCGCGGGCGTGCTTGATGGCGGAGACAAAGCTGGGGATGGCCAGCGTAGCCAGGATGCCGATGATGGCCATGACGATCATCAGCTCGATGAGCGTGAAGGCTGCGTCTTGTTTGCGAATACCGCGCACGGTTTCCTTTTTGCTTACGCTACCACGTTGAGTACTTGGTGCCGTCCAGTGCGGTGCCCTGGGATTTTGAGTGGACGTCGAAGACACTTTGGCCGCCGTAGGAGTCGGAGTCAGGATCGTCCTGCATGGAGCGCAGGCCCCACTCGGCTTTGCCGGTCATGGGATCGATGGGAATCTTGCGGAGAAACTTGAGCTTCTTGCCCTGCACATCGACGCCGTTGACGAGGGTTTCAAGGTCGGGCGGATAGTTCTGGCTGTCGACCTTGGTTTGGAAGGCGCCTTTGTCGGCGGCGTCCTTGTACTTGTCGATGGCGTCGCGCATCTGCCAGAGGTCGTAGTGGAGTTGGCGCTCGTTCTGCCGCTTGACCTGGAAGCGGGCGATGGGCACGGCGGCCGAGGCGAGGATGGAGAGGATGGCGACCGTGACAACCAGCTCGACAAACGTGAGGCCGCGCTCGGAAGAGCGAAGGCGGGTTGGGAAACGCGCTGAGGAATTTGGTTCTGTCCCACTCATCCACGATGGCGCCGTGGATGAATGGGGCACGAGGAGATCTTGCTCAGTCCTATGGATCCGACGGAGCCCGCCGCGGCTGGTCGAAGGGGTGGGGCACAGGGCCGTTTGGAGAAGGGGCGCGGGGTTCATGACGGCTCCCTACTTGACGACCAGGTCGAGGCGGCCAGGGGTGACGGGCACCTGCTGCTGAGCGCTGTTGACGGCGGAGGCGCGGGTCATGTTGAGGGTGGTTGCACCGGCGGCCTTGGCCTGGAAGGTGAGCACGCAGACGACTCCAGTTCCGGTGACTCCGGCTGCTCCGGGCGGACGCGAGGAGACGATGGTGAGGTTTCCGGGACCGTCGTCACGATGGATGAGAGCAACCGCCTGTCCATCGCGATTGAGCAGGTCGCCGGCGGCGACGTTAACGAGCGAGAGTTTGGCCGGATCGTAGGACATTTGGATGGGCACCGAGGCGACGTCCGTGGCTCCGGAGAGAGTGATGGGGATCTGGAAGCTGGCTCCGTTGGCGACGGGAGCAGCGGGCGGCGCGAGCGTGAAGACGGGGCCAGAAGACTGCGGGACGGGCTGCGGCTGAGGCGCCATGGCCGCGGGCGGCGTGGCCGGTTGTTGGGCGGCGGTTTTCATCTGGGCCATAAGTGCGGGCGCGGCGGCCTCGGCGCTCTGGCCGGGGACGGAGCCGAAGTCAGGCTGGACGAATGCGGCGGGCCGGGCCACGGCAGGCGGCGTGACGGCGCTGTCATTCTCAGAGTGGCGGAGGTCGATGGACTGGCCGGAGCCGGTATCGATGGAGCGGAGATTGGCCTGGTCGAGCTCCTGAGAGCGGACGATGTGGGGCACGACGGCAAAGACGATTTCGTCGTCCTGGGTGGTGTGGTCTTTGGAGCCGAAGAGGTACTTGATGATGGGAATGGAGCTGAGTCCGGGGATGCCGTTCCAGCTCTCCTGGCTCTGATTGTTCTGGATGCCGCCGAGGATACTGGCTTCGCCCTCGCGGAGACGGATGACCTGGTCGACGACGCGCTGCGAGAGGATAGGCTCGGTGACGCCGCTGATGGTGACCGACCCGCTCTGCGAAGTAACTTCAATTTTGATCTTGAGAGTAACGTCGTGGTCGAAGTGGACGGTGGGCGTCATCTCAATGTTGACGCCGACGTCCTGATACTGGAACTGGGTGTTGACGAGCGAGCTGACGACGGCCGTGGCTGCGCCAGTTTGATAAGAACCGGTGGCGATGGGGATGCGCGAGCCGATCTTCATGGTGGCTTTTTGATCGCCGGTGGCGCGGATGCGCGGGCTCTGCAGGACCTTGGTATTGGAGTCAGTGAGCAACAGGTTCAAGGTGGCCGAGCCGACGGTTACGGCGAAGTCGGTGGCTTTGAGATGGGCCAGATCGTAGAGGGTAGGCGAGGTTGTGGTGCTGGTGGAGGAGCCGGATGAACTGGATGAAGACGACGTGGTGGACGAAGTTGGCGGCGTGAGCGCCACACCGATGCTGCTGGGCCAGGAGATGCCGAGCGTTTGCTCCCAGTTCTTGCTCACTTCAAGCACGGCGATGTCGACCACAACTTCAGCGCGCGCCTTGTCGAGGTCGTTGATGAGTTTTTGCGCAAGCAGGAGCTCGTCGGGAGTTCCGCGCATGACGATGGCGTTCTGGCTGGCGACGCCGTAGATTTTGGCGCTGGTGAGCACGTTGCGCAGAGCGGTCTGCACGTCGTTGAGGTCGTTCTGCTGCCAGGCGTTGGTCAGGTAGAAGGTCTGGACGGCCTGCTCGTCGAGTTCAGTGCGCTTGACGCGGGTGTTCTGCGCAACGAAGAGCGTGTTGGCGGTGACCGGACGCCAGAAAGTGCCGGACATGGTGCCGACGATGCGCAGTGCGTCAAGCAAGCTGACGTTGTTGAGGTCGACCTGGATGCGCTTGGAGTTGTAGTCGGGATCGAAGAGGACGTTGACGCCGGCAGCCTTGCCGATAGCCTGGTAGACCACCTTGGCGTCTTCCGTCATGTGCAGAGTGAGGGGCTCGTTGGAGATGGGCCTGAGCTCGGCAGGCGCGCCGATGGAGTCGATCTCCTGCTGCTCGCCTTCGGGCTCGGGCAGTGCGGCTTCCTCTGTGGGTGGGCCCTGGCCGGTTTTGGCGCGGACGCGTGCGATTTCCTGCTGTGCGGCTTCGTTGCCGGGATCGATCTCAGCGGCGTGGAGGAACTCAGTGAGTGCGCCCTGCTGATCGCCGGCCTCGAGGAGCTTTCGTCCTTTGGTAAGGTGGGCGGCGGAAGCAGAGACGCGCACGCGATAGAGGGCGGCGCGGTAGCTCAGGTCCTTGGGGTTTTTGGCGTTGGCTTTCTGGTAGGCGTCAAGGGCGGCGTCGTAATCTTCGCGGGCTTCAGCGGTCTGTCCGGCCTTGTAGAGGGAGTTGGCGGACTGGCCGCGCTGGGCGTGGAGGCTGGGAGCGGCGAGCGAGAAGAGGGCCGCGACGGTGAAGAGGATGGCGGCAAGAACAGGACTTGTCCGTGCGAATGCACTGCGGACAAAACTCGAACGGGCAAAACTCGAGCGGAGGGGTTTTGGATCGAGCGGGCGCGGAGGCATTCAGAGGTAGAGTGCGGTGGTTCATCGAACTCCCAGGCGTCCTGGCCGGTACCAATACCCCGTGGCGTCGATTCGGGCTGGCATGAACGCAAAAGCTGACGCAAAATCTGACAGAGATCACGCGAGCAATCTCGATCAACCGACGATGGCTCATTTTAGCAAAGCCCCACGGTGGTGCGGGTAAAAGCGTGGTCAATGCTAGGATGAAGATTCGAGGATAGTTCCCCATGCCCCGCCAAACCAGCCACGAAATAGTCGCCAAGGACTCGACCGGCCCGAAGAAGGCGTCGAAGCCGCGCGATCCCGTGGCGAGCGGGGAGCGGGACGCGGCGCACAACCGGATGGCGAGCCACAACTACTTTTTGTTGGAGAAGTTCGAGGCGGGCGTGGCTTTGCGGGGGACCGAAGTGAAGTCGATCCGGGAGGGCCAGGCGAACCTGAAAGACTCGTATGGGCTTATCCAAAACGGGGAAGCATTTCTGCTCAACGCGCATATCGGTCCTTACTCACACGGGAACATAGCCAACCACGACTCGACCCGCACCCGCAAGCTGCTGCTGCACCGGGATGAAGTACGCAAGCTACTGTCCAAGACGCAGATCAAGGGTCACACGCTCATCCCCACGCGCCTTTATTTTCGTAACGGGCGGGTGAAGTGCGAGTTGGCGGTGGCCAAGGGCAAGCAGGACTGGGACAAGCGGGAGACGGAAAAGCGCCGTGAGGCGGACCGTGAGGCGCGGGCCGCTGTGAACGCCAGCAAGCATCGGGGTGGGCGGTAGGGCAGCTTCTAGCTTCTAGCTGCTAGCTCCGGATTGCTGGTGACGCGTTTTTGCCTGACCTGGGAAAAGCAAAAGGCTGTTGTTCAACCGGTAACTGACGGATTGGCCGATTAACCGCTCGAAACCTCGCCCTGAGCTTGTCAATCTTGCATCCTGCCACCACACGATCTCATAGATCGCGCGTCACTGCGCTAAGAACCAGATTTGCGCTACACTCCGGATGAATCGATGAATCTGATGAAAAAGCGAATCATTTTCGGCCTTTGTGGTGTGTTCGTCGTGCTTTCTGGAATCGCGATCTACATGATCCTTGAAGTTCACGCCACCTCTGCGGAAAAAGCCTTGAGCCTCGCCGGAGACGACCTGATTCCTCAGCCGATCGGCTCTGTGAACCATGCAATAACCATTCGTCGTCCTCCCCGCGATATCTGGCCGTGGTTGATTCAAATGGGCGCGGGCCGCGGCGGGTGGTACGCATACGATTTCATCGACAATGGCGGGCGCCACAGCGCCGAGCACGTTCTTCCTGAATACCAGAAGATCGCAATCGGGGAGATCCTTCCAGCAGTACCGAATGCGACCGACGTGTTTGTCGTGGCGCGGTGCGAACCAGAGCGAAGCCTGGTGTTGGCGTGGCGCCTCCCCACAGGCAGGTACCAGACGACTTGGGCCTTCGTTCTTGAGCCGTCCAGAGAGGGACAAACACGGCTGATTGTGCGCGGCCGAGTTGCAGCAGGGTACAGTCCCTACGGCCTGCCGCAATGGATTGCACTCTCGCTGGGGCGGACGGCCCACTTCATCATGGAACGAAAGCAAATGCTTGGGATCGCTCGGCGAGCAGAATCGCTGCCTTAGTCTTCAGACACTCCTCCCGGATCCTGCCCACAGCGTTTCTTTAGGCTCCAACGCAGATCTACGGGACGTCGATCTTCTTGGCTAGACCCGTTCGCCGCCGACTCAGTTCAAGATGTTGATCATTTGGCGGCTGCGATCTGTCCGGCACTCAACGAAAAGTGCTGAACAATCATCCACTCCTCGCCAATTTTCTTCATCACGATCAGATACTGACCGAGATGAATCACGGAGCCAACGAGCCTTCTGGTTTGCCCCGTCTCGTAGGCGAGCGTTTCAGAACAGTCCTCAAGGGCTGGTTCGATAGATTCCAGTCTGCTTCCCTGATCCAACCCCGCCTTGACCCACTGCCGAATTTCGTTCCTTCCTCTGAATGTCCCGCCGTCGCTCACTAAGGCGGCGTTTTCGGCATAAAGTGCTACGACTCCATCGACATCCTTCGAGTTGTACGCCTTCTGGAACGCCAGCCTCACCTGCGCACCGGGGTTGTTGCAGCCAGTCGGCCTGCCCTCTGACGGTTGTGCCCATGCGTTTAAACCGAACATTAAAAGAATTGCCGCCAAGTACTTCATTTGTTTTTCTCCAATGCGGGGAGGTTGTCGGGATGGTATGCCCCTCACAATGCAGGGTGCTATGGCGGAGATCACAATTCGGGTTGAGTTGTCGTCTACTCGGCAATTACTTCTCGGTAAACAGTCGACCGCTGGTCGAAGGCTCCCAATGCGAGACAGCGGAGTGTCCACGGGCTGGTGCGGGCACCGAGGGGAACGGTGAGGCAGCGCGTAGCTGCCAGCTTCTGCGCTCTGGCGGGCACTCTGGAAAAACGCGCGAGGGAGAGTAGGTTCAATCCCTGGTCCCCAAAGGCGAGGGGGACCAGGGGCACCCGGCGTTTACAGATCGAATCGCTCGCGTCTCGCGGAATCCAGGCGATTGGCGGCTCTGCCTTCATTCACCCCAGAACGGCCGGATCTAGGCCGCCGGCCACGCGGTCACGCCGCCGCGATGGTATGCCAGATTTCCCACATGGCCCGCTCTCGCTGCGGCGACTCCTGTCTCCACGGGCGCGTTGGGCTCCTTGCGCGTCTTGATGCAGTCAAAGAAGTTGGCCATGTGCGGCGTTGTCCCATCCACAAAGCTCTCTTCTTTCAATACCGGGTTTCGATCGCCTTTCACATTCTCTTGAAAGATGCTCATTCCCGAGCGATTGATCTTCAGCGTCGCTTCCTTGCCACGAAACTCGAGCCCTCCATCGTCGATGGACGAGCTCATCATGCCCTCATAGACCACGTCGAAGCCCGGATAGCGGAAGGCTGCCTGGATGGTGTCAGGGCACTCCCATTCCTTGAACACGTATTTGTCGCCCAGCATCATCGCCGTGGTCGGCTGGTCCGCTTTCATGGCCCATTGCGCCACGTCGATCCAGTGTGCGAACAGGTCAGTCATCGCGCCGCCGCCGAAACTCCAGTACCACCGCCAGTGGCTGTACTTTTCCAGGGTGAAGGGCTGGTCCGGCGCTCCGCCGAGCCATTGTTTCCAGTCAAGCTGCGCGGCGTCCACCGGCTTGGGAACCCAGTTCGATCCGTAGTTCTGCCACCAATAGGTCCGCACCTGTGTAACCTGCCCCAGCGCACCGCCCTGGATGAGGTCAACCGCGTTGCGGAAGTGGGGCCAGCTCCTCTGCTGCATTCCGCACTGCAAAATCTGCCGGCTCGAGCGCACGCTCTTCAGCAGGGCCTCGCCTTCTTCGAGGGTATGCGTCACCGGCTTTTCGAGGTACACATCCTTGCCCGCGGCCAGCGCCGCTCTCGCGATGCGAACATGCCAATGGTCAGGGGTGGCGACGATCACCGCATCGATGCTCTTGTCGCTCAGCACGTCGTTGTAATCGAGGCACGTGGTTGCGTTCGCCGCGCTCGTGCGGGTTTTGACCTCTTCGCGCCGAGGCGTGTACACATCGCACACCGAGACAATCTCAAACGGGACACCGGTGCTCTCGGCCGAGTTGAGCAAACCTCGCATGCGGCCTCCAGCCCCGATCACGCCGATCCGCAGCCGGTCATTGGCCCCGAAGGCCCTGGTGGAAGCGAGCGCGGTAAGTCCTCCCGCGATGAGGAAGCTGCGACGATCAAGCGAGTGGGTCATGGCTCTCCTGCTGGAAACACTTTGGGCTTGCAATGCCCTCAAATTTCGGTGCAGGTCAAATCTATCTCTTCAAGGCGGGGTTGGTCATTTTTTTTGTCCAGGAATTGAGGGGTTTGCCGACGATTCCGGAAGTTGCTTATCGGTGAAGGGTTTTTCGCCGGTCGAAGGTCCCGATGCGAGAGGCGTGTCCCTGTGCAGGTGCGGGCGCCGAGGGGACAGCGCGTTTCTGGAGGGGGAAGGGCCTACCGGATGACTTCGATTTCGATTCCGAGATTGAGGTTCTTCCAGGCGCGGTCCGTGGTGAGGGCGGTGGCCTGGCGCTGGATGGCGAGAGCCAGGCAGGCGCGGTCGCCGAGGGAGAGGCCGTACTGGCGGGTTTGAGGCGTCAGCTCTGCGACAACGCGGGCCATCGGACCGTCGAACGAGCAGATCTCGCAGCCGAGAGCCGCGATTCTCTGCCAGGCGAAGTCGGCGTCTGCTCCACGGTGAAGCAGGCGGGCATGCACCTCAGCAAGATTGACTGCGCTCAGCAGGCCGCCGTCGAGCAACGGCAGGACGGCGTCGCCGCCCGGCTCATTGAAAATCACGGCCAGAATTGCAGAAGCATCGAGAACCGGGGGCTTAGCCAAGCCACTCCTCCACTTCCCGGCGGGCTTCCTCGCGGCGTTCCGCAATGAGCTCCTCAGAGGCCAGAGATTTGCCGGCGGCGAACGGCTTGAACTCCTCCTGGATTTTCCGGACCTTAGCCGCCTGCGATTCGATCCGGAGAGCGCCGTTCTCAAGGGACATGACGACGACATCCCCGGGAGCCAGTCCCAGGGATTTACGGAAATCGGCCGGGATGACGATGCGGCCATTTTCGTTGACCCGTGCCGTGACACTTTCAAATTTCATGACATGTTCTTTCTCAAATGTAATATATGACAAATTGTTGATATAAGTCAATGTATAATGAAATGACATAAATATGAGATGAGTCAATTCAGCTGCGGGCTCCGGCGAGGGCTGGCTTCGAAGGCGGGCCGGGAATTTGTTCAGCAGGGAACTTACGAGTAGGCGGGGATACGCCAGTAAACCCAAATTTCTCCCCGGAACTTCTTCAGGCCTTTTCGCGTACCCTCTCCCAATGCCGGAGGCCCTATGACGTCACGGAAGAGGACTGCCCGCATCGCCGGCCTTTGGTATCTCGGCTTCACCCTGGGACCGTTTTACCTGCTCTATGTCCCGTCGAAGACGGTGGTGCAAAACGACGCGGCGGCAACCGCGGCTCGTGTGCTCAGCCACGAGACGCTCTTCCGTTGGGGAATGCTGGCCGAGACGCTCGGCGTGATGATCTTCATCGGCCTGAGCCTGGCGCTCTACCGCCTCTTTGAAGACGTGGACCGGCACCGCGCGCGACAATTGGTGGCCCTCGTGCTCGTTTCGTGTGCTCTCAGCTTGACGGGCGTGGTCTTCAACGCGGCCGCGCTTTATGTCTTTCAGGACAGCGCTCCCGTGGCCGCCTTCGACCAACACACGCGCGAGACCATCGGCATGCTTCTGATTCACATGCATGGGCAGGCGGTCGGCATCAACCAGACGTTCTGGGGATTGTGGCTGTTGCCCTTTGGATGGTTGGTCGTGCGCTCGCGCTTCCTACCGCGCTGGCTGGGATACTGGTTGCTGCTCGACGGCATCGCCTGGGTCGCGGTCGGCATTACCTGGTTTCTTGCGCCGGATTACTCTGCCGCGCTGTTCCGCTACGGTCAGCCGGTGTTTCTGGCCGAGCTTGCCGCCATGCTCTGGCTGCTGATCATGGGCGCGAAGGAGCATAGCAGACAAGACCGGGGCGGGCGAGCGGTCCCGCACCTCAGACGAAGAGCCTCCATGGGAACCGGACGCCGAGGACAACTCGCAGCACCCCACGGCATCGTCACGATCGACGGGCGGCGCTCCCAGCCCGCAGAAGCGCTCGGGAGCCGCGCCTTCAGGCGAACGTGCCGGCCGGGACGCACTGGTGCTTGCGGTTCGCGAGCCGCAATCCATGGCTGGGCGCTTGAACGAGGCCCTGTTCGCCGACCCGCTCCAGCGTGCCGCGTTCAGGGCGCTCAAGGAGTCGGCAAGCCTGCACGACGCGATAGAGGGCGCGGACGACGATGTGGCAGCGCTGCTTCGGCGCCTCGCCGTGACCGAACCTGACGCGGACCCGGATCAGACCGTGACTGCCCTGGCGCGCTCGGCTGCCCAGGTCGCACTCGGCGAGATCGAGGCAGACGCCCGCCAGGCAGAGGCTGAGGCCGACGCGACGCGGCTTGCTGTGGCCGGAGCAGCCATTACCTGGTTGAAGTCAGAGCTGGAGCTCGTGCAGGAGCCGGGAACCGCCGATAGGACATCAGCTGCCGTGACCGACGCTGCGAATCGATTGGTAGCGTGGCTGTTGCAGCGCTACATGGAGGCGAGATGACCGGCACGACCGAACAGGCCCCCGAGTCGGGCGTCACAGGCCCCATCGCTGACACCCGCGCGGCTAACAGCGCCGCCAAGGTCTGCGTGCCCGTGCCGGCCGAGCCAGCCCTCGCAGACCTCGAGGACATAGAAGCCGTCACGCTGTTGAACAACGGCGCCGGCGGGAACGGCGCGATACTCCCCAAGCCTCGCCCTCGTGTCGTCTCGATGCCGATGCAGACGGGGGGCGGCAACGGCGACGCCCAAGCAACCGATCCCGTGCGCGCCTACCTGAAGGAGATCGGGCGCGTCTCGCTGCTGTCGCCCGAGCTCGAGGTTCTCTGCGCTCGCAAGATCGAGGCCGGCCAGGAGGCGGCTGAAGAGCTGGCCGCCCGAAGGGCTTCGGGGACCTTCGACAAGATTCCCTTCGAAGAGCGCCGAGCCGCCGAACGGGAGATCAACGAGGGCATGGAAGCCAAGGATCTCCTCATCGAGGCGAACCTGCGCTTAGTGGTCTCGATCGCGAAGCGTTACCGCAATCGGGGAATGGCGTTCTTGGACCTCATCCAAGAAGGCAATCTCGGACTGATGCGCGCCGTCGAGAAGTTCGACTATCGCCGTGGCTTCAAGTTCTCCACGTACGCCACATGGTGGATCCGCCAGGCCATCACCAGAGCAGTCGCCGACCAGGCCCGCACCATCCGTATTCCGGTCCACATGGTCGAGACGATCAACAAGGTCGTCCGCACCCAGCGCCAGCTGTCCCAGGAACTCGGACGTGAGCCAACGGTCGAGGAGATCTCTGTTCGGACGCAGTTCCCGGTCGAAAGGGTGCGCGAGCTCCAGCGGATCAGTCAGGACACGATCTCCCTGGAACAACCGATCAGCGAGGAGGAGGACTTCAGCCTCTCGGACCTCATCGAGGACCACACCGCCGAGGTACCTGTCGACGCCGCCACGCGGATGCTGCTGAACGAGGCGGTGAAACGAGCCCTCTCGGAGCTGAACGAACGCGAGCAGGAAGTCGTGAGGCTCCGTTTCGGACTGGACGACGGCCGGATCCGGACGCTCGAGGAAGTCGGACAGATCTTCGGGGTCACCCGAGAGCGCATTCGCCAGATCGAGATGAAGACGCTCGCGAAGCTGCGCCACCCGATGGTGTCACGCCCGCTTCGGGACTACGTAGAAGGCGACTAAGGCCGAGCGATCGGGCTCAGGTCCTCCTTGTCGCCTCCGTAGTTTGAGGCGAGACGGCGCTCTCGAAAATGGCGATCACGCGTTCGCGGGCAAGGTTCCCGACTGGGCCGTGCAGCAGGTCGCTCGCTCTTTCCCGGGCCAGGTCTCCCAATGCGAGTATCTTCTCGGCCTTCAGCTCAACACCACGCGCATTCGGGCCACTGTGCGCCGGCCACTCCGCAGCGGGCGCGGCAAGTTGGCCACGGCTCAGAATCGGTGCCCGAAGCTGGCGCGCCTTGCGAGTCAGGTAGAAGCCTGCTGCACACCCCACGACGAACCCGGTCCTGAACCGCATCCGCCTTTCTTACCTCGCAAGTACGCACTTCGCCAGTGGGAGGTGCTCACAGGGTCGTCGCGCACGCGATCAGGCCTTCGTCGCCAGGCCGCAGCGGCGTCCGGGAAGCCGTCCGACGGGGCGTCGGGTAGGGCGTCCGGGGAGACGTCGGTCGACCACCGTCAGCCCGTATAGGCTTCGCGCTGATTTCCGGGGTAGCTCAATCGGCAGAGCACGCGACTGTTAATCGTGTGGTTGAGAGTTCGAGTCTCTCCCCCGGAGCCGAAGTGTCATCCGTGAACAAGCGCGCCGAGGCGTCCTGTTCTCGCAGCTGCGACAGGCGGGCTGCCTAACCGTGCTCCCAACTCTGGGGCGCGTAAGTGCCGTCACCGCGGAGTGTGAGGTCGTGTGCCCAGGTCAACACGTCGTACGGACCGACAGCTGCCACGTGTTGCGGCGGGCCGAACGACGCCAGAGCTGACTGCCCATCGACGCCTTGCCATGGTGCAGTCGCGTTGTAGACGAGGAACTCGAACCCGCCGCCGTACCATGCCGAGCTCGACTCCCTCGTGTATCGAACGACGTGTTGATCGCCACCGAAGGTGACGACCGGGCGCACAACAACGGCATCGGAGGATTCCACCGTCACGATCGAGGCGCTCCAGTAGTCGCCAATGCCCTTGGTGAGATGGTGCTGCTCGAGATACAAAGCCAGGTTCGCGGCGGGTTGCGCCGGCGAAGACGTCGTGAGGGTGTTCACGAAGGTCGTCGCGCAGCCAAGGGCCGCGAGGCCGGCGACTCCGACAAGGACAGCTCTCGGCCATCCGTCCTTGGCACGTTCCGCGATTCGTCCCACCAGGCGCGCACCAAGGATCGATCCAAAGATCACCGACGCCGTCAGGTAACGGCCGAAAGGGGCCACCAACGCGAAGGAGAACCATATGAAGGTGGCGCAGCCGCCGAAGAAGCCGAAAACGAGCACGTCGTCAAACCAGGCGGCCTCCCGACGATCCGGGCCGGCTGCCTCTTGCGACACCAGTGCCTCGTCGCCGGTCACGACTGAGCGGACTATCGAGCGGACGATCGCGACAAGCCCGAGAACAACTGCGATGACACCCACAGCCAGCCCGACCGCGTGCGCGACTTCGAGGACCGGCGGCACGCCCGGCGAACCAAACGGCCGGGACCCGACACCCTCCAACGCCGCTCCCCAGATGATGACGTGAGTCATGTTGTGAAACATCTGCTCGAAGGTCGCCCGCGGATTCGCCGGGCCGATCGTGTAGGTCCCGATTGCCCAGGCGATCCGGCGTACGCCCTCGGCAAGCATGAGGCTCCCCAGCGCCGTCGTGATCGCGGGAGCACCCGCTCTCCACCGCCGAGCCCGGACCGCGGCAAGCATCCCCGCCAGACCTATCGGGGCCACCCCGAGGACGCCGGTCAGAAGGTCTCCGAGCAAGCCTGCCGCGAGAAAACAAACCGCCAGAAGCCAACCCCAGCCGAAGCGACCCCTTCGCAGCGCGACGAACGCGAGAAGGCACCAGAGCGTTGTCGTCACATGCAATGGGCCAGAAAGGAAGAACTGTGCGAACGCGTGCGTCGGCAGACCGAGAAGCACGACGACGGTCCCGGCCGCAAGAAGACCGGCCCATCGAGGTCGACCGCGCCGAGCGATCCATGCCCCGACCCCGATGACGCCCACGGCGACGATCGCCGGCACAAGGTGCAGCAGCTGCGGATGGACCCCGCCAACAAGAACTGCGACTGCGTAGACCGGCGCATCCACCAACCAGAACGAGTCGAGAGATAGGGCCCAATGGGTGAGCGTCAGATTGCCGATAAGTGCCTTTCCCTCGAGAATCACGCTGGCCCCGTCAGAGCTCCCGGGATAAGCGTGCACAGACGAGAGATAGAGCAGACCCACGAGCACCAGCGAACCCGCGGTCCATGTGCACCACAGTGCGAGGCGCCAGGCAGACCGCTTCCCTAGGTCGTCACCGCCTCGATGTCGCACGGGCGGATGTTAACCAATCGCCGTCGCTCTCCCCCAGCTGCTGGAGCACGCGTGGCCTGGTTCACCCCGCTCGGAGCCGCCCCAGCCTGCGGGCGCAGCGCTTCGGGGAGGCACGCTGATCCTGGCGAGGCATCCGCCGTCAGGTACGCCGGGGCCTCGTTGCTCATGAGTGGCACGGTCGCAAATGGATTCTTCGGTCTCCGGCCTAGCCGGAACCTGCTCGTCGATTTAGCATCACTAGTGGTTCGACAGCCCTTGGCGAACCAGACGGGAGCGACAAAGCGTGAACCTGCCCGCGGATCTCATCGCTCTGCTGCGCCAGCCGAGCCCTTGCTTCGTCACCACCTTGATGCCCGACGGCTCGCCCCAGATGACCCAGACGTGGGTCGACACCGACGGCGAGCACATAATCATCAACACCGTCAAAGGCTTCCAGAAGGTTAAGAACGTCGAGCGCGACCCACGCGTGGCTGTGAGCATCTCCGACCCATCCAATCCCTCGCGCTACTACGCGATCCGCGGTCGGGTGCTGGACATAACGACTGAAGGCGGCGCGGAACACATCGAGGCCCTCGCCCAGCGCTACCTTGGCAGTCCCTATCCCTGGTACGGCGGACGTGACCAAGTCCGCGTCGTCCTCACCATCAGCGCGAACAAGATCCACGCGATGGGGAACCGCAACTAAACGTTTGCATCCTCTTGACGAACAATGCAGCGCACACGACGATTCGCCGGCTACCTGTCCCTGGGGGTTCATCGCGGCGCTGGAACCCACTGTGACCGTCGGCGTGCCCGACGCGTCCGTCCTCGCCCTGCGCGCAGCGCCCTAAGGGCGGTGGTTGCTACCTTCTCGGACCGTGCGCCGGTCGACGGCTCCTAGGATGTCTTCTCCGGTCCAAGGCATTGGGATCTCGGGCCGATCAGGAGCTTCGAAGAGGGGGAGGAAGCAAGATGTCGGACAGTGCGCTCTTTGTAGGATGGAACCGGCCAGCTCGGGGTCGCGAAGCCAGCGCGGTGGCCGCCTTTGGCGAGGGAGTCCAATACTTCGGAGAACTGGCGGCGCGAGGCGAGATCGAGTCGTTCGAGTCCTTCTTCCTGGACGCTCATGGGGGAGATCTCAACGGCTTCTTCCTCGTTCGTGGCGAGCGGGCGAGCCTGGATCGGCTCCGATACAACGACGAGCGATTCCAGCGCTGGATAACCAAGGCTCAGCTGAACGTGGATGGCATCGGGGTCCTGGGTGCTGTGACCGGCGAGACCCTCGGGCAACAGATGGCGGTGTTCACGGCAGCTGCAGCCGAGCTCAACTGAGCCTCAAGCGTCCGCGCCCCGGGGTCATGGGAGGTCAGGCCCAGCCCCGCATCCGAGTGATCCCGGGCGTGGCACGCCTCGAGCGGTCCTTCCGACTGCGGCGAGCCGCGTTCGCGCTGTCTGATTTGTGGTCCCGGTGCCTTTGCGTCTTCCGGTGCTGGGGGCGACATTCTGTACTCGCGCGTAGGCGCAAACCTTCGCAAACACCGCGCGTAACCTTCCTTTCGTGACAAGTCCAGAGGTCTTCACCGTCACGGGTTCGATCGCTCTCGCCGGTACGACATCATGTCTGCTGACACTCATCGTGCTCCACGTGCTTCCGACCGGACTCTCACCCCTCACGAATCCAGTGAGCCAATACGGGATCACGTCCTACCGGCTCGGCTATCGGGTTCAGACGATCGCAATGGGAATCGCCGCAATCGCTGCCGCAACCGGAATCTCCAAGCTCGGTATCCGTGGTGGTTCGCTCGTTGCGGTCCTCCTCGCAATCTTCGGTGCAGCGCGTCTCGCCATCAGTTGGTTCCCAATGGACGTTCCCGGCGCAGCACGCACCGAGTCCGGCCGGCGGCACGGATTGCTCGCGCTCGCGGCATTCGGAGGCGCCACTCTCGCTGCACTGCGGCTCGGGGCCGATATCAGTGGATCGAACGTATGGGTGCACGCGCGCGGGCCGATCGCCGGACTCGGGATCGCGATGCTCGTATGTCTGATCTCGATGGGGGCAGCCCGGCGAAGCGAGACGATGCGCCACTACTTCGGCCTCGTGGAGAGAGCCTTCTACGCGGGAACGATTGGCTTCTTGTTCGTCGTGGCAATCGATCTCGTCAGGACGCGTTGAGTGGGCGTAGCCGAAAGGAGCCCGCACGACGACACAGCGCAGTGATCCAACCACAGATGGAGACGACATGACCATCGCTTTGAACGTGCCCGGCCTGCCCTTCACGCTCTCGCCGTCCTCCGAGTCCGCGTGGACGATCGCCGAGGCGCCCGCCACGGTGACTGCCTGGGCGGCCCCCCACAGCGATATCTTCATCGACCCGGGAGCAGACAGCCCGCTCAGCGCCGAACCGATACTCAACGCGACGACGCTGCTGGGCGTCCCGCCGGACGGTGATTTCCAGTTCAGCGCCCGCGTCACCGTGGAGTTCGCCTCGACCTACGACGCTGGAGTGCTGCTCCTGTGGATCAACGACCGCCACTGGGGCAAGCTCTGCTTGGAGCTCTCACCCGACGGCGAGCTGGTGATCGTCTCCGTGGTCACCCGCGGCGTCTCCGATGACGCCAACGCCTTCGTCGTCGACGGCCGGACGGCGTGGCTGCGGGTCTCCCGGATCGACCACGCCTTCGCCTACCACGCCTCTCTCGACGGGAAGTCCTGGCGGATGATCCGCTTCTTCACCATCGACGGCACGTCCAGGTCCGACGCGATCGGCTTCGAGGCGCAGTCGCCGACCGGCGACGGGTGCGTCGTCACCTTCGACGACATCCGCTTCACGCGCGAGCGTTTGGGCAATCGGCGCGACGGTTCGTGAGCCGAGCCCGTCGCGCTCCGACTGACGAACGCTCGATAGCACGGGGCGCGCGGTCGTAGCCCGACGATGGCCCTAGGTTTGCGGTCGCCTCTAGATCGGAACCGAGCCACGTGAACCGTTCGAGACGACCTGCTAGCTTTCCTCGCAATCGGCCAGCGTCCTGCCGGTCGACCTGATGGGGGGTCCGATGAAGTTCATCGTCGAAGTCTGCTTTCCGACGGAGGCGTTCATGCTCACCTTCGACGCATCGGTGCACTATCGAGTTGCACTGCCACCGGAGGACCTAATGGAGGCTGGGCTCGAGCGTTACGCCACGGCGTGACAGAGGAGACGACGACGATATGTGGGCACAACTCATAAAGACGCACTTGAGGCCGGGCGCAGAAGGAGGGCTCCCGCGACTGTTCGAGCAGCTGCGAGAGGCCGAGCAGCCAGGTTCAGGCTTGTTGCGGTCGACGGCTATGCGCGACGAGAAGGACCCGAGCCACGTCTACATGCTGGTCGTATTCGAAAGCGAGGAGAAGGCTCGCGCCCGCGAGAACGACCAACGACGCCAAGAGGGACTGCAGGCTGTGAGGGCGACCATGGCGGAGATCTTCGACGGCGCTCCAGAGTTCGTGGACCTGAGTGTTGTGGAGGAGACGTCGTACTAGGCGGGAAAGCGAGTCACCGGAGCCGCTCGTAGGCGCGGCGAACACTTGACCGGACGAGCAGCGCCAAGTCCATCTGACGCGGAGCGCCGCCGTAGCCAGCGCGTGTTTCGGTGGGTCGTTCTGTGCCGGTCGACGCAAGCCCGCGCCCGATTCGGGCTCCAGACAATGGCGTTATAGCGCAAACCTCCGATTGTTCCGGCCCTGTTCGCTGGGGCGTCACGGTCGCATCGACCCGGCCGGTCGAAACGACCGGTCCGTTCATCCGGCCCAGATAAGAGTCAGGAGCATGACCCTCGGCTCGCGCGCAGTGAGACTGTGACGCGGTCCTGGCTCCGTGCGCAGCCACGAGCCCGGTACGGCGTGGAGTTGCTCAGCGTCCGCGGTGAAGTCGAGTCGGCCCTTGACAACTTGCGCGATGACCGACCGGGATGTCTGAAGCTCGCTGAGTCCCTCTCCTGCATCGAAGCCAGAGACTGTGACCTCGGTTCGGTCGTCAGGGAAGATCACGCGCGATACGGCACGGCCACAGCCGTATAGGGCAGGGGACTCGGCTCCTGGCACGCCGCTAGAAGCACACTTAACTCCCTCACCGGGCATTGTCGATCCCGATATCGCACGTCACCGTTGGGGCATTTTCGGACCCGCGAACCGTCCCAGCAAAGGTGTAGATAGCATCATCTTGCGCACAACCAGGAGGAATGATGGTTACTCGCCCTATTGCTAAACCACAGACTTCCGTCGGAAACGGGCGCTCCGCCGGTGATTATGTCGTCCCCGTTGTCCATGTCCACGTTCCTGAGCCCGTAGCCAAGGCTGGCTTCTATGGTGGGCTGGCTACGGCTGTGGCGGTGGGCGTGGCTGACTGGCCCCTAGTTCTCCTTGCGGCGTCGGCGTGGCGATAGCCCTC
>CAVXVM010000002.1:0-12229 GCA_963765025.1 uncultured Acidobacteriaceae bacterium | reverse complement strand
TAGGATTAGAAAAGCAGGGAATAGGGAACAGGGAACAGGGATTAGAAAAGCAGGGAATAGGGAACAGGGAACAGGGATTAGAAAGGCAGGGAATAGGGGAACAGGGAATAGGGATTAGAAAAGCAGGGAATAGGGAACAGGGAACAGGGATTAGAAAAGACTTTGGAGTTGAGTTCATGCGAGCCCACCCATCCCGCAAAAGCGCGGGATGGATGGGGCACAGCGGTAGAGGCCGTTCCAGGAAGCTGTTTGTGGACGCTGTTGTTGGTGGAGGTTCATCCCGTATGCTGTTGAACACAGAGGTTGCCATGTCTACGCTGCATAGAATCGCTTCGTCAAGGCTGCACAGAATCGCATCGCTTGCTCGTCAGGTTCCAACAGGGCTGCTGTTTTATTCGCTGGCGGTGATGGCAATCAATCCTTTGACGCTTGGTCCCGCGGCGCATGGGCAGAACACGCAGACGCCGCAGCCAGCGCAGACGATTCCCGACTCGGGAGGTCCGGGCGGGGATAACGGCGTGATTGCAGTACCCAAGAAGAAGGAGGCGCCGGAGGATGTGCCTGCGCCTGCGCCAGCGCCGGCTGCGCCGAAGGTGAAGAATCCCGAGGGACTGGGCAATGTGTCGTTGCGGCTCGACGTGCCGGAAGTGACGGTGGACGTGGGCGTTCTTCTGGAAAAGACACACCAGTTTGTGCCGGGGCTCAAACCGGACAACTTCCGCGTGTACGAAGATGGCGTGGAACAGAAGGTGATCGGGTTCAAGCGCGTTGAGGCGCCGATTACGGCGCTGCTGCTGTGCGAGTTTGCCGCCAACAGCTACTACTTTATCTATGACATGAAGAACGCCGCGTGGGCCTTTGCGCAGCAACTGCGGCCGCAGGATTATGTGGCCATGATGACGTTCGACATGAACACGCAGATCATCACGGACTTTACGCAGGACAAGCGGCAGATCCTGCAGGGGATTAACTCGCTGGTGATTCCCGGCTTCAGGGAAACGAATGTGTTTGACGCGCTGAACGAGGGACTGGACCGGTTGCAGAGGGTGGAGGGGCGCAAATACATCATCCTGATCTCCAGCGGGCGGGACACGTTCTCGAAGCTGACGTTCGACAAGATTCTAAAGATAGTGAGGGCTTCGCAGGACATCACGATTTTTACGGTTTCAACGGGCGGGATGGTGCGCGTGATGACGGAAGACCGGGGCGGGATGCGGGGCGCGGAGCGCGAGATGGACTACCTGCAGGCCGATAACGAGATGAAGGCATTTTCAGGCGCGACCGGGGGCATGAGCTTCTTCCCGCGGTTTGAGGGCGAGATGCCTGATATCTTCCAGAACATCAACGAGACGATCCGTTCGAAGTACGAGCTGGTGTACCGGCCGAGCAACGTCAAGCAGGACGGCACCTACCGCAAACTGCGCGTGGAACTGGTGGATGCGGAGGGACAGCCTTTGCGCTTCCAGGACGAGAAGAAAAAGCCGCTGAAGTACGACATTATTACGCGGGACGGATACAAGGCCAAGCAGGAAGTGGAATAGAAAAGCAGCGGTCAGTGGTCAGTGATCAGCTTCTAGCTTTGTGTTGGTGGGATTCGGGGTGTTTTATTCCGAATCCCCGGTCCCGAAGGGCGAGGGACCGGGGGCACCCGCATTCTCAAGTCACAACCCGGGTTTGAGCTTGATTGCAAGAGGCAAGGCACTATGAGTGCGGATTCTTCAGAAGCTTCCATTTCAAAATCTAATGAGCCGTTGCGGGTAGGCGTGGCCGGCTTGGGGCGCATGGGCATGATTCATGCGCTGCACATCCACGAACTGGCGCGGGAGACGGATCTTTGCCGGCTGACCGCTGTTGCTACGCAAGACAAGAAGGCGGCCGAGGCGTTCCTCAAGATGACGGGCGGCGAGACGCCGGTGTTCGAGGACATTAGGGAATTCGCAAAGCCGGGTTTGTGCGATGTGACTGTGATTGCGACCAACACTCCGCTGCATCGCACGCACGCGACGATGATGATCGAAGCCGGGCAGCGGGTGTTTCTGGAAAAGCCACTGACGGGAATGCTGGAGGGGGATCGCGCGTTTGCCGAGGTGCTGGAGCACGAGCATCCGCGGGCGCTGATGCTGGGTTTTCAGCGGCGCTTCGACGAGCCGACGTGCTATGCAAAGCAACTGATTGATGAGGGCGCGATCGGGCGCGTGTACAAGATTTATTCGGCGCTCGAGGATTCTGGGCCGGCGCCGGATGGGTTTGCGAGCCCTGGAATTCTCGCGGACATGGCCGTGCACAACGTGGACGAGGTGGTGTGGTTCTCGGGGCGCAGGCCGGAGAGGGCGCTGGCGATTGGGTCGCGGGTTTTCAGTCACCGGTTGACGACGTGCGATGAAGATTTTGACGACGCGCTGATGCTGCTGGATTTTGGCGATGAGCTGATTGCGCAGATCCAGGTGGGACGCAATCACGTGTCGGGCTATCGCGGCGAGACGGTGGTGTACGGCGAGAAGGGCATGATCCGCGTGGGGTGCTTCCGGCAGAAACTGCTGGAGGTGACCGTGGAGGTCTACGGCAACCGGGATGCGAAGGAGCCGATTGCGCTGAAGATTTTCGAGATGCGGCGCTACGACCAGCCGCTGCCCGAGTTCATCGACCGCTACGGCGCAGCGTACAAGGATGAGCTAAGGACGTTTTTGATCTGCTGCCGGAACGGGGAGCCGTTCCCGGTGAATCATCTGGATGGGCTGCGGGCGCAGGAGATTGTGGCGGGGGCGATGAGCGCGTCAATTGCCCGAGAGAAGATGGGGCTGATCGATTATTTGAGTGTGTAGCGGCGACGGCGAGTGTTCGAAATCGGACAGTTGGGAGCCGAAAACGGTCACTTGAAGGCTGGATCGAGCCTGTGTGGAACTGGGTAACTCCTCTCAAATCAACATGAAGTGATTGGCCTCAGTTGGCTCGTAACGTGCAAGTACCTGGCGTGATGGATATCGCGCGTCCCGACTTAAAGAAGAAGAGGAATCGCCAGTTGATGATCTGGGCTGGCGTCGCGGTTGTGGTTGTTGCGGTGCTGGTATTTGCCGTTTCGCGGCTGAAGCCGGCAGCACCCACAGTCGACCGGTCAACAGTGTGGACCGATGTGGTGAAGCGAGGGCCGCTGGTGCGGCAGGTTCGGGCTTCGACCGGCAGCCTGGTTCCACGCGAGGACTCGATTGAGCTGATTCCCGCCCAGACCGACGCAACGGTGGTGCGGATTCGCGTACTGCCCGGAGCGGTGGTTACGCCCGACACGATTCTGCTGGACATGACCGATCCGCAACTAGAGCAGGAGGTGCTGAACGCGCAGCTTGCGCTGAAAGCGGCCGAGGCGGACTACAAGAGCCTGCAAGCGACACTGCAGAGTACCTTGATGGACAAAAAGACGGCGGCCGCGCAGGTGAACGCGGACTACTCGCAGGACCAGTTGCAGGCGCAGACGGACAAAGCGCTTTACGACCTGGGCGTGATCTCGGGGTTGGCGTATCAGAAGTCGAAAGGCACGGCGGACCAGTTGACGACGCAGCACCAGCTAAGCCAGCAGCAACTGGATGTGAATCAAAAGGCGATCGAGGTCCAGCTGGCATCGCAGAAGACGAAGATCGACCAGGCGCAGGCACTTTTGAATCTTTATCAGCGGCAGGCTGGGGCGTTGCAGGTGAGGGCGGGCATCTCCGGCTCGCTTGCGCCGCTGGCCACTCCGGTGCAGGTGGGTCAGCATGTGACGGCAGGAACGTCGGTAGCCGAGGTGATTCAGCTGGACAAGCTTAAGGCGGCGCTGCAGATTGCCGAGACGCAGGCGCGCGATATTCAGATCGGGCAGCCGGCATCGATCGATACCCACAACGGCGTGATTCCGGGACATGTGACACGAATCGATCCGTCGGTAGTGAACGGAACGCGCACGGTTGACGTAATGCTGGATGGGCCCCTGCCGCCGGGCGCCGTACCGCAACTGAGCGTGGACGGAACCATTGACCTGGAGCGCATGACCGATGTGGTTTATGTGGGGCGGCCGGCGCTGGGCAACGAGAACTCGACGGTGACGCTGTTCAAGATTGATGCGGATGGCAAGGGCGCAACCCGCGTACCGGTGAAGGTGGGCCGCGCGTCGGTCAACGACATCCAAGTGCTGGAAGGATTGAAGGAAGGCGACCAGGTGATTCTTTCCGACATGTCGCGGTGGGATAGCGTGGACCGGATCAGGCTTGATTGAAGCAGGGATTAGGGAACAGGGATTAGGGATTAGAAAAGCAGGGACTGAGGGACTAAGGACTAAGGGGCTTGGGAAACGCCGGGCGAATTTGAAAAGGAGAGTGGCATGGGATCGAATGGCAACTTGATTGAGATTGAGGATCTGACCAAGATCTTTTACACCGACGAAGTGGAAACACACGCGCTTTCGGGCATTCACCTGACGATTGCACGCGGTGAGTATGTGGCGATGTCGGGGCCTTCGGGTTGCGGCAAATCAACGCTGCTGTCGATTCTGGGGCTACTGGACACGCCCACGGGCGGCCGTTATCTGCTGAACAACAATCCGGTTGAGAACTTGAGCTTTGCGGAGCGCTCGCGGATCAGGAACCAGGAGATCGGCTTCATCTTCCAGAGCTTCAACCTGATCGGCGACCTGACGGTGGAAGAGAACGTGGAGCTGCCGCTGACTTATCGGGCGGGCATGCCATCGGCGGAGCGGAAGAAGCGTGTGAAGGAAGCGCTGGAGCGGGTGAACATGGCGCACCGCATGAAGCATTATCCGGCGCAGCTGTCGGGCGGCCAACAGCAGCGCGTTGCCGTAGCGCGTGCGCTGGCGGGATCTCCATCGATTCTGCTGGCCGATGAGCCCACCGGCAACCTGGATTCGAAGAACGGCGAGGCGGTGATGCATTTGCTGGCCGATCTGCATCGCGAGGGCTCGACGATCTGCATGGTGACGCACGATCCGCGCTTTGCCCGGCACGCGGAGCGGGAAGTGCACCTATTCGACGGAAAAGTGGTCTCGGAAAACGAGCTCAGAAAGCTTGAAGCCGAAGCGGAGGCGTAGTCATGCTGCTCAAGGACTCGGTGCGCGACCTGGAATACGCGTTGCGGCAATTGCGCAAGAATCCGGGCTTTACCGTGCTCGCGGTGGGCACGCTGGCACTTGGCATTGCGGCCAACCTCACGATTCTGAGCTGGATCAATGCGACACTGCTCAATCCGATTCCGGGAGTGTCGCATACGGGCAACATGATTACAATTCAGCGCGGAGTGCGCAGCGAACATGCATCGCCGCCCTTCTCCTACGCGGACTACGTAGACCTGCGCGACGGCACGACGACTCTGTCTGGTTTGGCGGGCTACCACGACGACTACATGTCCATCACCGGCGAAGGAACTCCGGAGCGCATTTACGGCGCGCTCGTGTCGTCGAATTATTTTGAAGTTCTGGGCGTGCGGCCGGTGCTGGGACAAACGTTCAAGTCCACGTTGCCTTACGAGCGTGCCGGCGTTCCCCTGGCGGTGCTCAACTACGACCTCTGGCAGAACCGCTTTGGCGGTGACCCGGCGATCGTGGGGAAGACGATCCAGATCGACCTTCATCCCTACACGATTACCGGCGTTGCGCCCAGAGGATTTCATGGATGCAAGTCGGGGCTGCGCGCGGATATATGGATACCGCTGGGCATGGACAGGCTGGTGTGGGACGACACGCGCATCAACCATCGCGATGTTTCCTGGCTGAATGTGCTGGGCGTGCTGCGACCCGGGGTTAACCAGGCGCAGGCAGAGAATGAGCTGAACCTGCGCATGAAGCGGATCGCGGAGCGGTATCCGGACGACCATCGCGGCAACAACCAGCTTTCACTCGATCCGCTGTGGCGCTCGCCCTTTGGAGCTAATGTGTACCTGGCAGGCACGCTGCCGATTCTGCTGGCGCTGGCCGCGGCGCTGTTGCTGCTGGCATGCGCGAATGTAGCCAACCTGCTGCTGGTGCGCTCAGTGGCGCGGCGGCGTGAGTGCGCGATTCGCCTGGCCATGGGAGCGAGCCGCTGGACGCTGGTGCGGCAGTTCATGGTGGAGAACCTGATTATCGCGATCGCGGGCGGCGTGGTGGCGCTGACGATCACGTTCTGGACGGCGCGGACGCTCAAAATTTTTCTGCCTTCCGCGACGCTGCCCATGGCCATTGACGGCAGGGTCGACACAGGTGTGGTGGTGGCGGCCTTTGCGGCTGCGCTGTTTACCGCCTGCATCTCCGGCGTGGTTCCCGCGCTGCGCGCTTCGGCACTTTCACCGTTGACGATTTTGAAGGACGAGTCGCTGAGTACGAGCGGCGGTTTGCACAAGTCGCGCCTGGCTTCAGGGCTGGTGATGACGCAGGTGGCGCTGTCGCTGACTCTGCTGACTTGCGCCGGACTTTTTGTGCGCAGCCTTGCCAAGGCGCAGACGATGGATGCGGGATTTGATGCGGACCATGTGCTGCTGGCGACCTTCGATCTTGATCCGATGGGCTACACCGACAGCCGCGGAGTTGCATTCGACCGCGAACTGCTGGAGCGCGTAAAGGCGCTGCCGGGTGTGGAGTCGGCGACACTGGCGGACTTTTCGCCGTTGAGTTTCAGTATTCACTCGGAAGGCGTGGCGCCGGAGGGATATATTCCGCAGGCGCACGAGTCAGTGGAAGTGGACCGGGGGGTCGTGGGACCGGATTACCTGAAGACTTTGCGCACGCCCCTGCTCGCGGGCCGCGACTTTACGGGCGCGGACGACAATCCCCAGGAGCGCGTAGCGATTGTGAACCAAGCGCTGGTGGACCGCTATTGGCCGGGCCAGAATGCCCTTGGAAAACACATCAGCGACTATAACGTCGTGTACACGGTGGTCGGCGTGACGGCGAACGCGAAATACCGGCGGTTGGTGAGAGAGCCAGCTCCGCTGATTTTGATGCCGCTCCTGGAGCGGTACGAGGACGAATTGACTCTTCACGTTCGCGTCAAGGGCGACCCGATGGCGTATGCGCCGGCAGTCGACCAGGCAGTTCACGATTTGAATGCCGATTTGCCGCTCTATAACGTACGGACGCTGAAGTCGAATATGCAGATCGGCAACGTGTTTGAGCGCATAGCGGCGATTTTTGCCGGGAGCTTTGGATTGCTGGCACTGGCGCTTGCGGCGGTGGGCATTTACGGAGTGATTGCGTACACCACGCGGCAACGGACGCACGAGATCGGGATTCGCATGGCGCTGGGCGCAGACCGTGGCGACGTGTTCGCGCAGATTCTGATGCAGGCGCTCAAGCTTGCGCTGTGCGGGCTGGGCGCGGGGCTGGCGGCTTCATTTTTGTTTACGCGCTTTTTGCGCGGCATGTTGTTTGGCATCGGCGCCACGGACTGGATCACGTTTACGGTGGTTCCCGCCGTTCTGTTAGTGGTGTCGATGGCGGCGTGCTTTGTGCCGGCGCGGCGGGCGGCGTCGGTTGAGCCGATGCAGGCGCTTAGGACCGAATAGTCGAACGGCCGAGAGAGGCAAGAAAGAGGGCAGGCGATGAACACACTGTGGCTCGACGTTCGTTACGCAGTGCGCCGGTTGCGCCAATCACCGGGATTCACACTGACCGCGGTGCTCACGCTGGCTTTCGGTATCGGCGCCACGACCGCCATCTTCTCCATTGTCGAGGGCGTGCTTTTACGGCCGCTTCCGTTCTCTGCGCCCGACAGGCTGGTCGTCCTCGGCGACGTTCCAGAGGGCGTTCCCTTCGGCTCAGGCACGCCCAACGTAACCGCACCGGCGACACGCGCCTATGCCCGCGACACCCTCGTATTCGAAGCTGCCGGCGCTTACCAGCAAACCAGCTTTGAGCTCTCCGGCAGCGGCGATCCGGCGCAGATTTTCGCTTCGCGACTCACTCCCACAGTGTTTCAGGTGCTTGGCGTTTCTCCCGTGGTGGGCCGCGTCTTCACCGAGCAGGAAGATGAGGGCAGGCAGCAGGTGGCCGTGATCAGCTACCAGATGTGGAACAGCCGGTTCCATGCGGATACGGGTGTACTTGGAACCAAGATCCTGCTCGACCGCAAAGCCTACGAGATTGTTGGCGTGATGCCGCGCGATTTCGAATTTCCGCTGGTGCCGGGGCAGTTGAATCGCAGCGAGCTGTGGGTGCCGATGAGCTTTACCCAAGGCGAGCTGGTGAATGGCGCCGGAAGCTGGAATTACACGATGGTGGGCCGCATGAAACCGGGCGTGACGCTCGCGCAGGCAGTTGCAGATATGCAGCCCGCGGCGCAGGAAATCATGCGCGGCTTTCCCCCGGGCATGGGCACTCTGCGCATTCACCCGGTTGTGCAATCGCTCAATGAAGCCACAGTGTCGCAAGCCCGTCCCTTGGTACGCACTCTTTTCCTGGCAGTTGCAGTGGTGCTGTTTATCGCTTGCGCCAATCTCGCGGGATTGCTGCTGGTGCGGGTGATCCGCCGCCGGCGCGAGTTGTCGGTGCGCCTGGCCCTGGGCGCCAGCGGCGCGATCATTCTTCGCCAGTCACTGATTGAAGCGCTGGTGCTGAGCGTGGGCGGCGGTATGGTGGGATTGGCAATAGCGGCGGCGCTGCTCAAGGTGGGAGTGAGCCTTTTGCCGGAGTCCCTGCCGCGGGTGAGCGCTATCGCGCTTGACTGGAAGGTTGCGGGTTTCGCGCTTCTTCTGGCACTCGCCACCGGGCTGTTGTGCGGAATCATCCCGGCTATTTCTGCGTCGCGTACCAGCGTGAACGACGCTCTGAAAGAGGCTGGGCGGACCGGTACGGCAGGCGGAGGCCAGGCGCGGCTGCGTTCGATCCTGGTGATCGCGGAACTCGCAGTGGCGCTGGTTCTGCTGACTGCTTCCGGGCTGCTGCTGCGCAGTTTTCAGAAGATACGCTCGGTGGACCTGGGCTTTCGCACCGACCACGCTCTCACTGCTTCGTATGGGCTGCCGCGCCGGCAATACTCTTCACAGGTTGCGGTAGATGCGTTCAACGCAACAATGTTGAGCAGGCTCGAACAGTTGCCGGGCGTGCAGGCAGTGGGTGTTACCGACCTGCTGCCCAACGGCGGAGGGGACAGTAGCAACGCATTCGTTCCGGAGGGTTACGTTCCGCCGAAGGGCGTTTACCTGAATCTCGCCTGGGCCTCGCATGTGACGGGCAATTACTTTGCGGCTGCAGGCATCCCGCTGCTGCGTGGGCGCACCTTCACTGCCGCGGACCGTGCCGATTCTCTGCTGGTGGCGATTGTCAACCGAACCCTCGCCGAGCGCTATTGGCCTGGACAGGATCCGATCGGCAAGCGTTTGAAAATCGGAGTGAAAGAAAGTCAGACGCCGTGGATGACCGTTGTGGGAGAGATCGCCGACATCAAGCAGACATCGGCGGATAGCGAAACGCTGAATCAGATGTACTCACCGGAAAGCCAGTTCAAAGCTTCGATCGCAGGATTTGCGCCCCCGGACATGCTCACTGGCACTTACGGATCGATTGTGGTTCGCGGCCAATTGCCGCCCGAGCAGATGGCAGATTCACTGCGCGCGATTGTCCGATCAATGGACCCCCAGCTTCCGCTGGTCCACGTGGAGTCGATGGAACACGTAGTGGAGGAAGGCCAGGCTTCTCGTCGCTTCTCGACTGCCGTGATTTCGAGCTTCGCTGCTGCGGCTGTGTTGTTGGCGCTGCTGGGCATCTACAGCGTCATTGCCTTTTCCGCCGCGCAACGCACGCATGAACTCGCCATCCGGCTGGCACTGGGTTCGAGACGTTCCAGCGTCTTGCGGTTGGTTGTTGTCTCAGGTGCAAAGCTGGGTCTGGCGGGTTGTTTAATCGGAGTGATTGGAGCAATGTTTGCCACGCGACTTATGCGCACGCTGCTGTTCCAGGTCAGTGCGCTGGACCCCTACGTATTGATTCTGGCCGCCGTCTCGATTTTTCTGCTTGCGCTGGCGGCATCAATTATTCCGGCGCGCCGAGCGGCGTCCATTGAACCTATGCAGGCACTTAGAACCGAATAGATCCGGAAATTCCCCAAAGGAGAACAGACACAATGACCAACGTATGGCTCGACATTCGATATGCACTGCGGCAACTGCGCAAGTCGCCGGGCTTTACGCTAACTGTTGTGTTGACGCTGGCGTTGGGGATTGGCGCAAACTCGGCGATCTTCACCCTGGTGCACTCAATCCTGATGCGGTCTTTGCCGGTCGCGGATCCTGCGCAGCTTTATCGCATTGGCGACAAGGATGACTGCTGCGTGGAAGGCGGATTTCCCGAGGACTCATCGACCACCGGCGACATGTCGATCTTCTCCTATGATCTTTATCGCAATCTGCGGGCCAATACGCCGGAGTTTGAACAGCTGGCGGCTGTGCAGGCAGGAGGGGAGCGGTGGAGCGTGCGCCGCGGCAACGAGTTGGCCAAGCCGCTCGGCAGCGAGTTTGTCTCAGGCAACTACTTTCAAACTCTCGGCGTGAATCCCTATGCAGGCCGTGTGTTCTCAAACAGCGACGATACTCCCTCGTCGGCTCCCACAGCAGTGTTGAGCTTTCAGGCGTGGCAAAACGAGTTTGGCGCCGATCGGTCAATTGTCGGATCGACGATTTACATCCAGGCGAAGCCGTTCACGGTCGTAGGTATTGCGCCTGCCGGATTCTTCGGAGACCGCGTGTCTGCGCATCCGCCTGACCTTTGGGTGCCGGTGGAAACGGAACCCTATGTGCACGGAGCCAGTTCCTATCTTCATCATCCAATCGCGCACTGGCTTTACCCGTTGGGCCGCGTGCGTCCGGGCACCAACATCGACGCATTGCAAGCAAAGGTGAGCGGAACGTTGCGGCAGTGGCTCACTACGCAATCGGATCTGATGGCTCATGGCGGCGACCAGGTTGTTCCTCGCATGCACGTGGTGCTGTCGCCCGGCGGCGGGGGCATTCAGCAGATGCAAAGCCAAACTGGCAAGAGCTTGAAGATGCTGATGGCTCTCTCATCGGTTGTTCTACTGATTGCCTGCGCCAATATTGCCAACCTGATGCTGGCGCGCGCGACGACGAGGCGCGCAAGCGTTGCGTTGCGGATGGCCCTGGGTGCGGGGCGGCGGCGTGTGATGGTGCAAACGCTGACCGAGAGTGTGTTGCTGGGCTTGATGGGCGGACTCGCCGGATTGTGCGTCGCCTACCTTGGCTGCCGCACCATCCTGGCGCTCGCATTTCCCGAGGCAAAGAATATGACCGTCGATCCCAGCCCTTCGCTTATGGTGCTTGGATTCACGTTCCTGGTGTCGCTGTTGACGGGCATGCTGTTCGGCGCAGGCCCTGCGTGGCTCTCCTCGCACGCGCAGCCTGCTGATGCGCTGCGCGGCGCGAACCGCGCGACGAAGGATCGTTCGTCGCTGCCGCAAAAGTCGCTGGTGGTTTTTCAAGCGGCGTTGTCAGTGGTGCTGCTGACTGCAGCAATCCTGGTGACCAAGTCGCTAACCAAACTTGAGAACCAGGACTTCGGCATCAAGGCCGCGAACCGCTACGTGGTGCACATTGATCCTGTGGGCGCAGGCTACACGACGGACCGGTTGCCTGCGCTCTATCGTCAGATGGAAGACCGCTTCTCGAGCCTGCCAGGCGTGGCGAGTTTCAGCCTGGCGACGTACAGCCCGCTCGAAGGGGACAACTGGGGCGAGTGCGTGATTCCGCAGGGCCACGGTGCGCCTGCGCCCGGCGATCACTGCGGTTCCACGTGGGTGCGCGTGAGCAATCACTATCTTGATTCCATTGGGGTGCCGATTGTGCGCGGGCGCGGATTTACCGACCAGGACACGGCCGGCTCACCGCAGGTTGCGATTGTGAACCAGACGTTTGTGAAGAAATTTTTCCCGAACAAGGAACCGATCGGCCAGCACTTTGGCATCGACGACGTGAAGTATTCGAGCGCGTTTGAAATTGTGGGGGTCTTCGCCGATTTCAAGATGAACCAGCCGCGCCAGGAGCAGCGCGCAGTGTTCCTGCGCGCGCTCTCGCAGCCCTTCACCGGTTACACAGAGACATCCATGAGTTCCACTGAGTCCGCGTCCATGAATATGAATGCGATGCTCATCGCATTTAATGGCCCGCAACAGAATGTGGATCAGCTTGTGCGGCGCACGATGGCCTCGATCGATCCCAACCTGACCATCTTCCGCCTTGAACCTCTGGAAGCGCAGGTGGCGGGGAA
>CAVXVM010000001.1:0-4460 GCA_963765025.1 uncultured Acidobacteriaceae bacterium | reverse complement strand
AAGGCGGGCGCAGACCCGGTGGAGTACGTGAAGGGCATGCTGAATGCCCGGCAGAAGATTTCAGGCTTCGGGCATCGCGTGTACAAGACGGAAGATCCGCGGGCCACGCACCTGCGCAAGATGAGCGAGCAACTCGGCAAAGACTCCGGCCAGCCAAAGTGGTTCGAGATGTCGCGGGCGATTGAGCTCTACATCAACGCTGAGAAGAAACTGAACGCGAATGTTGACTTCTACTCCGCGTCGACCTACGCAACGCTGGGCATCGACATCGATCTCTACACGCCGATCTTTGGGGTGAGCCGCATCGCCGGCTGGGCTGCGCACGTGATTGAGCAGTTGGACGACAACCGTCTGATCCGGCCGCGGGCTGAGTACATCGGGCCGGTTTATCCGTCGCCTTATATTCCTATGGGTGAGCGTCCGTAGGGTGCTTGCGGTCAACCCGGAGGGGGCAGCTACACCTCCGGATCAGGAAAAGCCAGGTCATGCGGGTTCTCATCTATCGGGAACCGCGTTCCCCGTTCGCCAGCGGTGCGAACAAGCGGACCGGTCACCCGAGCGCCGTTCCTTTGAGCAGAGTAAGCGCGCTCGATTGCGGACACGATAAGGTTGCTGATCGAGACGCCTGAACTTTCGGCTCGGCGCATTAGTCGGTCGTGAAGCGGGTCCGAGATGTCGACTGTGATTCGAACGGCCATGACGTTATTATTTCACTCAAATTCGTTTCGTAAGCGGCTGGTCGTCGCTATCGAGCTCTCCCCCGGGGGCTAAAGCCCAAGTTTCTTTTATTAGTCGCGTTGTGGCGCAGCTAAAGCCGCGCCCTTTCAAAACCGAAAACTTAAGCGGCCAGCCTTAGCGCTTCGCCTTCCACAGCAGATACAGGCCCCAGGCGCCGAGCGTGCATCCGTCGCGGATGCGGCCGTCGAGCATCATTTGCTCAAACTCTTCGACCGACAATGAACGAACCACGAGGTCGTGTTCCTCGGGGTCGGGATCGTTCTGGGTTGGGGTGAGCCCGGTGGCCAGGAAGACGTGCATCTTCTGGCGCACGAAGCCGTAGGCGACCCATTGGGCGCCAAGACAGGTCATTGACTCGGCAGCGAGGCCCATCTCCTCTTTCAGTTCGCCGCGCGCCAGCTCCTCTGGAAATTCGACGTCCATTTCCCAGCCGCCCTGGGGCAACTCGAGCGCGCGCTCCTGGATGGTGTAGCGGAACTGCTCGACCAGCCAGACCCTTCCCTGGTCAACGGGCAGGATGATGGCGCAGTCAGATTTTTCAACCACGCCGTAGATGCCCTTTTGACCATTGGAGCGAAGGATCTCGTCTTCGCGCAGGCGCATCCAGTGGTTGCGATAGACTTCGCGGGTGGAGAGGGTAGTGATGGTGGGGCCCGCATCGTGATCAGCCGGGTTCATGCGATTTTCTCCTTGCGGAATACGCATCAGATGAAGAAAGTTTTCAAGAGCAAGCTTACTCGTCGCGGAGGCGGTATTTTCTCAGGCGGCCGAGGAGCGAGGCGGGACCGGATACGGAAAGCTTGACCAGGTTGCCTTCGTAGGCGCGGCTGTGGACCACCATGCCGGCATCGATTGCGGCAAGGACGGCGCCTTCCTGCTGGGGGATGCGCAGCTCCGCAGACAGAATGGGATCGGAGTGGAGAGCGGCGTCGATGGCGGCGAGCAGGCAGTCAAGGCCCTCGCCGGTCACAGCCGAGACGGCAACTTCGCCCCCGGAGTTCGCACGGTCCGCAAGGCCCTGGCGTTCGTGCGGGCCGAGCAGGTCAATCTTGTTCATGACCTCGATGCGCGGCTTGGAGAGCGAGTCGAGTTCGCCGAGAACTTTTTCGACCTGCGTTTTCTGCTCGTCGCCGTAGGTGGAGGCGGCGTCGCGCACGTGAAGCAGCACTTCAGCCTGCGCCACTTCTTCAAGCGTGGCCCTGAAGCTGGTGACCAGGGTGTGGGGCAGATTGCGGATGAAGCCGACCGTGTCAGAGAGAAGGATCTTTCGGCGGCTGGGCAGCTCAATGGCGCGAAGTTTGGGATCGAGCGTGGCAAACATGCGTGAAGACTGGAGCACCTGCGCTCCAGTAAGGGCGTTGAACAGCGTGCTCTTGCCGGCGTTGGTGTAGCCGACCAGGGCCACGGTGGGCACGGGAACAGCCTCGCGCCGCTGACGCTGCTGTTTGCGGACACTGCGCACGGATTCGAGATTGAGCTTGAGATGGTCGATGCGCTGCTGGATGCGGCGGCGATCGGTTTCAAGCTTGGTTTCTCCGGGGCCGCGGGTGCCGATGCCGCCTCCGAGTTGCGACATGGATTTGCCGCGCCCGGTGAGGCGCGGAAGCATGTATTCGAGCTGCGCCAGTTCCACCTGCAACTGGCCTTCGCGGGTGCGAGCGTGGCGGGCAAAGATGTCGAGGATCAACTGGGTTCGGTCAAGCACGCGGCAAGGAAGCGCCGCCTCAAGGTTGCGCAATTGCGTGGGCGAAAGGTCGTGGTCGAAGAGGACCAGATCAGCGTCAACGGAGGCGGCGACGCCGGCAATTTCTTCTACTTTTCCGGAGCCGACCAAAGTGGCTGGATCGAGTTTCGAGCGGCGCTGGAGGAGTTCGGCGGCCACCTCGCCTCCGGCGCTCAAGACCAGCTCGCGAAATTCTGCCAGAGACTCCTCGGTGGTGAGGCCGGTGAGTCCACGCGCTAAACTGCGCGCGTGCGCAGCCGAGGGCGGAGCAAGGGCTTCAGGGGCAAGGACAGGTTCGCCGTCGAACGCGGTTTGGTTTTGTGTGCCAGACTGTTGGCTGGATGGGTCTTGAGCTGACAGACCGTCGGGACCGGGGACCAGCTGACGAGCGCCGGACGAGGCTGCTCGGCTGCCAGCCGCAACTGCGCGACTGACCGAAGAGCGGACGCCGAGGTCCACTGCTACCAGGACGGCGCGTTCGCGCCTTGCGGCTGTCACGCCCATCCTGCGACCTTCTTCTGCCAAACCTGGCCGCTTCCCGAGTGCTATCGCTGCTCCGCTGTGATCGGAGCGGCTGACGAAACCGCAACAGGGGAGGGGCCGATACCCGTGGCAACCGCACCGGGACGATGCTCAGTATGCATGACGCTCCGGTTGCTGACCACGGTTGAAATGGCGTGCTTGAAGATCAATTGCTCCTGGCTGTTGTTTTCCAACAGCACTGAGTACTTGTCGAAGGACCGGATTTTTCCGGTGAGCTTGACGCCGCTGACCAGATAAATCGTAATGGGGGTTTTGTCCTTGCGAACGGTGTTCAGAAATGTGTCCTGAATGTTTTGTGCCGGCTTGTTCTCCATGTGCCGATCTCCTGCTCTCTTCTTGAAGGGTTGAATTTTGGTTCACTTACGGTTCAACAAAACGACGGGCATGGTTCCGGCAACCCCGAACCCATGAACTCCCGCAATAGGTCAAGCTTATAGCGGTTCGGGCGTCTTTTCAACTGCGACACCCGTCAAACATGCCTCAAGCTCCCGTTTCGGCTCATCCTGCGTGGTATGGGCGGCTCCTGACCGCTGCTAGAATAGCTGCGTGCAAGACACAGCAAACTCGCCAGCCTCCTCAGCTCAAACAACCAGGGCCGAGACCCCCAAGGGCCCCGTTCCCATGCTCGACCTGAAACGCCAGTACCAGCCTCTCCAGAAGGAGCTCGTGGAGGCGTTGGGCCATGTGCTTGAGACGCAGCAATTCATTCTAGGCGAGCATGTTGCCGCCTTTGAGAAGGCGGCGGCGGGGCAATTGGGCGTGGCCCACGCGCTGGGCTGCTCCTCGGGAACCGACGCATTGTGGCTGGCGCTGGCCGCGGTTGGGGTTGGGCCGGGCAGCGCCGTGGTGACGACGCCTTTCAGCTTTTTTGCGTCGGTGAGCGCGATTTTGCGGGCGGGGGGTACGGCGCTGCTGGCGGACATCGATCCAGCCACCTTCAATCTTTCGCCGGCGGCGGTTGAAGCCGTTTTGGAAGGCCCGCAGGGGAAGAGCGTGAGCGCGATTATGCCGGTGCACCTCTACGGCCAGGTTGCCGGTTTTTTTCCTCGTTTTGGACGAGAGCATGGCGTGAAAGTAATCGAAGATGCAGCGCAGGCCTGGGGCGCGGAATGGGGCGGAGTGAAGGCGGGCGGGCTGGGCGATATCGCGGCCTTCAGTTTTTATCCCACCAAGAATCTGAGCGCGGCGGGCGACGCCGGCATGGTGACGACGAATTCCCCGGAGCTGGCCGAACGGGTAAAAATGCTGCGCCAGCACGGCATGCGGCGGCGCTACTACCACGACGAAGTGGGCTGGAATACCCGGATGGACGGCTTCCAGGGCGCGGTGCTCGGGGTGAAACTGCGCTATATCGACGGATGGAACCAGTTGCGGCGCACAGTGGCGCGGCGGTATCACGCGCTGTTCCATGCTGCCGGACTGGCCGAGGCGGGAGCTTATCCCGTGCATGGGGTGG